>JAQXJX010000033.1 GCA_029009155.1 Mycoplasmataceae bacterium | reverse complement strand
TGGATCTATCATTTTACCAACTACAGTTACATATATTGGAGATTATGCTTTTGATGGCTGTAATCAAATTACAGGTCTTACTATCCCAAGTTCAGTAAAATACATTGGATCCTGTGCTTTTAAAGATTGCAGTAGTATTGCTAATAGAGTTGTTATCCCTAATGAAATTACTGAAATCTTACCTTCAACTTTTCAAGGATGTTCTAAATTAACTGAAGTTACTCTTTCTAATAAATTAACTAAAATTGGTCAAAATGCTTTTAATAATTGTGTTAAGTTAGCTAATATTCTACTTCCTGATTCACTTGTTGAAATAGATAATTATGCTTTCAATAGCTGTACAAGTTTAACAAAAGTTGATGTTTCTAATCATGTAACAAGAATTGGATCCTATTCATTCCAAAGCTGTACTGGTTTAACAGATGTAAATGTTGCTGATTCAGTTGAATTAATTGATAAATATGCCTTCTATGGTTGCAGTAATCTAACTAATGTAATTATTAACGAAGAAACTTCAAATTTAACTAAGATTGGGGATTATGCTTTTTGTTATGCCTCTAAACTTAAAATAATTAATTTTCCTAAAAAATTAGAATCTATTGGTCAATGTGCTTTTCAATATGATACTTCTTTTGTTGGCACTCCAAAAATTCCAGAATCAGTAACTGAAATAGGACTTTTTGCATTTGCAGGTACAGGATGTAATACAAAAACAACATGAGGTTTTAATGTTGCTTATTCATATGAAGGTGAAGGTTATGCAAAATGATTATTAACTGCTTCCTTTGTTCAAGAAATACCTAATTTTGCTATTGAAAAAAATACCATAGGTATTGCTGGTGGAACATTTTATAATTCTACAGGAACAGCTGGACAATTAGTGCTTGGTGGTACTGATAACAGAACACTAAAATATATTGGTGATTCTGCTTTCTTCTATAATGATTGATCTTCAATTTATGGATTAGAATATACACAGGTTAAAACAATTGGTGATTCTGCTTTTAATTTATGTAATGATTTATTAGGTACAATTAGACTTCCTAATACTATTGAAAGTATTGGCACTAGAGCTTTTGCTAATACCACATTTTCAAGTTTAGCTATTGATCAAGATACTACACGAACAACTAAATGTACAATTGGTCAAGAAGCATTTTTGAATTCCTCATCATTATCTGGCACACTAAATATTCCTACATATGTTAATGAAATAGGAAAAGATGCTTTTAAAGGATGTACAGCTTTAACTAAAGATGCATCTAATATTGTTTATTCTTCTGAAGATCAAATTGGTTTTAATAAATGATGCATTGGTATTGTTAATGGAACTACAACACTTAATAGTTTACAATTTGATTCTAATGTTTACGGTATTGCTGGTGGCGCGTTTACAGGAAATACATCATTAGGAAAAATTATAGTTGGTGATAATATTGAAGTAATTGGAGATTCTGCTTTTAAAGAATGTACTAATTTATCAGCAGTTGATTTAGGTCATGGAAAGCTTAAAACAATTGGAAATAGCGCTTTCCATAGCTGCACATCATTATCAACTAATCCATTAAATCAAGAGTCACAAAAAAGTCTTGAATCAATTGATGATTATGCTTTTGAAGGATGCACTAACATGTCTGGAACATTGACATTAGGTAATGCAAATGAGAACAAATTATTAAAAATTGGAACTGCTGCTTTTGCTAATTGTTCAAATTTATCAGGCAAATTAGAAATCTATGGAGCAAATGGATTAGATTTATCTGGATCAAGAATTTTTGTTAATTGTAGTGGATTAAATAGTGTTGAAATCTTTAATGATTCAATTAAAACAATTGGAAATGGTATTTTTAATGGATGTAGTAAAATTGAAAAAATT
>JAQXJX010000032.1 GCA_029009155.1 Mycoplasmataceae bacterium | reverse complement strand
AATATATATTCAATCTGCTTTTTCTATTCCTAACCTTGAAAAAGAACAACAAGAACAAAGACCATTAATAAAAATTAATGATTCATTTAAAAAAGTCATCATTACTAGTGGTTTTGTTAGTAAGCATTATAATGAACAAGGCGTTTTAATAATGAATATTTATGACTTCTTATTAGACCCTAATAGTTTAAATTAAGAATATATATGCCAAAAAAACACTAACAAGTAGTGCTTTTTTCTTATACAAACTTTAGATTAACTATTAATTTTCTTTGTTTTTATTTACTTCTGTGTCTATGTGGTAGAGCCTTAGTACGTTTATCATTCCGTGTAGCAAGGATAGAGAATACTGATGCAAGGATAATAATTCCAGCTCCAATTAAAGCTAAAATTCATCAATTATCCTTAAGATATTTTCATGAGTCAATGTTACCATTACCTGGTTTTATTGGCTTTACTGGGTCTACAGGTGAAGGAGGAGTTGGATTGACTGGATCAACTGGAGATGGTGTATAGTTTTCCAAAACGTGAAGTTTAACATTAGTACTAGCACTTTTTGTAGAATTTTCAGCATTTGTTGCCACAACAGTAAATTCATAATCACCAACTGGAGCATCCTGAGTAACAGTGATAATACCTGTTAATGAATCAATAGAGATTCAATAAGGAATTTCTTGTCAGTTTGGACTTTGAATTTTATATGTTGCTAAACTACTTGCTCCAGGATTAGCAATAGTTCTAAATCTTCCAAAAGAGGTTCTAGTCTTTGATGAAACTTTAAATTCGTTTTCAAGTGCTTTTAATGTAAAACTAGTTACACTAACACGTTTAACACTTTCAACGCTTACACCTTGGTTGAAAAAATCAGCCAAATTCACACGTTTAGAAAAAGAGACTTTTAGGTTCCTTAAGTTAGTAGGTGTATATCATTCATTTTCTAATGTAGTAGGGTTTTGACTTAAGAAAGTAAATTGTTTTACATTAGTACCATAGAATGATCTTTCTCTTATAATTGAAACATTAGTTGGAATTACTACGTCTCCAGTTAATTCTTTACAGTTATAAAATGCACAAGAACCAATTTCATCAAGTTGACTATTTAAATCAATTTGTTGAATACTACATCCTTCAAACGCATTTGATTTAATTGTTTTAAGTGTTACAGGACAAGTCAATCTACTTGCACCAAAATTATTACTGAAAGCATTAGTACCAATAGTCTTGATATTACTATTTTCTAGGCCAAAATCATTAATGTTGGTACATTCACAGAATGCACGATCACTAACTGAAGTAATTTTATTTGGTCAATCAATTTTACCTGTCATGTTGCCACAATTTTCAAATGCACTTATTCCGATTCTGGATAAATTAGGAGTAGCTGCTTTACCAAATGGAATATTTGTTAAACTAGAATATCCATTGAAAGCATTGTCATCAATACTTTCAAGTAGTGGACTTCCAATTATAGTTTGAAGTCTTGAGCAGTTTTTAAATGCACTTTCACCAATAACTTTAAGATTTTTCCCTAAAGTTATAGAAACTAAATTAGGGTTATTCTTAAATGCACCTCCACCTATTCCATAAACATTGTCAGGGATAGTGATTTGAGTTTGAGTAGTGTCGATTGAATTTTCTCCACCAATAAGTCAAGCATTGCAACCTTCATCATTGTTACTAGTAACTAAGACATTAGTTGCACTACTTTGTACATCTACCTCATAAAAAGCATCTTCACCAATTCATGTAACATAGTTAGGAATTCTTAATGCTTGTGAAATTCTCTTACATTTGTAAAATGCTTGGGAGCAGATTTTACAAGGATTATGTCTATTTGACATGATTGAAAAATTTAAACCAGTTAAATTTTCACAATCTTTAAACGCACCTAAACCAATATATTCAAGTTTGCGACTAAAAGACAAAACTCCTGTCATTTTTCTACATCCATTAAAAGCATTATCACAAATGTATTTAAGATTTTCAGCTTGACTAAGATCTAATTTTCCATCAATTGTCCGATTTGGTTTTGAATCCAAATAAGTACTTGGTGAGAAAACATTAGCAGCAATTCCTACTACTTCACTGTCAATTTGAAATCCAGTGAAGTTTACAGATTTATTCTTATGATTAGCACAGATTAGTCATTTAGCATATCCAACATTAGGTGATGAATATAACACCCATTTGCATCATGAAGGTAACCAGTACCATAGAATGCAGTAGAGTGAATTCATTTTACTGAACTTGGAATGAGCAACTTACCTTTTAATGCACAACAATTACCAAAAGCTAATTGTTCTATTCTTTCTACTGTGTCCGGGATGACTAGATTTCTTAATCTAGTACACATTCAGAAACAACTACTTTCAATTTTCTTAAGGCCACTTGGTAGATTAACATCTGTTAATCAGATGCAATTATAAAAAGCTTCTTCACCGATTTCTGTAACTAAGCTTGGAATGTTTGCTCTTTCTATTTGACTAAAATTGTAGAATGCTCTTTTTCCTATCTTTTTTAAAGTTGTAGGAAAGGAAACGCATCTTACATTAGCAACACCGCTAAAGGTTTCTTCACCAATTTCAGTGATACCTTCTGGAATATACAATTCCCTATTAATAGCACAACAATCTTTAAATGCAGCTTTTCCGATGTGTTCCATCTTCTTTAGTAAAGTAATACATTGAAGATAACCATTGTTTTCAAATGCTGAACTTCCAATACATCTCAAAGATTCAGGAAACTGAATTGAATATATGGAAGCACAATTTTTAAATGCGCTATTTCCAATATGAGTTAATGCTGAGTTGAAAATAATTGAACCATTTAAGGTATCTTGATTAGCAAAAACATTATCACCAATAGATGTTAATTTGTAATCTTTGTTACCTACTATTATCTTTTCTTTAAATTCAACATTTCTTCAAGAGATTTTACCTCTAGATTCATCAATACCAATGATTCTGAAAGTATTATCATTGTCATTTAATGAACAAAAAACTGCACCGTTATTCTACTACCGTCAACAATAGAAGAAAGATTCACTGAAACAATGTTTGCTGAATCATTGTTTAATAAAGTTTCACGTGGCATGACGCTTTCTAGTTGTTCATTATTAGTTTGAGTATTAGAGTGAGAAAAAGTTGATGTATGAGAGTTGTTTAAACTAGAAATTACCCCACTCGTGATTTCTGCTAGTGATGCACCAATAAAGCTCAACCACAATATCTTTTTGTTTTTCATAAAAACCCCTTAATTTGTTAATCTATTTTGATACATGATGATAAAAAAGGGACATCAAGCAAAAACTTGGTGTCCCTTTAAAAAGCAAAAACTAAAGTTTACATTACATAAACATAGTGACGTGGTAAACCTCGTCGTTATGTCTGATGTTCATTTTGTGTTTATTAACTTTAATCTCATCATAATGCTTTTGTATCGCTATTATACTAAAAATTTTTAGCCATTTTTAGATCTGAATTGGTTGATTAATAAATATTAATATTTATAGAAATACTTAATATATTTATAGTATTTCTATAGAATTTTTAAAAAATTTTAATAAAGGAAATAATTGGTATAAATTTATGTATTTTTTTCATTAAAAGTATATATATTAAAGTAGTTTTTTTAGTTAAAATGTTAATAAATTGTCATTTTAACCTTTAAAAATATGAAGATGTTCTATAATTCTTTGTTACAAGAACAATAAACATTTTGAACTTTGCTTCTTAAAATTATATATATAATTTGCTTATCAATGTTAAACTAATAGGTTTGTATGGATAGCAGTAAATTAAAATCATGAAAAGAAAAAATACTAGATTTCAGTAAAAAAAATCAACTTTATAATTTATCAAGATCATATTGTAAAAGAATTAATGTTGGTATATTTAAGAATGATGAGAATTATTTTGAAAAGGTATTCAACTATATCATAAATAATGAAAAAAATACAATTTTTGATATTGTGGGGTATAAAAAAAATAATAAAAATCAAGAGAAAGATGATAGTAAAATAATTGAAGAAATATTAGATAATTCCGAAATAAAATCATCAAATGAAATAGTATTACTTCCAATTGATAATAAAATTGATAGTCTCGAGACTAAGATTAGAAAAATTCAAAAAGATGATGAATCTTTTTTTAAAGAACATGGATTTCATATTCTATTTATTTATTTTGGTACATTAGAATGGTTTGAACATGAAGAAGATCCAGAAACTGAAAAAATAATTTCACCTTTATTTTTAGTGCCAGTTGAAATATGTACTAAAAATAATGTTTTTAGCATTTCTTCAAATAAAATAAAAGAATTTATTTTTAACAAAACATTATGAACTAAATTAAAAAATGATTTCAAATATCAATTAAAAGATTACTCATATGATGATAATTTTTTGATAAATGATGCTCTTTTAGAAATTGAAAAAGCTTTATATAAACAAAAACAATGAAAAATTAGTAGATCTATAGGAATTGGAACATTTGATTTTAGTAAAATAAGCATTTATAACGATATGGATGTAAATGAAGAAGAAATTCTAAAAAACAAGAATGTATTAAAAATTTTGGGCCAAAATATTAATCAAAATTTATCATCTAACAACGAAGAAATTAAGCTTGATCAAAAAGAAGAAGTAGAATTACACAATATTTTTGATGCTGATTCAAGTCAATTAAAAGCAATTAAATGTGCAAAAAAGGGTCAAAGTTTTACATTACAAGGTCCCCCAGGTACAGGTAAAACTCAAACCATAATAAATATAATTGCAGAATTTTTATATGACGGTAAAAGTGTTTTGTTTGTTTCAGAAAAGATGGCTGCATTAGACGTTGTTTATAATAAATTAAAACAACAAGATTTATCACATTTTTGTTTAAATTTACACAAAATAAATTCTTCAACAAAAAAAGAATTTTATCAACAAATATTCGATTGTTATGAAAAATTTCATAAAAACGAATATACATATCAAACTCATAGTATAGAAAAAATAAAAACTGAATTGAGTAAAGAAATTGACCTATTAAATAAGTACGATATTTTTTTAAATTCTAAAGTTTCAGAAAAAATTGCTTCAATAGATGAAACACCTTACCAAATTAAAGAAAATGAAATTAATTACCTTAATAAAATTAAAAATACAATAAATAATTATGATATAGATAAAATTGTAATTAGTAATATTGATGAGATTTCTTCAAATGTTTTAAAAGAAAGATGTGAACGATTAGATACAATTTCAAATTTTTTAAAACGAATGAAACTTTCTGATAAAAATAAGTTTTCATATAAATGATATGGTATATCTTATAAAGATGATTATCAAGATCATAACACAAAGCAATTGATTGAAAAAAATTTAAAACTTTTAAATAAATTATTATTACAAATTAGAATGTTACCAAATTGTATTTATTCAATTCTTTCTAAAAATGATATTGATTACATGTTTAATCAATTTAATGAAATTTTGAATTTAGTATTTAAAATAGATGAAGAAGAAGGAATTAAGGTTTTTGATTACATTTCAGATAATAAAATAAAAAATTCTCAAGATCTATGTGAGTTAACTTTAAAGTATATAGAAGAAAATGAAAAATTGAAAAAGAATATTTCTTTTGATGAAAGCATATTCAAAGATGAAAAAATAAAAAAACAAATTTTGAATGGTAAATTTGGCTGATTAAAAAAATGGAAACTAAAAAAATCATCAAATATTAAAAGTAATGATTTACTTAAAAAAAATATAGATTCTTTTAAAGAATGAATTGCAACAGATGAAAAAATTACTAAAAATTGTAAAAGTATTTTAGAAATTTTTTCTATTAATAAAAATTTAAATAATAATCATCAGTTTATAAAATTAATTTCATTATTTTCTATAGATAAAGATCTATCAAATAGTTTAATAAAAGCAAATTATTCTTCTTTACAAGATATAAATATTTTTTTAAAAAAATATAAATATGATACCCAAAAAGATGAATTAGATAATTTTTTTGATATTAATGAATTCAATTTTTCAAAAGAAAGTATTGAAGTAAATTTAGATAAATTTAAAGTAATGAATAATCAACAAGATAGTCCTAGTTTGGAAGATTATATGAAGTTTAAACGTGAATTGAATAAAATTAAAGAAGATAGATGATATGATTTTATAGATTGAATGGGTGGTCCATATACTATTAATGAAAATTCATCAAATATGTATAAATATCTTTTTTATTCACAAATGGTTAGAAAATTATATAAAGAAAAAATTTTTGATGATAGCATTTATAAGTTTAATAGCATTTCAGATTTAAATGATCATTATATTAAATATTGTAAAGAATTTAAAAAACATGATAAAGAAAAAATTGAAAAAACTCATTTTGAAATAATAAGTAAAATTACTTCAAAATGACTTAGCACTTCTACATCAGGAACACCTTGTGATAATGTTCGCCTTCAATGTAAGAAAACAAGAAATCAAACAAATATTAGAAAATTTTTAGAAGATTCTGGTAATATGGAGTATGTTAAAAAAATAACTCCTTGTTTTTTGATGTCACCTTTAAGTGCTTCAACTTTTTTGCAACCTACTAGTGAACTTTTTGATTTGCTAATATGTGATGAGGCATCACAAATTTTTCCACAAGATGCAATTTGCTCAATTTATCGAGCTAAACAAGTTATTATAGTAGGTGACTCACAACAAATGCCTCCAAATACTGCTTTCAAATCCTTTAGCACTGATGATGAAAATGATGATGATTCTATTAATCCAGGTGATTTTGAATCTATATTAGACATTTGATCATCAAAAACAAATAATCAAAAACTTAATTGACATTACCGTAGCCGCCATCAATCATTAATTGCATTTTCTAATAAAAATTTTTACGATAATGAATTGATTACTTTCCCTAATGCTTCTTATACTAATAATAATGATTATGAACCAATAACTTCCAAATATATTGAAAATGGAAGGTTTATAGATAACTTTAATAAGGGGGAAGCAGCTGAGATCATCAAACTTATCAATGAACATATTTTAAATCATAAGGATAAGAGCCTTGGAATTATTACTTTTAATTTAAAACAAGCAGATTATATAAATGATTTATTCGAAAAGGAGAAGAAAAAAAATTCAAAAATTGTGGAATTTTGTTCTACTTGAGAGGAAAAAAACGAACCTTTTTTTATAAAACCACTAGAAAATGCTCAAGGTGATGAAAGAGATACAATTTTTATAAGTGTTTGTTATGGGAAAGATAAAGATGGCCAACTTCATCACTGATTTGGTCCTATAAATAGTAAAGGAGGAGAACGCAGACTTAATGTTGCCTTTACTAGAGCAAAAAATAATATGGTTGTTGTCTCGTCTATGAAACCACAAGAAATTAATAGTGGAAATCACAAATATAAGGGCGCAAAAATACTTAAAGATTTTTTAGAATATATTAATTTAGATGAAAAAGGTAGAGAAATATATATATCATCATCACCAACAACAAATGAATTCGATTCACCTTTTGAACAAGAAGTTTTTAATTTTATAGAAGGTTTCTTAGATAATAATAAATATGAAATAATATCTCAATTTAAAAGCTTTGGTTTTTTTATTGATATGGTTATTAAGGATAAAAAAACAGGCAATTATGTTTTGGCAATTGAATGTGATGGAAAAACATATCATAGTAGGTTAAATGCAAGAGATAGAGACCGATTAAGACAAGAAATGCTTGAGGATAAAGGCTGAAAATTTTATCGTATTTTATCAACAAGATGATGAAAAAAAGATATTAATTGTGAAAAAGAAATAATTAAAAATGAAATTTTGGAATTACTATCAGATAAAAATAATCAAATTAACAACGATAATTCAATTGAAAAAAATATAAATGTAATTAAAGAAAAACCAGAAACTAAATTAAGAGAAAAATTTAGTAAATACCCCTAAATTTAAACAATATAAACCATTAGTTTTTTCTACTTCTGACATTATTAATGAAATAATTAAAAATGAAG
>JAQXJX010000031.1 GCA_029009155.1 Mycoplasmataceae bacterium | reverse complement strand
GTCCAGTTTGCGGAAGCCATAACATTCAAAACGTTACACGAATTACTGGTTATCTTTCATTAGACGAAAGATTTGGCCCAGGTAAAGTTGAAGAACGTGCTGATAGAGTTGCTCACAATTGTGAAGCATCTAAAAAAATATATCGTTAATATATAAAAAACACACCATTAATTGGTGTGTTTTTAATTGAAAGAGGTGCAAACATAGATTAATTACAAAATCAAACATTTTGATAATTTATTACCTTTAACTTATTTAAGATCCTTAAATACTTTTTCGACAATAAGTTTACATATTGCAACATTACGTTTTTCAATATCTTCAAAAGTTCAATCAGCTTTTGATTTTATATCTATGGCAGAGTTATCATTTGTATATAATGGCGAGTTCAAACGACCATTTAAGAATGCTTTTTTATCATTGAAAGATAAATTTTTTAATTTTGAATTTCAATTTCCTGGAATTATCAAACCATTACCTAATTTATGTACACAAGTCTCGTATAGCTCTTTTATTTCTTCTTCATTTTTATCAGGATAAATATTTTTAAAATGATTAATTCACTTAGAATTATTTTGCGGCATTATATGTTCATATGAAGGATTTACCATCCCTGGATCTAATTCATAATTATCGCCTAATAATTCCCAACTACACATCCTTAAAATAGCAATATATTCCCAACCAGGTTTTTTAGTAATATTTGAAATTATATGGAATATATCCATATTATTAATTAATTCATTTTTTAATTCCTTAAAAAAATTATCAAGAATGTTTATTTTTTCATTTTCAGTTGGTAAATTTTTAATTTGATCAAAAATTTAGAAGCAACTTTTGCTATTATTCTGGCTGTTTCTGAATCCCCTTTTTCTGTAAAAATAAATCTATAAATTAAGATTTTAACAGCTAAATAAATTTTTTTTGCAAAATCTTTTTTAAAATTAATTCCTTGATTAAATTCTTTTAATTTATTTGTAAAACTAAAAAAACTATCAAAAATTAAATAGATAGCAGGGATTAAACCCTTCCGTTTGCTTGTCAATAACAACGAATAATATCTATCTATTTTTAAATTAGTTTTTACATAAGTAAATGCATTTGAATTTTTATCATTTAGAATAAATGAACAATAAATAGCAAAATATCTATTGATTAATTCTAATATTTTTGGGTATTCATGATATTCTAATGATTTATTGAATGTTTTGTGTAAAACAACATCATATATTTTTTCAAACATTAATTTTAAGTTATTTAAAAAAGATGAATAATTATTATTTGGAGTCTCTTTTCCTGTGAAATATTTAATTAATGAAATAAAGAATGATGTAATGATGTCTTTTTTGCTTTCCTCATCATAAGTTATAGCGCTAAAAGTCATATTAAATTGTTTTACTAATTCATCTTCATCATTTTCTAAAATTTCATCTGAGCACAAAGATAAAATTCAATTTTTTAGTAAATCATATAACTCAAGAGCTTTACCTTTTGAATTTAAATTTTCAAATATTTCAATTTCATCTTTTTTAGATAAATTTCTTTCAAAAGAAATACAACCTATCATGAATTTTGTTCTGAAACAAGCATATAAACTTTTAATATCATCAATTGTTTTATCCTTGTATTCATTAAGTATTTGAAAATAATTTTGAATATAGTAGTCTTTATTTGAACGGTCGTTTTGAAAATCAATCTTACCATCAATAATCTTTTTAAAAAAGTTATTTGCATCATTACTACCACCAGGATTTTTAAATTTTAAATCTAATGTTTTTCGAATATCTAGATCAAAAAGATCGACTTTTTTTATTTTTGTCAATATATCTCTAATAGCACACAATAATAATGCAGTTGTAGTAAGACGCTGTTGGCCGTCTAAAATTGAAATAATTGTTTTATTGTTTTTTTCATTTATTCCTTTTTCTTTATATGCAATAACACCAAAGTAGTGATTTTTGCAATCATTTGTTCTTCTATTAATGTCAATTAATAAATTCTCAATATTAATATTTGTTCATGAATACCCACGTTGATAAATTGGAATGTTAAATTCTAAATTATGGTTTAACAAAAAATCACAGATTGAAATTTGAATTATTTCAAAAGTGCTTTTAGATAAAGGAAGTACTTTATTTAATTCATCATTATCTTTTTTAATTCTAATATTTAAATTTTCATATGCATCTTTCGTAGTATAAAAGTCATCACTAAATCTTATTTTATTCTCATCTTTTAAATTATCTTCATTTAGATAAAGATAAACTTTTTTTACTAACAAATATATACTTTTTAAATTGGTAATCATTTCAGATTGTTGAACCGATTGCAAGTCACTTGTTTTTAATTCGGTCGAATGACATGCTCTATTACCATATATTTTGATCTGATTTAACGAATACCAAAGTTTGTCATCAGACAAGATTTGTGCTCCACAAATTTTTTCATATTTTTCAGATGTATTTAAGTTTTCATCAACATTAATGTATGTACTATAAAGAGTATCAACTAACAAATTATAAATTTTTCGGTAAGAAAGCAAATCATCTAATTTTTGCTCCTTAGATTTAGCAAGATTTTCTAATTTTTGGATTTCGTTAATTAGTTCTTCTTTATTTGGAAAATCTATTGAATCTTCTAAAAAGAAAAAATTATTTGTTAATGTATGTTTTGCCATATTATTTTTCTCCTCACTTACTCACTATAGCGTTTACAAAAATCTTGTCTTTATAAATCTCTTTTTCAAATGCTAAAATATCTCTTTTTAATAATGAAAAATCAATTTTTTTATTTTCTCT
>JAQXJX010000030.1 GCA_029009155.1 Mycoplasmataceae bacterium | reverse complement strand
AAATCTTTGAGGATCTTCAATTTAAATTACAAGAAAACATTAACAAACTAAAAAAATTAGTTGACAAGTAATTATTTAAGTTTCTATTAAAATGAACCAAGATTGAATGAAATTATTTTTTAAGATAATTTCATTTTTTATATATGATTAAAAATATTGTGGTTCGTTAACAATAATAATTGGATAATTACTTTTAATTACATTAATTGGTTTTCTTGATTGAAATTGATTTAATTCATTTCATAACCAGTACTAAAATCATTAATTCTAGTAAGTTCTCTTAAGTTATAAATAAAGAATTTACATTGCTTTTAATATTTTTCATAGAAATGGTCTGATGTTATATTGAATGATTTATAAACACCTTCCCTAATAGCAATGGACGGAACGATAATAATAAACTAACTTCATCCATATAGTTTGTTTAGCTCATAAATACTATTAATGTAAACATAGGTTTTTTCCTGTACCTGTTTCCATTTTAATATCAAAAGTCAATATTTTTTGAATGACTTTTAGTTTTAATCAATTTATAATCACATAGTAAATTGTTTTTAACTTGAATAGTTTTGATGTTTTCTAGTATTCTTTCTTCATTAATTTGCAATTCATTGTTTTTATAATAATTATCATTATCAAACAATATCAAATTATTTGCTTTACTAAAACTATTGTTAATAGTATTAACTCCTTTCTTTATTAAGTCTGCCAGCGCATTCAAGTAAACGCGAATGTAAATAGAATATATCATCAGGATAAGTTTCACGTCCTGGCGGTCTTTTTAATAATAATTGAATAGTACGGCAACTTACTGCATGTTTAGATAAATCATCTGCTCCATATGTTGATAATGTTAAAACTGTTTGTACAACTGATGAGTTTTTTGACCAATAGCAACATAAATACAATATACATTACATCCTTTTTGATTTAAAATAGTATCAATAGCAATAGTAGTTTTACCAGTTTGACGGTCACCAATAATTAATTCACGTTGAACTTTACAGCAACAACCTTACCTTCTTCACTGACAACGTTACCTGTAGAGTATTTATCGATCTTAGCTTTGATAATACTACAGAATATATTACCATTAGTGCTCATAATTGTTATTCTCCTTTGTTTGAATTCTCCAATATTCTTAATAAAGCTCTAATTGAAGTTTTTTTAATGTATTTAGTTTGTCAATATAAAAAGTATTGACAGAATTAATGTCAGTAACAACTTCGATTCTCCAATTAAGTTTTTATCAATAATATTAACAATTTTAACATCCATCTTGTAATATTGTTTTATTGCCTTAATTAATTTATTTTTTTGTTTATCATTTAATGGATAAGGTGAATAAATTTTTGCATAATTCATCCCAAACTCCTTATCACATTGATTTAAAAAGTTCTTTATGATTCTTTCTAAATAATGGCAACGATTGAAATCAACGATTATATATAAGAATCATAAAAAGAAACTTTCAATATTACCTTTAAAATTTCGTCAATGATTTGTTTTCTTACTTCTTTGTAAATAGTTAAAATTTTTAAAAAGTTATTTAACTTACAATTGTCTTGCAATAAAACATCAAGAACTTTTTGAGCACTTAAAAAGTAAAATTTAATAGATCCATGCTTAATAGCATGGTCAAAAAGAACGTTGGGATATGATGCATAAACTAATAATGTATTATCTTCTATTTAATATCCCTCCTATTTATTTTCTTTTTTTATTTAGGTAGAGCTTCTTTAGTTGGTTTTCAAACAAATCATATACAAATAGAAATCAAAATAATCGTAGCTACTACATGAGTTAAAAAAACTCGTAAGTTAGGTAGCAACGAAGCTAATATATCATCTTGTTTTATTGACACTCCATTACAACTAGTTAAAAATAGTTACCTTTTATGTTTACACAAACACAAAACTTCTTTAGATAACTTATTTTTGGTATCTAAAACCAATTACAAATAAACCAATAAGATTAGATAATAAAATGTAAGAAAAAAGATAAAGAAAATAAGGTGTTAGTTTCTCTAGTTTTGGTCCTAAAATCTCTACAACTAATACTCTTATATAAGCTATTAGCATTTGAATAATAAGAACCATACCTTTAGGGGCTTCATTTTCTTTAACTTTTTTTAAGTTTAATGTAATAAGTAATATATAGAACAGCAATTATTAGTGTTACTAATGCTATAGATGTAATAACAGGGGGTAATAGAAAAAGATTTTTCTGTGCTATTTCTATTATTGAACTAT
This sequence comes from Mycoplasmataceae bacterium, assembly GCA_029009155.1. Lineage (GTDB taxonomy): Bacteria > Bacillota_I > Bacilli_A > Mycoplasmatales > Mycoplasmoidaceae > Malacoplasma_A. The sequence goes on along the minus strand of JAQXJX010000030.1, from coordinate 6,086 downwards.
TTAACATATATAAGTTAAATTATATTTAATTAGTTTTTATTATTTTATTTTTTGTTTTCTAATTGTTTTAGATTGTTTATCACAAAATTTTGAAAATCTTTAAAATTTACACATTTACAATAAAAGAATTTAGCATCAAATAACTGTTTAAATAATTTTTCAGCAGATTCGATTTTAAAATTTTCTATTTTTCTCAATTGGGTAGAATCATTAGTGCCTTTTGTTTCGATAATTGATTTTATAAATTCAACTTTTATATTAGAATTATTATTTTTTGTAACAATTGCTCAGTCAGGATGATAATCATTAATAGGTGTTGGGATTTTAAAAGAATCAATAGGAAGCTTGGCATATAATAAAGTATTGCTATTTTCATCAAGCTCTTTTGCAAATTCTTTTTCTACATTAGAATCAAATTTTATTCCACTAGTAATTGATTTAGAAGTTTCAATATAGTTTTCATCACTTAAATCTTTTCCATCAAATTCAAATTTTTCAGGTGTAATCTCATTTTTTGCAAATTCATTTATGTGATATGATAATTTGCATCACCCTTCAATAAATTGATTGTTAATAATTTTACTAATCTGTTTACAAAAATCTTCTGGATTAAATTTAAAATAATTAAATTTATCTTTATTTATTCTTTTTAAAATTTCAATGATTGTTTTTCTAGATAATCTTGTAGAATTAACAATTTTAGTAACTAAATCATAAGGTTTTTTATATGTTAAATCATCTAGCTTTTTAGGTAGAGGGCTATCAGTTGTGTTACGATTAAGTATTCTTGAATTATTATTTCTAACATTATCTAAATCACTATTGTTGATTTGTGAACTGTTAACTATATCTATATATGATTGATTAACTATTAAATCTTTATTAATACCTTCAATGCTTGATTTAATTATTTCATCAGTTTTAAAATCTATGTTGTAGTAAAATACTTTACTAAATAGACTCCTAAAAAGTTTTCAATTACGGTCTTCTCATTTTTCAGGTTTAACTTTAATATTATTGAAAGAAGAAACATTAGCATTAGTGACATGTTTGTTAAGCACTTTAGCATTATTTGACATGTCATCTAATTTTGCAATGATTTGTAAAAAAATATTAGGAGTATCTAACCATTCGTCCCCAATTTTAGGTAACTTACTATTCGTTTTATCATCTTGAAATTTAGTATTTAACGAATCATTAGTAAGATACTCATTGTTTTCCAATCAATGTCTAATTTTAAGTGCTAATCCCTTTCCTATTTTTTCTGTTGAACCATCATCGGTAATTTCAAATTGTTTTATACTATCAACAGTAGGATAAATACATTTATTAGATAAATCACTTAAATATTCATTTTGTAATCTACTAGAAAATTCTTCATAAGAACCGCGAGCTATAACACTTAAAGTGTTTATTTTTTTAAATTCATCATAATTTTTACTTAAATATTCTAAATCGATTCGGTCACCATTTGAATTAACACAAATTCTTAATCCTCTACCAATTTCTTGTTTTATTCCTATTTCATTATTCGAATCTTTTAATGCACATAATTGAAAAATATTAGGATTATCTCATCCTTCTCTTAATGCTGAGTGAGAAAAAATAAATCTTATTGGTTCATCAAAAGAAAGTAATCGTTCCTTATTTTTTAAAATAAGATCATAAGCTGAAGCATCATTACTTCCGTTAGTTTCATCATTATCTAACTTTGAATCACCCTTTTTATCACTACTAAAATAACCATTGTGAGTTTGAGATACTTTAATGTTTTCTAAATATTTCTTGTATTTTTCATCAAGATTCTTATTTTCTTCTAAAAAGTTTTTATATTCTTCTTGATAAATTTCTTCAAATATATTAGCCAATATACCTTTATTATCTTGTTGATTATAATCACGATATTTAGCCACTTTATCAATAAAAAATAATGACAAACATTTAATATTTTTTGAAAAAAGGTATTTCTCTTTTTTAAAGTGTTCTTTTATTGTTAATCTAATCTGCTCACGTGATAAAATTTCTTGATTCTCATTAGAATCAATAACTTCATTAATTCTTAATTCTTTACCATTTAAGAATGATATTTTATTTTGGTTTTTGTCAATATTAGAAATAGTGAAACCCTTATACTGTTCCATTTTATTAGAAAGCTCATAAATATCATCGCCGTTTTCTAATATTCGTGATGAGACTTTTTTAACACTTTTATTTAGCTGTTTTTCAAAAGTTAGTTTGCATGTAGGTTTAGAGCTTCCGTTAAGAATAATTTTATTTAAAAACAAATAACTGTTAATACCTGATGAATTAACTAAATTAATATTTGAACATGCAATGTTTTTAACCAAATATTCTTTCATTGCATCAATTGAATCTAACGAGTAAATAATATTATGCTTATCCTTATGTGTTGCTGAGAAATTTAAAATAAACAATGGGTTAAATTCATAAATTGATTTTGTAGTTTGTTCCCCCATAGTTTTTTGTGGTTCATCAACTATAATTATTGGATTGTTGCTAGCAATTACATCAATTGGTCTTTTAGAGTAAAACTGATCTAATTCCATTCTAATTCTTCGTGCATCCTTACCTTTAGCATTAAAAGCTTGAGAGTTAATGATCATAACATTAATATCATCACCTCTACTAAAGTCATTAATCTTTGTTAAGTTCTTAGAGTCATAAATAAAGAATTGACAATTCTTTTTATATTTTTGATAAAAATGATCTTTTGTAGTCTCAAAGCTTTTACAAGCTCCTTCTCTAATAGCAATAGAAGGAACAATAACAATGAATTTACTTCATCCATATTGTTTATTTAATTCAAAAATACTATTGATATAAACATAAGTTTTACCAGTTCCTGTTTCCATATCAATATCAAAAGTTAGTATTTCTTTTGAACTACTAATTGTTTTAATTAATTGTGTGTTTATTTTTAGGTTATTAGTGTTTTGAATATTTTGAACATTTGATAAAATTTGTTGTTCGTCAATTGTTAATTCTTTATTTTTAAAAAAATTAACATTTTGATCAAAAAAAGATGGAGTACTTGTTTCAAATGAAGAAGCGTATATATTATCGCTACTTGCAAACTTTTGCCCTAAAAATATCTTAGATATGTTTTCTAATACTTTTTGTTGATATGGTAATGTTTTAAACTTAAATTTCATAGTGTTGATTAAATAATTTCAAATTTAGTTTCTGTTTTTGAAAAACTTTTAATTAATTGTTCTATATTTTTAATCGCTTCATCGCTTTCAAAAGAAGATTCTTTAAATACTAGATAGATTGGAGATAATTTAGCTACTTCTTTGATGAATTCTTTTGATAAATTATTATCAAAACAACAAATTAAGAAATCTCCATTAACCTTATAAATTGTTTTGTCTAAAATGTTAGTGGTTTCAATTTTAGTATCTAGTGGTATTTTTTTAGATAGCATAACTTCAAATACTAAATCTAAATTAGAGCGATTAGGTTTTATGCTATTTGTAAAATTTTCTAGTTGTGTTTGAACTAGTTCATTAGCAGGAGTAGTGATTTTTTTTATGTTACTTGTATCAATTTTTAAATATTTAAAACCAGTATCAACATTTGGATTTTCTTTTTTAATAATTTCACCAGCTCTTTTGATTCTTTCAATGCCAATATCACAGATAGTATGAAATCCGTTTTGATATGCTTTAGAATCACTTTTGGTTTTTTCAGGATATTGAACTAATATATAACTTCTATTACCTGTATCTTCTTTATTTAGATCCATTAAAGCTTGAGCAGTCGTTCCTGATCCTGAAAAGAAATCAAGAATTAAGGCATTTTTGTTATTGTTTGAAAATAGAATTTTTTTAATTAACGAAACTGGTTTTGGAAAATCAAAATCTGATTTATCAAAACCCAATTTGATTATATCCTCAATGCCTTCTCCAGATTCACAGCCTGTTATTGAATACATTTTTTTAACATCAGCTCTTCTATATGGATAGATAATATGTTTTTTTGTATCCTTGTACTCTCTAATTTCAAAGTACTCAGAATTTTTATACATTTTTTGTTGTTCATTTGATAGATCCTCGAAAACTAAATATCTATCTAAACCAGAAGGTATTCTTTTATTTCCAAATTCTTTTTTTAAAGGGTGCCCATCAAAGTAATAGGGTGCCCCATTTATCATCTTTATTTTATCCTTGTTTATATCTTGCTTAGAATAAAGCATTACACTTTGATTTTGTCGATAAACCAGTACATAATCATGCCCAGTTATTATTTTTTTTGTTAAACCTCCACCTGTATGTCTTTGCCAAATAATTGTATTAACAAACTTCTCCTCTCCAAAAATCTCATCACAAACTTTTTTAAGATTAGCGTATTCATGGTCATCAATAGAAATAAATATCACACCAGTTTCAGATAATAAGTCTTTAGCTAAAAATAGTCTTGGATAAATCATATTTAACCAATTAGTGTGATATCTTCCATTTTCTGCTTTATTAGCAACTAATGTATTACCTTCTTCATCTATATTACCTGATTCAATATCAGCTTCTGTGCTATCTTTAGTAAATTTATCTTTAAAGATAAAATCATTGCCAGTATTATATGGAGGGTCGATATAGATAACATCTATTTTTCCAAAATAAGTGTCTCTTAAAACTTTTAATACTTCAAGGTTATCACCTTCTATGTATAGATTTTTTGTTTTATCAAAATCTATACTTTTTTCTTTAATTGGTCTTAAAGTATTAGTAGTAGGTTTATTAATTGATACTCTAGTTTTATTCTTATCAGGTCAAGTTAATTCATATCTTTGAATTTTATCACCAACTATTTCTGGTGATAAAAAATCTTTTAATTTATCAAAATCAATTGCATAAGTAGTTTTACCATTTTCTTTAGTTTCGGTTACACAATCAGGAAACAACTTATATATATATATATATATCTTCTAATCTTTTATTTTTATCTAAATTAATTTTACTCATATTTTTTAACCCCTTGATAAGAATATTATTAAGCTTTTTCTAAATCACTTAATTGTGATTTTAAAGAATTAATTTCATTATATAATTTAAACTTTTTATTTGGTTGAGGCTCATTATTCATTTTGTTTTCTAATGTTGAAATTTTTCTTTTTAAATCCTTGATTTGTTCTACTCTTTCAAGATATTTGTTAATGGATTCATGTTTTCTAAAACGATAATCATAAATTTTGAACAATATATTTTGAATTAAATCAAGAATTGAAGTTACATTTTGATCAATATATTCATTATCTTCATTTAATGAATCTAAATTAATTCAATCAGTATCAACTACTTTATCAATAAAAATTGATTGTTGAGTAAAAGCTTTGATAGGAAAAAAATATCTAATGCAATTATCATTGTTTTTTACAATGAAAAAATTTTGAATTTTAGTAAGGTTGTAATATCCTCTTAAAGTAGATATAGGTAAATCTTGCTTTTTCAAAGTAATTTCAATTATTTGTAGTTTTGATGAATATATAGAATCTTCTTCTTTTGTAGATATTTGATTTACAAAATCGAAAGAAATAATGCTATTGCATTCTTTTTTAATTTCTTCAATTTCTAATGGTTTACTTGTTTTTAGTTGGTTTGCTTCAAAAAATTTGAGTAAATAAGGTTTTAATTTATGTATTTCTTTTACTTGATATTTAATGAGTTTCATGGTCAATTATTTGATTACAATAAAATCTATTAATTCAAAATCATCATTTGTTGGCAAATCATTTGAAGAATTTGATTTACCATAAATTATTAAGTTAGAAATATCACTATTTTCATTACTTTTAGAAATGCTTTTTACTACTTTATCTAATAAGTTAGAATATAACCTCATGTTAATACCATCTTTAGTTTCCTGATTAAATTGGTTACATAATGATTCAATTGGTTTTTCTATTCCATTACATAATTTCTTAATTATTGAGATAAGTCAATTAGTTTTTTCAACACTAGTTACTATTGATTTAGTTTCAAAATCAATATATCCTATAAAATAAGGGAATAGTAAATTATCTTTTTTTAGTGTTGTTTCTTTTAAACATTTTAAAACAAATATAACAC
>JAQXJX010000029.1 GCA_029009155.1 Mycoplasmataceae bacterium | reverse complement strand
AATATAACATCAGACCATTTCTATGAAAAATATAAAAAGCTATGTAAATTCTTTATTTATGACTCAGATGAACTTACTAGAATTAAGGATTTTAGTACTAGTAATGACATTAATGTTATGATCATTAACTCTCAAGCTTTTAATGCTAAAGATAAGAATGCACGAAGAATTTGAATGGAATTAGAACAGTTCGAATCTAAAAGACCAATTGATGTAATTGCTAGCAACAATCCAATCATTATTGTTGATGAACCACAAAAAACAATGGGAAAACAAACAACTAAATTAATTCATGAATTTAATCCATTGTTTATTTTAAATTTTTCAGCAACTCATAAAGAGAAACATAATTTAATTTATTCATTAGATTCAATTGATGCGATGAAAGAACATCTAGTTAAAAAGATTACATGTTCAAATGTTGAATTAAAAAATTCTTCTGGAATTAGTGGTTATTTATTTTTAAATGAAATTATCCTTAATGGTACATCTAAACCAACATGTAGATTAACTTATGAAAAACAATTCAATAATAAAATTAAAAAAGATACAAGAATTTTCAAAAATGATGATGACATTTATGAATTATCTAACAAGATGGAACAATATAAAGGTTTCATCATCAATAATATAGATAAAAATCAAAATAAAATCTTTTTTGCTAATGGTAAAGAATTAAAAATAAATGAAGTTATTGATAATAATCAAAATCAAGAAGCATTAGCGCGCGAACAAATTAGAGTTACCATTAGTGAACATTTAAAAAAAGAATGTATTTTATTCAATAAAGGAATTAAGTGTTTATCTTTATTTTTCATTGATAAAGTAAATAAATACCGTGATTATGAAAAAGAAGATAAGAAAGGCGAATGAGCACATTTATTTGAAGAAATTTATCAAAATGAATGTGAATCATTTTTAAAAAATAATCCTAATATTGATAACGAATACAAAAAATATTTAAAAAATATTGATGTTACTAAAACTCATAATGGTTACTTTAGTAATGATAAGAAAAACGATTTAAAACTTGATAGTGATGATTCAAATTCAAAAGGTAGTAATGATGCCTCTGCATATGATTTAATTTTAAAAAATAAGGAGAAATTACTTACTTTCAGTGAACCGACTAGATTTATTTTTTCTCACTCAGCTTTAAGGGAAGGATGAGATAATCCTAATATTTTTCAATTATGTGCTCTAAAAGATTCAAATAATCAAATTAGCATAAAACAAGAAATTGGTAGAGGATTAAGAATTTGTGTAAATAATGATGGTGATCGAATTGATTTTGAAAAACTAGGTAATGATAAAGATCAATTTGAAAAATTTAATACATTAAGAGTTATAGCACGTGGAACATATGAAGAATTTTCAAGTAAATTACAAGATGAAATGCTAAATGATTTAGCAAATAAACCAATTAAACCAACACCAGATCTTTTTGCAAAGATTAGATTATCAGATGGTGATACTATTGGAAAAAGTGGTGGATCTAATATTTATGATTATTTAAAAGACAATAATTATTTGTTAGATAATGGTTTATTAAATTCAAAAAAATTTCTATTAGATAAACAAAATAACTGTTTGCCTCCTTTTAATAACAGATTTTTAGATCAACCAGCAAATCAAGAAAAAATATTTAAAATCATTGAAGATATAGCGAATAATACAGATACTATTTCTAATGCTGTTACTAATGCTAACACTTCAAGACATGAAGATATTTCTGTTTTAAATAATAAATGAAACAATACTCAATGACAAAATTTATGAAATAGAATAAATCAAGCTTATTATTACAAAGTTAATTTTAATACTAATAAATTAATTGAAAGCAGTGTAAAAGATATTAATGAAAAATTACAATCTAATAATAATGCATACATTCAAATAACTTATAGTGAACAATCAGAAAATTTAGATGATGTTAGAAATGGTTCTGAAAATTTATTAAAAAAAAATAATGGCAAATCTATTGAACAAAAACCAATTGAAGGTTTAACATGAAAAAAACCATATGATTTAATTGGTAAGATTGTTAATGAAACAAAACTTTCTAGAAAAACAATTATAGAAATTTTGAAAAAAATTGAGCCTAATAAGTTTGATTACTTTAAATATAAACCAGAAGATTTTTGTATTAAAGTAAGTAAAATCATTAATAGTCAATTCACAAATAAATGTGATTTAACTTACTACATTAGTGATACAATCCAATCAGAAGTAGTAAATAAGAGTGATTTTGACATTAGTGGTCAGCAATTAAATGAAAATAATTTTTTGTCTTCAAGTAAATCAATCACAAACGGAATAAAATGTGATTCAGAAACAGAAAAAGAATTTGCTCAAAGCATGGATATAAATGATGATGTTGAAATTTATGCAAAATTACCTAAGACATATAAAATTCCTACTCCACTTGGAAATTATTCACCTGATTGAGCTATAGTATGTAAAAAAGAAAATAATGAACAAGAAATTAAATTTCTAAATTTAGTAGTTGAAACTAAAGGAAGCACTGACGAAAATAATCTTAGAGCAATAGAAAAGATAAAAACTGATTCAGCAGGAAAATTATTTAATGATCTTTTTAAAGATTTTTTATCATACCACATATGTAATAAACCTGAAGACTTAATAAATAAGATTCATAATGATTTAGAAAAAATAAAAAAATAATTCTGATGATATTAAAAAATAGGTATAGCTATCATGCTAGCTAAACAATATTTTTAATCATAAATAAAAAATGAAATTATCTTAAAAAATAATTTCATTCAATCTTGGTTCATTTTAATAGAAACTTAAATAATTACTTGTCAACTAATTTTTTTAGTTTGTTAATGTTTTCTTGTAATTTAAATTGAAGATCCTCAAAGATTT
>JAQXJX010000028.1 GCA_029009155.1 Mycoplasmataceae bacterium | reverse complement strand
TAATCAGATTTTATTTATCTTAGTATTAGATAAAAAACCATCTCAAGCAAGAGGATCGGCATTAATATCAATAACATGGTCTAAAGCAGATAAATCCAATTCTTCTAAAGGACTTATATTATCAAAAGCATTATTACCAATATGTTGTAGACTATTTGGTAATGAAAGAATATTAGTTTCAAGATCATTGCATAGACTAAAAGCTTCTTTTCCAATATCCTCAATTCCTTCTTCAAATTTTAGGTCTATAATTTTTTTGCTTGAAAGGGATGTATTATGTGAATTACCATAGAAAGCACGATCACCAACTCTTTTAACAGTAGATGGAATAGTTAAATTACATTTTTTAAAGTATCAATCATCACAACTACACTTGAAAGCACTATTTCCAATTTCTGTAATTGTATACTCAACATCATTATATTTAAATTTACCACCATTAAAATCAAAATCTCCAGATGCTAAAAAGCTTCATGAACAGCTTGTGATTTTTGTTTGTTTATAAGAAGGACCACGAAAAGTAAATGTACCTTTTTCATTTGCACCAATATATTTTGAACTTATCTCATCATAAAAATCTTTTTCAAGGCCAAAATATTCTGCAGCAGAGGATCAATATTGACTATTAGAATATTTATCTTTGATAGTTTTGTCTTTGAATCGAATTATTCTAGTTGAACAATCAGATAAAAAACCTCTCAAATTTAAAACATCAAAAGGATCAGCTTCAATATTAATAACATGGTCTAAAGCTGTTAGATCTAATTCTTTTATGAAATCTATACGAGCAAACGCATTGTTACCAATATATTGAATGCTATTTGGTAGAACAATTTTAGAATTTTCACAAGAACAACGTTCAAAAGCGGATTCACCTATGTATTCAACTCCTTCTTCGAAATTAATGTTAATAATTTCTTTATTAGTAAATGAATATTTAGGAGAATTACCATAAAAAGCTTTAACATGAATTTTCTTAATAGTACTAGGAATAGTTAAATTGCAGTTTATGAAATGTCAATTAAGAGAAGAAGCATCAAAAGCTTCTGGACCAATTTCAACAATTGTGTATTCAACTCCATCATAAACAAACTTACCACCATTAAAATTGAAATCTCCAGATGCTAAAAAGCTTATTGAACAACTTGTAATTTTACATTTACTTGGAGTAGTATACTCAATAGTAATTGTTCCTTTATTTGCTCCAATTAATTTAGCATCAATTTTTTTAGTAATTATTTCATTTTCATTAATACTATTTTTACATTGTTTTTTATCACTTACAACATCATTATTTTTTAAACCAACTGTTGTAATACTTCCTAAAAAACATGCTGATGATGTTAGTAACATCATCTTAAAAAAGTTACTTATTTTTTTCATAATAACACCTTCCTATTTTTTATGATTAATTTTGTATCTAATATAACTATTTAGAATATGCTTAAAATATATAAAAATAATTATTATTGATATTAACTATAGATTTTAATTAAAAAAAATAGAAAATATATTTAATAATATTCACAATTTAATGTCATAAATTATTTTTTAGTTTATAAGCAGATAAATAATTGACAATAGGTAAAACTATTAATAGAACATGGGTTATTTATTTAATGGTTTATTTTCGTATCTTTTATTAATCAAAGTAAAAGCAATAAAATCAGCAATTAAACAACCAGCACCAATTGATAAATATAATACTAAAGGATTAGATAAGGAATCACTATCGCATGAAGGAATTAAAGTTAGTTTTAATTCATATCAAGTAAAAATAATATTAAATTGAGCAAAAATTAATACATCAGTATTTTCAATAACTTCTAATTCAATTGTTTCATTTAATTTTGTTAGTTGTACATGCATTGTGCAATAGGTACAACAAGGTAACAATGTAATGTTAAAAAACTACTATGATTAAATAGACCTATGTGGTAAATTGCATGGTGAATACTTACAAATAACTATAGGCTTGATAAGAAATATTATCAAAGAATATATAGAAATTAATCGCATTTTAAATCATAGATTTGTATTAGCATTTTACTTTGATTTTTTCACTAGCTGATGATCAATATGAATCATTACTATATTTATTTTTCATAGTTTGATCTTTTACTCAAATTGTTTTAATTTTAGTGTCATGTAAACAACCATTTCAACCAAAGGGATTGGCATTAATATTAATAACATGGTCTAGTGCAGATAAATCTAATTCTTCTAAAGGACTTATTTCTGCAAAAGCATTATTACCAATGTGTTGAAGACTATTTGGTAAAACTAATTGACTAGATTTTAGATCATCACATTTTGCAAATGCTAGTTCTCCAATATCCTCAATTCCTTCTTCAAAATTAAGTCCAATGATTTCTTTGTTTGAAAGGAATGTATTACGTGAATTGCCATAGAAAGCACCATCCCTGATTTTTTTGATGCTAGCAGGGATAGTTAAATTACATTCCTTAAAATATCATCCAGTTGAGCTAGGGTGGAAAGCATCATATCCTATTTCAGAAATTACATATTCAGTTCCATCATATTCAAATTTTCCACCATTGAAGTTAAAATTACCTGTTGCTGCAAATTTACTAGATACACCAGTAATTTTTGTTTGTTTAGGATCTAAATAATTGAAATCAAATGTGCTATTACTATCCCCACCAATGTATTTTGAATTAATTGTTTTAGAAATTTGGTCTTTAAGCTGAAAATATTTTGCAACAGAAGATCAAAATTGATCCTTACTATATTTATTTTTCATATCTTCATCTTTAACTCAAATTGTGTTTATTTTAGTACCATGTAAACAGCCCTTTTCATCAAAAGGATCGGTATTAATATTAATAACATGGTCTAAAGCAGATAAATCTAATTCTTTTAAAGGGCTTATTTCTGCAAAAGCTCGATTGCCAATGTGTTGAAGACTATTTGGTAAAACAAGCTTATCAGATTCAATATCTTTACATGATCAAAAAGCAAGCGCTCCAATATCTTCGATTCCTTCTTCGAAATTAAGTCCAATGATTTCTTTGCTTGAAAGGAATGTAATACGTGAATTAGCACAGAAAGCACGATCACCGATTTTTTTGATGCTGGCAGGGATAGTTAAATTACATTTCTTAAAGCATCACAAATATCATTCAGTTATGGAAGGGTAGAAAGCATCATATGCTATTTCAGAAATTGTATATTCAGTTCCATTATATGTAAATTTACCACCATTGAAATTGAAATTACCTGTTGCTATAAATTTACTAGATATACCAGTAATTTTTGCTTGTTTGTAAGAAGAACCAATAAATGTGAATGTACTTTTTTCATTTGCACCAATATATTTTGAACTAATTTCATCATAAACATCTTCTTTAAGGCCAAAGTATTTTGCAGCAGAAGATCAATATTCACTATCTGAATATTTATCTTTCATAGTTTGGTCTTTGAATCGAATTATTCTAGTTGAACAACCTTCTAAAAAGCCTGTTTTTGATGCAAAAGGATCATTATCTATTTGAATAACATGATCTAAAGCTGTTAGATCTAATTCTTTTATAGAATCTATATCAGCAAACGCTTTTCTACCAATATATTGAATGCTATTTGGTAGAACAATTTTAGATTTTTCACAATCACAACGTTCAAAAGCGGATTCACCTATGTATTCAACTCCTTCTTCAAAATTAATGTTAATAATTTCTTTATTAGTAAATCGTCCAGGAGAATTGCCATGAAAAGCAAGATCATCAATTTTTTTAATAGTACTAGGAATAGTTAAATTGCAGTTTATGAAATTTCAAATATCATTAGCTTTAAAAGCTTTTGAACCAATTTCAACAATTGTGTATTCAACTCCATCACAAACAAACTTACCACCATTAAAATTGAAATTTCCGGTTGCTAAAAAGCTTCATGAACAATCTGTAATTTTACACTCACTTGGAGTAGTATACTCAATAGTGATTGTTCCTTTATCTGCTCCAATTAATTTAGCATCTATGTCTTTAGTAATTATTTGATTTTTATTAATACTATTTTTACATTGTTTTTTATCACTTACAACATCATTATTTTTTAAACCAACTGTTGTAACACTTCCTAAAAAACATGTTAATGATGTTATTGATATCAACTTAAAAATATTACTTATTTTTTTCATAATAATACCTTACTATTTTTTATGATTAATTTTGTGTTTAATATAACTATTTAGAATATGCTTAAAATGTATAAAAATAATTATCAATATTAATTATTGCATTTTAATTAAAAAAATAGAAAATATTTTTAATAATATTCACCATTTAATGCCATAAATTATTTTTTAGTTTATTTTCATATCTTTTATTAATCAAAGCAAAAGCAATAAAGCCAGCACTGATTGACAAATATAATACTAAAGCATTAAACAAAGAATCACTATCACATGAAGGATCTGAAACTGGTTTTAATTTATATGAAGTAAAAATAGTATTAAATTGAGTAAAAATTAATAATCAGTATTTTAATAACTTCTAATTCAATTTTTTCATTTAGTTTTGTTAGTTGTACATGTATTGTGCAATAGAAACAACAAGGTATCAATATAATGTTAAAAGCTACTATAACAAATAGATCTATGTAGTAAATTGCATCATGAATGCTTGCAAATGACTATAGACTTGATAAGAAATATTATCAAAGAATATGTAGAAATTAATCATATTTTAAATCATAGATTTGTATTAGCTTTTTACTTTGATTTTTCCACTAGCTGATGATCAATATTGATCATTGCAATATTTGTCACTAATAGTTTGATCTTTTACTCAAATTGTTTTAATATTAGTATCATATAAACAACCATCTTCACTAAAAGGGGTGGAATCGATATTAATAACATGGTCTAAAGCAGATAAATCTAATTCTTTTAAAGAACTTATATCATAAAAATCATTATTACCAATGTGTTGAAGATTATTTGGTAACGAAAGAATATTAGTTTTAAGATCATTGCATAGACTAAAAGCTCCTTTTCCAATATCTTCTATTCCTTCTTCGAAATTAAGTCCAATGATTTCTTTGCTTGTAAGGAATATATTACGTGAATTGCCATAGAAAGCTCAATCACCAATTTTCTTAATTGTTGAAGGAATTGTTAATTTACATTCCTTAAAATATCATCAATCTGAGCTAGGGTGGAAAGTATCATGTGCTATTTCAGAAATTACATATTCGGTTCCATCATATGTAAATTTACCACCATTGAAGTTAAAATTACCTGTTGCTAAAAAATTGTTAGATACACCAGAAATTTTTGTTTGTTTATAAGAAGAACCACGAAAAGCAAATATACTTTTTTTTATTTGTGCCAATGTATTTTGAACTAATTTCATCATAAACATATTCATCAAAGCCAAAATATTCTGTAGCAAAAGATCAATATTGACTATTAGAATATTTATCTTTGATAGTTTGGTCTTTGAATCGAATTATTCAAGTTAAACTACCATATAAAAAGCCTGCTTTAGCAAAAAAAGGATCAAAATCTATTTGAATAACATGATCTAAAGCTGTTAGATCTAATTCTTTTATGGAATCTATATGAGCAAACGCTTTTCTACCAATATATTGAATGCTATTTGATAGAACGATTTTAGATTTTGCACTAGAACAACATTCAAAAGCGAATTCACCTATGTATTCAACTCCTTCTTCGAAATTAATGCTAATAATTTCTTTATTAGTGAATGATAAATTAGAAAAATTGCCATAGAAAGCACAAGCATCAATTTTTTTAATAGTATTAGGAATAGTTAAATTACAGTTTATGAAATGTCAATTACCAGCAACACGAAAAGTTTCTGAACCAATTTCAACAATTGTGTATTCAACTCCATCACAAACAAACTTACCACCATTAAAATTGAAATCTCCAGTTGCTAAAAAGCTTCATGAACAACCTGTAATTTTACTCTCACTTGGAGTAGTATACTAAATAGTGGTTGTTCCTTTATCTGCTCCAATTAATTTAGCATCTATTTCTTTAGTAATTATTTTATTTTCATTAATACTATTTTTACATTGTTTTTTATCACTTACAACATCATTATTTTTTAAACCAACTGTTGTAATGCTTCCTAAAA
>JAQXJX010000027.1 GCA_029009155.1 Mycoplasmataceae bacterium | reverse complement strand
CCTTGTTCATTATAATGCTTACTAACAAAACCACTAGTAATGATGACTTTTTTAAATGAATCATTAATTTTTATTAATGGTCTTTGTTCTTGTTGTTCTTTTTCAAGGTTAGGAATAGAAAAAGCAGATTGAATATATATTTTATTTGAACCTTTATTAGCAACAAAATCAACTTCTAATCTTTGTCTTATATTCTGATCATTTTTATCTTTAGCTCTTTGATTAATAATTCCTATGTCAACATTAAAACCACGAAGTTTTAATTCATTAAAGATAATATTTTCCATAGAATGAGTTTGTTCTAATTGTCTAAAATTTATTCTGGCATTTCTTAAACCTAAATCAGAAAAGTAATATTTTTTAGGAGAATTGATGTATTTTTTACCTTTAATATCATATTGTCTTACTTCATCAATAAGAAAAGAATCTTTTATGTATTCAATGTACTTTGCAATTGTTGTTTTTGATATACTCTTGTTTTTTACTGATTTAAAAGTATTACTTAGTTTAGTAGGATTAGTTAAAGAACCTATACTTGATGATAAAATATTTAATAATTCATCAAGTTCTTCACTATTATTTTTAATGTTGTATCTTTTTTTAATATCAGTTAGATATGTTTCTAAAAATAATCTTTTTAAATAATTTATTTTTTGTTCATTAGTTTTTAATAAACATATAAATGGCAACCCACCATATGTTATATATTCTTGAAAAGCTTGTTCTTTGTTTCCTTCATAAGTTGACATAAATTCACAAAAAGAAAGAGGTAACATATTAATTTCATCTCCTCGTCCTGCAAATTCAGTTATTATGTCCTTAGAAAGAAATTTGGCATTACTACCTGTGACATAAATATCAATGTTGTTTTGTCTTAAATATCCGTTTAAAACTGACTCAAATGCCCCTAAATTCTGTATCTCATCTAAAAGTAGATAATACATCTGGTTATCTTTAATTTGGCGATTAATATAATTAATAAATTTTTTAGGGTCTACTTTTCTATTATTAAGACTTAATTCTATTAAATCTTCATTAATTAAACTTAGATCATTAGCAGAGTCAAATGCAAACTTAATAATGTGATCTTCTTTTATTCCTGATTTAATTAAGTGATCATAAAAAATGGTGTTTAAAAGATAAGATTTACCACATCTTCTTATTCCAGTAATTATTTTTATAAGAGTATTGTGTTTACGAACGATTAATTCATTTAAATATTGTTCTCTTTTAATATTCATTTTTTCCTCCACTGACCAAATCTGGTAAAATTACCACTTTTGTCCATTTAGATTATACAACATTTTCATTTCAAAAGAGATACGATAAAGCAGATAATGACCAAATCTGGTAAAATTACCACTTTTGTCCATTTGAATATTTATTCGCTAATATACTAACATTTCTTGATAAACAAATTTTAGTTAATAAATATAAAAAAAACACTAATTAAATCAGATAAATCTAGTACTTCTAAATTTGTCTCACTAAAAGGTTTATCACCAACATGTTGAATAGAGCTAGGTAGTTTTATTGTTTTATTTGTTAGATCATCACATTTATAAAATGCTTCACTACCAATTTCTTCAATTCCTTCTAAAAAATTAATACTAATAATTTCTTTAAATGATAAAAATGAATTTCGAGAATTGTTATAAAAAGCACGGTTACCAATTGATCTAATTAAGACTTTGCTATCAATTGACCCCTATTACTAAAAAAACAATTCATAAATGATTATGAGTTTTTTATTAACAATCAACAAAAATACCACTTGATAACAAGTGGTATTTATTTTTTTATTTATTAGTTTAATTAATTTACTTTTGGTCTAATGAATGAGTTTTCATATGAAATAATCATTGAAGACATTATTAATGAAACAAGCATTAATACAAACGCTGTTATTAAACAAATCCATAAGAAATAGTGAAATGATCTTGAACGATATACACCATTAATACCAACTAATACAGTGATTAATAAATATAGTAGTGGTAAAGCAATTAAACCCATTGAAATGTATGAGAATGAATTAGCAGCAAGTGCTGTATTTTGTACTCATTGGAAATTAAAGAAACTTGCATCTGGTTTATTTTTTCAATCTAATGTTAAAGTAACTGCAAATGAAATAGTAAATGCTAAACATGTAATAATAGTAAGAATAGCAGCTGATCACACAATTAGTAAAGTACGATCATTTCTTAATAAAGTGTCAACTTTAATTGCAAATTTACTTTTTGCAGGTGCTAAGTTTTTATTTTTCTTAGTTTTAGAAAATTTTGAAAAATCAACTTTTTTGTCTTGTTCTCTAATTGAACCTAATTGTTTAGATTTATCACTAACAATTACATCATCATTAATCATATTAGCTTGTACATCAAAATCAGTTGTAAATTTACCTAAATTCGAATTAATGTTAGTAGAGTTATTTTGCACTCCATCAGTACTTACGAATTTAATAGCATCATTTTCAATTTCTGTTGATGTTTTCTTTACTGCTAATGGAGTAGTATCATCACTACCTTTTATAAAATCAATCTTTAGTTCATCATTAGCTTTAATTTTATTGTCTTTATTATTCTTATCCATAATATCTTATTCTTTATTATTAATATTTATTTTATTTAATAATTCCTCAATTTTCAAACTATTATCAATTGTTTTATCAATTTCAAATTGAACTGTTGGTGTTTTATGTGTTTTTAATTGATGAGCAAGTTCAGTTCTAAATACGCCTTTAGCATCATTTAATTCTTTAACAATCTTTTCAATTTTGCTTCGATCATATGAGTCACAGTAAACATAAAGAATTGATTTATCATTAGTTAATGTAACATATGTGAATGAAACTTTTTTAAGTAATGGGTCATTAATAGAAAACTTCAATGCATGATTGATGATATTAAGCATTAATGATTCCATTTGTTTATGATGGTATTTACCTTTTCCACTATATTTTTGCATATTCTATTTCTTTTCTATTACCTTATAACATTGGATGATGTCACCAACTTTTAAATCATTAAAGTTTTTTAAAGTAATACCACATTCTTTACCAGCAGACATTTTAGTTACATCTTCTTTAACATGTCTTAAAGATGCAATTTCAGTTTTAGCAATAACTACACCATCTCTTAAAACACGAACACTGTCATTTCTGCTAATTTCACCATTATCAACTAAACAACCAATAATTGTTCCAATTTTTGAATGTTTTCAAATTTGTTTAATTGTCGCTTCTCCTGTATCTTCTTCAACATAAACAGGATCTAATTTACCTTTCATCAACTTTTCAATTTCTTCACTTAAACGGTAGATGATATCATAAAAGTAAATGTGAACTTGTTGATTTAAAGCTAAATCTTTAACATTTTTAGTTGGTTTAACATTAAAACCAATAATGATTCCATGGCTTGCTTTAGCTAATTCAACATCACTTTCACTAATAGTTCCAACTGCACTTCTTAAAAGTGTAAGTTTTACACCAGGGATGTCAAACTTAGCTAATAAATTTTTAATAGCTTCAAGTGAACCATTAACGTCAGTTTTTAAAATAACATTTAATTTTTTATCACCAGTTTTTGAATCTGATGTTAATAATTCAGTTTCTGTATATCTTTGTTGAATTTGGTGTAAGCGAATCTTTTCTGCTATATCTTTAATGTCTTTTTCATTATCACTAACTACAAAGTGATCACCAGCTAACGGAACAGTATTAAGACCTGTTACTTTAACTGGAGTACTTGGGCCTGCACTTTTTAATTCATGCCCATTTTCATCAAACATCGCACGAATTTTACCGTAACTACTACCTGCAATCATCATATCGCCTTTTGCCAAAGTTCCATTTTGAACAATAATTGTAGCAACAGGACCTAAACCACGATCAAGATTAGATTCAATAACTACTCCTAAAGCTAAACGATTTGGGTTTGCTTTATATTCATTAACTTCAGCTACAGTTAAAATAGCTTCAAGCAATTGATCTACATTAGTACCAACTAAAGCACTACCTTTAATTGTAATAGTAGTTCCACCTCATTCTTCAGGTAATAAATCATGTTCAGATAATTGACTTAAAACATGATCTGGATTAGTATTAGGTTTATCAGCTTTATTAACAAAAACAATAATTGGAACATCAGCTGCTCTTGCATGATCAATAGCTTCTAATGTTTGTGGCTTAATTCCATCATCAATTGCTACAACTAATACAACGATATCAGTAACATTAGCACCACGAGCACGCATTTCTGTAAAAGCTGCATGTCCTGGTGTGTCAATAAAGGTAATTTTTTGATCATTATATTCAATTTGATAAGCACCAATTGATTGTGTAATACCACCAGCTTCACCTTTGGCTACATGAGTTTTACGAATGTAGTCTAATAACGTAGTTTTACCATGATCTACATGTCCCATTACTGTAACAATAGCTGGACGAGGTTTAAGTGATTTTGGATCATCTTGAACATTTAGATTGCTTAATACATTAGTTTCATTAATAGCAGTTTCTTTTTTAAAATCATAGTTATATTCTAAACATAATTCACCGATTTCATCTTCAGATAAAACTGAATTAAGGTTTTTCATTTCCCCCATTAAAAGGAATTTCTTTAAAATGTTAGAAACAGGAACATTAATTTTAGAAGCAAATTGTTCAATAGTTAAAGGAGCAGAAAAAATGAAAACACCATTTTTTACGCCAGTCTCAATTTTTTTGAATTGAGATTTAAGATTAATTGATTGACGAGTATCAATTTTTTTAGTTTTAAGTTGTTTATTCTTTTTCATTTATTCCTCCTTTGTTTTCAAAAATAATACTAACCTAATTTGGTAAAGAAACTATTCTACATCTTTATCATCGTAGTAAGTTTCATCAATATCACTATCATTATCTTCTTGTTGTGATTCGAAGTTATCAATTTCTTTCTTTAATTCATTCATTAAAGATTCTCTATCACCACTTGCTAATTCATCTAAAATTGAAGTTTTAGATTTAGTAGATTCAGTGTTTTTATTAGTTGTTTTCTTAGCTTTAGAAAATTTAGTTGTTTTCTTAGCACTTGCTGGTTTAGCTGTTGTTTTTTGTTCTAATTGTTCAGCAGTTTCACCACCTGCGCTAATACGAGCATCTTCATTAGCTTTTAATTTATCAAATAAATTAGTTTTCTTAGCACTTGCTGGTTTAGCTATAGTGTCAACAACTTCTTTAGTTGGTTGTTCAACATTAGTTTTAGTTTCAACAACAGGTTTAGCTTGATTATTTGATTCAGCATCAACTTCATTCATTTCATTCATATTAATGTTGAATTTTGCCATTTGATCTTCTAATTTTAAGAATGATGCATCATTTCTTTGATAAGAAGAGAATTTTTCATTAGTTAAATTTGGTTTAGCATGTTCAACACGATTTTGTTGTTCAGAATTATTATGAACTGGTTTTTCGTGACGTTGCTTGTTGAATGAAGGTTTTACAAAACCACTGAAATCACCATTGCCTGGCATACTATTTCTTTCGTATGCACGAGCAAATTTTCTTTCACGCATTGATTTAACTTCAAGTGTTTTATATGAAATTTTTTCAGCTTTTGCATCTTCTGGAGTTTTAACATCAATATCAGCAGCTGCTAATAACATTGAAATTAAACGGATATTAGCACCTTTTTTACCAATTAATAATGGCATTTGATCTGCACGAACAATAATAACTAATTCTTTTTTACCATCATCATATGTTGTTAAATCATAACCAACAATTTTTGCTGGTGAACAAACATCTACTAAATATCTTTCAAAATCATCACTGTATTCAAAAACATCAAGTTTTTCACCATGAAGTTCATTAGATATAGCTTGAACTCTAGATCCGTGAGGTCCAATAACTGTACCACAAGGTTCAACACCTGGTTGATGAGAAATTAATGAAACTTTTGTTTTAAATCCAGCAATACGTTGAATATCTTTAATTTCAATAATACCATCTTGAATTTCTGGAACATTTACCTTTAGTAGGTGTTTTACTAAGTTAACATCAGCTCTTGATAAGATAACAGGTCATCCTGCTGATTGTTGTTTTACTTCTTTAATTGAGAAGTTGTATTTTTCACCAGGTACTAATGTTTCACCTGGAATAGTTTCAGCTAAACCAATAAAACCATATTCATTTTCTTCAAGTTTAGCTAATGATCCGTGACGGTCTGAACGTTCAACTTCACATTTAATAACTTCACCAACATGGTCTTTTCATTTACTATAAATTTGTAAATTACCTTGAACAGTAATTCCTTGTTTAAATATTTGAATAATGTGAGAAATTATTTTTTTGTCTAAAGATTCTAAATCAATAGGTTTTTTAATCTTTTCACCTAAAATTGGTGTTTGATCTGAACCAATTTGTTCTAAATACTTCTTAGCATTTTGAACACTGATTTCACAGTAGTCATTTAAATCTTCATTATCTTCAACAATTGTGAAAATTTGATTAATGTTAAAAATCTTGTTATCAAGATCAATTTCAACTTCAATCATTTCTTCATCACGTTCTTTAACGTATGCTTTAACAATAGCATCTTTTAATACATCAGCTACAGCATCACGTGGGACCTTTTTTTCATCAGCAACTAATTTAATTGCTTGTAAAAATCCTTCAGTTATTTTGTTCATTATAATTTTTTCCTTCGTTCTTAAGCTTTTCTAACAAAAAGATGGCCCTTATACAGGGTCATCCTATACACATAATAATATAATAAAAAAGCTAATTTTAAAATTTAATTTATTAAATAACAATATTGTCTTTTTATTGTATTTTGATGTAATCTTTTACAGATGGTCAATATTTATCATTAGAGTATTGGTTTTTCATAGCTTGATCTTTGACTAAAATTGTATTTATTTTAGTGTTATGTAAACAACCATTTTCAATAAAAATATCAGCATCAATTTTAATCACATGATCAAGATTAGTTAGGTCTAATTGTTTTAAATGTTTTTACATCTAAAAAAGCATTATTACCAGTAGTTTTAACACTATTTGGAAGAATTAATTTCTTTATAGTAATATCTAAGCATTCTTCAAAAACATCATCTCCAATTTCATTAATTGTGTATTCAACTCCTTCATATGTAAATTTTCCGCCATTAAAATTAAATCTTCATTAGTGAAAAAACTAATGAAGTTAAAAATTAATCAGAAGCAATAAAAGAAGCTAAGATTGAAGAAAAAAAACCTTGTAATATTTTTGAGGCAACAAAAATTAGACAACAAGATCAGGAACAAAAGGAAATTAATAAAGCTAAGTTAAATCCTGGCTTTAAAATTTTTATTCCTGCAAGAAAAGTATTAGAGGAAAGAAAGTCAGTGACTATTTGCATCAAGAGAAAAACTATTGAAAAACTTAAAAAAACAGCTACGAATAAAGGTTATTCATTAGGAGAAATCATTGAATTCTTAGTTGATGGTATTCAAGAATAAAATATGATAATGAAAAATTTTAAAAATATTGAATTTACTTCCGATCCTCGTGGAAGATATATTTATGATAATTGTTTTAATTTTATTGAATGAAAACATCCTAATGCACCCATATCACGTGGTGGAGTATTTGGTGATATAGGTCCATATACTTATGTTGACTTATGATATGATATATTTTTACCAATGAATGATCTATTATGAAATTGAGTATGAGGAACAGACAAAAACCCAAATTCTGGTAACATCAAGAATTTAATCATAGATGATTATGAGAATAACCCAAACTGGAAACAGGACGGTTATAAAACCCTTCAAATAGGGAACCCATACACATGAAGAAGTTGAAATAAGATGTTCTATAAGTGTTATTCTCTACTTCCTAGCTTACATCATTACTTTGATGGTTTCACAAATGAAGTACCAATTGTTAAAGATGGTAGTTCAACGGGAGAACCTGGAGCACCAACTGAAACATATCAATTTACTCCAGAAGATGTTGGTGCAATGGTGTATGGATAATAACAACCTACCAAAATAGGTTGTTTTTTTTAATTGTGTTAATTTGTAATAATAGTCGAGAATTTGTTAAATCTATTAAAACAAATATTATTTAAATAATATTTGATTAAAAAAATAAAAACCAATATATTAAATAAAACACTCCACTATTAAACTTCATAAAAGAGCAAAAAAATAAATATTCAATAAATTGAAAATTGAAAAGTGTAAAAAAAATACACTTTTGATTTTTTTAACTGTATAATGTTTTTAGTTAAGGAGAAAAAAACTATGGAAAATAAAGATTTTTTAATAATAGCTAAAGAAGTTGTAAAACAATATTTAGAAAAGAATAAAGAAACTACTTGTTTAATAAATTGAAGTGATAATCACTATCAATATCTTGCAAATTTAATTTCTAATCCTTTTTATGATGAGGTATCATATTCAAACTATATTAAATATGATTGTGTAAAAAGATATTGAAATGGTGGAAATGATATAACACCATCGGGATTAGGATGATTAGCAATTGATTATTTTTATACTTGCTGCGATAACATTCATTTACCAAGTATTAATTGGTTAAGTGCTTTAGAAAGACTAATTTATCAAAATGGTAAGATTTATATTTGCGACCACCACGCCAAATTAACAGAAATTAGTCTTGAAGAATTAGTAGATTGTTTTTTAAGATCACATCTTAATGAAAATTGCAACCAAACTCAAGAATTAAGATATTTAGGAGAAAATTAATGAATAAAACTAAATTAGACAATGAAATAGTCAGTAAAACAAGAAATGTTAATCCTAGAGTAAAAGATGTTGATCAAACTGTTCATTTTAAGATTACAGGATTTGATTCTTATTTTTTAAAATGAATTTACCTTAATTATTATGCAGATAAAAATAGTGGTTATAAAAGTTTTAGTGCGTTCTGTAAGGCTTTATTGCTTGGAGTAGTGGATAATTACATTAACTCAGAAGATTGGCCAATAGAAAGGATTAGACAAGAATACGAAGAAAGAAGAAAAATGAGATAAGTTTTATAGCTTTTGATTACCATTAATAGCACTAGTTATCTTTATAGTAGTAATAGGAACTATGGTGGGATTAAAATTAGTAAAATAAGGATAAATATGGATAAAAAAGAAATAAATATGAATAATGAAGACATGAAAAAATTTTATGAAGGTAAACCTGTTGAAATGGGAGTTACATATCCACTTTACACAAAAAAACAATTTAATGAATGAATGAAATTTATTACAAAAGAAAAATATGAAAAAATAATTTTGCCTAATTTTTCAGTTGTTGTTGCAGGGCCAAAGGATTTAAAAAAAGATTTAGTGTGTCATTCTTATCTTTCATATATTATTAATCGTTATGAAGGGGATAAATATTGTGTATTCACACAAGCAGATAAACAAATAGACTATACTTGATTTCAAAAAGAAATTTATGATTCTAAAAAAATAGAAGCAGTCAAATGTTTCTTAAATGCTTATAAAAATTATGAATTCATTCGTGTTAGAGATGCTTTTAAGACATATGAAGGTTTTATGAAATTTATTGGACAAGAACCAAAAAAATAGTTTTATTAATCTAATATAGGTATTATTATGGGAATAAAAACAAAACAAAATTTAACTACAACAAATGAAAATAGCACTAATAGTGAAAACTTTTTAGCAGAGATGCAACAAGTTGAAAATGAATATGTTTCAAAAGAAACAGCAATAAAAAATAATGGAATTTCAGTAGCTAATGTAGTTGAAAAAAAGAATGATTGGAATACAGGACTTATTGGATCAAAGCTTTTTAATGAAGATATTTTAGCTATTAAAGCAATCATAAAAATACATCTTTTACATCATTACTAGAGCAATGAATTAGAAGAACTGCAAAAGTTGAGTTATTAGGTAGTCAATATAAAAGCATTTATGGTGTAGAAAAAGATGATGATAATTTAAGATTAGGACATATAAAAATGAATAGAAAGGTAAAATAAAATGTCTGCAAAAACAATTTTATTTGGAATTAAAAAAGGTGGTGCTGAAGATTTAATTCAAACTTGAAAAGAAGATGGCGAAATCTAATAAAAACCAATATTATTTATCATTTGATATTAATACTAAAGATCCTAATTTTATTCCAATATTTATTCAGACATAAAATCATTTATGATTGAAAATAATTTCTTGTGGAAGAAAGATAGCAATTATTTATCAATAAATAGAATTTCTAAAACAAAAATTTACAAGTTTCAAAGGTTATTTTCAAAAAAATTTAAAAAAATTTAAGTTGTATTAATAAATTTGACTGAAATGTATATGATAAAACTTATCATTTTTGTTTAAAAAAACAATCAATAAACAATATATAACAACTTATCTAAACAAAAGACTAAATCTCATTCATTAGTAGATGATAACGAAATGGAGATGTAATTTATGGCACCAACTTATAAATATCCTAATTTAAAAAAAAGAAACTAACTCTTCTGGTCAAGTTGATTTAATTAAAGTTAAAAAATCTGGTAAAGTTCCACCTAAATCAGGTAAAACTTTAAGAGAGTTAGTAATGGAAGGATTTGCTGAAATTAATAAGCAATTAGCTAAACAACAACAATCTATTAATCAATTAAAAATTGATAGTAAAAATACAAAGGACCTTTTAATAGATGTTATTAAGACTAATGACTTAAAAGTAAGTAATTCTGAATTAATTGAACATGAAGATTCAAAAATTAAAATATAAAAGCACCTATTGGTGCTTATTTTTTTCTTTCTCTTCTAATTCTTTAATTAATACTTCTTTAGAAAACATATATCATTCAAATAATGTTTCTTTTTTAAGTTTTTGTTGATGAGTTGAATTTCAAGAAATTAAGTGATATTTTTAAAACTGTTCTTCAGTCCAATACTTTACAATATCTTTAGTTATCTTCATAAACTTAAAGCATTAATTAATGAAACAGGATCAGGTTTATCATTAGCACTTGCTGCCCAATGTCAAATTAGTGGTAGAATTCACATCCAAAATATTTTTGCAAATAATAATCCAATGAAAATATAACCAATACAATGAGTAATACGAGATTTAGACTCTTTTAATTTCTTTTTTCATATGTTTTAATAAATATATTTTCTAATTAATATTAGTTGCTAGAAATTATTAGCTTTTAAAATGACACAATCGTAATTAATAAATTTAACAGTAACAGTTCCTTTGTTTCCTCATTGCATATTTTAAAAATGTTTTTATTTTGAATTTTATTGCTTATATCATGACTATTTAAGCAATTAATTACTGAACTTATTAAAAAAACATATTGATGATAAACCTAACATTATCTTAAAAATATGTCTCATAAAATACCTATTAACTTTTAATAAAAATTAAATTGCTTTTAATTGACAAAAATATAGATTTTATATTGTGATGGTATTAAAATACCACAATGATCTTTTAAATCAATTGTGGTAAAAATAATTATTTATTTCTTTTGTTTCTTATTATCTTTTTTATCTTCTTCACTTTCTTGAATAAAGTAAATTCTTTCATCTGGTTTATTAGCATAATGAGCTACTATTGCCCAAATAATTGGAATTATAAATACAATTGATCCTACACAAATCATTGGAATATAAGTAGTTCATTTGTCTGTACTTGATGGTGTTCCAATAGTTAAAATGATTAAATCACTTTCAGCTCTAGCAAAACCATCACCACTAATTGCTTCTACTCTAAAACGATATTCTCCTGTTTCAGCATTAGAGTTTCAAGAAACTTCTCCATCTTGAGAAATTGTCAACCAAACTGGTAATGGATCTGTTGAAGTTAAATGTCATGAAGGTTGTTGGTAAGCTTCTAATGGATAAACCTTAGCAATGAATTTATCTAATTTACCTTTAGTGTATTGTTCACTTTTAGCTTCATAGCTACCACCTGATATTCTAACATCAGTAGCTTGAGCGTATCCTACAGTAATATAGCAATATTTAGTGATATTACCAACTGAAACCTTTAGTAACAAGAATTGGTCAATTGAAGTATGTTTTTTAAACTTTAAAGTAACTGGGTCAGTTGTTCTAGTTCAAGTTGATGCAGGTCCTTGTGATCATCTTGATGAAATATCAACATATGTATTTGCACCTTGAATTAATTCTCAATTAATTTTTTCTTCTGGATCAATGTTATTTTGCAATGAAGCTGTTATGGTATCAGTAGAGTTTAAAAAACCATTAATTTCAGATTTATCAATATCTAATGTTCTAATTTGATCATAATTGATGTTTAATTTACATGTTTTTCTAAAAACAGTAATTCCATCAGCATCAGTTACTGTTGCAGTTAAAATAACAGGATCATCAGGTATTGTATGTTTTAAACCAATAACTGCTAAAGCTTGACCTGAATTTGTAGTTGGCCCATTAGGAAATTCTACATAATCATCACGATTTGCTGTTCATGTAACTACTAAATCATCAGGATTGGCTTTAGATAATGGATATACTTGAGCATATACCCCTTCTGTAATGTATGATAAAGATCCATCATCCATAATAGTTGAAAACTCTTCAGTTGATAATCTTAAATCTGTTAATCTAAAACCATCATGAACAAGATCAGCAGCAAATCCAATATTAGGATTTGCCATATAAGCAGCTTTTGATCCATAAGGAACGTATACAGCAGGTGTACAAGTAGTATTAGGTTGTCAATTTGCTCCTAATGTATATGGAACGGTTTCGCTTTCAAATTGAATATAGCCAAAACTACAACCTTCAAAAACACTATTTTGAATTTTTGTAATTGTGGAAGGGATATATAAATTTCCACTAAAACCACTACAACCTTTAAAGGCATTATCTTGAATTTCAAGTAATCCTTCAGGTAGGATTAATTCTCCAGTAAAACCTGAACAATTTTCAAAAGCATTATAACCAATAATTTGCAATTTTGCTCATAGTTCTAATGAATCAAATCCACTACAACCACAAAAGGCATAGTCACCAACAGTAATTACATCATGAGGGATAATTAATTTACCAGTTAAATTATTACAATTTTGGAATGCATGGTTAGATAATGTAGTTAAACCAGCTGGTAAGACTAAATTGCATGTTAAACCGCTACATCCATCAAATGCTGATTGACCGATTGAAACTAAAGCAGAAGGGAATGTAATATCAGTTAGGGAAGTACAATTATTAAAAGCAAATTTTTGAATTTCAGTAATGTTTTCATGGAAAACAACTGCTTCTAGACTTGAATCATCTTGAAACAATCATGATGGAATTGAAGTAATGGCATCAGGAATGACAAAGGTGCCAGATAAATTTGGACAAAAAGAAAAAGCATTATCGCCTAGTGATTGAATTTGTTCTATATTTGATATAGTTGTAAGATTTGTACAACTACTAAAAGCACTTGAACCTATTGTTGCTGTTCGGCTTGCTAAATTAAAACTTGAAATACCACTACCAACAAAAGCCCGATTAGAAATCATAATAGAATCACTAGTAGCTGGTAAGTTAAAAAAACCTGTAATATTAACACAATCTAAGAAGCATTCTTCACCTAACTCTAAAATTGGGTAATTCTCATAAATATTTTTTAATGAAATATTACTAGCTATAATGTTTAAACGATCAGAAACCTTAGGAATTCGTCAATAATTTCCTGAATAAAAAGTTGGATCATTAACTAATTCTAATGTTACATTTCCTGTACATGTAGTATAACTTGTTAAAATTTCAGAAAAAGGAACGGTTTTAGTATCAACTACTGTTCCTGCATTAATAGAACTTAATTTGTTTGTCTTAGAACTTTGATAATTGTTTAAACATAAAAAACCTGTTCCAATTACCATTGATGCAGTAGCATACTTAAAAGCGTTAGCAATAATTTTAAGTCTCTTATTTCTCATACTTAGATAAAATACTAATTATTATTTATTATATAAAGAAATAAAAATATTATTACTTAGTAAAAATTAAAAATTATTTTTTACCAATATTTTTCTTAAAAAGTGTTGATAAATTTTTTGATAAAAAAACTGTAACATTTGGATGCTGGGCAAAATAAGTGCATGGTTGAGCTGGATTAATCTTTTCTTTATAAAGGTTAACTAATGCATTTAAAGCTTTTTTATCATCAGCAATCATGATAATTGATTTACTGTTTAACATTGTCCTAATTCCCATAGTAACAACTGTTTCAGGAGTTTCATCAATTGTTTCGCCAAATAATGGTATAGTTCTTTCTCTTAACTCTTTAGAAACTAAAGTAACGGAAGTTAAATTATTAGGATCAGCATTAGCTTCTTGATAAGCAATATATCCATCACGTTCTACAACTAATAGTTGTAAATCAATTCCACCATTTTTCCAAATTAAACGATCATATTTAGCTGTTTCATAATTTGATGTATAGTAAGGGAAAAAAATATTTTTAGACTTAATATTCATGAAGCTAAAAAAAGAGCGATTCATGATTTTTCTAAAAGTTCATTTTAATGGTGAAGAAGAAATAAATTCACTTAAATTGTATGTACGAACATTTGAATAATTAGTTTTATTAGTATTGTAATCAAAAACTAGACTATGATAGACAGGAATCAAAGGCATAGAAAATGATAGACCAAGATTACATGATGGATTAGAATTAACCAATGAAATAACTCTATCTGTTATCTTTTGAACTATCTCTTCTTCAGAAGAACATAAATTAAAAATTACTCTTTGATTTTTCGTAATTGTTTCCATATATTACTTTATTATATAAGTAATAAAAATAAATTTGGTAAAAAACTAATATTATATTAATTTTATTAGGTGTAAAAATAGAATATTAATCATCACTTAAAACTTTAATAAATACGTCTTGAGGAACAACAACATTACCAATTGCTTTTAACTTCTTTTTACCTTCCTTTTGTTGTTCTAATAATTTTTTCTTACGACTTACATCTCCACCATAACATTTAGCTAAAACGTTTTTATAGATAGCTGAAATTGTTTCACGAGCAATAATTTTACCACCAATTGCAGCTTGGATTGGAACTTCAAATTGTTGACGTGGAATGTATTCTTTTAATTTTTCACACATTTTCTTTGACTTAATATAAGCTTGTTGACGGTGAACAATCATACTTAAAGCATCAACCTTTTTATTATTCAACAAGATGTCAACTTTTACTAAATCACTTTTTTTATAATCAGCAAAGTCATAATTCATGCTTGCATATCCATGAGTTGCTGCTTTTAGATTATCAAAAAAGTTATAAATAATTTCATTTAAAGGAATTAAGTATTCTAATTTTCTTTGGTTTCCTTCAACTATAGACAAATCTTGGTAAATACCTCGATGGTTTTGAGCTAGTTTCATTAATGCTCCAATATAATCTTCTGGAGTAATAATTTCAAGTTTTACATATGGTTCAAGAATTTCTTTAATATATGTTCTATCTGGTAATTCATTAGGGTTGTTAACTGTAATTACTTCACCATTAGTTTTAACAATTTTATATTCTACACTTGGAGCAGTTAAGATTAAATCAATTTTGTACTCTCTTTGTATTCTTTCTTGAATTACATCCATGTGTAATAATCCTAAGAATCCACAACGAATACCAAATCCTAATGCTAATGAAGTTTCATATTTATAAACCAATGATGAATCAGATAAAGAAATTTTAATCATTGCTTCTTTTAGTTCAGCATATTTTGAACTATCAATTGGATACATTCCACAATATACCATCGGTAAAACATTTTTATATCCAGGTAAAGCTTCAGGACATGGATTATCAAAATCTGTTATTGTATCACCAACAGCAATATCTTTAGCAGTTTTAATATTAGCACTCACTCAACCTACATCACCACAATTTAAAACATCTAAATTTTTAAATTTTGGTGTTTTAATACCTAATTCACTAACAATAAAATCTTTTCCAGTAGCCATCATTTTAATGTGTTGGCCTACTTTGATGGAACCATTTTTAACTCTAATAAAACAAATTACACCACGATATGAATCATAATATGAATCAAAAATTAAGGCTTGTAATTGGCTATCTTGTTTACCTTCAGGACATGGAATGTTTGTAACTATATCATGTAGTAATTTGTCAACATTAAGACCTGTTTTTGCAGAAATACAGCTAATATGGTTAGGATCAACACCAATTATTTCATTAACTTGTCTTTTTGCTTCTTCAATATTAGCACTTGGTAAATCAATTTTATTGATTACAGCTAAAATTTCCAAATTATTAGAAAGTGCTAAATATGTATTAGCAATAGTTTGAGCTTGAACTCCTTGAGTAGCATCAACTACTAATAATGCTCCTTCACATGCTGCAAGACTACGGGAAACTTCATAATTAAAGTCAACATGGCCAGGTGTATCAATTAAATTTAAAACATAATCTTGGTTATCAATAGGGTCATGATAATTTAAACTAACGGCATTAAGTTTAATTGTAATGCCACGTTCTCTTTCAATATCCATTGAATCTAACACTTGGTTTTGCATTTCTCTTTTTTCTAAACCATGTGTTAATTCAATTATTCGATCACTTAATGTTGATTTTCCATGATCAATATGTGCAATGATGCTAAAGTTACGTATCTTTTTTAAATCCATAAGTTAAAGTATTATAAATTATATTAAATTAATATTTATACCAATGTTATTGATAGTAGTATAATGATGATATTAAATTGGGTAATAGCCAAGCGGTAAGGCATCTGGCTCTGAACCAGTAATCGTTGGTTCGAATCCAACTTACCCAGCCATATAAGTAAAAAAATACAATAAATTAGTTATTTAACTTCACTTATTGTATTTTTAATTTTTGCATAAAATTGAGATATATTAATTCTCTCTTTAGCACTAATTAAAATAATTTTGTCAGCAGGAGTTTTTAAAAAGTTTACATATTGTTGTATTTTTGAAAGATAAAATTTCATTGGCCTTTTATCACATTTATTTAAAACAATGTAGTGATGAACAAATCTTTTATCTAAATATTTACTCATAGCAACATCTTCTTGAGTAATTACATTAGCATCACAAATTTGAAAAACGCAATAAACATTTTTTCTTTTTGTTAATACACCATCAATAATGTTGACTAAATCTACTTGTTTTGTTTTAGCAACTTTAGCATATCCATAACCTGGAAGGTCAATTAATCGAAAAGAATTAAAATCATAAAAATTAGCTAATTGAGTTCTACCTGGAGTTTTAGAAACACGAGCAATAGAATTTTTAGCTAATGCATTAATTAAAGACGATTTACCTACATTACTACGGCCAATGAATACAACTTCTGTTTGATCATCATTGATTCAATCTGAATTAGAAAATGCAGAAGAAATAAATTTAGCATTAGTTTCTGCCATTATTAACGGTTATTTTCTCTGTTTTTTCTTTTAAAGTTATTCATTATTTGACGAATTTGTTGTTCTGAAGGTTTTCTACCCATTTGAGCATACATACTTCTAATTTGGTCTTCTGTAATTGGTGGGTTTTCTTCCATTTGTTTGCTAACCATTTTTTTAACAATAGTATATCCAATAACAAATCCAAAAATTAATCCACCTACTACTGAACCAATAATAATTCCAACTAAGGCACCTGTTGCTAATTCAATCATATTTTTTCTCCTTTTTTAATTAATTAAAATTTAGTAAGATTTATATTATTTTAGATTTCTTTTATTTTCTTTTAGATAATTTAAAATAATCATTGTGATTTTAGAAGGATCTAAATCAAAATAAGAAACTACATCATTTGGTTTACCACTTCTACCAAATACATCAATACCAATTGGTAAATCTGCATACTTATATCATAAATGAGTTGAACCATATTCAATTGAAACAATTGGTTTATTTCCTAAGACTTTTTCTTTGTATTCAATTGGTTCTTTATCAAATAATTCCATACAAGGCATTGATACAATTCGAGCAATAATATCATGTTTCTTTAAATTTTCAGCTACAGTTGCGGCTACTGCTACTTCACTACCTGTGGCAATAATTGTTAAATTATATTTCTTTTGATCAATAATTGGATAAGCACCTTTAGCAATTAAATCAACTCTTTCAGTTGGAATTTGTTTAAATTCAGCACGTGATGTAATAAAAGTATATGGTGTTTTTTCTGATTTGAAAGCTAATAATAAACCAATTAAAGCTTCATAATAGTTACATGGTCTAAAAACACAATGGTTAGGTATTAATCTTAATGATGAGATTTGTTCAATTGGTTGGTGGGTAGGTCCATCTTCACCAACTGTAATTGAGTCATGACTGAAAACATTAATTGCAGGAATTTCACTAATTGCAGCAAGTCTAATTGCGGCTTTACAATAATCACTAAATGATAAGAAAGTTGATCCAACCGCTTTCATACCACCATGAACATTAATTCCGTTAACAATATCAGCCATAGCAAATTCTCTTACACCATATGCTATATTTTGAGAACCATATGAGTTTTGTTGGAAAACTCCTAATTCCTTACATCCAATTTTTGTTGAACTAGATAAATCAGCTGAACCTAGCATAAGTGCATTTAAATGTTTAGCAGCTATTGAGCAAATACTACCCATAATGTTACGAGTAGATTCATTTTCTTTAACTTTTTCATCTTTATATCAATTTAAATCTATTTCTAATTTTTGAGTACTAATTTTAATAAACTTATTGTAAAGTTCAATATCTTTTTGTTCAAGTTTATTTAAATTAGAATTGAATTTAATTACATGTTTTTGACCACGTGTCTTTATTACATTAGTAAAATCTTCTTCAATATCATTTGGAATTTTAAATTCTGGGAAGTTATAATTTAATTTTTTCTTAAGTTCAGCAATTTGCTTAGCATTAAGTGGTGAACCATGACATGCATTAGTTCCAGCTAAATCACTACCATAACCAATTGTTGTACAAATTTCAATACAAGTAGGTTTAGATGATAATTTAGCAATAGAAATTGCTGAACTTATGTTTGCAGGATCATCACCGTTTTTAACTTTTAAATAATTTCATCCTAAAGATTTAAAAAAAGCCTTAGTATCCATTAAAGTAGTTTGACTAGTAGAAGAGTCTAATTGAATTTTGTTTGAATCATATAACAAAATTAATTTATCAAGAACAAGTTTTCCTGCTAAGGCAATTGCTTCATATGCTACACCTTCTTGTAAACAACCATCTCCATGTAAGCAATATGTGTAATGATCAATTAAATTTCCATATTTATTGAACATATTTGCTAATTTTTTCTCAGCAATTGCTAATCCTACTGACATAGCTATACCTTGGCCTAATGGACCAGTAGCAACTTCAATACCAGGAATTAAACTTGGTTCAGGGTGGCCTGCTGTTTTAGAGTTAATTTGTCTAAAATTAGTTAAGTCTTTTAAAGAAATAGAATTATAACCTGCTAAAATCATTGTTGTATATAACAATGAACTACCATGTCCAGCACTCATTACAAATCGATCACGATTAAAATAACTAGTGTTTTTTACATCAATATTAATATGATCTTTAAATAATGCATACATAATTGGTGCGGCACCTAAAGCAATACCTGGGTGACCTGAATTAGCTTTGGCAATTGCTTCAACTGATAATACTCTTAATGTATTCAATGTATTGTTTGTAGTTTTTTTGTTTAAAATTTTCATTAGGAATCCCTTAATAGCTTTTTTTAGAAAATTACTAAAGTAATTTAAATTAATTTAAAGAACTTTTATAGTTAGATATATTTTATATAATTATTTAACTTTATCATTTTAAGAAATACAGAAATATGTTAAGAATATTAGTTTTAAAAGAAAAAAAAGACAACCGTGTTTGTTTAATCCCTAGTGATATTAAGAAACTTATTGAAAATAAAATAGTTGTTTATGTAGAAAAAAATGCAGGTTTAACTGCTGGATATACAGATCAAGAGTATATTAGTGCTGGAGCTACTATTATTAATAAAGTAACAAAAGAAGTTATTGATAAAATAGACATAATTGCAACAGTTACTGTTAATAGAAATAAAAAATTATTTACTATTGCTAACCCTAATATTTTCTTTTGAGGTTATCAATACCTTGTTAACAATACAAAAGAAATGTATTTTATGTTAAAAAATAACATTTCATCTATTGGTATTGAAGCAATTAGTAAAGATTCAATATATGAATTTATTATTCCAAATGAAAAAATTAAAGGTAGTTATGCACCAATATTAGCAGCTGATTACCTTTCTAAAGCAAAAAATAAATTTGCTGTTGGTCAATCGATTGCAAAAATTGATGAAAACGGTAAAAATGCTAACTTTACAATCTTAAACTATTCTTACTCAGGATATTTTGCAGCAATTCAAGCATTAGCAATGGGAGCAAATGTAACTTATATTGATCAAGATGATGAAATTCTTGCAGATTTAACTAAAGATAAAAAGATTGTTGCTTTAACTAAAGCATTTAATAGTACTTTTAAAACAGTTCATTTCTCTCATGAAAATTTAGTTGAAGAAATGAAAAATACTAATGTTTTAATCGCTACTAATCAATTACCTACAGTTAAAACTGTTGCAAAAATTACTAATGGAATGCTTGAATCAATGCCAAAAGGTTCAGTGTTTGTAGATCTTGCAGTTGAAACAGGCTTTAGTAGTGATGTTGAAACAAAACCAGCTAATATTAAAAAGCAATTCCAAACTATTAGTGGAGTTGCTTGTGTAACAATTGAACACATTTCTAGCTTATTTCCAAAAGTTATTAGTGATGCAATTAGTGGTCTTAACACTAAATACTTCATTCAATTAGCTAAATCATCAGAAAAGAGTCTAATTGATTCAATTAGTAAAGATAAAACTCTATCACATGCAGTTATGACATATAGAGGTAATCTAACAAATTCTGATATTGCAAGTTCTTTAAGTTTAAAATATACTTCACTTGCTACAGCTAAAAAATAGTAATTAGCTTATTTATTGCTTTTTTTAAAAACAAATCATTTAATTCTAGTTATTTGGTTTGTTTTTTCTTTTGTACTACAATGTTTACAATTATACCTGCAATCACAAATGATGAATATAAGCTAATAAGTAAAAGAAGTCATAATGGGAATGGTTTATATAATGTGATTTCTTTCACTACATTACCTTCACTGTTTTTACAATAAATCTTATATTTAAAACCAAAGTAATTATCTTTTAAAATTCTAAAGTGGTTCATTGAACCATTAGTTTTATCAATAATAGTTTCATCATGTTCAAGATATACTGCTGTGTTATCAGAAACAGATCAGAATAATTTTTCATCACTATTAAGAGAATTTACATCATTAACAAAACTAATTAATTCACCGTTTCATTCTTGTGATAAATCTACTTTATCAAATTCAAAGAATTGTTTATTTAAATTAATTTCTTTAACTTTAGCATAATCAAAGTTGATATTAATATCAAATGATTTTTGTAAAGAACCACTTATTGTTTTAGCATTAACTTTCAAATCAAGGTGGATTGGAGAGTTAATTTTATCATTTCAATAAATTGCAGTTGGGTTTTCATTATTTTCTTTTTTACCAAAATGAATACCATATTCACTAATAAGGTTATTTGGTCCTGATAATGATCAAATTAAATCTTGTTGAGTTAATTCATATGGTTGTACTAATCCTTCAAAATTATATCCAGTAACTTCAGCTGAATTACTTGATTTATTAATTAATGCTTGAATATTAGTTAAATGATCAATAGTAGATGGTGTTAATTCAATATCAGTAGGGGTTGCATAAAAGATAGATAAGCTTACATAATCGGATACAACATTAATATCTTTACTTTCATATGATGAAGCTTTAATTTTAAAACGGTATTTTCCATTTTGAACTTTATCATTACCTATATTTTGTCAATATACATATCCATTGTTATCAATATTTAATCAATTTGGTTTAATAATATCTTCATATTTACCATCAATATTTTTTTGAATACTTTCAATGTTATAGTTGATTAATTGTCTTGCATTATATGGAGTAATTTGTGCTGTAAAAGGAGAATCTAATTGTTCTCTTTGATTAGAAAGCATTGCAGATTTATCAGATGGAATTCTTGTAAATGAAATTCCTGTTGCACTAGGACTTTTAATTACTAAGTTGTAATCTTTATTACTTAATTTAACTAAACTTTTTCCTGATGCAGTAGTACCTTTACTAGTTGCTTGAACTTTAAAAGTTCATTTACCTAAAGTACATTGATTTGTTCATTCAATTCTACCATCAGTATTAATTGATAATCAACTAGGTTTTGAAAGTCATTCACTTCCATCAACATTAACTAACTTTCAATCTACTGTTTGTTGTGCTCCTGATGGAGCAATTACAGCTTTAAATGGAGTACAAACATTAGGTTGATCTAATCATCCTTTAATTTCATTAGTTTGATCATCAACAGGACCATTAATAATTTCCATTGATTCTACACTAGCAGAATCAATAGTTAAAGTAATTTGTTGAGTATTAACTGATAAAATGTTACCAGAAATATCTTTTATTGATGTAGAGACTTTAACAAAGAAGTTATAAGTACCAATAGAACAATCATCATCTCAATAGATTAAACCATCATCATTAATATGTAATCAGCTTGGGATTATAGTATCACTTTTTAACTCATATTTACATTTTTGTACTGCATTAGATGGTAAAATTGTACTACTAATCTTTTCAGGTGCAGAACCTGATTGCTTAGCTGTACCATTTAATTGTGTCTTATATCCTGTGTTTATTGATATACTTTCAGGATAAGCAAATGCAACAATAATATTTCCTTGAATAGTTTTTGTTTCCAATCCATCAAAATAAGTTGCATAAATAATTAATGAATCACCAGGTCTATCTGGTTTTGCTAAAACTTCAATTTTTGGAGCAACATTAGCAGGAATAGTTGCATCTCCAATAATTTGAAGCTTACTAGGATCATCAACACTTCAAGTAACATTTTGTTTTGGGTAAGCTGTTTTGTTATATGCAAAAGTTATTTGACCATCAATTATTTCACCTAATGAAGCTTGATATAAATTAGGTGTAATAGCAGCTGAAGTAATTGGAATATCTTTTACATATAATAAAATATCTTTACTCTTAAATGTACCTTCATCACCTTCATATAAGGCATTAATTATCACAGGATTACTTAAAGGCAAACCAGAAGAAGTAATTTTGACAGATTCGTTCTTTTTGGTTTGTATTTTATCTAACTTAATTGAAGGATCATTACAAGATCATTTAAAAGTTAAGTTTGGATCTACATAATCTTGGTTATCTAATCAACCATAGATGGTTGTAGTACCATTTAAATCAATTTCTTTATCATAACTTTCAGCAGAAACATCAGTAACTTTGGCAAAGCTAACATTAACTAAACAACTAACTGAAATATTATTAATTGTAGTGGCTGTTAAAGTTACTTGGCCTATTGTTGGAGAGCTTTTTACAAATAAACTTATTTTTTCTCCAGAAACTGATTGATTTGGCACTTCAATTAAATTAGGATTACTTGAAGTTCAAGTAATTTTATTGTAAGCTGGATCAATATTTTCTACATTATCAATGTCAGCTCATAATTCAAATGTTTCACCTTCACATTTATCTAAACTTGTAGTATTAATTGTTATCTTTTTGATTGTCGCATATTCAACAGTAATTACACATGATACTTCAATGTTATTTGCAGATGTAGCAGTAATAATTGAACTACCTTGTTGTAATCCTAGACATTCAATTATTTCACCACTTTCTGTTCGATTAGCACTAATTTTTACAACATTAGGATTACTTGAAGTTCAAGTAAAATATTGTAAATCAGGATTAATATTATTTAATTGACCTTTAACAATTGATGCATACAAACTTGTAGTTGTATTCTTATCAATTGTTTCTGATGTTTTACTAATAGAAGTTTCGGTAATATCTGCTCAATCTGTTGTGATAATACAAGAAGCAGAGATAGAACTACTCCCATCTACATATTCATATGTTGCAGTTAATTCTATTGTTTCAGATACTTTTTTTAATATAGTAACAGTTATAAATTCATCACTTTTACTTACATTGGAACTTAAAGTCAATACAGTAGAATCACATGAATAAGTTCAATTGATTATATTATCAGAATCAATAGTTTCTCCAGCACTATGGCTTAAATTAGCTTTAATTTGAAAACTTTGTTCTGCTTTAATTGTGGCTTGATAAGTATTTAAATCAATTGTATCAGGCTGAGTGTATTCTACATATACATTAAAGGTTGCTGTATTTGTATTACTTTTAACTGTAACTACTGCAGTTCCTTTTTTTAAACATGTAATAGTTGTTGAGGTAGTTGAGGTAGTTGAAAATGATAAAATACTTGGATCATTAACTGATCAAGTAAATCGATTATTTGAAGGAGATATATAAGGGTAATTTGAAAATGACGCAGAAACATCAAAACTACTACCATTTATCCTACGCTGATCACTTGGATATCTAAACCCTGTTGGATTTGCATATTGTATTGTTAAAGTACAGTTAATTTTTAATCCCTCTCCTCAAACATTATGTGCAGTTACAATAAAATTATAAGTACCTAGATTAGCAGAACTGGACCAAATGATGCTAAAAGTTTTATCTCCATCATAATCTAATTTAAAACCAATGGGAAGTTGACTACTAGGAGAAGCATAACACTCGTCCATTAGAATTCTTGTTTCACAAATTGTTACTCAACCTGGCGATTGTCCATATGTATATGTTCCTGATCATGTTAATACTATATAATCAGTAGTTAACTTAGGCTTCTTATTGTCATTTCCTTCCTCTTGTTTTTTGTCAACTTTTTGAGTCTGTTTTTCTTCAGATTTAGTATTATTTAAAGAAGTAGATAAATTGTCATTACCATTTGAATTACAAGTGTTTTTTTGAATAGAACAAATAAAACTGCAAAATATAAATAATAAACTTAATATTGATAAAAACTTAATAATCACTCTCTTCATAATACTTACTTTTAACCTAATATATAAATATATATTATTATATCAAATGGATTATAAAGGCAATTTACACCAATTTTTGTATATAAAAAACATCTTGAGTAAGTTAATTAAAATCTAACATACTGTTTTTATTTAATAAATAACTTTTTTAAACTAAAGCAAATATAGATAATAAAGAACAAAATCAACTATTATCCATATAGTTATAAATGTTAATATTTAAAGCTATTGCATGTTTAAAAATTTGATGTCTTGATTGATATATCCAAAAAACAACAATCAATACCATCTTCATTAGAATTGTTTTAAATATCACTAAGGAGAAAGTAATCAAAAAAAGTTATTAATATAGTAAGTATGAAACCAAATTGGATTATGTTATAAAGTATAATCATAAAATCTCACTAAAATAACTTTGGTTAATAATATTTCTTCCATGGTTGAGTTATTAAAAAACATAATAAAAATGTTCAACCAATACCCATTAATAATAGATTCCTGATTTCTATTTGTAATAGTATTACATTCAATAATCTTTTTATTTAATATTTCTTATTTTATCTAGGATAAAATGCCAATTGTTCCAAATATTGAATTAACAGAACTGCCTATTAAACAATAACTTGTGGTTATTAAAATGATTAGTAATCTTGATAATGCTACACCAAAAATCATTCAAATTATTTTAATAATTTACAAGCTTTTTTAGGCAATAATAATTAACAATATTTTTTATTCTGTATTATTGAATAATAAATGTTATATTCTTTTTATTATTGTTAATGTTTATTTTCCTTTTCTTTTCTTTCTTAATTTACTAGTCTTTAAAACATTAGGGGTCAATATTGATATGTTTTAAATTACATATCTTATTGATCAAATCATTAATCTCTTACTTGCTTGTGTTTGATGTATTAACATCTAATAATAAACCTCTAAAGCTGATAATATAATTACAGCTTCATGGATAGTTAACTTTAATTTCATATTAAAATCTAATTAGAATTTAGACTAATATTTAATTACTAAAATTTGTACATATATTTTATACCAAATATTTTTATAAAAATATTATTTATTTTTTAGGGCTGAAAGATCAATAAACTTATTCAAGTTATTAAAAATATCCATAATCTATACAAATGATTATGGATAAATTAGATTAAAGTCAAGAATATCTTTTATAAAAAACTATCTTAATCAGATATTGGATGAATGTTTAATTAAAAATGACAATCATAAATCAACTAACAAGTAAAAATCAAATATAGTAATAAAACTTAAAGTTTAACAATTTTCTTTTAAAAATTTAATTGCATTATTTTTTGCTTTAATCAAATCATCTTTTGTTGGTTTAAATTTAACATTAAAAGATAGATCACTAGTCATAATTCTAAATGATTTTAATAAACTAATTAATTGATCTTTTGCTTCACCTGTTCAACCATATGAACCAAATACTAAACATGATTTACCATTTGCATTAATTAGATCAATATTAGCAATTAAATTAATCATAATCGGTAATGCTTTTCTGTTTATTGTTGGACTACCAATAAAGAATTTGGAACTATTATTAATAATTTCAATAGCTTGATTAAAGTCAAATGTTTCTAAATTAATTAATAATGGTTTAAAGTTACATTCTTTTATTCCTTCAACAATTGATAAAGCTAATTGTTCAGTAAATTGGTAAGCAGAAACATAAAAAACAGGAACGACTAACTCACTTTTTTTGTTAGTTAATTCATAATATTTTTTTAATACAATAGGTAAATAATGATTTTTTGTAAGAATAGGACCATGACTATTTAAAACATATTCAGGGTTTAAACTATTTACAATTTCTAAGCCTTTTAAAATAAATCTTTTAAAAGGTGACATTATTGCATAATAATAATGTTCTAATGCTTCACTATATTTTTGTGGATAAGAAATATTATAGTCAAATATTCTAGGTTCACAAAAATGAGAACCTAAAAAATCGCATGTAAATAACATTTTTTCATTTTCTAAATATGTAAACATTGTGTCAGGTCAATGTAAATTTGGAGCTAAAAAAAATTTAAAAGTATGGTTTTTTAATTTTAGTTCTTCATTATTAGTTACTACATGTATGTTTAAATTATTCAAATTAGTAATATCTTTTAAAAACTTTTCACTAGTGAAAGAACAAAAAATTTGAATATTTGGATTTAATTTTAATAAAGTTGCAATAGAACCAGAATGGTCTGGTTCACAATGACTTACTATTAAATATTTGATGTTATTAACATTGCTAATTTCATTAATTTTATTAATGAAAGAATCACAAAAACGTTCATGAACTGTATCAACTATAACATCACCTAACTCATCTTTTATTAGATAAGAGTTATAGCTGGTACCTCATTGTGTTTCCATCACTATATCAAATTTTCTTAATAATGGATTTAATTCTCCAATTCAATAAATATTGTTTTTAATTTTCATAGCTTTATTATAGTTTAAAAGGTTAATAATAAATAAGTCTGTTAAACTTCAAATCGTAATTAAAAAGAGTATGGTTTAATTTCCATACTCTTTGAATATTTTTTTGAACTAATTAAATTATCTAATATAGTTTTACATTCTTGATTTTTATACATTTAGGTAATGAGTATAAAAACCAATATTACAAAACATTTTATTATTTTATTAGTCTTGTAGAATTTTTTGTATTGTTAAAAGTACAGCGCTTAATGCACAACATGTTGCTGATACTGTAGCAATAATAACTGTTGTTGATTTTGAAAAATCTGCCAATGTTAAAGCACCTGTAACAGAACCTACAATTCCAAGATAGTCCAAAACACTAGAAATTATGCTGATAATTTCTCCTTTTACTGATATAGAAACTACACTACCAGCAACTGTAATACTTTCAATTTTGGTAATTAATTTATAAATTTTATGTTGTAGAATGCCTAATGTTGCAGCCAAAGTTGTAGCTGCTGCTGCAGCTGGTAAAGTAGCACAAACTGTTCAAAATGCTAATCCATAAAATACTGCAGCTGCCGCAGATGCTGCAGCACATGCACCAATTAAAATTCCTCTTTGAATTTTTAAACTTTTAACTTGTTCTTGAAGTTCAGTAGTACTAGTACTTTCATTATTATTAGTACCTATTAAAGAATAAGTAGAATATGCTTTATAAGTAGTTGTAGTTTGTTTTTCGTATTCTTCTTTATATTGTGGGAAGTTTTCACACATATAAGATTGAATTTCTTCTAAAGAATAATTGTTTGTTTTAAATAAATTTAAATATTGTTTTTGCAACTCATTTACTTTTTGTTCTTGTTGTGGAGTTAGTTTACTTTCACTTGAATTACTACTAAGTAATTTTGGAGTTAATTTACTCATCATTTTTTCAACTAGTGAATAATCAACTGTTGTTTTTGAAACACCTAAATTAGTTGTTGTTTGAGTTGTATTGTTTTTGTTAGCACTAAGAGAAATTGCTGAAGTTATTGTACCAACTAAGGCAATTCCAGTTAGTAATCCTTTCCATTTTTTGATTTTCATTTTTATTACCTCTTAAATTTCATCTTGTTTATTAAGAAACATATAGATTTAATTCACTAATGCTTTTAAAAAGTTTAGTTTGCATAATTTTTGTTAATTAAGCATTACTA
This sequence comes from Mycoplasmataceae bacterium, assembly GCA_029009155.1. Classification (GTDB taxonomy): domain Bacteria; phylum Bacillota_I; class Bacilli_A; order Mycoplasmatales; family Mycoplasmoidaceae; genus Malacoplasma_A. Next base: position 36,111 of record JAQXJX010000027.1, on the reverse strand, counting down.
AACTATGTAAATAAAATAATAATTTCTGTAATTCTTAATCATTCCTATGATCTGCAATTTCAAGCATATTGAAGGAATTAAGACAATAATAAAAGCAAATTTGATTTGACTTAATTGCACGATCAAATAATCTAGCAATGTTAGACGATTTAAATCCAAAATTCTTGATTATTTGTAAGTTTTTCATATCTATATGTTTGTTAATGTTTTTAGAATCACATTTTTTGCAGATGTCATTCCAAAAGTTAATTATATGAACAAAAAAATAAAATTGATAAAAACTTAAAAAAAATAATTTCATTACTATGTAATGATTTTTTATTAATTAATTATTTTTAGATCATAAATAACATTAAATTTCTATATAAATTGACAATAAATTCTATGTATATTGTGCGGTCAATAATTCTTTTGCACTAGTTGATAATTATGTTGTATATGATTTAAAATACTTTATTGAATCATTTGATTTCATATTTTTTTAATCTAATATTAATAAAAATAAACTAACATTACAAATATGTAACATTAGCTTATAAAAATCATTTATAGTGATTTAATTATTGACTATTTATATTTTTTATTTCCTTTACTTGTGGCAATCATTAATAAAGCTATTGATCCAATAATTGTTACCAAGCATACAACAACAATAATTCAAATTCATCAATTATCTCAAATTGACATTTTATTAACATTAATTGTAATTGTTTTAGTTACTTTAAAATTTTCATCTTGTTGTGAAGCTACAGTTAAGTTAAACTTATATGTACCTAATGATGAATCTTCTTTAATGGAAATTATTCCAGTTGCTGAATCAATACTAATTCATGAAGGCATTTTATCTAATTCACCTGCTGGAGTTAATGAATATTGAACATAATTGCTTGCACCATCATTAGTTGTAACATGACAGACTAAGTCAATTTTATCTTCTGCATTTTGAACACAATTAAATGATGTTTTTTCAATATCTACATTAAAGTCTGTTAAATCATAATATTTAGAAAAATCTAATCTTTGTTCTAAATTTGCATTGAAATAATTATTTTTAGCACCAAAATGGTATTCAATCTTTGTACTTGATGGAACATTTTCGTCTTCTAATAATCAATTACTATGTAATATTGGCGCTTCCATAGATTCAAATTTCATTTTTGAAATATTAATACATCCATTAAATGCATTTGATCCTATCTCTTTTACTGCGCTTGGAATAACTAATCTATCTTCATCACATAAATTTACACAATCTTTAAAAGCTTTTTTACCAATTGTTGATAATGAATCTGGTAAACCGATTGTGTTTAATCCCTTACATCCTTCAAAAGCGGAATCACCAATAGTTTTTATTCATTTTGGTAAAGAAATTGATGTAAGACCAATACAATTTTGAAATGCACTTGAATTAATTTCTTTTAGACTATTAGGTAAATCAAGTTTAATTATTTTTTTACAACCTGAAGCAAAATTACTTGGAATAGTTGCTAAGTTTTCATTATTAATTGAAATACTAGTCATTGACTCACAATCCTGAAATACTCTATTACCAATAGCTAAATTATCAGTTCCTGTAATTATTGCTTCAATTACATTTTTACAACCACTAAAGGCAACATCACCAAGTGAATAAACATTATCTCCAATTTGAACAGATCCTTTCATATTAGAGCAATTATTAAAGGCACCATCACCAATAAATTTTAATTTAGGATTATTAACAACATTAAAAGGAATTTCAGCTAATGAAGTACAAGCATCAAAAGCATAATCATATATTCCTTCCAAATCTGAAGATAATTGAATAGAAGAAAGGTTAACACATGATTTAAAAGCCAAAGGGCCTATATATTTAGCATTAGGTCCAATAAAAGTAACAGATGATAAATTTTGATATTCTTCAAAAGCACCACCTGCAATACCAACTGTACCATTATCAATTGGTAAATCTTTAATTGTCGGAACTTCTGTGCTATTAACTATACCGATACATCATTTACTATAACCAATATCTTCACCACTTGAATAAAGAATGTTGCTTGAATCCTTAGAAAATTTTGTATTATAGAATGCCTTATCACCGATAAAATCAACATAACTAGGTATTAGTAAACGTCCTGTTAATGAACTACAATTTTCGAATACACTTCTTTCAATTGAACATGTATAATTTCGGCTTGAATCTGCATTAATATTTAATGATGTAATTTTACTACAATCTTTAAAGGCAAAAGCACCAATGCATGCAATTTTATTTGGAATATCAATTTTGCCAGTTAAATTATTGCAACCATCAAAAGCATAGTCACCAATTTTGTAAATTTTTGTTGCTCCCATTCCAGATATTGATGTTATACCTTGGTTTCGAAAAGCATAGTATCCAATATATTGTAAAGATGAAGGAAGAGATAGTCCTGCATTAATTAATGATTTATTATGATATTCGGAGTTATCAAAAGCACTTTCAGCAATAGCATAAGTTCCATCTTTAATTTTAAGATTACTAAAAGTTATAGAACCATTACCAATAAGACCTAAACATCATACATTTAACCCAATGCCTTCAACTGTATATTTGATCTCTGTAGATGTATTGGCTGAATTATAAAAAGCATGATCACCAATCATTTTAACTGATGCAGGAATTTTTAAACTTGATGTTAATGAAGTATTTACTGATTGGAAAAAAGCTTCTTTGTCAATTCTTTCTAATGTTTCAGGAAAATCTACAGAAGTTATTTTATTACAACCATAAAAAGCTTGAGTATTAATAACTTCTAATTTTTCAGGAAAAACAATATTTTCAATATTTGAGCAGCCTTTAAAGCAATAACCTCTTATTTGTGTAATAGAATTTGGAATAGTTAAAGTTCCAGTAATTTGAGAACAACCTTCAAACGCAGAAACATTTATAGTAGTTAAATTCTCTGGCAAGTTAAGGTTATCAAATTTTAAGGATGAGCAGTTTTTAAATACTGAATCATTTATAACTTCTAGTGATTCAGGAAGATTGATTTCTTTTAAAGCTGTACAACTAATAAAAGCACCAGTATCAATTTTAGTAATATTATTTGGTAAAATTACTTTTTCTATATGAGTGCAGCTTTCAAAGGCATAACGGCCAATTTTGCATTCAAATGGAGTAATAAAATTACTAATTTTAACAGTACCTTGAATACTACTACAATTTGAAAATGCATAATCACCCAAATATTTTAATCTATTAGGTAATACTAAGCTTAAGTTTAATCCAGTACATCTATCAAATGCATGATCACCAATGGTTGTTACTGAACTTGGAATTTTTAAAGTTCCGGTAATTCCAGTACATCCATTAAAAGCATAATCACCAATTGTTACTAATTCTTCTGGCAAAGTAATCATACCTGTTATTTGGCTACAACCATCAAAGGCATGATTATTAATTGCTGTGACTGCATATGAATATTCTCCACCTTGAATTGAAACACGAGGGAAGAATCTAACATTGTCACCAGATACTAAGTTAGAACCAACGATTCTAATTGTTTTACATTCTTCATTAATTTCATAAATAAGGTCACCTTTAATATTGTTTCCAGATACAAAACTACTAAAAGGTAATTGATGATATTCAGGTGGAAGTGGTGCAGAAGCAAAATTCTTATGATTATCAACATTTTTATCATTTTGACTTAATACCAATTCACTCTTATTATTTGTTTGAGCTAATGAAATGGCATAAATAGAACCAAAAGTAGTTGAAATTGATCCAATAAAAGCAGCTAATAATTTAATTTTTTTATTTTTCATAATACCCCATTTACTTCTTAACATCTATATACTTATATTATTATTTAAATTATATATCTATAAATGCTTATAAGAATAAAATATATTAGGTATTATTTTGATAAAATACAAAATTAAAGTTTTTTATAATTAAAATTATAAGTTCAAATTTTATGATGGTTTCACATCAAAATAGCTTTTATAAATTTTTCATCCTAAATCATTAGAATATTTTTGGACTAAAACAGTATTTTTTAAATAAATTTTAGTTAAACTATCACAATTGTTAAAAACACTTAAATTAAAAGGAATTAAATCAGTAAAGTTAGTTCAATCTACTGTTTGTAGACTAGAACAATCACTAAATACAGACTCTCCAATAGTGCATTTTGTTGATAAAAAAGTGATATTTTTAATATCATTACAATGATAAAAAGCATTATTACTAATAGTTGTTAAACTTTGAGGTAATATTAAATTTTCATTTGCTATTTGACTGCAACTGCTAAAAGCGGATGCACCAATTGAAGTCACTCCTTCATTAAATAGTAAATTTGTTAATGAAATACAATTGCTAAAAGCAGATTCACCAATTGTTTTAACATTACTTTTTATTGTTAGTGTTCCACTAATTTTCTTACAATTTTCAAAGCATCCTTGTGGAATTGATTCAATTGATGCTGGAATATTAATTTGGTTAGCGATATTTAAACAATTTTTAAAAGCATATTCGCCAATTTTAGTAATCGAGTCATTTAATATTAAACTAGTAATTTTGCTACATCCATTAAATGCATGATTACCAATTAATGTAATTTTATTATTTAGACTAATTTCTCCTTCTAAATTACAACAATTACTAAAAGCATAATTACCGATGCTAGTTAAACTATTATTTGTTGATAAATTTTGAATAAATTTAAGACTAGTACAATCTCGAAAACAACAATTCGGAATATTTGAAAGACTAGAACCTATTACAACATCTGTAATATTGCTCATGTTATCAAAAGCACTTTGTCCAATTGTAGTGATTGAATCAGGAATAACTAATGAACCCATAAAATTACTACAACCACCAAAAGCATTATCACCAATAGTTAATAAAGAATTTGGTAATTTTAATTCACCTGAAAAGCCTTCACAACCAATAAATGTTTCTTTATTAATTACTTTTAAATTAGTTGGTAATTTTAAAGTACCATTTAAAGCAATATTTTTTGCAAATGCTCTTTCACCAATACTAGTAACTGAATCAGGAATAAGTAAATCACTAAAGAAATAGCAACCTTCAAAAGCACCATTACCAATAGTTAATAAACCAGTATTTAAAACTAGTTCACTATTAAGATTTTTGCAATCTTTAAAAGCCTGATCACCAATTACTTCAATTGATGAAGGAATAATCAACTTCCCTTTTAAATTAGGAGTACTATTAAAAGCACCGCCTGAAATTTCTTTTATAGAATATGTTTTTCCTTCATGACTAAAAATACCATTATTAAAATCAAGATCTGTTGCAGCAAAATCATCACTAACACCTGAAATAGTAACATGGTTACGTGAATCAACTTTTGTAATAATAGTACCTTTTTCTGCTCCAATTAATTTAGCATCAAATTTAGTAATAATACTTGTTTTTTTTGAACATGAAGATACAAAAACACCACACATTGATAAACTAGTAGCAATAGGTATTAAAATACTTAAAATTTTTTTAGATTTCTGAAATTTAGACATAGGAAATATTAAGTCAATTTGTATGGACTAAATATATAGATATTATATATTAATGAAAAAATAGAGAATTTTGATTCCCTATTTATTTATAACCGCTCTTTATTTTAAAAACCCAACAACTTGATTAATCAAATCGTAGGGTATCTACAAATATGGAGCGGGTGATCGGAATCGAACCGACGTTAATAGCTTGGAAGGCTATAGTTCTGCCATTGAACTACACCCGCAGAATATGGTGCTGAAAGAGGGACTTGAACCCTCACGATGTTGCCATCACAGGATTTTAAGTCCTGTGCGTCTACCATTCCGCCACTTCAGCATAATATGGTGTCCCACCGGAGACTCGAACTCCGGACCCCTTCATTAAAAGTGAAATGCTCTACCACTGAGCTAGTGAGACATAATTGGCTGGGTAGGTTGGATTCGAACCAACGCATGTCAGAATCAAAATCTGATGCCTTACCGCTTGGCTACAACCCAAACTGGTGGACAGAAGTGGATTCGAACCACTGAAACCGATGGTGGCTGATTTACAGTCAGCTGCGTTTGGCCGCTTCGCTATCTGTCCATTTTCTTTACTTATCATTAGTGATTTAATCACTTGAAAAATGATAAGTAAATAGATTATACATAAAAAATAATATTTGTGAATTAATTTTCAATTTTTTCAATTTTTACACGGTAAGGATTTTCAATTCCATGTACTTCAACATCATCACCAACAACTTTGCCAATGATTGCTTTAGCTAATGGACTCTTGTTAGAAATTTTACCTTGTACAGGATCAGCTTCAATTTCACCTACTATTTCATAAGTGTATTTTTCGCTATCGCTGTGGTCAAAAATAGTTACTTTAGAACCAATCTTTACTATTGTTGCTTTAGATGAACTAGTTTTAACATTAGAAATTATTTCATAATGGTCTAAAATGTTTTTAATTTCAGCAATACGTTTTTCAATTTCTGCTTGTTCTGTCTTAGCTGCATCATAATCTGCATTTTCACTAAGGTCACCTTGTTCACGAGCTTCTTGTAATGCTTTTGTATTTGCAGGTCTTTTAACTTCAATAAGTTCACGATATTCTTTATTAAGGTTATCAAGACCTTCTTGAGTAATTTGATGTTTTTTAATATTATTTGCCATATTTATTGTTTTTTTATTAATGCTATTAGTTAAATAATAATACCATTAAAATAAAGAGAATATGAAAGATATTATCAACTTTAATGCAATTGTTAAATATTTAGAAAGACAAAATCTTAAAATTGACAATAAAACAAAATTAAAAAAATATATTGAAGACAATAACTTTAATACAGTTATTGGTGGATATAGTCAAATCTTTTTTAAAGAAAATTCAAAAAAAATTTATGATAGCGAAGCTACTAGCTCACAAATTATTGATTTTTATCAATTTGATGTAGATTTTGCCAATCACGTTATAAGGTTACTTTTAAGAATAGAAAAGAAATTAAATACCAGTGTAGCTTATACTGTTATTAATGCTTTTCATATTGAAGATCGTTGTTTATTTAAATTAAATCCTAATTTCATAAAACAAAATATTTTTAGTAATCTAAAAATGGTTAATCCTCCAATTGATTTTGATCGAATTATCCATTTACTTGTTAAATATTGTGAAACAAACGATAATACAAAAGTTTACAAAATTAAGAATACTAAAGATGTTTTTTTAACTTGGAGCGAATTACCATTAGATATCATGTGTCTAACTTGAAGTTTTGCTACAACATTTAGTGTATTTTTAGCTTTAAATGATGAATTAACTGAGGCAATATGTGAAAAATTTAATTTAGACCGAATTTATACGAGTGGTTTTATTGACTTTATTAAAAATATATTATATCTTCGTAATCTAATTTCCCATAATTATGTTTTATACAATGCAAGAATAAAGTATCAATCAGAAGCTATTAAAATTTTATATTTTCACCTTTTTAAAGTTAATGTTAAACATATTGGTTTGATTGAATTACTTAAAATGATTGAATTTTTTTCAAATGATGATAAATTAATAAAAAATACTACTTTATTCTTTAATAAATTAAAATTAAAAGAAAAATTTAAAAAAAGAGTAAAAATTTTTGTCAAAGGCAATCACAATGAGCAAGAAAATATTTAGTAACTATCATTTAGATACATATCAAACAGACCGAGGATTTATATATGCACAAAGAAGAAATGTAAATTCTACTGCTGCTTTGTGTTTTAAAAAAGAACAAGATGGTTCTTATTCTTTTTTAATTCGTTATCAACCATTACCAGAAATCAAACTAAAAGATCACAACTACACATATAAAAATTTATATCCATGTTGTATTACTGGTTCTCTTGAAATTAATGAAACTCCAACTGATAATGTAATCAAGGAAGTATGAGAAGAAAGTGGATATACAATTACAAAAGAAAACATTAAAGAAGTAGTAAAAGCCACTTCATCAACCCAAATGAATGAAGTTGTATTCAATTTTTTAATTGATTTAACTAATAAAACTAATGAAAAGCCTACAAATGATGGTTCATTTTTTGAAGAAATTAGTGAAAACAAATGAATAAGTGAATCTAATTTAAAAGATATTCTATTGAAAAATTCTGAATTATATTTATCATCACTTTCAACAGCTTATTTGCTTTTCTTAAAACATATTAACAAGATATAGTTATTTCACTATTCTTACTAAATCATTAGGCATAAAATCATTCTCTGTATCAAAGGTAACTATATATTTACACATTGGTTTATTAACAATAGAAATAGAATTATTATCTTTATCTAAAATTTTTATTATTTTTGCATGTTTAATTGGTCTTTTAGGACTAATGATTTCAAAACTATCAGTAATTTTAAAAAAGTTACGACTAATTATTTCATATGTGTTATTAGAAATTTTCTTATTAATAACAAATACGAAAATTTGGCTTACTTGTTTTTGTGCTTCAGAACTTAACATTGCTTTATAACTAGGTTTACCGTTAAATCAAGCAATATCTGTTTCTCGATTTGCTATTTTTTCTAGTTCATTGGTATACTCATTTAATTTTTCATTTGATAAAGAACCATGATCATAAATTTCATTTATTGCATTTGAATAAACTTGATTTACTGTCGCAATGTAATGTTCTGTTTTCATTCTTCCTTCAATTTTTAATGATTTAATTCCTAATTCAAGAATTTCTTTAAGGTTAGGTAGTTGGCACATGTCTTTAGCAGACATACTAAAATGATCACTATATACTTTATCTTGATCAAATAAAGTATAAATTCAACGACAAGACTGAGCACAACCACCAAAATTTGCATTCCTTAAGCAGTAATTGTCACTTAACATGCATCTACCAGAATAGCCAATGCAAACTGCACCATGAATAAAATATTCAATATCCATGTTAATATCATTACATGAACTAACCATTTGTTTCATTTCATTGTAAGTTACTTCACGAGCTAAAACAATTCTACTACTACCATTTCTTTTTCAAAATGCTGCTGCTTTAGAATTAGTTGTAGATTGTTGAGTTGAAATATGGATCTCAACATTTTGATCAAGTTCTCTAATTTTACTAATAATGAATGGGTCGGCACAAATAAATCCATCAGGTTTAAAGGCTAGAATTTTTTTAATAAAAGGTTCAAAGTTTTTAATATGCCCATTATGACATAAAATATTTGTAACAATGTAAACTTTTTTATTATTTGCATGGGCATAATTGATTATTTCTTCAATATTTTCTAAATCAAAATTACTTGCTCTTGCACGTAATGAATACATTTTCGCCCCAAAATAAATGGCATCAGCACCAAAATTTAAAGCAATTTTTCCTCGATTAACATCACCAGCTGGAGATAAAAGTTCAATTTTAAATTTATTCATTGTTTTTCTCCTTTGGAAGATATAGTAAATCACTTTTGTTTCCTAAAAATGAAATCGATGTTTGGTCAGGAAGATTAATTGCTATTTCATTTTTAATTAGATCATTAATTAAATTTAAATTTTCTAAATTATCTAAAAGCTTAGTATATAAATTTAAAGTATCTAAAGTTCATTGATCATTTTTAAGAAAAGAATCGATAAGAAAAACATTAATATTGTGTTCTATAAAACTATTAATAAATTTTAAACATGAAATACAAAAACCTGAGAAAATATGTGTACCATATTCGTTTTCTAAAATAATACTTGGAAATTCTCGACTGTTTTCTTTTATTCAAAGTTTTTTATCTTTTAAATCATGATAATTAATTTGTTCTTTTTCACAAAAATTTTTAATTAAATCTCAACGTGAAAACATTATCATGCTATATCCAGATACTTGCTTAATGATTTCAATTTTTTTATTATTTATTTGACAATTATCTCCCATTTCCAAAATTTCATTTAATAATAATTCATTTGGTAAAACTACAGAATTAATATTATTTTTTAAATAAAAATCAAATTGACCATAATTTGTAACTAAAGTTTTTGGATTATATATCAATTTAATATCAATCTTATTTTCATAACAAATTTGATTAATTGCAAAATCATTAAAAATAATTCCATCAATTTTAATTTCTGCTGTTGTTTTTATTAATTGCTCCAATTCATTAATTTGATCCTCATAGATGAATGAATCAATTAACATATAAATTTCTACGCCTTGTTTATGAGCTATTAAAATTAAATTATTAATTTCTTTAATAGATAATTTTGAATTAATACAATCACTAAATTTTTCATATCCAACAATAATAGCTTTTAAATACTTTGAATTAGTATTTAAAATGTTAATTGCATTATCATAATTATTTGCTGTAATAATAATTTTTTTATCCATATTATTTTTTATGACAAATTGCCACTCCATCATCAATATCTAAAATGTTAATATTCCATTCATTATTGTTTTCTAATCATTTTTGAAATTCTTTTACCTTTTTAACTAAATGTTGTTGATTTTTAGTTAAAGAATTAAAATCAATTGAAGAATATTTTTTTAGAAAAATATTATCTATTATTATAAAACCATTATCTTCTAAATAGTTTGAGTATTTTAAAAATAATTGATCTTGATGTGATTTAGGACCATCAATAAAAATTAAATCATATTTTTTATTTGGAACAAAATCAAAACAGTCATCGTTAACTAAATTAATCTTTTTGTTACCAGCTAAAAAGTTTTTTGCCTTAAGATAGTTATCTTTATTTTTTTCAATTGAAAGTATTTCATTAACACAATCAATTTGATTAAAAGCAAAAGAACTATATCCATATGCTGTTCCTATTTCTAAAATGCTTTTTATTTTATTTTCTTTAATTATGTTAATGATATATTCTAGTGTCTTATCTCTTAAGATTGGAATAGAATCATTAATGCAAATCTCTTTTAGTTCATTAATTGTCATTGTTTTCATCCTTATGATTTAAAAAATCTTGCAATATATATTGAGCTGATAATTTATCTTTGACTTTTTTAATTTGACTTGATTTTAATTCAATGAATTCTTTTAACATCTCTGTGGTTTTTGAAGTTGAATATCTTTCATCTCAAAAAATGGTTTTAATTGGTATGTTGTTAATTAATAAGTCATAAAACTTTTCAACTAAAAATGTTCTTTCTGACTTATTACCATTAATATGTAAAGGATAACCTAAAACAATTAGATCAACGGAATTATCATATCTTTTAATCAATTTTTGAATTTGATTTACAGCATATAAATAATTATTTTTAGGAAAAGTAATTGATGCACATGCACTAGCTATTTTCTTATTTTCATCACTAATTGCAATGCCAATTATTTTAGTTCCAAAATCTATACCTAAAGCTCGCATTGATAAACTATTTCTCCTTAATCCAATTGATGTATGTTTTTCACATAATGTTCATGCTTTCAATGTTCTTACTTCGTTCTACTTCTTTTTCTAAATCTGATAAGTTGTCATTTTTTTCATTTTCAATTACTTTCATATAAATTTGAATAATGTACAATTGATATTTGCATTTAACAAATTCATTAACATTGTCTTTCATTAATTTTTCAACTTCTCCTTCTTTTTTCTTTTTACATTCTATTGAATCAATTAAGGCTTTTTGTAAAAATTTATCATTAAATCAAGTTAATGATTTTTTATATGATGGATCTAGAATAGATTGATTGTCTAAATATCTTTTTAATTTTTCAATTAATTCATTTGAAGTAATGTTATTATTTTTACCAATTTCATTATCAATAAATTTAAGAATTAATAGTAAATGATCATATTTTTCATTACTATTAAAAGCAATATTATTTACATAAGGAATATATGCTTGTGGGATAAATAAACTTTGAATAATTATTTGTGATAATGCATGAGTAATTTTTTTATATATTTTGCTAACTTCAGCACTTTTTTTCTTATATTCAGTTTCTAGTAAAGAAATTGATTGTAGTGAATGTTCATAATTATTATTAAAATCTAATATTGCTTTTTGAATTTCATTAATCATTTCATCATTAGTAGCAACATTGGTTTTAGATGAATAATTATTATTTTGATGTTTATAAGATTTTGAATAGTTGTAGTTAGTTTGCTTGTAACTAAGAGCATTTTGTTCTTTTTTATTAAATTCTTTTTCAATTTCTTCTAAATCATAATTTGCTAATTGAGCAATTGATTTAAAATATTGATTTTTTAACATCTTATTACCATAACTGATAATATCTTCTATTAGATCATCAACTGCATTTTTAACTTTATCAACAGGTTGTTTAATTGATAATTTCTTTCTTATAAGAAAAGAAACAAAATCTTCTCTTTCTTCAATTACTTTTTTAGCTGCATCAATACCGTTTTTTAAAATTATTTCATCAATGTCTTTTTGTTGAAAGTCTTGATAATTAGCGATTGTTACATTATAACCATTATCAATTAAAAATTTTGCATTATTAATATTTGCAATAGTCCCAGCATTGTCATTATCAAAAGATAAAATAATGGTTTTTACAAATTTTAATGACTTTAATAAGTAAACATGGTTTTGGGTAATTTGTGTTCCCATTGTAGCAACACAGTTTGTATAACCAGCACGATTATAAGCAATACAATCCATGAAACCTTCACATATTATTAAAGTATCATCATTGTTAGTAAAATTAACTCTATTAAAGTTATATAGTATTTTACTTTTATCAAATACTTCAGTAGCTTTAGTATGTAGATATTTATTATCTGCTTTTCCAGACAAATCCCTTCCACTAAAAGCAACTAAATTATTATTAGCATCATAGATTGGAAAAGTAATTCTATCAATTAATAAAGGTAAAATTTCACCTTTACTATTAACTGTCGCTATTCCTGCATCTAGTAATTCTTGTTCATTAAATTGTTGCTCTGGTGTTAAATTTAATAATGCATTATTTTTGTTTGTTAAAAAATCTATTGTCCTATTTTTGTCATTAACAGCATAACCAATTTTAAATTTCTTAATTACTTCTTCATCTAATCCTCTGCTTTTTAAGTAATTTAAAGCATGTGCATTAGCTTTAAGTAATAAAAGTTGGTCATGAAAAAACTTTCCAAGTCTTTCATTTGCTAAAAGAATTCTTTTTTGTTTTGGTGTGAATTGTTCAGAATTATTCTTTTTAAAGAAGCTGATATTGCTAATATCATAATTAGATATTTCTGCTACTTTTTTAACAGCATCAATAAAAGAACATTTTTCAATTTTTGAAACAAAATCAAACACTGATCCTTTAGCATCACATACAAAACATTTTCAAACGTTTTTTGATGGACTTACTGATAATGAGGGGTGTTTATCAGGATGGAATGGACATAAACCAAAATAACTATTGCCTTTCTTTTGAAGTTTAATGTAATGACCAATAACATCAACTATTCTTGCACTTCGTCGAATGTCGTCAATTATCTTAAAATCTAAGCGGTTGCTATTTTGGTTAAGCATATATATCTCTACTTATTAATATTATTCAAATAGTTAAAAATTTGTTTTATTTCTATTCTTTCTTGTTGCATTGTATCACGATTTCTAATTGTTACTTTTTGATCATTTAATGAATCATAATCAAATGTAATACAATAGTAAGTTCCAATAGCATCTTGTCTACGGTAACGTTTACCAATTGAACCAGATGTATCAAAAGTTGCACTAATATCTTTATCAATAAGAGATTTAAATACTTCATAAGCTTGAGCAGAAAGCTTATTAACTAATGGTAGTACTGCAACTTTATATGGTGAAAGTTCATATGTAAAATGCATAACAACTCTTTTATCATTATTACCTAAATCTTGTTCTTCATATGTATCGCATACTATTGCATAAAACAAACGATCCACACCTACAGATGGTTCAATAACAAAAGGAATAAATTTAGTATTTGTTTTTTCATCTAAATATCAAATGTTTGCTTTAGATTCTTTTTGATGGCAAGTTAAGTCATAATTACCTCGATGTGCCACACCTCATAATTCACTAAATCCATGAGGGAAATTATATTCAATATCTACTGTACGTTTTGAATAATGAGATAAATCATCTTTTGGATGTTCAAATAATCTAACATTTTCAGGTTTAAACTTAAGAATATTATTAACAAAGTTTTTAACTTTATCTAATTGTTCTTCAAATGCTGTATCTGCATAATCAGGATAACAAAAATGTTCACATTCCATTTGTTCAAATTCACGTGTTCTAAAAATAAAGTTTCCTGGAGTAATTTCATTTCTAAAAGCTTTACCTATTTGACAAATTGAAAAAGGTAATTTCATTCTGCTTGTTCTTTGAGCATTCATAAAATTAATAAAAATACCTTGAGCAGTTTCTGGCCTTAAATACACTTCACTACTTGCATCTTGAAGAACACTTTGATAAGTTTTAAACATTAAATTAAATTTTCTAATTTCTGTTCAATCTTCTTTACCACAAACTGGACAAACTAAATGATTATCATGAATAATTTTTTCTAATTCTTCAAATGTAGCACCTTCAGAAACATGAATATTTAATTTTTCTTCAATTAACTTATCTACTCTAAAACGATTTCTACATTGTTTACAATCAATTAAAGGATCAGAAAAATTAGTTAAATGTCCACTAGCTTTTCATACTTGAGGATTTAAAATAATTGATGAATCTAATCCAACTGAGTTACCTTGTTTAGTAACATATTCTTTTCATCATAAATGTTTAATGTTATTTTTTAATAAAACTCCAACTGGACCATAATCTCAAGTGTTTGATAATCCACCATAAATTTCACTTCCTGGATAAACAAAACCATAATTTTTTAAATGATTAACTATAGTTTCTTGTTTTAATTTGTTTTCGCTATTCATAACTAATAAACCTTAAAATATAAATCTATTGATTTAATTATAAATATTAAATTACATGTTATTTTATTGAATGATGATGTATTGTATAACTATTAAAAGGGAGTACTATCATGATATTTGAAAGTTTTGATAATAAAAAAATTAAAATTAATGAATGAAAAAATGTTGAACACCCTAAAGGGATAGTTCAAATAATCCATGGTATGGTTGAGCATTCTAAAAGATATGAAGCGTTTGCTAATTTTTTAAATAAAAACAGGTATATTGTTGTAGCAGATGATCACAGGGGACATGGTGAAACTGATCCTAACACTTTGGGTTATTGTAATTGTGATATGTTTAATGATACAGTAACAGATGAAATATTGATAACAGAACATTACAAAAAACAATACCCAGATTTAAAATATTTTATTTTTGGCTTTTCCTATGGTTCATTTTTAACCCAAAAATATATTGCCAAAAATGGTTTTAATATCGATGGAGCAATAATTGCGGGTAGTAATTATAAAAAAGATTTTGAAGTATATTTAGGATCGTTTGTTTGTTTATTTAACAAAAAAACTAAACCTGCTAAATTAATTGAAAAATTATCATTTGGTAAATATGCTAAACATTTTGATGATAAAGAATGATTAAGCAACGATCCAGAAAACAACAAAAAATATCATAATGATCCTCTTTGTTCATTTACTTGTTCATATCGTTTTTATACAGATTTTTTTAAAGGTTTAAGAAGTTTATATACAAAAAAATATATAAACCATTTAAATAAAGATTTACCTATATTATTAATCTCTGGTGAAAATGATCCAGTAGGAGATATGGGAAAAGGTGTTAAAAAGCTTTATAATTTTTATAAGAATAAAGCCTTAATAAAAGACTTAACAATTAAATTAGTAGAGAATAGTAGACATGAATTCTTGAATGAAAAAAAATCAAGAGATGATTCTTTTAAATTCATTCTTGATTATTTAAACTCTAAAAATTATTAGTTTTTTTAGTAAAGTGTTAGTATTTTAATCGAAACATATTTCAAGCAGATGTTCAATATTTATGATCCCCATATTTAGCTTTCATATCTTTATCTCTAAGTCAAATTGTTTTTATATTAGAACAGCTTATAAAACCGTTTTTATGATCAAATAGATCAACATTTATTTCAATTACATGATCTAATGTAGATAATTCTAATTCCTCCACACGTATGCCTGCAAAAGCATTATTACCAATGTATTTAACACTATTTGGAAGAATTAATTTCTTTGTAGTAATATCTAAACATTCTTCAAAAGCATCTTCTTCAATGTATTCAATTCCTTCTTGAAATGTTAGACTAATAATTTCTTTTTTAGTTCAAAAGAAGGCTCTTTGACAATATGCAAAAGCTTTTTTACCAATTTTTTTAATTGTTGAAGGAATAGTTAAATTACATTCAACAAAAAATTTATCAAAATAACCAGGGTGGAAAGCATTATCTCCAATTTCAGTAATTGTATATTTAACTCCATTTAATGAAAATTGACCACCATTAAAATTGTAATCTCCTGTTGCTCTAAAATCAGAACAACTTACAATTTTACATTCGCTTGGATTTGTATATTCAATAGTAACTTTTCCTTCATCAGCTCCTATTAATTTAGCATCTATTTCTTTAGTTTGTACATTATCATTTTTAGTATTATTTAATGCTTGTGTTTTATTGTTTACAATAGCAGTGCTATTTAAATAAGCAGCAGCTATTCCTCCTGCAAAACATGCAGATGATACTCCTAACATTAGTTTGCAAAATTTAGAAATTTTTTTCATTCCTTTTCTCCTTTTTTCTTATATACTTTTTTCTTATAACCTTTACATTTTTATTATAAAAATCATTTAACTTTTAATAAAAAAATAATATTTTTATTAGTGATATATTTCTAAATGTCAAAAGAGTAGATAAGTCTATAATTTGAAACAAGCCTAAATATTATCTTGTTGTATATATAAAAGATCTTAAAATATGATCTAGGAATTTATAACCATTAAAAAAGCTAATCTATATAGATTAGCCTAAACAAATATTTATTAACGATATTTTCTCTTGTTATATCTTGCAGCGTTTTTAGCTTTTTCTTTAGCTTTTAAACCTGGTCTTAAGTAGTATTCGTGATTTCTAGCTACTTTTCTTGTTTCAGACATGATACGAGTGAATTTTTTCATTGCATCGTTTAAGTTGTCATCTTTAACTATTACCTTTGCCATTATCGAATTCACCTCCAATCTGCTAAATTAATATAAGTGCAATAATTATATTAATAAAAAATATTTTTTAAAAAAATATTAGAAATAATTTATTTCTATATATCCATTTTATATAATTTAAGTTAATTAATTATGCTCAGGTGGCGAAATGGCAAACGCAGTAGACTCAAAATCTACCGGTAGTGATACCTTAAGGGTTCAAGTCCCTTTCTGAGCACCATATTATAAAAAAATTTTAGAGGTGTTTAATATGCCACGTAAACATTTAATAGCAAGTCAAACAAACAAAAAACAACAAATGCAAGCTAAACTTTGACAAAAATTAGCACGTGAAATACGTGCTGCAGTAAAAGTTGGCGGCCCTAATATTGAAGCCAATCCTCGTTTAAAAGCTGCTGTTGATAAAGCATTACAAAACAATCTTTCAAGAGACTCAATTAACAAAAATATTAATGGTCATAACAAAGATGAAGAAAAATTAGAAACATTAGAATATGAAGCATATGGTCCTAATGGAATTCAAATCATTGTTTCAGCATTAACAGATAATCCAAACCGTGTTGCAAGTAACTTACGTGGTTATTTAAATAAGTTAAATGCAAAAATTGCTAAACAAAATAGTGTAAAACACTTTTTTGAAAATAAAGGTTTCATTATTCTTGTTAAAAATAATGATGTTACATTAGATAAAATAATGGAATTAACTTTAGAAAACAAGATTATTGACATTGTTGAAAATGAAGATTCAATCGAAGTTTATGTTGAACCAGATGACTTCTATAATGTAAAAGACATTTTTAACAAGAATGATTTTGAAATTTTTGATGCAGAAATTAAATTAATTGCAAACGAAAAGATTAATGAATTAGAAGAAAAAATTGAAACAAAACTTCAAGAATTTATTGACTCATGTGATGATGATGAAGATATCCAATGAGTTGTAACTAATTACGAAGAAATTTAAGAATAACTGCAACATTTGCGGTTTTTTTAATGGTAAATTGAATAATTCAAAACTAATAATTTAAAGACTTTACTGATATTTATGTAAACATAAATTGCAAGTAAAGTTTTTTTAATCAAAAAAACTAAAATATTTTTTCTATTTTAAAGCAAATAAAAAAGTGGATTTAAAATAATCAAATCCACTCTTTTTTATAGTTTGTTAATAATATTATTTGTTATCATCTTTTTGATGATCGCTAATATATTTAACTATATTAAATAGGTCATCACAACAAGTAGAACCATTTAATTGTTTAAATTGATCTTTTTGAGGAACACCTTTCACTCAAACCATTGCAAATGGTAAATTATTATCTGCAGCCATTGGTACAACTGATGCTGTAAATAATGTTTGAATATATGAAACTAATTCACGCATTTTAACAGCTGATTCATCTGTTCTTATATAGTCAGCATTTCTTACACGGTCAAAGAAACTTTTATTTTTTTCATATGTTTTTTTAACATCGTATTCTCTTGTATCATAAATTTGTTGTGCTTTAGATACATATTGACTGTCTCATTTTTTATCAAAAGCAAGTGCACCATCATCACATCAATCTTGTTGATCTTGTTTAGCTTCATCCAAAGTTTCTAAATCAAGGTATAATTGTAAACCAAAATCTAAATTATTATAGTAAGTTTTTTTAATAGTGTCAAACGCTTCGGCAAACTTAGATTTACCCATACAATTTGAGTTAACATAGTCTTCATAATGATCACCATGTTCACCAAATAATTTATTAGATTCAGCACTACATTCTGATCCAAAAACAATTACATAGTTACCGTTATGATAAGATTTATCACCTAATAACATTTTTTCTATATTAGTACTTGCTTGTTTAGTATCATTTAAATTATTGATTTTTTCCAATGAAAAATCAACTTCTCTATAACATTTATTACAACTAGGGGCACATCCTCCTAATAATACAAGTAAAGGACTGGCACATGCTGCAGTTAAAACAGGTAAAACTTTAAAAACTTTTTTCATAAATAAAACTTTTATATTTTTATTATTATATATATAAATATTTAACAATAATATGGTAGACAACAATAAAACTAATTTAATTTCTAAACCAAATTTAAAAAAACAATCATTCCGTACCACAAAAGGTTTACAAATAAATAAAAAAGATTTTAAAATTGATGAAAAATTTATTAACAGTAAATATAAAAAATTATCTTTCTTTGTTCGTACTTATGGATGTCAAGCAAATGTTGTAGACTCCCAAGTTATTGACAATATCTTAATAAAAATGGGTTTTAATAAGAGTTTAGATATTGAAAATGCTGATTTAATTATTTTAAATACTTGTGCAATTAGAGAAAACGCTGAACTCAAAGTTTTTGGAGAAATTGGTTGATTAGTAAAGAAAAGAAAAAATAATCCAAACATTAGAGTTGGTGTTTGTGGATGTATGGTTCAACAAGAAAATGTATTCGATCGTATATCAAAAAATCAACATGTAGATTTTATTTTTGGTACACATAATATTGATCAATTACCAGAAATAATTTATGAATCTTACATCAATAACAATAAGATTTTATCAGTAAAGCATCAAGCTGAAAATAAATACAAAATATTACCAAGAACAATAGAACAAAAGCATAAAGCATTTGTTACTATTATGGATGGATGTGATAAATTTTGTACTTATTGCATAGTTCCATATACTCGTGGTCAACAAATTAGTCGTAGCAAAGAAGATATAATTGATGAAATTAAACATTTAATGCAAAATGGACTAAAAGAAGTTACTTTAATTGGTCAAAATGTTAATTCATATGGTTTAGATTTTAAAGATAAAACATATCACTTTAAAGATTTATTAGAGGATATTGCTAAACTAAACATCCCAAGAATTAGATTTTCTACTAGTAACCCTTGAAATTTAAATAAAGATTTAATTGATGTTATGGCAAAATATGACAACATTATGCCATACATTCATTTACCAATTCAATCAGGTGATGAAGAAATTTTAAAGCAAATGAACCGAAAAATGCTAATTAAAGATTACATTGATCTAGTTGACTATTTAAGAGAAAAAATTCCTGATATATCTATTTCAACAGATTTAATAGTTGGTTTTCCTAATGAATCATCAGAAGCATTTAGACATACAATTGATTTATATAATCGTATTAAATATGATAATGCATATACCTTCATATATTCAAAAAGAGAAGGAACACCTGCAGCAAAAATTATCGATCATGTTACACTAACAGAAAAGAAAAAACGTCTATATGAATTAGATGAATTAGTTAGAAAATATGCAAAAGAAGCAAATGAAAAATTTGTCGGTAAAGTTTTAGATGTATTAGTAGATGGTGTTTCTAAAAACAACGCTAAAAGATTAACAGGATATTCTCCACAATGAAAAGTCGTTAACTTTACAGGTGATGCTAAAATTGGAGATATAGTTAAAGTAAAAATTAATGAAGCTAGCCGTTTCTCACTAAGCGGAAAACAAGTTAAAAATTAGCTAATATCACATTTTATATATTTAAATACAGCTCAACTAGTAATCAACATACTAATTATTGTTCAAACAATAATTGCAGTTTTATTGTCAACATATTCACTAGTTACATAGTGGTACATTTTATCCATATTTAAATTTGAAGAAAGAATTAACTTATTACATGAAAAACTATAAAAGATTTCATCAGTATTAGGGTATCCTTCTAAATTCATTCCATGACAAGCATTTGCAAATATTGAAATTGGTTTTACATAATCTGAGGCAAAATTTAAATTATTAAATATTGCACAAGAACTATATGCATAATATGAGTGTAAAAAATCATATAAATGATAATTATTATCATTTTTTGAAATAACTTTTTGATCATCAAAAGGGCTATTAAATTGAACTAATGAATTAAAAGATTTAACAAAAACATTACTTTCATTTTTGAAAAATTTTTCACGAGTTACATCAAGTTCATCTAAAAGTTTTGGAAATATTTGTTTTCAATATATATTCAAATAGTCTTTAATTAAACTAAATTGAATTTGTGCAAAATATAAATTTAGTTTAGCAACATCATTCAAAGAAAAATTAAATTTATCTTTGTATTTATCCATAAATGTAAAGCACATTTGGGTAAAGGTTTTTTGTTGTTCAACTGAATTAGAGTCATTAACTATTCAAGGTAAAATAGAATTAGAATTTGGATCTAGTAAGTTTATTCCTATTTCATCAAATACTAATTTATTAAATTCATTAATATCACCTTTTGGTAAATTAGTTAAATTTTTTATTGAATAAAACTTTGATGGTTCATATAAATATTTAACAGAATTACTTACTCATATTGTATCAGCAGTTGCACCTAAAAATTTCATGTATGCTAATGAACCACAATTCATAGTGATATTAGTAAAACCATAATCCGAATATGATGGTGTAGTTCCTTTTTTATCATTAACTATTGATGAATAATATGGCATGCTTAACATTACATCATCACTATTATTATTAATTTGACTAATGTAATAAGCTAATAAATTATCATTTTGATTTTTAATAGTTACATTTAAACTAGAATCATCACCAAATGATTTATTACATAAAGAATATTGAATATCATTTACACCAAAAGATGAATAAATTTTTGACAATTGCCCATTAAAATTTAAATAAGATGAAAGTGCATTTACAGGTGAATTATGTCTTTTGTACAATTCATAAGCATCTGATTCACTAACTGTTTGAGTATAAACAAAGTTATCATATCCACCATTAGCTGTTTTAATTTGAAATGATTTAGGAGAAGAACCTATTTCATCTTTAATATTACTAGCAATAGGATAAATTATCATTCTATTTACAACATCATAAATACTAAAGACAATTGCTACTGCTACTAAAGTAATGATTATTTGAACTTTATTGCCAAATATTGAAATCAAGATACCTAAAGAATCAAAAACTAAGCAAACAACCATTGTACCTAAAAACAATGATCCAATTAAAGGCAATAATTTTTCATAATGCATTCCTTTAATGTTATCAATTGGATCGTATTGACCAAAACATAATGTAAAAAGAGAAATAAATGATTCTCCTAAAACAATAAAAAGGCCAAAAATAAGAACTCAAATAAATTTAGCTAATATTATTTTTGATCTTTTTATTGGTTTTGACATAATGATCAATTCAGTTTGATCTTCAATTCCACTACGGAAAATATAAATTACCAAAAAGGCACAAATTGCACTATTGATAATAATATACATCCCTTGCAAACTAATTTGTTCAAAATTCCAAATGTTCATAGGTGCAAGCTCAACACATACAGGAACTATTATCAATACAATTAATGTAAAAAGTCAATTAATTGAAGTTACTATTCAAAGTGAAGTTTTTGTTAATAATATACTTCTCAAATAACTAAAATATGCTCGCATAAAAATATTCTATATTTATTACTTTATATTTAATTTAATAAATTAAAACATTTTACACCAATTAACAACTTTATTTAATCTGTTGTTTTTATTTCTTGATTTTTCTTACAAGTTTTCTTAATTGAATACTTATAACAGAATTCATAATTTTTAAAAATAAAACAAGAATAGATTTATTTATCTGTTTAGTTTTCTAATTAATAAGTAAATCTACCTTTTCTTCTTAAAAAAATTAATGTAACCTTGATTAATTTAGTACATATTAAATTACTTTTTATTAGTTTTCATTGAAATTTATATTGCCTTTGAATAGTCTTCAAAGGGCAGTTATATGTAAATCTTATAGTTTAACCTACATAATAAGTAATATATTTACTATATCTTGTTTGATTTAATTAATTCTTGAATAGCACCATTAATTGCATGAATTGCAATTGTGTTCATTCGGTATCATGGAATAACTATATCAGCATTTGCTTTTTGAGGAGCAATAAATGTCTTAAACATTGGTCTAACAACATTTCTTCATTGCGATATAACATTATCATCATTTCTTCCACGTTCATTCTTATCACGAAGTAAACGACGAATAAAACGTTCATCATCTGGTGTATCAACAAAAATTTTAATGGAAGCTAATTCATTAATTCTTGGATCATATAATGTTAAAATACCTTCAAAAATAATAACATCTACTGGGTTAACAATTGTTACTTTGTCGCTTCTTCTTGAATGAACATAATCATAAACTGGCATCTGAACAGTTTCAGCATTCATTAGTTTTTTGATTGTTTCAAAAGCTAAATCTCAATCAAAAGCATTAGGGTGGTCAAAATTAATGTTTGTATGAGAAGAATTTTGCACTGTTTTTGCTAAATCTTTACGATAAAAATTGTCTAAGCAAATTCATTGTGAAGAAATATTTTTAGGAAGAATTTTTTTAATTTCTTTAGAAACAGTAGTTTTACCACTGCCACTTCCACCACAAACACAAATTAGTAAAGTATTTTTGTTATTAACTGCCATAAGTCCTTTTATTTATCATTTAATTATAAATGATTAAAGAATAAAAGGTGGAGAAATTTTAAAAGTTTTATTTTTTAAATATTCCAATATACCTGCAGAAGTTTTAAAATTAAAGGAAACTTTATAAGAGCACAACATTTGATGCATTTTTTTGTTTACTTTATAGTATTGGGGTAAAGTATATTTAGTTTCACCAACTAATGGATAACCAAAATAAGCTAAATGGGCTCTAATTTGATGGGTTCTACCTGTAAGTAAATGAATTTCTAAGGTACTAGTGTCATGATCATGACTAAGCATTTTATATTCAGTAATAATTTGTTTAGATTCACTACAAATCGGTTTATTAGTTACTTTAACAATGTTGTTTTTGCTATCTTTTGTTAAAAAATCAACCAAAACTTTTTGTTTTGGATCAATAATTCCAAAAACCTTGCAAATATAATATTTTTCTATTTCTCGATCTTTAATTTTTTGATTTAAAATATCTAATGAAACACGATTTTTTGCAATTAATACAATTCCACTTGTATTTCGATCAATTCTGTTTGCTAAACTTGGGGCAAAAGTATTTTCTTGTAATGGATTGTATTCATTTTTACGGATTAGGTAATTTTTAACTTGATTAATCAAACAATTTTCATCCTCATTATCGCTGTGAACTACTAATCCTGCTGGTTTATTAACAATGATGATATTTTTATCTTCATAAACAATACTAAAATCTTGTCTATTAGTATTGACAATTTTTTTCGTATCATTATTTCCAATTATTTCATCATTGACATAAATATCAATCAAATCACCAGATTGAACTCGATATTCAATTTGTTTGATTTGTTTTTGATTAACACGAACCTTTTTATTTCTTATCGCTTTATAAATTTCAGACCTTTTAAAATTAGGATAAGCTTTAGCAATAACATTATCTAATCTTAAACCAGAATCATTTAATAAAACTTTAATTGTTTTCATAACTCATTATGTAAGCTAAAATAGCTACAGCATTACTTAAATTTAATGAATCAACAATAGGATTAATAGGGACATAAATAGTTTTATCACAAGCATTCATTTCTTTACTAGATAAACCATTCCCTTCATTACCAAAAACAATTGCAACATTTTTTAAACTTACTTTATTAACTGCAATTGCTTTGTTATTTACACCAGTTGCATAAACTTTAATCCCAATTTGGTGCAAATGATTAATTAATTCATATAAATTTGTTGTTTTAGAAATAATTAAATTTAGTCCATAACCCATACAACCACGAATTACTCTTGGATGATACATATCAACTGAATCATTACTAATAATGATTCCGTCAATATTAAAGGCAGTGGCTGTTCTTAAAATAGATCCAAAATTATCAGGGTTTTGAATATTATTCAAAATAATATATTTTTTATTTAATTCAATTTTTTTATCAGTTTTTTTTGCTTTGTTGAAAATAGCAATAACACCATCACCATTTTTAAGTTCTGAAATAGCTTCATAAATTCTTTCAGCAACTACTACAAGTGATTGATGACCACTCATTTTTTGAAAATAATGAGATGATTTTGTAATTAAAATATTACGAGGAACAAAACCTTGTTTTATTAGTGTGTCAACAACTTTATATGTTTCTGCAACAAATAAATTAGATTGATCTCGATATTTTTTATCACTAAAAAGTTTTTTTGTAGACTTAATTAGCTTATTATCAATTGAATTAATAAATGTCATTATTACTAATTTTCTTTTTTATCAATAATAGGTTTTTCATCCATTTCTAATGGAATGTTAATATTTAAATATTTCAAAATACTTGGAGCAATATTAGCAAGTTTTCCACCAGGAGCTATAGTGTAATCTTTATCAGTTACAATGAATCATACAGGGTTTGTAGTATGTTTTGTAACTGGTTTTTCATCATTTGTTAGCATTTCTTCAGCATTACCATGGTCAGCTAAAATAAACATTGTTACACCTTTAGCTTGACATTCTTCATAAATACGTTTTAATTGAACATCTACGCATTCAATAGCAGCAATTGTTGCTGGTAAATTACCAGTATGACCTACCATATCACCATTGGCAAAGTTTAAAATAGTAACATCAAATTTACCAATTGTTGGGATTAATTCTTCTGTAATTTCAGTAGCTGACATTGATGGTTTTAAATCATATGTAGCGACCTTTGGAGAAGGAACTAATATTTTCTTTTCATTTTGGAAGTCAATTTCTTTACCTCCATCAAAGAAGAAAGTAACATGGGCATATTTTTCAGTTTCAGCAATTCTTAATTGTGATAATCCATTCTTTTCAATAACTTCACCTAAAATGTTTTTTAATTTAACAGGAGGAAAAGCAACTGCAGATGGTGTAATTCCTTCATATTGTGACATTGTTACCATGAAAATATTTTTCTTAACAATTGATGGTTTGTAATCATAATAAGTAGAGCCATAAATGCAGTGAACTAATTCTCTTGCACGGTCTGGACGGAAGTTAGCAAATATTACTGCATCATTGTCAGATAGAGCAACTTCAGATTTATCTACACTCGCATTAATAGCAGGAACTATAAATTCATCTGTTACATTATTTTTGTAAGATTCTTGAACATATGTTTCAACATCAGTGAATTTATTAGTAGTTTCACCAATAATTGCATTGTATGCTTGTTGAACACGTTCTCATCTTTTATCTCTATCCATTGAATAATAACGGCCAGAAATTGAACCTATAACAACATTGTTTTTTGCACATAATTGTTTAAAGTCAATAATATCTTTTTGCATTGCTTTAGGGTCTACATCACGACCATCTGCAAAAATATGAACTACTGTTTTAACACCACTTGAAGCAGCTAATTCAATTAATGCTTGAATGTGTTCGTAACTTGAATGAACTCCACCATGAGATACTAGTCCCATAATATGAAGCTTACTATTATTCTTTTTAGCATGTTCAATAGCTGCTAAAAATGCTTCATTTTTGAAAAAAACTTTATCTTTTATAGCTTTATTAATAAGAGATAAACCTGTATAAACAACTCTACCTGCACCTAAATTTAAATGTCCTACTTCACTGTTTCCCATTTGTCCTTCTGGTAAACCTACAAATTCACCAGATGCTTCAATTAATTCATGTGGGTATGTTTTTAATAAACTATTGTAAGTAGGTGTATTTGCCATTGCAATAGCATTACCATGTTGATTTTTTGCAAAACCAACACCATCTAAAATAACTAATATTACTTTCTTATTATTCATATTTTCTCCTTAGCATATGCTTATAATGTATAAATAATTATAATTATTAATATCAATAAACTAAATTAACATGTCTGATATTACTACTAGTTCTAAAGCCAAACAAATTGTTCCAGCCGTACAATTTGATAACATTGTTTTTGGATATTCAGCTCAAAACGAACCAACAATTAAAGGAGTTTCCTTCAAAATTAATGAAGGCGACTATGTTTGTATTGTTGGTAGTAATGGTAGTGGGAAATCCACTATCAGTAAAATTTTAGTAGGATTATTGAAGCCATGAAGTGGAACTGTTTCAATTTTTGGAACTCCAATTACAATGAACACTATTAAAAAATTACGTGATGAAGTAGGAATTGTCTTCCAAAATCCTGATAACCAATTCATTGGTTTAACTGCTGAAGATGATATTGCATTTGGATTGGAAAATAGAAAAGTAAACCCTTGCGCAATGTGAGATATCATTAAAACTGCTTCAAGTATAGTTAATGTTACTCATTTACTTTCTTACAATGCTAGTAAACTTTCTGGAGGACAAAAACAAAGAGTTGCTATTGCTAGTGTTTTAGCAATGAACCCAAAAATTATTGTTTTTGATGAATCTACTTCAATGTTAGATCCAACTGCTAAGGGTGAATTAAAAAAATTAATGCTTTTATTGAGAAATAAATTTCATAAAACTATTATTTCAATTACTCATGATATGGAAGAAATAGTATTAGCAGATAAAGTTATGGTTATTAATAAGGGAACTTTACAAGCTTATGATGAACCTGAAACAGTTTTTGCTAACCAAGACTTTTTAAGAGATAATAGTCTTGATATTCCATATTGTTTACAATTATCTAAATATATTCATAGTTATTTTGATAATGTTCCATTAACATTGGATGAAAATAAATTATTAGAGGAGATTAATAAAATATGTCAACAAAAGAAGTAACATTGTTAGCTCCTCAAGAACAACCAATGTCATATCAAAAAGCAAAAGAATATAAAATTGGTTCAGAAAATGCTTTAAAAATAGATCATTTAAAAATTGTTTTTGAAGAAAAAACACAATATGAAACATTAATTTTAAAAGATGTTAATTTAACTTTTCAAAAAAATAAGATCTATTTTATCGTAGGTGATTCTGGAAGTGGTAAAACTACATTAGTTACACACTTTAATGGATTACTAAAATCTAAATATGGTAATTTATTTGTTTCAAATGCAAAAATTTATGGAGCAAAGAAAAGAATACCAAACTTTAAAAAATTACGTAAAACTGTAGGTATGGTTTTTCAATTTCCTGAATACCAATTATTTAAAGACACAATTTTAAAAGATGTAATGTTCGGTCCTGTTAATTTAGGTGTTAAAAAAGCTGAAGCTAAAAAAATTGCTGAAAGATGCCTATTACAAATGGGTATTCCAAGCAATTATATAAACAGAAGTCCATTTGACTTATCAGGAGGACAAAAACGTCGTGTTGCAATTGCAGGAATTTTATCAATTGATCCTGAAATTCTAGTATTTGATGAACCTACAGCTGGTTTGGATCCTTCTGGAACTAATGACATGCTAAATTTAATTCAAAAATTAAAAGGGGAAGGAAAAACTATTTTTGTCATCACTCATGATATGAATCATGCTTTAGCTATTGGTGATGAAGTTGTAGTCCTTGATAAGCAAAATATCCGAATAAAAGGGGAACCATATAAAGTATTTACTGATCAAGAATTACTTTCTACTACAACATTAATTGCTCCACGAATTATTCAAACAATCAATAAACTTTGTAAAATTGATGAAAGATTTAATGATTTATATAGCCTAAAACCAAGAACAATTGAAGAATTAGGTTCATATATTGTTAAAATATTAGGTAAGTAGTATGCAATTTGGAATAGATAATTACATAAGTCGTAGATCTTTATATCACAGACTAAACCCAACTGTTAAGCTAATTGTTACAATCATGTTGATTGTAGTAGTTTTCTTACCTGTTGGTTTCTTTGGTCAAATTGTTTTATTTATAGTAGTTTATTCTTTTTGAATACTTGCTAAATTACCTTGAAGAGTATTAAAATCAATTTTGCTAACTGCAATAATTATGACTATATTGCTTTTTGTAGTTAACTGAGTTGCGTATAAATCACCAGGGTTAGCAATTGACATTGACAAAAAAGTAAATATTATTTTTGGTGATATTAGTAAGATTGGTCAAATTGAAGATCATTTTAGAATTAGATATGTAACTGGACTATTATGAGGTGGAGATATTGATACATCTATGCTTCATGATGATAAACCACCATTAAATTCTTATTGAACTAAATACATTGTTAAAAAATGTGATTATGGTGAATTGTATTTATGATATCGTCCTGAATGGTATTCTCTTTCATCTGATGTTATTTTCAATACATTTAATGTAGTCTTTAAAATTGTTTTAATGATCACAATCATTACTTTACTTGTATCATCTACTAGCCAAATTCAATTAACATATGCAATTGAAGAGTTATTATTCCCATTGTCATACATTAAAATTCCAGTTAACGAGTGGGCTATTACAATTTCTGTAGCAATTAGATTTGTCCCTTCATTGTTAACTGAATCACAAAATATTTTAAAAGCTCAAGCATCAAGAGGTGTTGACTTTGGTAATGGAAATATTAAAGATAAAGTAAAATCTATAGTTTCATTAGTTGTTCCAATGTTCTCAATTGCTTTCCATAAAGCTGATGATCTTTCTAATGCTATGGAAGCACGTAGTTATAATCCTAGATATAGTAGAACAAATTACCGTAACTATAGAGTTAAAACTGTTGATTTATTATTCTTGTTTGCAATTGCTTTATTATTTGGAATGTTTATCACATATATATCACTAAATCTATCTTTTGGTCCATTTAATTGAATTGAAATTATGGTTAATAGAGTGTAATGAACTACTTAGTTGATGTAAGTTATGATGGCAGTGGTTATTTCGGTTGAGCAAAGCAACCTAATAAAACTACCATTCAAGGAACAATAGAATCTGCTTTAAAAGCTATTTATAAGAATGAAATTAAAATCATTGGATCAGGTCGAACTGATGCTGGTGTTCATGCTCTACATCAACATTTTAATTTCAAAGAAAGTGTTGCTAATATACCATGTGAAAAATTAAAAGTTATTCTTAATTCATTATTGCCAAATGATATAAGAATAAATTCTATTGATGTTGTTGATGATAATTTTCATGCCCTACATAATATAGTAAAGAAAACCTATGAATATGTTATCAATACAGATGAAAATTTAGATTTATTCAATAATCGTTTTGTTTATAACTATTGTAAACCAATTAATGAAAAATTAACTAACGATGTAGTTAAACTTTTCATAGGTGAACATAATTTCTTATCTTTTAGCACTTCTATATTACCTAATACAGTAAGAACTATTTATGATATCCAAGTCCACCATACTAATAAAAAAACATGAATTACTTTTACTGGTAATGGTTTCTTAAGAAATATGGTAAGAATGTTAGTTGGTGCTATTATTGATGTAAATGAAAATAAAAAAACTCTTGATGATATTATTTTCTTATTAAATAATCCATCAAAAGGAAAATCTAATACAATTGCACCAGCTAATGGCCTTTATTTAAAAAGTGCTGAATATAGATTTAATTAACTTTAGTTTTACGAAGGTATCTTATTTCCATGTTATAAGGTAGAGTCTCAATTTCATTTGTTTCATCTAAAAAGTCTCTATTCTTATAGTACATAGTAAAGAAATAATCATCAATAATATTACCAATTGTTAAAAAATGATCAGTTTCAGTGGTAGATAAATAGTCTTCATATTTTCTAACCACTTTCATCAAAGGTAGATTATACGCTTTAGCATAAGCTTCTATTTTTGTTCAAAGCGCAAAAAAATTATTTTTTTTAATTCGATGATCAATTCCAAGAGCTTCTTTGGCAAATTTATTTATTTTTAATTTACTAATGTATTGGATATCTATACCTAGTTTTACTTTTTCTTTAGCTGCAAAAAAACAACATCAATCTTTACTATGAGATATAGAAAAAGATATAGGCTCTTGGCCTTTTGTACTTGTAATTATTGGTTTACCTGATTTTGAATACTTTAACCTTTTAAAATCAATGTCATTGTCAAACATGAAAGTAAAAAGTAAACTTTTAGATAAGAAGTGAAGTCTTGTTTCGTTATCTCATGTTTTATCTATAAATTCACCAAAATATTCTGGTAAATTTTGACAATAATATTCAATAGTTTCATCATCAGCTAAATCTATATTAGCTACATAAATGTAATTAGCTTCAATCTTTATCATGTTTATATTTTACTTATATATAGTTAAAACTTAGAAACTATTTTTTATTTATAAATTCATCATCTTGGCTCAATAAATTGCTCAAATATAAAAAGCTTTTTCATATATTCGATTGATTTTACAAAAACTATATAAACCTTGTTTTCAATTAGAACTTAATAGTTTTACTTGTTCATATTCATCAGTTAATAAACCATAATATTCTTTTGGTTTATTTATGTCAAATAAACTAATTAAATCTATATATTTATTAATTGAACCTAATTTCTTAATTAGCCTAATTGTTTTATGATTAAAAAAATATGTTGGTTTAGGGCGAATAGAATAATGAATAATGGATGATCTATTCATATAATAATCAACTTGATTTATTGGTAAATTAAATATCTCACAAGTATTTTCAAATGCATCATCATTAAAAAAATGAATACAAAAATTATATTTCAAATCTATATTAGTGATTTCATTTTTAAAACAATAGCCAATAATGTCTTGATCATGAAAATTATATTTTCTTGCATTTAAAAAAACTGTATTTAAATTACACACTTTTTTCATTTTTTCTAAATTAATCAATAAGACACCAGAATTTGAATACTTATCAAACTCATATTCATCTTTAGATAAAAACGCTTTATTATAAATTTTTGGTAATTCATTTAATCGATTGTATTTAAACAATTGGTTTTGTAATTTAATTCACTCCCCGATAATTGCACATTTAACAGCGGCAAAACATGTATTTAATTCTATTGAATATAACTCTAATAAATCTGAATTAACTAATGTATCAATATCAATATAGATGATTTTTTTATAATTAGAAAATACTTCAAAACTAAAAAGAAAATAATACATTTCAAATGGTCAATTTACCTTAATAATAGATTCATTTTTTCGATAAATTTTATCTAATTCATATTTCTCTTGATATTTTTTTAGATTAAAAAATGTGATTTTATAATTTGAAAATTGATTAAAATATTTAATTAATTCATCTTGGGTAGAAATGCTAATGTCGCTATGAAAAATAAATATTTCATAAAAGGTGTTAGGCTTAGCGTTGAATAATAGTGAAAAAATTGAAACCTTCATGATTTCAATTCCTTCCATATTTGTAGTAAATAATATAGGTATGACATTTTGCATAAGCTAAAATTTACGTTTATAATAATCTTTTTTTTGGTTTCTAGCTCATTTTCCTTCAGTTGTATTCTTAGCTGGAGCTTTTGGTTTTCTGTATGAATTTTTTATTTTTCTTTCTTTTGATTTTCTTATAATGGTTTTAAAAATCCAGAAAATGATAAAAATAAACAATAATGAACCAACAATTACTAAAATTCACCATCATGTTAAATTGGGATAACTAATTTTAATAGAAAAAGGATTTGTTGTAATTACAATTGAATCATTATAAGTAATTTGAATTTTCAAATTCTTAACAGTTTCTATTTTTTTAGGAATTCCAGTAATTTGACCTGTTACTTTATTAAATGATAATCCTTCAGGTAAAGAACCAATTAAATTAAAAGAAAGGCCTGTTAAAATTTGATCACCATAATTATCAAAAACATGTAATCTTAAATCTGTAGTGGGCTTAAGTTTTTGATTAAGATACCCATTAACATCTAATGAATTAATATTTTTAAGCTCAATACTATCGATAACTTTTTCTTTTAAATCAAAAGTTTTTGTAGTTTTAACATTAGGAGCATTTTTACTTTTTACTTTAACAGTAAAATTAGTTTCATCAGCTGATGAACGTAAAAAATGAACTAAATATGAAAATTGTGAATCTGAAATTCTTTCAACATTTATATATTGGTCATCATATTCAAATTCTATATCATCTAATTTTGGTCTTAAATCAGGAGCAATATTTTCTAAATGATTACCATTAAATGTTAAATCAATTCTTTTTGTTGTATTAGGACAATAAGTGTCTTCATCTAGATCATAATCAACAGAACATACTGGCATATTATCTGATATTTGATCCTCAGTATAATGTGTACGATCTGTAAAATAACCAAAACGTTCTAAATATTTTTCTTTAATTGAATGATCTTCTGAATATGGAACATAACATATACCGGTTGATGTTAAGCTTGGTAAACTATCTTGATTAATAAGCGGTGCATTTAGTGGTAAAAAATAATATGAATCATTTACGTGATTATTAAAAGCTTGATCAAATTGTTTTAAAGTTGAAGGAAAAACTAATGGTTCTGTTCACTTTCGATCCCAAAAAGCCATGAAATTTATATATTCAAGTCCTTCATTCAACTTGATTGAATGAGAATGTGCATTTGCTGATGAACATAAACCATATGAAGAAACGGATGTGATAGATTTAGGGATTACAATATCTTTATCAGTCATTTGAACAAGTTCATACATGTATGAAGAAATTGACTTTAAAAGTTTAGTTTTAATTTTAACTTCATTACTAGTAGGAATAGAACCATAAACGTATTCAACATTTTTAGGAATAGTAAAAGTATCTGTGATTGGTCCATTTATATTGCATATAACTTTTAAGTCTTCAGGTAAATTATATTGAGTTTGAGTTCAATAAGAATAACTTGTTAATGGATAACTTGCAATTCCATATGTACCGTTTTCAATATCTAAACTTGATTCTGAAAAAGTTGTGCTATCATTAACTTGACCAATAAATCACTTATTGTATCCTTCACCATTTTTTGAATACAAAAAGTTATCTTTAAGTGTATAAGATGTATTGTCAAAAGCTGACCTACCAATATATTGTACAGAACTAGGTATATACAAATCTCCTGATAATTCAGTGCAACCATCAAAAGCATTACTTGCTATACCATATGTATTATCTTGGATAACATAATTAGCTTCAGGTTTTTTATTTCCTTTTACACCAAGGCATCATTTTCTTAATCCTGACCCTGCTTTAGAATATACAACACCACTTGAATCAGCTGGAAGCAAACTAGATTTATCAAAAATATTACGTGTAATTTCTTCAACAGATTCAGGTATTTCTAATTCACCAGTAACATTAGGACAATTATTAAATATCGATTCTAGTTCCTTAAGTTCTGATTTTTTTGGAAAGACAACTTTAGTTAATGCACTCATATTAGAAAAACCATAAATTGATGTTAATTTTGATGCATTAGCAAGATTAACTTCAGATAAATTTCCAGTATGACATGATATTGAATCAACATCATAAATTGATGATTGATAAGTTACAAATTCTGGAACAACAAGTCTTCCACCTGTATCAGAATCGCAATTAACCACAACTTTACCATGTAATCAAGGAGAAGGATACACTTCAACATAACATTGAACAGTTACATCACCAAATGTGTAAGTAAAAATAGTTTCATTTGATTCACTAATATTTTTAATATCTTGTTTATTATTACTTAAACATGATGAGATAAGCAAAGAAGATGAAACAGCTGATATGCTAAATCATAATATGTAAGAAGATAAAAATTTAATTTTTTTGTTTCCCATTTTCACTATATATACAACTTTATATTATTATATAAGAAAAACAAAAATGATTGTGATACTAATCACAATCATTAAAATTATTCCCTTTAACAACAACACCTTGTTCTTCAACTTTAATTGCAACAATTTTTCGTTTCATTTGTCTGTTTCTTCTAATTAAAGAAAATAAAACATAAACAAGGGGAGTAAAAATCGAACCTAAAGCAATAATAACTCATCAATATCATTCAAATATTCATATTTTTGCAACTTCCTCATTATCAGTTGAAGATAATAAAGGAGAAGCATAACAACATAAAAATGACATGCAAGTTGCAATTATTACTATAAACGTAATGATTAAAACATAGAATATTCAATTTTTTTTCTTTAAGTTCATGATTTAATTATTTTACTGATTTTGTTTTAGAAACACTCTTTGTAGATGTGCTTACAGGTTTAGTTGGTGTTTTTTCAGATTTACCTTCTGCTGGTTCTTGTTTATTTTCAGATTTAATGTCTTTTGATCTGAATTTAGAATACATTATTCCAAACATTGTACTAGTAATTGCTAAACCACCAATACCACCTAATAAACCTCATAATCAAATTAGAGATTTTTCTTCTTTCTTTTCTGTAATTTCAATATTGAAAGCTTTAGAATAAGCTCATACTGGCGTATCAACTTCACCTGTAGCTTTAAAATGAATATTCTTTAATTCTGTAGTTTTAGTTGGAGTACCTTTAATAATACCCTTTGTATCTTCTAATGTTAATCCAATGTCAGATAAAGATATAGATTTATCATCTTCATCAACTAATGCAAATCTTAAATTAACAATTGTCTTTGATGTATCAGTAGGTTTTACTTTACTAGTAATGTCATTAGTAGCACTTATAGCCTTATCCTTATTTCCTAAAATGTTAGCTGGAGAAAAACCTTCATCAAATTTAGCGCCATTGTCTGTTAATGCGTTAGAAGTAGATGCAGTTATTTTGTAATTCAATGATGTTGTATGCATATTACTAGCAAAACAACTTAAGCAAGCAATACTTGTAGATAAAAAAATTGAACCAAGTATAAATTTTGTCATTTTATTTGTTTTCATATTTTATGTTTATTTCCTTTTAATTTACACACTCAATAAGTAAAGTATGATTTATATTATTATATATGATTTTATCCAAGTTATACCTATATTAAAGTAAATATTAAAAAGAAAAATGTTTAAATTTGATTATTTTAAATAAGTTCAGATAACTATATCAACAAAAAAAGACAATAACCATTGCTGATTATTGTCCCTTTATTTTTTTCGCGTGGCACTTTCCTATTCTCAGATTAAATTCATCCTACCTTCGGCTCCATGGTGCTTAACTGCTGTGTTCGGGATGGGAACAGGTGTTACCACACACGATATGTGCACCACACGACAAGAAGTCATTCTTCAAATGTT
>JAQXJX010000026.1 GCA_029009155.1 Mycoplasmataceae bacterium | reverse complement strand
TGGATGATATTTTAAGGAATGTAATTTAACTATCCCTGCCAGCATCAAAAAAATTGGTGATCGTGCTTTCTATGGCAATTCACGTAATACGTTCCTTTCAAGCAAAGAAATCATTGAACTTAATTTTGAAGAAGGAATAGAAGATATTGGAAGAGAAGCATTTAAAAAATGTGATGATCTAAAATCTGATAAACTTGTTTTACCAAATAGTCTTCAACACATTGGTAATAATGCTTTTGAAGATATAAGTAATTTAAAAGAATTAGATTTATCTGCATTAGATCATGTTATTAATTTAGATGCTAATCCTTTTGACAAAGATGGTTTTTTATCTAATACTAAGGTAAATAAAATCTGATTAAAAGATGATGCAATAAGAGATAAATATTGTAGTGACAAACATTGATCTTCTGTTGCAAAATATTTTGTACTTAAAGCACACACTTTTGAAACAATTAGTTCTAGATATATTGGAGCAAATAATGAAAGTACTTTTGATTTTAACTGCTTAGATCCTAAAGAAACAAAAATCACAGGTGTATCTGATAAATTTGTAGCAAGTGGAGAATTTAATTTTAATAATGGTGAATTTACATACAATAATGTTGAATATTCAATTGAACAAATAGCGAGTGATGTTTTCCATGCTGGTTCAACTCATTGATATTTCAAAAATTGTAAATTAACAATTCCTTCTACTGTTAAAGCAATAGGTGACCGTGCTTTTTATGGAAACTCACGTAATACATTCCTTTCAAGCAAAGAAATCATTGGACTTAGCTTTGAAGAAGGAATTGAGTATATTGGAAAAGAAGCATTTAAAAAATGTGATGATCTTGAATCTGATAAACTTGTTTTACCAAATAGTCTTCTATATATTGGTAATAATGCTTTTGCAGAAATAAGCCCTTTAAAAGAATTAGATTTATCTTCACTAGACCATGTTATTGATTTAGATACTAATCCTTTTGATAAAGATGGTTGTTTATACAACACTAAAATAAATACCATTTGAGTTAAAGATCAAACTATGAAAGATAAATATAGTAAGGATCAATTTTGATCATCAGCTAGTAAAAAAATTCAGATCAAATAGTTGTTCATAAAAAACTTTTATTAGTTTAATAACAACTCATGTAAATATACAAATATTAATATATAATTGTGGTTTGTAAGAGTCAATTGCTGCCATTTATTGGTAGAGGAAAGTCCATGCTTGCACATTCTGAGATGAATGTAGTGTTTTAGTAGAATTAATTAATAAGTTCTAGCACAATGAATAGTTGTGACGGCGGATTAAATATCTAAAATAGTAATATCATGATTTTTAATCTTTCAAAGTGCCACAGAGACGAGCTAATAAGAAATTATTAGGTGAAACGCGGTAAACCCCTAAAGCAAGAAACCTAAATTATGGTAAGGGAATGTAATTATTAGAACTGAATAATAATTATGACTTAGTTTTCTAAGTAGATAAATAATTGACAATAGGTAAAACTATTAACAGAACATGGCTTACATTACAATATAGTGAAATAACAATGTTATTTCACTTTTTTATTTAATAGTTTATTTTCATATCTTTTATTAATCAAAGTAAAAGCAATAAAACCAGCAATTAAACAACCAGCACCAATTGACAAATATAATACTAAAGCATTAGACAATAAATTACTATCAAATGAAAAAAACTGAAGCTAGTTTTAATTCATATGAAGTAAAAATAGTATTAAATTGAGCAAAAATTAATACATCAGTATTTTCAATAATTTCTAATTCATTTTTTCATTTAGTTTTGTTAGTTGTACATGCATTGTGCAATAGGTACAACAAGGTAACAATGTAATGTTAAAAGCAACTATGACAAATAGACCTATATGGTAAATTACATGGTGAATACTTGCAAATAACTATAGACTTCATAAGAAATATTATCAAAGAATATATAGAAAATAATTATATTTTAAATCATAGATTTGCATTAGCCTTTTACTTTGATTATTTCACTAGCTGAAGATCAATGTTTGTCATTACAATATTTAGCCTTCATAGCTATGTCTTTAACTCAGATCTTAGAGATTTTAGTGTTGTATAAACAACCATCTTTATCAAAAGGATCGGCATCTAAATTAATTACATGAT
>JAQXJX010000025.1 GCA_029009155.1 Mycoplasmataceae bacterium | reverse complement strand
TAATGTAGACATAGGTTTTTCCTGTACCTGTTTCCATTTCAATATCAAAAGTCAATATTTTTTTTGAATCACTTTTAGTTTTAATTAATTCAGAATCACGTTGTAAATTGTTTTCATCTTGAATAGTTTTGATGTTTTCTAGTATTTTTTCTTCATTAATTTGTAATTCATTGTTTTTATAATCATTATCATTATCAAACAATGTCAAATTATTTATATTACTAATAGTATTATCTCCATAAGGTTGACCTGAAAAAATCTTAGAAATACTATCTAATGCTTTTTGCTGATGGTTTAAAATTTTAAATTTAAATTTCATAGTTATTAAATAATTTCACACTCTGTTTTTTGTTTAGAAAAAGCTCTAATTAATTCTTCAGAATTTTTGATTACTTGATCATTTGCAAAAGAAGATTCTTTAAATACTAGATATATTGGAGATAATTTAGCTACTTCTTTAATAAAATCTTCTGATAAATTATCGTCAAAACAGCAAATTAAGAAATTATCATTTACTTTGTAAATCTTTTTATCTAAAATGATTTGTTCTTGAATTAGTGTATCTAATTTTATTTTCTTAGCTAGCATTATTTCAAATACTAAATCTAATTCAGAACGATCTGATTTGATGCTTTCAATTAAATGATCTAAATTCATTTGAATTTGTTTATCAGCAGGAGTAGTGTTTTCTTTTATGTTACTTGTATCAATTTTTAAATATCTAAAACCTGTATCAACATTCGGATTTTCTTTTTTAATAATTTTACCAGCTCTTTTAATTCTTTCTGCGCCAATCTCGCAGATAGTATGGAAATTATTACTAAATGCTGTAGAATCATTACCTACTTTTTCAGGTAATTGAATCATAATTCATTTTCTTTTACCACCATCTTCTTTATTTAATTGCATTACAGAATGAGCGGTTGTTGCTGAACCTGAGAAGAAATCTAAAATTAGCGGATTTTCTTTTTTAATAAATGTTAATAAAAAAGATATTAATCGAGATGGTTTAGGAAAATCAAAATAATTTTTACTTCCAAATAATTCACTAATTTCTCTTCCGCCTTCTGAACTATAATATTTGTCTATAAGATTTTCCACTGTATTACCAGCAGGTTCTTTTATTATTTGTTTTTTTGTCGGATCAAATTTACATAATTGGTATTGTTTTCTATATGCCACCCAATCACCATCATTATTTTTTTTCACTTCTATGAATCCTAATTCTTTTCCTTTTAGATAGGTTTCATATCCTCATGTATAACAGCCATTTTTTTCGCCATTTTTGTTACAATGCAATCCAAATAATGTCCCATCTGGTGCTTCTACTTTATAGTCTAATGATTCTTGATATTGAAAAGACCCCGAAGAAGAAGGACGATATAAAGGAGTAAGTTTGTAAAAGCCTCTTTCTTCAAAGAACTCATCTTTATTAATATAACCTAATTTTTTAAGTTCTTTTTCACCATGAGTAATTAATTTAAAAATATCAGATTTAGTATTTTTTGAATAACATAAAATTTGCTCTGTGTTATTAACAATTTTTACATTACCTAATGTGTTTCCTCCAGGGCCATGTTTTTTTACTCAAGTAAATGATGATTCAAAATTCTCCTCTCCAAAAATATCATCACAAATTTTCTTTAAGTTAGCGTATTCATGATCATCTATGGAAATAAAGATTACACCACTATCAGATAATAAATCTTTTGCTAGTAATAGTCTTGGATAAATCATATTTAATCAATCAGTATGGTATCTGCCATTTTCTAATTTATTAGCAACCATTCTATTACCTTCTTCATCAAGATTACCAGATTCTAGATCTGCTTGCGCATTTGATTTAGTAAAATTATCTTTATAAGTAAAATCCTTACCTGTATTGTATGGAGGATCAATATAGATAACATCTACTTCATTAGAATAAGTATTTCTTAAAACTTTTAATACTTTAAGGTTATCGCCTTCAATATATAAGTTTTTAGTATTATCAAAATCAATACTTTTTTCTTTAATTGGTCTTAATGTATTGGTTGTTGATTCATTAACTGAATGTTTTGATATCCTTTTATCAGGTCATGAAAATTCATACTTTTCTTTTTTATCATCAGCAATAACTGGTGATAAAAATTCTTTTAATTTATCAAAATCAATTGAATGAGTAATTGTACCATCATTTTGTTTAATTTCTGTTACACAATCAGGAAACAACTTATATATATATATATATATAAGTCTTCTCTTTTATTATTCTTATTTAAATTAATTTTTTTCATAAGACACAATCCTAAAATAAGTTCTATTATTAATCTTTTTCTAAATCACTTAATTGTGATTTTAAAGAATTAATTTCATTATACAATTTAAACTTTTTCTTTGGTTGAGGCTCATTATTCATTTTATTTTCTAATGTCGAAATTTTTCTTTTTAAATTATTAATTTGTTCTACTCTTTCAAGATATTTACCAATAGATTCACATTTTCTAAAATGATAATCATAAATTTTGAATAATATATTTTGAATTAAATTAAGAATTGAAGTGACATTTTGATCAATATATTCATTATCTTCATTTAATGAATCTAAATTAATTCAATCAGTATCAACTACTTTATCAATAAAAATTAATTGTTGAGTAAATGATTTGATAGGAAAAAAATATCTAATGCGGTCAGCATTATTTTTTATGATAAAAAAATTTTGAACTTTAGTAAGGTTGTAATATCCTCTTAAAGTGGACATAGGTAATTCTTCTTTTTTTAAAATAATTTCAATGATTTGTAGATTTGATGAATATTTAGAATCTTTTTCTTCATTTGTAGATATTTGTTTTACTAGATCAAAAGAAATAATGTTGTTAAGCTCTTTTTTGATTTCTTCAATTTCTAATAGTTTACTTGATTTTAGCTGGTTATCTTGAAAGAATTTAAGCAAATAAGGTTTTAATTTTTTTACTTCTTTTATTTGATATTTAATTAGTTTCATAGTTAATTATTTGATTACAATAAAGTCAATTAATTCAAAATCATCATTTGTCGGTAAACTATTTGATGAATTTGATTCACCATTAATTATTAAGTTAAAAATATCACTATTTTCATTCTTTTTAGAAATACTTTTTATTACTTTATCTAATAGGCTAGAATATAATTTCATGTTTATACCATCTTTAGTTTCTTGATTAAATTGCTTACATAATAATTCAATTGGTTTTTGTATTCCGTTGCATAATTTTTTAATTATTGAGATAAGTCAATTAGCTTTATCAATACTTGTTACTATTGATTTAGTATCAAAATCAATATATCCAATAAAGTAAGGGAATAGTAAATTATCTTTTTTAAGCGATGTTTCCTTTAAACATTTTAAAACAAATATGACACCTGGTTTAACTTCTTCGTTAGTGTTAGTTACACAATATATACCTTTTGGATAATCTTTGATTTTTGGGAATTTCTCTTTTAATGTTTTTAAATCATTACTAAATTCATTTAAACAAAGATTAGTAATAGATAATCCATTATTTTTATCATCAATATCAACAAATTCTCTATTTTTTAATAATTTTTCCATTTGTTTAATTCGGTAATTTGTTTCACTATTATTTAATTGTTTATCAACTAATAAATTATCATCACCTGTTGATGAATAATCAGTCATTGCCATTCTTGATTTAACTCTATTTTCAAGATTGATATAATCATCTAGTTGACTTGGTGGTCAAAAAATAACTAATTTAATTTTTTGGTTACAACTACCAATCCGATCAATTCTACCAAAACGTTGGATTATTCTAACTGGATTTCAATGAATATCATAGTTTATACAAATATCACAGTCTTGTAAGTTTTGTCCTTCTGAAATGCAATCAGTAGCAATTAAAATATCAAAGTCTTTTCCATTATATTTATTCTTATCACCTGTTTTACTTAATGGGCTAAATCTTGAAAGAATATTATTGGTATCTTTTTTTGCAATTGACTTGTCTTCAATATTATGATTTACATCATTTCCAGTGATTAGTGCTGTATTAATATTAAATTGTTCTTTAGCTCAATTTTCAATTTGGTTATATAGGTATTTTGCTGTATCACTAAAGGCAGTAAAAATTAATATTTTTTTATTATTTTTGTTAAAAGGGTTATTAATTTTTTCTGTAATTATCTGTTTTAATTTAGAAAGCTTTTCATCATTTTCCGGTTTAATCTGTTCAAATTCATCAATAATTTTTTTAATTTGCTTTTTATCTTTAGAAATAAAGTTTAAAAAATCTTGAAGGTTTAAATCTTTTAGGAAGATTTTTACTTCTTTTTGTTCGCCAATTTCCTCATCTTGTTCTTTATCATCATCAAA
Organism: Mycoplasmataceae bacterium; assembly: GCA_029009155.1. Lineage (GTDB taxonomy): Bacteria > Bacillota_I > Bacilli_A > Mycoplasmatales > Mycoplasmoidaceae > Malacoplasma_A. The sequence continues at coordinate 5,805 of JAQXJX010000025.1, read as the reverse complement.
ATTATCTTCATTGAAACATAAGCTTTTTAATATATCTTCATTTAAAACATCATTATTAGATGCTTTAGTGTGACAATTTGTGGTTATATAAGTATCTTCTTTAGATATTTCATTATTTCAATATTTGTTTATTTTATTTTCTAATTCAATGTGATAATCATAAATTCTTTTTAAAGTTGATAAAAAACTATAACTAGATGATTCTAAACGTTTAAGGGTGTTTACTATGATAATATTTCGCATTGATTTAGTCAAATTTGCAATAAAATCATCTTCAGAATGATTTATACTTCCTTCTGAATTTCTAAAATCATCTAATGTATTTATTTTGTCTAGTTTATTTTTGAACAATATTGCATAATTACTTTTTTCTTCTAATTTGATAAATAATTTAGGGTAATAACAAGCGAATAAATTTTTTTCTAAATTATCGCTAATGTCTTTATATGTAGAAAAACCTTTTGAATTAGTGAAAGGAGGGTTATATGTTTCAAGTCGTAATCGATGAGGAAATTGATTTTTATTTGAATAAAGATCTTGAATCATTTTTCGACTACGAGCTAAAGTTACACTATCTAGTAAAACTTTGAAATCATAAGGTAATTGTTGATTCAATAAGTTATAGTCATTAGTTTTTGTTTTTGCTCAATTTTCAGAAACTATTTTAGCTTCATGAAAGATTGTATTAATATTTTTATTTTCAAGATTTAGTGAATCAATAAAAGCTTTTTCATTTTGAGCATAAGCTAATTCTAATTGATTTTTTAAATCATCAAATGTATTATTAACAGGTGTAGCTGATAACATCAATAACTTAGTTTCAACGCCTTGCTTACATATTTTATTAATTAAAAAATCATATCGACTATTTTTTTTAGTACTTTTATTTCGAAAATTATGTGATTCATCTATAACTACTAAATCATAATTGCCTCAATTAACATTTTCCAACTCGTTATTGTTAATAATTGATCTTCCTTTTCTTCCTAGATCTGTATGACAATAAATATCAAAATTAACTTTATCTTCATAAAACAAGTTGGTTACTTTGTTGCCTAAATATTGATTTCAGTTATCAGATAATTTTTTAGGACATAAAACTAGAATGCTTTTATTCTTTTTGTAAAAATAGGTAATTACTCCTAATGCTGTAAATGTTTTACCTAAACCCACACTATCAGCTAAAATGCAACAACCATGTTTATTAATTTTTTGAATGATTGCATTAACTCCATCTTTTTGAAAGTCATATAGTTTATTTCAAATTTTTGTATCTTTATATCCAGTTTTCTTATTTGGTTCATTATCAGGATTTGAAAATTCTTCAATTTTAGATGATAAGATATTTCATAAAGTGAATAAATAAATAAAATGTGGAGAGTTTTCACAAAATCCTTTATTTAATTGATCACATAATTCATTTGACACATCAATTGAAAAATTAGAATCATTTCAATAAAAATTAAATAAACTATAGTAACTATTACAACTATTATCATCCATTTTTGCTAATGGATTAAAAATTTCTTTTTTATTGTATTGCAAACCAGATTCAGTAAAGTTATTAAAACCATTAAAACATTTTTTTGTTTTGTTTGATATATTTTCAATTATGATAAAAGGTGAAATATTGTTTTTTGAAATTGATTTAAATTTTGCTTTTTTACTAAGAATTCAATTAGAGCAGCGCTTTGATACATCTTTTACATTAAACTTATTTCTTAAACAAATTTCATAGCCATTATCATAAATGTTATTTTCGATAGTAGCATTAATCACAAATTCTTTTTGATTTTGATTATTTTTTGCTTCTATAAGATGATTTTTAGATGTATATAAGAATCTAAATTCATTTAGTTTATCAAGCTCTTTAGATAGTATGTCATAAGCAAAAACTGAAAACTTATCAGCAACAACATATAGAATTTGATTTTTAGGATCATCAAGTTCATTTTTTAATATTTTTCACGATTCATTGTTGCCGATATTATCTTGCATATTAACATCCTTTTTGAAATTTTGATTAATGTTGCAGTTATTTTAACATTTATTTACTTGCCAACTATTTTACTAGCAAGTAATGATCAAGTAGTGTTAGACTTATATGCATCTAATAAACTATTAGGAACATAAATAGCTGTAAGGTTATCACAAAGTGATAACATTTCATCCTGATAATCCATTACTTCATTAATTTCAGCTATATCAAAGTAATTTAAACTTGTATTTTCACTAAAAGCATAAGAACCAATAAAACTAGGTTTTGATTTTAAATTAATTTGTGTTAATCCCATGTTGCAAAAACTACCATCACCAATAGATTTTACACTATTTGGAATAATAAGATTTCCAACTATTCCACTACAATCTATAAATGCATAAGATCCAATAGTTTCTAATCCATTGTTTAAAACTAAACTTGTTAATTTTGAACAAGTAGCAAAAGCATTATCTCCAATTGTAGTAACACTATTAGGAATAGTTAATTTTCCAGTTAAGTTTTTACAATCCATGAATGCTCCAATTCCAATTGATTTTACACTATTACCAATTGTAATCTCCCCATTCATTCCACTACAGCTACTAAAAGCATAATTGCCAATATGAGTAACTGTATTTGGAATTTCTAATGGTTCATGTAATGAACTTGAAAATAAACTAATGCAATTAGCAAATGCATAATCATTGATAGTTTCTAGTCCATCATATAAGTTTATTGATCTTAATAGAACACAGTTTTTAAACGCTGCCATACCAATGCTTTTAATAGAATTGGGAATATCAAAATTATCAGTTAATGATTTGCAATCTTGGAATGCATGTGCTTTAATATTAGTTAATTTTGCATCATTTGCAAATTTTACTCATTTTAAGCTCTCACAATTAAAGAATGCTGATTCATTAATTTCAATAAGATCTTTAGGAATAGTTATTGTTCCAATCATATTAATGCAATCACTAAAAGCATTAGCTCCTAAAAAAGTTAAATTTTCTGATAAAGTAACTTGATCATCTAAATTAATACAAGCACTAAATGCATATCTACCAATAGAAGTAATTGTATTTGGTAAGATTAACTTACCTTTGATGTTAATGTTGTTATTGAATGCGCTATCACCAATTGAAGTGATTGTATATTCATTATTTTCATAAAAAATCTTACCATTATTAAAATTTAAATTTTCTGCAGTAAAATCATTAGAAACACCAACAATAGAAATTGTATTGTTAGATAACTTTATAAATCTAAATTCTCCACTAGCTCCACCAATTAAAGTTCCATCAGCTTTAAATTCATCTTTAGATGGTTCAGCAGAATTAGAACATGAATTTAAGGAAATACACCCACCAATTGCAGTAGATAATCCACTTGTTAATAACAATGAATATAATACTTTTTGTTTTTTCATACTCTCTCTAATACCTTTATATTATATTAAAAATGGTATTGCTTTTTTAGATGAAAAAATGACAAAAAAGATTTAGAATAGAGGTATGAAAAACAAATGATGAAAAATTAACAAGTTTAGCATTTTATACAAGTGGATTAGTTCTAACTCATATGATTATAGGATGTAGTGAACAAAAAGATTTTACTTTAAATAGTACAGCATTATCAGAGGTCTTAAAAACTTATCAAGAAATTTTATAATTCCCGATGTAGTAGAAGTAATAGGTAGTTCTCCTTTAGTATAAATAACCTAGCATCTCTATTGTTAGGTAAAAACGTTAAATAAATTGGTTGTTTTGCTTTTGCTAAATATGTTATGAGTTCAGTTGTTTTTAATTTAGTAATTAACAACATTGGAATAAATCCATTTAATAGTTACTCATTATTAACTACAGTTGATTTTAATGGTTTAGATAAAGTTATGAGTTATTCATTAAATATGTTTAATGAATGTATTAGGCTAAAAAACATTTATGTAAAAGCTAATTTAGTGGATGAAATTTTCGTGCAACTATAATTAGTGTAAAGCCAGCAAAATAATTATTAAAAAGATATAAACAAGAATCAATAAAAAATAGAAAGGAATTCCTTTCTATTTTTGTTATTCATTAACTGTTATTTTTGCTAGTAAATCCGGGTTTGATTTCCAATTATTATCATTGTTGTATTTTTCTTTTGTTTCTTGATCAGAAACAATGATTTTGGTTACATGTGTTGCTTCAAACATGTTAGACTTATATGGTAATATTTTTTCTCTATTAGAAATACTAATATGACTAATTGAACTACATCCTTCAAAAGCATTAGCGCCAATTGATTCAATTGATGGAACTATAACTAATGGATTGTCTTCAACATATAATAAACCAGTACAATCTTTAAAAGCAGCATCACCGATAGTTTTAATACCATTATTAAAATCAACAGATGTAATTGAACTACATCCTTCAAAAGCATTATCACCAATTAATTTTATTTCTGAATTAAAAACTAAATGCTCAATTCCTGTACAATGTCAAAAAGCTTTAGTTCCAATTTTTTCGATTTTACCACCATTAAAATCAAAATCCTTTAGCTTTGGACAATTACTAAATGCACTTTCTTTTATTTCAGTAATACTTGTAGGGATTTCTACTGCCTCTAGTTCATTCATATCCATGCAAGTACATTTATCAATATAAGTTAATTTATTATTGAAAATAATTCTTTTAATTGCATTACAGTTTTTAAATGCTGCTTCACCTAATTTTGTAATATTTTCACTTAAGGTAATATCTCCTGCAATTGATGAACCTTCAAAAGCATAATTGCGAATTTCTTTTAGTGTTTTAGGGAAAATAGGTGTATTTATTACATTAGTAGTTTCACTAAAAGCGTGACTTCCAATTGTTTGTAGGCCCTCATTAAAATTAATTGCAGTTATTTTAGAACAATTACTAAAGGCTCAATCACCAATTCTTTCAACTGTTTTAGGAATTGTTAGTTCTCTTTCAATTGATGAATTATTATTTGTAAAAGAAGCACTAATGTCAGAAATTTGATATTCAACATCATTGTATTTAAATTTTCCTCCATTGAAATCTAACCCCAATGGCGCTATTAATTGATCAACTTTAGTTATATCAACCTTATTATTTTCTAAAATTTTAAAAGAAAATTTACCACCTTGTACGTTACTATCAAGTATTCTTGCAGATACACCATTAACTTCTTTACTTGAAGAACAACTATTTAATGTACTAATTGCTAATATTGAACTTGAAATTGCTACCATTGACCCAAAAAGCAATGAAAAAATTTTTACCTTTTTATTCATATCCCGATTCACTAATGTTATAAATAGATTATTACTTTTATTATAAAGTGTATTTTTACTTCAACAAAGGTTTTTTATTAAAAATATTATTTTTTCTATTTTGTTCAAATATTTTTTAGTTGTTTGTTCTTTATTTTTTTATGTTTAAATGATGATAAGAAAATTAGAAACAGTAATATTTAGAAATTACTGATATCATTTATTAGTTTATTAGCAATAGATAAAATATATAATATTTAAGAATATAGGTTTTGTATTGATTAAAAGGGATAAAAGCATATGAAAAATAAAAGAATTAAATTATTAGCAAGTTGTATTTCTACTATTGCAGCTACTTTTGGTGTTACTTATTCAATTACTTCAGCATCAAAAGAAGTAAAGGATAATAGTAGTAATATAGTTAAATTAGATAATCCATCAGCAAACACTCCAGTATTAAATTCTTCTGAATCTGATTATGAATTTGATTTTAGAGATTTAGTTAAAGATGACTGTAGATCTAGTGTTAGTGGTAAAATTAGATGCTTAATTGATCATG
>JAQXJX010000024.1 GCA_029009155.1 Mycoplasmataceae bacterium | reverse complement strand
TTTTATGGAGCAGATGATGGGAATCGAACCCACATACTAGCCTTGGCAAGGCCATATTCTACCATTGAATTACATCTGCATGTAATATAGTGCATATATAATAACATAAAATTACATTTTTTTAACAAATAAATATTTTTTTATCTGTTTATTAGCTTTTTATTTACTACAAAAATAGACTATCATTAAAGTTTTAATAATGAATGATCTCATATCACATTTTATTCAAAAAAAGCTTATCAATGCTATATGTATGAACTATAAATAAAATTATTTATTTATTATTTATAAAATATATTTATTAATTATTTATGAATTGAGGTTTATATGGATATTATTACAGAGCTTAAACAAAGAGGTGTAATTAATAACATCACTAATGAGGAAAAAGCACAAAAATTTTTATCTAATAAAGATTTTTCACTATACATTGGATTCGATCCAAGTTTTAGATCTTTGCATTTAGGTAATTACTTAATGCTAGTTACACTTAAAAGATTTATTCAACATGGTTACAAACCAATAGCATTAGTTGGTGGAGCAACTGGACAAATTGGTGATCCTTCAGGAAAAAAAGCTGAACGTAAAATTTTACAAAAGGATTTAATTAAAGAAAATGTTGAAGCAATTAAAAAACAATTTCACGATGTTTTAGGTGATAATGTTGAAGTTGTTAATAATGCAGATTTTTATGAAGGCATGTCTATTTTTGATTTCTTTAGAGAAATAGGAAAAAATATTAATGTTAACTACTTATTAGAAAAAGAAATCATTTCTAAGCGTTTAGAAACAGGTATTAGCTATGCTGAATTTTCATATAACTTAATTCAAGGTTATGACTTCCAATACTTATATCAACATAAAAATGTAGTGTTACAAATGGGTGGTAGTGACCAATGAGGTAACATTACTACAGGTATTGAAATGATTAGAAAAGCTGTTGGAGATAACAATAATGCTTTTGGTATTACATTTAATTTATTAACTAAATCTGATGGAACTAAATTTGGTAAATCTGAAGGTGGAGCATTTTATTTAGATAAAACTATTACTTCACCATATACTATGTATCAATTTTTATTGAACCAATCAGATGCTGATGTAGAAAAACTATTAAAATATTTAACTTTCTATTCAATCGAAGAAATTAATCAAATTATTGCTGAACATAATCAAAACCCATCATTAAGAACAGGTCAAAAGAAATTAGCTGATGCAATTGTTAAAGATATTCATGGTGAAGATGAACTTAACAAATGTCACCAAATTTCTCAAATGTTTTTTACTAATAGTCTTGACCAATTATCAGCTCAAGATTTAAAGATGGCACTAAGTGGTGTTAACAACTTTGATGTTGTTGGTAGTGATTCAATTAGTATTTTAGATGCTTTAGTTGGATTAAAAGTTGTTGATAGTAAATCAAAAGCTAGACAATTAATTACAGGAAAATCAATTTATGTTAATAATAAATTAGTTGAAGATATTAACATGAATGTAACTAAATCAATGGCAATTAATAATGAATTTGTTTACCTACGTAAGGGTAAAAAGAATTATTTCATCATTAATTTCAAATAGTAGGTAAAATTGTATGTTAAAATCTTTCATATCATCATTAGTAGCAAAACACATGTCTAAAAAACTTAATGATTTAGTCATTAAGGAAGAAGATATAACTGAATTATTAAAACAAATTAGAATTAGCCTATTAGATGCAGACGTTAACTTATTAGTTGTTAAGGATTTTATTAAGAATATTCGAACAAAAGCTGTTGGTCAATCTATACCATATAATGCTGATCCTCAACAGTTTATGCTTACTTTAATTAAGGATGAATTAATTGAAATTTTAGGAAAACAAAATTCTCCAGTTAATTTTAACCATAAACAAACAAGAATTATGATGGTCGGTTTAAATGGTCATGGTAAAACCACTACAACTGCAAAAATTGCTAATTATGCTAAAAATAAATTATCTAAAAAACCATTATTAGTTGGATTAGATGTTTATCGTCCTGCTGCAATTGAACAATTACAAACTTTATCTAATGAAATTAATGTTGATTTTTATGAAAAAGGAAATCAAGACCCAGTTAAAACTGCAAAAGAAGCTATAGCTTATGCAAATGAACATGAAAACGATGTAATCATTTATGATACAGCTGGTAGATTACAAACTAATGAAGAATTAATGCAAGAATTAGTAAATATTCGTAATGCAGTAAGTCCTGATGAAATTTTATTAGTAGTTGATGCAATGTCAGGTCAAGATATCATTAATGTTGCTAAAGAATTTGATGCAAGACTTGGATTAACTGGATTTGTCGTTACAAAATTAGATTCAGATGCTCGTGCTGGTGTTGCTTTATCATTAACACATTTATTAAATATTCCTATTAAGCTAATAGGTAGTGGTGAAAAAGTGGGTTCACTTGATATTTTCTATCCAGAAAGAATGGCTGATCGAATAATGGGATTAGGTGACATTATGACATTAGCTGAAAAAGCAAAAGATGTCATTGATGAAAATGCTGCTAAAAAATCTTTTACAAGAATGCTATCAGGAAAAATGGATTTAGAAGATCTTTTAAATCAAACTAAGCAAATGCAAAAACTAGGATCTTTAGGATCAATTGCAAAAATGATTCCTCTAGCTCAATCAATTTCTGAAGATAAAATTTATGAAGCTGAAACAAAAATTAAAGTTTGAACTATTTTAATGTCATCAATGACTTTAAAAGAAAGAAGAAACCCTCATTTATTTAAAAAGCAACCATCACGCCGTGAAAGAGTAATAAAAGGATCAGGACGAAAACCTGATGAATTGAATAAAATGTTAAATGAATGAGAAAAATTCCGTAAACAAATGGAAAATATGGGGAATGAATTAAAAAAAGGTAAAAACCCTTTTGCTAGTTTTTTAAAGTAAAATTAAAAATAACTATATATTTATTGAAAGAAAAGAAATTATGAAAAAATGAAACTCAACAATTAAACAAATTAAGGATCTTAATTATGATGAAAAATTTGTAATTAAAAACTTATCAGCAGACAAAAGAATATTAGAAATGCACCGTGAACGTTTATCAAAAATTTTAAAGGATCGTAAACCAGAAGAAATTGAACGTCAAATTAGTGATATGGTAATTAGAGATAATGCTTTCTCTATGATTATGGAAAGTATTGTTAAATGTTTTGAATTTAATATGGATGCTTCTGAAGTTCAAAAAATCGCTGATTCATTAAAGACTAATGAATTTTATGCAAGTTATCCAGCAGAAACTCTAACAAAAATAGCAGATCATATCATTAAAAGAGATTTAATTTTCTCAGAATTAGCTAGACTTTGAGATATTAGGGTAAGTGATAATGAAGTAAATGAATCATTAAATGGTTATTATAAAGCAACTAATGAATCAATTCGTTCATACCTTAATGATAAAGAAAAATTTGAAAATGTTCGTAATGTAATAATTGGTGAAAAAATCACACAAGAAATGTTAAGAAGATTCAAATTTACTTTAGATCTTAAAAAACCTGAAGAAAATAAATAATTATGTCTATTCAAAAATTTTGTTATGATGATGTTTTTATTTTAAGTGAAAAGTTGAATACTGGCAAATATGCTGCTGTATTACCAACTGACACTGTAATAGGTATCATATCACATAACAAGGATTTGATTTACAAAATTAAAAACCGTCCTTTAGAAAAGAAATTGGTTCTTTTAGTTCCTAATGCTAATTGTATTAGCAATTTATTACCAAAAGAAAAAGAAGTAATTAATAAATATTGACCTGGATCATTAACTATTGTTAAAGATAAAATTGCATATCGTATGCCAAACCATAAAGACTTATTAACATTATTAGAATTTACTGGACCAATTTATTCTTCTAGTGCTAATATCTCTGGTAAAGAACCAATTAAAAATACATTAGATGCACAATCAGTTTTTAGTCAAAATATTGATTCACTATTAATAGTTAAGGGCGAAGCACTAAGTGATACACCATCCACTATTGTTGATTTGGATGAAAAGAAAGTATTACGTAATGGTAAAATAGATGGAAATAAAATTATTAAGGAAATATGTCATCAATAAATAAAATATACATTGCTAGCGATCATGCTGGTTTTGAAATGAAAAATAAAATAATTGAAAAATTATCATCTGAATATGAATTTGTTGATTTAGGTACAAATTCAAATGAATCAGTTGATTATCCAACTTATGCATTTAATTTATGTAAAGAAGTATTAAAAACTAATAGTGTTGGGATATTAGTTTGTGGAACAGGATTTGGAATGGCAATTGCTGCTAATAAGGTTAAAGGTATTAGAGCAACTAATATTATTGATCCTAAAATGGCTTCGCTTGCAAAAGAACACAATAATTGTAATGTTATTACCTTAAGTGGAAGATTCAATACTTTAGAAAATAATATAGATATTATTCATAATTTCATGAATGCTACATTTGACGGAAATTCTGATGTAGGAAAAAGACACCAAAGAAGAATTGATCTAATTGATAAATATTAGGAGTAAATATGGATGCTTTTTATACAGTATTAATATCTTTATTATTTGTTTCAATTGGTTATTGCTACGGAAGTATTTTGTTTGGAGCAATATTTGCCAAAATAATCAAAAAAAACATCCGTGAAATGGGTAGTGGTAGCATAGGTGGTACTAATGTGTCAAGAACATTAGGCCCTGGATGAGGAGCTGCTACTATGATTCTTGATGCAACTAAAACTTACTTATCTGTAGTAACATGTTGAGCAATTTATATTTTTACTATTAATAAGTGATATCCTGAAAATCATGCTTTATACTCACTTATTTATTTAGGTGGTGTAGCTTCAGTATTTGCACATTGTTTTCCTATCCAATATTTCTCTAGTTTATTTTTTAATCATTTTGATAAAAAACAAGCAAAGAATAAAACAGGTGGTAAAGGAATGGCTTGTACAGGAGGTTTATTTTTTTCAATTTCACCATGGTTAGGTTTATCAATCTTTGCTATTTGATTAGTTACTTTTTTAATTACACATTACGTTTCTGTAGGTTCAATCACATGTTCAGTATTAGCATGTCCATTAGTATTTATAAAAGAAATTGACTTGCTATATATGTTTGATAATGGCATCTTCAATAATACACATAACTTTATTGCGATAGCTGATTATAATGAACACATTTGATTATTTGTTAGTTTATTTATTCTTCTTTTATCATGCGCTATTTTAATTGTTATTCGTCATAAAGATAATATTAAACGTTTAAGAAATGGTGTAGAGTCATATTTACCTTTTACTAAAAAGCAGGCAGAAAAACATGCAAAAAAATCAAAATAATTTTTCTTCAATTAAATTTGACTTCGATCCAAGAATAAAGGATGGGTATTATACAGCAGCATATTTTGAAAAAGCTAGCAAGATATTGCAGAAATTTAAACCAGCTGATTCTTGCATCATGCAATTTACCTTTTTTGGTGATAAACCAATTATGGTTTGTGGTATTAATGAAGCAATTCAATTATTAAAATTTTGTTTGACAAAGCAAGAAATTGATTTAATTCAAGTTTTTGGAAGAAATGATGGAGATATAGTTGAACCTAAAACTCCTGTTTTGCTAATTAAAGGCCCATACTATGTTTTTGCAAAGTATGAAAATGTAATTGATAGTATTTTAGCTAGAAGAAGTTCAGTAGCAAACAATTGTTATCAGACATTAAAATTAGTTAACACAGACAATGTTTTATACATGGCTGATCGTACTGATGACTATTTAATTCAAAAATATGATGGCTATGCCGCATATGTTGGTGGAATAAGACATTTTGTTACTAATGCTTCAGTTGAATTAATCAAACATTTTCCTGACATAACTGTTGGCGGAACTATTCCTCATGCCTTAATCCAACAATTTAATGGTGATTTAAATCAAACATTACATTGCTATGCTGATTTATTTGGAAATGATAAAATGATTGGCCTAGTTGATTACCACAATGATATTGAACATGAAATTAAGTCAATTGCAAAAGACTTTCCAAATTTATATGCAATAAGAATTGATACATCTAGTAACATGATTGATTCAGGATTAATTAGACAATATCCATCATGTATTAATGATCCTCACTTTAAAGGTATTAATCCTAATTTAGTAAAATTTGCCCGAAAAGTTTTGGATGAAAATAACATGAAAAATACAAAAATTGTTGTATCAAGTGGTGTTAACATTCCAAAAATTCAAGAATTAATTGAATCTAATGCTCCTGTTGATTTATGAGGTATTGGAACTTCACTTATTACAAGAAACATCCATTTTACTGCAGATTTAGTTTATCGTAATGACACTCCAGAAGCTAAAACTGGAAGAAAATTATTTATAAATATAAATAACATTAATTCTCTTACTCGTCATATTTAAATATGTAGAATATAAATGAGAGATTTATATGTCTGAATCAACTTTAAAAACTCAAACTATAAGTTTTAAGAATGTATATAAGGATGAGACACCAACTTCATTATTAAAGTTAGAAACTCCTCCTAAATTTTTAGCTACTAACAATGTTAAAGCTATACAAATAACAAATGAATCAAATTTAAAATTAAAACATGTTTTAAAATCAGCTCAAGAAAATAAACAAAATAAATTACACCGTAAAAGTAAATTAGAATTGGCTAACCCTTACTTTGCATATATTCCTAAATTTTATTTAAATGAATTGCGTTTAGCTAAAGGTTTGTACATATTTTTTTTGTCATTATTTTTAGTTTTTGTTGCAGCAAGTGGAACATTAATTTATTTAACTTTAACAAAATGAAAAGAAGTTATTAATCCATATATTTTGTTACTTTTAATTTTTCCTTTTGTTATTTTTTTACTTGAATTTTTAGTTCATTGAATAAAATATAGAAATTTTAGAAATGAAGCAGAAACTATTAATTTTAGAGATCAAAAACTCTTAACTGTTAATGTACAAAAACTATATAAAAATTTAAGAACTGCTTTTGTTGATATAAATTGAATTTGTATCACTGCCTACGTTTTGATTGGATTAACAATTCTAGTAGATGCAATTGCAGTTATGTTTAAAGGTTATTCATTTGGCGATTTCAATGCTGCTATGTATGTAGGTGATTTAACTTATTCAATTGTGTTTTGATCATGTGCAGGTGCTGGAATTTTAATCTTTTTAATACATGCTATCACAATCTTTAGTAATTATTTAAGAGCGGCAAATATTGAAAATTTCTATAATTTCCAAATTGTTGATCAAGATGAAATTAATAAGATAAAAAAACACAAAAACTACCGAGATGCAATTATATTTTTTGTGGTAGTTGGATCATTTATTTTCATCACATGAATGATAATTAAAATTGTTTCTTCTAAACTTGGTGGTAAAAAAACTACAGTAGTTGTTAAATAAAATAACTAACATTTTTGCAATTTTTTCTATATTTATTTAAAAAAATAATTTTTAAAGTAATAATATAAATGTATATTTATATAACTAATAAAATTAAATATTAAATAAAGAAGGTATTTATATTATGGCAGATATTGTTAATGCAAGAGATTTAAGATCTGGTAACACATTTATTTACAAAAACAATTTATATCAAGTTATTGAAAACTCATTTAATAAAACAGCTATGCGTGAAGGTATTGTTAAATGTAAAGTTAAAAATTTACGTACTGGTGCAATCACAGTTGAAGTATTAACTGGTGAAAAACTTGAAAAAGTAATGCTTGATATCGTTAAAATGGCTTACTCATATGATGATGGAACTAACTATGTATTCATGGATAATGAAACATATGAAACAATTGAAATTCCAAAGTCTAAAATGCAACATGAAGGTTTATTCTTAGAAGAAGGAACTGAAGTAACAATCAATAAATATGGTGATGAATTATTAGGTGTTTCTCTTCCTGATCAAGTTGTATGTAAAGTTAAAGAAGCTGAAGATGCAGTTCAAGGTAACAGTGTTACTAACGCAATGAAAAAAGCTTGATTAGAATCAGGACATGAAATTAATGTTCCTCAATTCATCAAAACAGGTGATAAAGTAATTATCGACACAGAAACAGGAAAATATGTCAGCAGAGCTTAAGAATACAGTTATTGCAAAAAATAGTAAAGGTTCTATTTCTTTATCAAATGATTTAATTGAGCATGTAATTACAGAAATTGTTAAAAATTCCTCTAATTACATCGTTAAAAGTGTTAAAAACTTTTACATTGATGAATACGCTCAACAATGTTTTTCAATTGAATTATCTTTTGATAAGCAAGTAAGTTTTTATGAAGATGAAATCAACTCTTATCAAGAGCATTTGAAAAAAATGATTGCAAGTAGCTTAAATATTCCTAACTTTAATTTAATTTTAATCTTTAATTAATTTATGATGAATAATAAATTACCACGTTGAAAAAAGCGTCTTCAAGTTTTTAATTTAATTTATGAAGACGTTTTAGAAAATCACAATACTAATTCACAAGAAATTATCAAAAATGCATTTGAAAAATTGGAATTTGATCATTTTCAAATGAAAATTATTGAGCATTATTTTGCTAATTATAAAAAAGCTGTTGAACTTATAAAAAGTTATTTATTACCAACATGACCTTATGAAAGAATTAGTCCAGTAACTAGAGCTATTTTATTAACTGCATATTCTGAATATTACTCTGTTAATACTGATAAACCAGTTATAATTAATGAAGCTTTAAAAACATGTGTAACACGTGGTGTTGTTCGTGATAAAAAATTCATTAATGCACTTTTAGATAAAATATTAATATCAACATCAGATAAGCAAAAAGAAAATGATGCAAAAAACGAATAGTAATATTAGTGACGTAAACAAGATAGTAGACAAAGACTTTAATGATCAAAAATTTAAAGTTTGTTGAACTTGATATCTTTTTCTATTATCAAATTTTTTAGTAATTATTGGTGCAGCTATTTATTTAGTAATTTACTTAAAAAATTTTCCTAATGAATCAGGTACTAAACCTGCAGATATTTTTTTAAATGCATGAATGTATCCAACGATTTTTAATTCAGTTTCAATACTAGTTATGTTAGTTTTTGCTTTTTATGAAGTAAAAGAAATTATTCCTTTGCGTTTTCATACTAAGTGAAAGTGATATAAATTTATTTTTGCAGCTTTAATTTCTTATTTATTCATGCTAATATTTGCTTTCATATTTGTTAGTTTAACTCACCCAAGTGGTGTTATTGATATTAGTGTTATTAATAAAAATATGCCAATTGTATTATTATCTATTTTAATGGTATGAGCTTTAGCAACAATTATTTTGTATAGATATGGTCGTTTTCATATTGATCAAGATATTTTTAGACGTCGTCATGGAATTGAAGTAACTGAAAAAATTAAACATGATCAAAAAAGAAATACTGAACGTGAAAAAATAGACAAAGCAAGTGGTGAAGAATTTAAAAAAATGCGTGACTCAATTAATGACACTAAAGATGATTCACTAAAAAATGCTAAAGCCACAAGTGGACTTTTTGATAAGATGAAACAAGATGAATAATAAAAAAACATTCGGATTAATAAATTTAGGTTGTAGAGTTAATTTATTTGAATCAACTGTAATAATTGATCAAATGATTAAATCAGATTTTTCTTATGTGAAGGATTATAAAAATGCAGATATAGTGATTATTAATACATGTTCTGTAACCTCACGTGCTGACCGAAAATCTCGTTATTTTATTAATAAAATTTGTAATTTAAAACAACACCCTATCTTAGTTGTAGCAGGATGTTATAGTCAAATCAATGCTAATCAAATAAAAGAAGAAACTAATGCTAGTATTATTATCGGAAACAAATATAAAAATAAGATTCCTGAATTAATCAAGGAATATATGCAAAATAAAAAACAAATAGTCTTAATTGATAATTTGTTCAAAGAAACAAAAATGGAAGAGTTTCCAACTTTTTCTTTTTGTGAGAACACTCGGGCTGTTATTAAAATTCAAGATGGCTGTAATTTTATGTGCAGCTATTGTTTGATACCATTTAGCCGTGGTAGACAACGTTCACTTAATCACAACACAATATTAGCATCAATTAATGAATTGATTAAAGCTAATTTTTATGAAATTATTTTAACTGGAGTTAATACTGCTGGTTATTTAGATGAAAATAACTATACTTTTTTTGATTTATTAAAAGATATTAATGCCATGCCAGGAAAATTCCGAGTTAGAATTTCTTCTATTGAACCTTTTCAAATATCCAAAGAAATTATTGATTTAATAACTAATAATAAGCAAAGATGGGTTCAAGAATTTCATTTGTGTTTACAATCAGCTAATGATGAAATTTTAAAAGTCATGAATCGTAAATATACAGTAAAAGAATTTACAGAATTATGTGATTATATTCGCTTTAAAAACCCTTTAGCATCAATCACTACAGATTATATTGTTGGATATGGTAATGAAACTGATGAAATTTTTAAAGATGAAATCAATAACTTAAATAAAATTCATTTTTCATTTATGAATATTTTCCCATATTCACCTCGTCCAAATACTGCAGGAACTAGAAAAAATATAGGTATTGATAATAAGGTTAAATTTGCTAGAACTAAACAATTACAAAAATTAGCAGATGAATGAACTAATAGTTATTTACAAAATTTTATTGGCAAAAAAGTAGAAGTTTGATTTGAACGTTCGACTATTAAAAATACCCAAGTAGGCCATTCACAATATTTTTTTAAAGTATATGTTGATGAAACTAATGATTTACATGGTCTAAGAAAAGATGTAAAAATTACTAAAATACTTGCCGATAATAAAGTATATGGAGAAATTATTTAGATTTCTTTTTATGAATAATTGTTGTTACTAAAACTAATAATAATCCTATCACTCCAATAAAAATAGAACAATAACATACAATATTTAATATATTTTCATTATTTTTGTTGTTGAAATTATAAGTGAATTCAACACTTTTGTTATCAAATTTAAAGTTTGCTGTTAATAAATTTGAATAAGTATTTACTTTTGTATATACCTTTAAATCGTTTTGGTGTTCTGTTTTAAATCTAGGGCTTTGATTTATTAAATATGTTTTTAACATTGATAAAGTTATATTGGCTGGTTTATATGAATTTAAAATATTATCATCATTTTTTTGTTCAATAAAATATGGATCGAAGTTATATAGTTGGATATTTTTTGAAATATTGTTTCTATTGTTAATTAATTCAAAATTAATACTACCTTTTTTATCATCCACTTTTATTGATTTGAAATATGAATTATTTATAAATTCTTGACTAAAACCGTTATTAAGTAAAATTTTAATGATTTCCTCCTTTGTTGTTTTTGAGCCAATCATCCCATATTGATATTTGGTTACATCAATTTTTCTCTCTTTATTACTTTCAATCTTTTTAAGACCAGTATATTTATGTGCATAAGTTTTATTAACTGCTTTAATTTCAATATTTATTGATCCATTTAGATCATCAGGTAAAATTTTGAATGAATTAATAAATTTTGCATTATCAATTTGTTGATTATTGTTATCAAATAGCTTTATTGCTTTATCAATAAGTAAATTAGATGATATATTTGTTGGATAATCATTTAAGAATGTCTCATCAAGAGTATTAAACCTTACATAATTAATCTCTTGATCCATAATTATGCAATAGTCATTTTTTGTATGCTCAATATTATTTGTGATATGCGAATAATCAAAATCATTTTTTGAATATGGTAAAAATATGTGATTATTCTTATTTTCATTAACCTCAAGATTTGATATTTTAAATGTATATTTACCATTATTATCAGGATTAATTAATATTTCATAATCCTTGTTGAATAATTGTTTAAAATCAATTAACATTGTTTTGCTCTCATATTCATTCAACTTTGGATTTCAAATTGAATAATTAAAGTTTATTGTCAATATTTCTTTTAATGCTTCAACTATTTGATAAATTTCATCATCTTGTGTTATGTGATAAGAGTCTAATAGTTTGTGAAAATTATTATTTGTATTAATAATGGATAAATAATCATTTAAATTTTTACATCTTAAAACCTGATCTATATTTCCATAATTAATTTTTCCATTAGCTATATCTTCCTTTGGCAAATTATTATTTTTTAAAATGTCTTTGCTGCAAAAGAATAAGTGAATTTGATTAATTAAATTTATAAATTCTTCATTTAAACCAAGAATAATACTGTGATGATTGTAATTTACACTTTTAATTGTTAACAAATCACTAACATTGAAATATGAGAGAAATTTTTTACTTAAATTTATTAAATTATCCCCATATAATTTAAAATCTTTTTTATCAGCAATTTCATTGTTTTGTAATGTAAATAGGAAACGACTGACAAAATTATAAAAAACATAAATATATTGTATTTCCTTAACATATGTGTAAGGTACTGATCAAATATTATATTTAGTGTTTCAAAATTCTTTATTTACTCCTTTAACAAAATTAAAATCATTTCCTGAATTATAAACATATTGCTGATTATCACCATTTGCAAATACAGCTTTAGCAGTTAAATTTTTATGTTCTGTGCCTACTTTTCAAATACTTTTTACATCTAAAAAAGGTGATGAACTGCTTTGTCCTCATGTTTTTATTTCATCAAAACACTTAATTTTCATATATTGTGTTAAAATTGGTGCTCAATTAATAATTCTTTTATTACATTCATAATCATTATTCCCATAAGTGTAGCATCCAGAATTATCACAAACATCAAAATCTGTTGTTTGTTTACAGTTCAAAATGAAATTATTTCCATCAATTTCATCAGCTGTTTTGGTAGTAATAATGTTTTTAGTTTTAATGTCAAAATTTACTTTGTGAGCATTAAAATTTGTTATCTCTGCATGAACTGAATTGTCATGTCAATATAAATTTTGTCATAAATCAAAATTATTTTCAACATCCTGATTGTATTTGCTTGATGAAGAAAAACTCTTTGATATGGAATTGTTTTTACTTTCTATAAAAGTATTGTTTATACTTGTATTATTTACAAAAATACTTAATAAAAACATTAATAATACCAAACATATTCTTATTATTTGCTTATTACATTTTTGCATGATTATCACTTCTTAAAATAAATATTTTTCATTATGTATATATTGAGAAAAAATAAAAAATGTTACTTTTTTTTAAAAAAATTTCAAAAATTAAAATTTTAATGTATCATTAATATCACCTAACTAAATATGTATATGCAAATGTATATATTATGGTTAAGGGGATAGTTCTTTGAAAACTGAATAGAATCCGTCAATTTTTTGAGAGTTTGATCCTGGCTCAGGATTAACGCTAGCGGTATGCCTAAT
>JAQXJX010000023.1 GCA_029009155.1 Mycoplasmataceae bacterium | reverse complement strand
CAATTAAACCACCTGCTGTAAAAGTCATAATACCAAATGCAATTAAGATTTTTTTTCAAATTGGGTGGTGTCTTTTTTCTTCTCTATACTTCTTATATCTACTACTTTCAATTTTCATAAATATTATTATAAATAATTTTATTTAACTATTTCTTAGTTTTACAATATGCTATATCACTAAAAGTATCTACATTTTCTTGATTTTGAAAAATTTCTGAATTTTCTAGTTTATTAATTTTTTCAACATTACTTAAAAATTTTTTTCAAGTAAAATTATTAATTTTATTTTCTAATGATTCTAAGTGTGTATTTAAAATAATTCCAGTTGATTCAAGAATTTTGTTAGCTTCTTTAGAGATATTTTTAGCTAATTCAGCAATTCCCTCAATTTTTTTAGTAATTTTAGGTAAATTTGTATCTATAACGCTTTCCTTCAATTCCTTAATTCGTTTTTCTATATCAACTTTTAAAGCACAAATATTTTCAATTTTATTTTTTTCATTTTTTAATTCTTGAATTTTGCTTTCAAATGATTTATTTACTTGAGCTATTAAAGCTAAAAAAGTAATAAAATATTGTGGACGAACTACATACATGTTTTTATAATCTTTAACTTTTTTTATTAAAAAGTTATCATCCTTATCTAAAGTTGAAATTAATAAAGCATATTCTGCATTTTCATCATTTCTATTTCTATCTAATTTTTTATAGTGGTCACTGTTATGTTTTTTAGAAGATGCATTAACATTTTCTTGTTCATTTTTCATCTCACAACATACTGATGTTAATAAGTTTTCATCATTGCCTTCACTTGATGAAAAAACTTTAAAAATATAGTCAGCTTTTTCATGATCAATAGCTAAATTAATTTTAGATCATTTACAATTTTCAAATGCCCCAGCTGTTTGGTATTCCTCAAAAGCTTGATCACATCATTTTTCTAAGTCTTCACCCACTTGCTTAGAATTTGAAAAACTACGAGCACGAGTAATTTTTTCAATTTCTAATGCAAGAGTTTTTTCATATTCTTTTTGCTTAGAAATAATAGCCTCTTCCTTTTCTTTTTCCTTAGATTTAATAATATCATCTTTAGATTTAATAATGTCATCTTTAGATTTTATACATGAATTTAATTCATGTATTTGACTATTTAATTGTGTTTTTTCAAGTTTAAATTCATTTTCACAATCTTTTCTAACTTGTGAGCATGCTTGTTGTTTTTCTTGCTTCAATCTTTCAATATCATTGTTTAATTTTTCAATTTCAAATTGAAGTTTATTTTTATCGCTAATATACTTATTTTCAAGTTGAGCATTTAACTTTTCAGTTAAATTTCTTTTTTCTAATTCAAATTGATTTTTCAATTTGTTTTCTTGTTGTTCTAATTCTTTTTTTAAAAGAAAACTTTGCTCATTTCTAATTTGCTCATCAAGATTAGAAAAATCAATAGATTGCTTTATGCTTAAATCTATTTGATCACCTTTTTTTGCATCAGATAATAACTCAATTGTTTTTTTATCAATGATTTTAAAATTTGTAATTTTTTCCATAACTAATATATTTTCTAATTCTAATTAGGTTTTATTAAACTAACTACAATTTTATTTGTTTTCTTATCAACAGATACTTGGTATTGTTTATCTTTTAGGATTTCACCAGATAAAATTTTGCTAGCTAAAAGATTTTCTATTTCTCTTTGAATATAACGCTTAATTGGACGTGCTCCATATACTGAATCATATGAATTTTTGCCAATATAGTTACATATTGCATCATCAAAAGAAACATTGTAATCTTGTTGAAGTAAACGTTGTGATAAATCATTAACTAATTTTTTAACAATTTCATTAATAATTTGTTCATTTAGTGGATTGAAACAAATTATTTCATCAATTCTATTGATAAATTCTTTTTTCATATATTTTTGTAATTCATCCATAGCTTCTTTTTGCTTGCCTTCAGCAATTAAATCACCACCAATATTTGATGTCATGATAATTATTGTATTTTTAAAATTAACCTCACGTCCTTGTGAGTCTCTTAACTGACCATCATCTAAAACTTGCAAAAATAAGTTAAGTACATCAGGATGAGCTTTTTCAATTTCATCAAGTAAAATAACTGAATATGGCTTTCTTCTAATTGCTTCAGTTAAAGCACCAGCTTGTTCATAACCAACATATCCAGGAGGTGCACCTACAAGTTTAGAAACTGAGTGTTTTTCCATAAATTCACTCATATCAAAACGAACAATAGCTTTTTCACTATCAAACATGTAATAAGCTAAAGCTTTTGCTAATTCAGTTTTACCTATTCCTGTTGGTCCCATAAATAAGAATGAACCAATAGGACGGTTAGGGTCATTGATACCTGCTCTTCCTCTTAAA
The DNA here is from genome assembly GCA_029009155.1 of Mycoplasmataceae bacterium. Taxonomy (GTDB): domain Bacteria; phylum Bacillota_I; class Bacilli_A; order Mycoplasmatales; family Mycoplasmoidaceae; genus Malacoplasma_A. The sequence goes on along the minus strand of JAQXJX010000023.1, from coordinate 32,417 downwards.
ACAGCATTAGCAACTACATCAATTGCATGATCTTGACCTTTTACTCTTGTTTTAAGATCATTAGCAAGATTTAAAAGTTTTGATTTTTGATTTTCAACAATTTTTTCTAATGGAATACCAGTTGCTTTACTAATAACTTCAGATACATCATTAGCAGTAATAGAATCATGAATTAAAGAGTTTTCTTTACTATTAATTTTTGTTTCTAAATTCAAAATTTCATGTTCCAATGTTGGCATATCTTCATATAAGATTTTTGAAGCTTTATCAAAATCTGATTTTTGTATGAATGAATCATATTTTAGTTTCACATCTTCTTTTTGTTTTCTAAGTTCCATGAGTTTATCATGTTCAAGTTTTTGACTATTTCATTCATCATTTAAAGCTTTTTGTTCTTTTTTTAGATCTATTAATTTAGCTTCAACTTCAGATAACCTATTGATAGATTTGTTATCTTTTTCAGATTTTAGAGCTGCTTTTTCAGTTTCTAAATAAATAATTTCATGATTTACATTATCTAATTCTTCAGGAGCAGAATACATTCTAGTTTTAACTTTTGCCGCTGCTTCATCAATCAAATCAATTGCTTTATCTGGTAAATAATGATCAGAAATATAGCGATCAGAAAGATCAACAGCTGCAACTAAAGCTGAGTCATGGATTTTAACTTTATGGAATAACTCTCATCTTTCTTTTAATCCTCGCATAATGGTTAAAGTTTCTGCTTTTGAAGGTTCTTTAACATAAACTTTTTGCATTCTACGTTCTAGTGCTGCATCTTTTTCAATATACTCACGGTATTCATTTAAAGTTGTTGCTCCAATTATTTTTATTTCACCTCTAGCCATTGCAGGTTTTAAAATATTTGCAGCATCCATACTTCCGCCAGCAGTCTTACCAGTTCCTACTAATTGATGGATTTCATCTATAAAAAGAATTATATTTCCGTTTGATTTTTTTACTTCTTTAATTACAGAATTAATTCTTTCTTCAAATTGTCCTTGAAAACTAGCACCTGCAATCAAAGATGGTAATGAAAGCTCAAAAATAACTTTGTCCTTTAAATTACTTGGGACATCCCCTTTAACAATTTTTTGAGCTAAACCTTCAACAATAGCTGTTTTTCCAACTCCAGGTTCACCAATTAGGACTGGGTTATTTTTATTTTTTCTTGAAATAATTTCAATTACTCTTCTGATCTCATTATCTCTACCAATAATAGGATCTACTTTATTATTTTTTACTTCTTGATTTAGGTTACGACCAAATTTTTCTAAAACATTTTGATCATTATCTCCTGGTTTAAAATTCATATCCATAATAAAATTCTCCTTATATATTTAATTCAATTATAGTATTTTATTAGCACTCTACACATTATAGTGCTAATTTTTAACATTTTATGTTTTTTATTGAATGCGTTTATATAATTCTATTGTTATTGATTAACTAAGATGTTGAATTATGAAATCAAACACTAAAACATTTGGTAAAGACCAAAAGCCTACTAACCAACCTTGTGTAAAAATGTCTACTGATACAGCAAGGCATATTGGATTAGGTGGTGCAATTTGTGTAATTATCGGTGCCATGATGGGTACTGGAATATTTTTCAAAAATAAAAGTGTATTTAATAATAATGATGGTAACCCATATGGTGTATTATTATCATGAGGTTTAGCATTCATTATCGCTATTGCAACTGCTTACACATATGGTGAAATTAGTAGATGTAAAACTAAAGCACAAAGTAGTGGTTTAGCAGGATGAGCTGAAAGATATGTTGGATATAATCACGGAAGATTTTTAAAAATTATTTACCCTTTATTTGATTATCCAGTTAAAACAGTTGCAATTGCTGTTTTCTGTGCAGAAGCTATTTTAAACATTAACCCATCTTGAGCAATTAATAAGATAGATTGTCACTTTGGATTTGTTATTCTAATATCAATTGCAATTTTAGCAATATTGTTAACAATAAACTATTTAAGTGCTACTTTTGCTCCTAAATTCTCTAAAGGTTTAGTTTATTCTAAATTTATTCCTCTATCAATTATTATTGTTGGCGGAATTGTATTTGGTTGTATGTCAAGTGAACATAATTTGTTTGTAAACCCACAACAATCTACTTCTCAAGTAGAATGAAAAGGAATATTTTCATTCACTGGTGTATTGAATTCATTACCTGGTATCATGTTTGCTTTTGACTCATTTTTGATTGTAGGTAATATTGCTAAAGATGTAAAAAGTCCAACAAAAAATATTCCTTTATCAATACTACTTTCTATGACAATTGCAGGATCAGTTTACATGATAGTAACAATATGTCAAATTTGCTCTGGAGCAGGTGATCCATTTACTCTATTCAACTATCTTTTTGGTGAAAATCAAGTAGGTAAAAAAATAATTATTATTCTTTTCTCAACTGCATTATTCATCTGTATGTTTGATGCAATGAATTCACATGTTTTAACAGGGGTTGGTGCAGGTCAAGCAGCAATTGATGAAGATATTATTGTTGGTTCAAATTTTTTAAGAAAAATTTCCAATGGAAAACATGATAAATTTGGTGGAGTAGTATTGATGACAATAAGTTATTCCATTGTTGCTGTTTTATTAGCAATACCAAGTTTGATTTTAAATACAGATCAATTTTATGATGGAATTACTAACACTCTTGTTGTATTTATTTTCTTAAATTATGGATTTATAGCATTAATGTCATTTGTAAATAGATTCACTAAACGTGTTCCTGAATCTGAAGTGTCTTATCAAAAAGGTCAATCAGTTGCTGCAATAATTAGTTTTATTGGTTGTTTATTTGTAGCTTGCTATGGACTTTTCTACCAATTTTTAGCTGACCCAATCATGAATCCAAAGGAAGAATTTAAATCATGAGGTCTTTTCTATAACAATAAGACTTTCCTAACTGCCGGATTAACTAAATTAACTGCAGCCATTTTCTTTTGAGGTGCTTCAATATTATTATTCTCTTTCTGCTTTATTCACGATTTAATTTTAAAGAAAATAAGACCAGATTACCCTCAACCTCTTTTATGACAAAGAAGTAAAGAAAACACATTATCAAAGTAGAAATTTTTGTAATCTATTTAAAAAAATATTAATTCATATAAACAGCATATAGTTCTCATATTTTTTTTATTTTTTTAAACTATTACTTATAATTATCATTGTTTATAATATTAATAATTAAAAGGAAGATTATATGGCAATAAAGACAATAAAAGAAATTGCTGCTGAAATTAACTCAGGTACAAAAACAATTAGAGATGTTACTATTCGTGCGTGAGTAAGAACAAATCGTGATAGCGGTAAAATCGGATTCATTTCTGCTTATGATGGTAGCACATTAAACGGAATTCAAGTAGTTTATAAAAAAGAATCTACTAATGGATTTGAACAAGCAAAAATAACACGTACTAGCGCTGCAATTGAAGTAACAGGTACAATCCAAACTACAAATAGAGAAGATTCACCATTTGAAATTGTTGCTGATAATATAGTTCTTTTAAAACAATCTTGTGAAGATTTCCCATTGCAAAAAAAGCAACACACAATGGAATTCTTAAGAGATATTGCTCATTTACGTCCTAGAGCAAAAACAATGCAAGCAATCATGATGGTAAGGAATAGATTAGCTTATGCAATCCACAGATTTTTTCAAGAAGAAGGATTCATTTGAGCTGCTACTCCTATTCTAACTTCTAATGACTGTGAAGGTGCTGGAGAAAACTTCTGTATTCAAGAAGATCCTAATAACCCTTTCTTCATTCCTCAAGCAAAATTAACAGTTTCAGGACAATTACATGGAGAATCATACGCTCAAGCTTTCTCAAGAATTTATACTTTTGGTCCAACATTTAGAGCTGAAAGAAGTCATACAAACCGTCATCTTGCAGAATTCTGAATGGTAGAACCTGAAATTGCTTTTATGGATGTTAAACAATTAATGTCATTAATTGAAGCATTTATCCGTACTGTTATTAAGGATGTTTATGAAAATTGTCAAGATTCAATAAACTTATTTGCAGCTAATAATCCTGAAATTAAAACACGTCTTTTATCTGTAATTAATAAAGAATTTGTTAGAGTTTCATATGAAGAAGGTATTGAAATTCTTAAAAAAGCAGTAAATGATGGTTATCCATTTGAAGATAAAAATATTTTCTTTGGAAAAGATTTAGCTTCTGAACATGAAAGATACATATGTGAAAAAGTTTATAATGGTCCTGTATTCTTATACAACTATCCAAAGGAAATTAAATCTTTCTACATGAAACAAAACCCAGATGGTAGAACTGTAGCAGGTGCTGACTTATTAGTTCCTGGTGTAGGTGAAATCTGTGGTGGTAGTGAACGTGAAGCTGATTTTGATAAATTAATGCAACGTGTTAAAGAACTTAACATGGATGCAAGTTCAATTCAATGATATTTAGATTTAAGAAAATATGGATATCATTCTTCATCAGGATTTGGACTAGGTTTTGAAAGATTAATAATGTATATCTTAGATTTAGATAACATTCGTGATGCAATTTTATTCCCAAGATATGAAGGAAATATTAAATTCTAAAAAACTTTTCAGTAAATCCAATATTCCAAATATACTAACTTTTGCTCGTATTCTACTTGCTCCTGTCGTTATAGTTCTATTGTTGTGTTCAAAAATCAACGATTTACCTAAAATTTATCATTTTGAAATATCAAATACAGTTTTTGAAATCAACATATTGTTCTTATTAGGAGCAATTTTCTTTGTTATAGCTTCCATAACAGATTGATTAGATGGATATCTAGCAAGAAAAAATAATTGGATAAGTGATTTTGGTAAATTATGAGACCCAATTGCTGATAAAATTTTAATAAATGGTGTTCTAATTTCTTTAGGATATTTAACAATAATCCCAATTTGAATACCAATTATTATGATTTCCAGAGATACAATTGTTGATGCTACTAGAATGGTTGCTGCTAGTAAAAAAATCATAATTGCTGCTAACATTTATGGAAAATTAAAAACTGTTACACAAATGATTGCCATCATCGTCATTATTTTTGCTTTTAATGCTCCATTAGAACAAAGCGAAAAATGATTCTATTGATCAATTCAAAACCTATTTATGTTTATTGCTTTAATGTTTTCAATAATATCAGGTATTATTTATGAAATTAGTTTCTTAAGCAAACAAAAGATGATAAAAAATTCTTAATTTGAGGTGAATATGGATAATAAAAATTATACTTGAGATCTTGATTCTCTTTTAAATGGTAAAACTCTTGATGAATTATATAGTGAATGAGTAAATAGTGAAAACGAAGTATATTCAATATACCCAAACTTTTATAAAACTAAAGAAAATTTTGAACATTGATTAGATGTTAATGAAAAAAATGAAATTATTTCTAATCATTTAATGAATTATATTTCTAACAATTTACAAGAAGATTTAGTTAATCCAAAATGACTAGGATATGTTCAAAAAATTAGATTATTCTCTAACGAAATGAGTGTTAAAATGTCAGGATATCTAAATTTAGTTTTAGAACACAAAAAAGAAATTCAAGAATATTTAAAAGATCCAAAATTATCTGAACATGTCAGAGATTTTGAGCTTCAATTTAAACATGAAAAACATGTTTTAGATCCAAAAATTGAAGAAGCATTATCAAAAGCAAGTGCAGCAGATGGTGCTGTAGATCAAATATTTTCTACTTTGACTGATAGCGATATCAAATTTAAAGATGCATTAAATTCAAAAAATGAATCAATTAAATTAAAAACAATTGGAGATATTCACAATTATCTAAAAAATGAAGATAGAACATTAAGAAAAAATGTCTGAATTAATTTTCATTCAGCATATGATCAATATGCTAATACTTTAAGTCAAACTCTTTATTACAACTATTTAAAATTAAATACAAATGCTAAAATTCATAATTTTGAAGATTATGTTTCAGCAAGTGCTTATAGTGATGAAATTGATGTATCATTTATAACTACCTTATATGAACAAGTACAAAAATTTAAAGATATTCATACTAAATATCGTAATGCACTTGATAATTTACTAAAAAAACAATTAAGCATTGAAAAGGTTGAACCATGAGACCGTAGTGTTGATTTGTGTCAAAAACAAATTAATGTCACAATAGAGCAAACACAAGAAATAGTACTTGAAGCATTAAGACCATTAGGAGAAGAATATTGTAGCCAAATCAAACGTGCATTTGATGAAAGATGAATTTCTTGATTGCCAAAGGAAAACAAAATGTCTGGTGCTTATTCAATTGGTGGTGTTAAAGGATTAAGTAAATTTTTTATTAATATGAATTTTGACGGAACAATGAATTCAGTTGAAACTGTAGCACATGAATTAGGTCATTCAATGAATTCGTATTATTCTGTTAAAAATCAAAAAGTTAACCCTGAAACTTGTATTTTTTATGCAGAAATTGCAAGTATTACAACTGAAACATTACTAACTTTATATTTATTAAACAAATATAAAGATGATAAGACTATTGTCAATATGTATATTAAGCTATTAATGGACAACTTTTTTGCATGCACAACAAGACAAATTGAATTCTCTAATTTTGAATTTGAAGCAAATAAAATGGTTAATAATGGAATATCATTTAATGCTGAAAGTTGTAAACAATTATACGTTGATATGTTAAAAAAATATGAAAACATATCACCAGAAGCTGAAGAAAAGTTTAAATTAGAGCCATATAAACATTATTTATCAACAATTTTACGAATTCCTCATTTTTATAGTGGAAATTTTTATGTTTACAAATATGCTATAGGTCAAATTTGTGGACTAATTGTTGCCAATAAAATATTTAATGGCGATACTAAAATGAAAGATGATTTCATTAAGTTTCTATCAAGCGGAAGTAGTTTATCACCTTTAGACACTATCAAATTATTAGGTATTGATTTAACTACTTCACAACCTTATGAACAAGTCATTAATATAATTAATGAATTACTAGAAAAATTTTAAAAACTTATTATGAACAATCAAACACAATTACTCTTAAAAGAAACAGAAAACATTAAAAATGAATTAATTGCTTTCCGTAGACATCTACATAAAAACCCTGAAGTTGGAACTAATGTCCCAAATTCAATTAATTTTATTAAAAATGAACTTATTAAAATTGGTTACAATCCTAAAGTAATAGCTAATGCAGGTGTATTAGTAGAAATTGGTAAACGTATCAATGATAAAGTTTATTTAATTCATGCTGATTTTGATGGATTAAAAATTCAAGAAGAAACAAATTTAGAATTTAAATCTACAAACGGAAATATGCATGCATGCGGACATGATATGAACGCTGCTATGTTATTTGGTGCAGCTAAAATATTAATGAAATACAAAGATAAGATCAATGGTTTAGTAAAGATTCTCTTTCAATCTGGTGAAGAAAATTTTATTGGTGCAAAAACAATGATTGAAAACAAAGTTCTTGAGAACCCAAAAGTATCAGCAGGAATGACTTGTCACTTATTCTCTATAGGTAAAAGTGGTATTATTGTTTATAACCGTAATCAAACACCTATGTCTGGTTGCGTTTTCTTTAGAATTGATGTTAAAGGTATTTCTTGTCATGGTGCTTTACCCGAATATGGTGTAGATCCAATTAATATTGCAGCTCACATACATTTAGCATTGCAAACAATTACATCAAGAGAAATTAAATCATCTGAAGCTGTCACTCTTACTATTGGAAAATTTATAGCAGGTAACTCATCTAATGCAATTCCTGATTCTGCATTAATGGAAGGCTCAATTAGAGCACATAAAGAAGAAATATTAGATAAAATTATCAAAAGAATTGGTGAAATTTCAACTAATATCGCTAAATCATTTAACGGTGATGCAACTTTAACTATTACAAGTCGTTGTAAGGTATTAAAAAATAATAATGAATTATTTGATAACCATACTTTAAAAAACATTAAAGAATTATTTGGTGATAAAGTTTTATATCAAACAAATGAATTTTCAACAGGTGCTGATGATTTTGCAGAATACAGCGATCTAATACCTATTAATTACATTATGATTGGCGGAGGAAGTAAAGAAGAAAATCCTGCATATGGAAATCCAATGCATAATTCAAAATTAATACTTAATGAAGACGTATTAACCAAAGGTGCTGCATTATTCGCTTATAATGCAATGGAATTTACTAAATAATTTAAGCAAAATAGTTTAAAATCGATATTATAAAATGATGTTTTTTATTCATTTCTTGTTCATTTAAAGCAAATGAATAAATTGCTTCAATATAATCACATATTTCATCAGCTAATTCATTTGTTGAATATTGTGTTGGAAGGTTAAGATATGCAATACATATTTTTTTGATAATTCGTTCTGCTTCAATAGCAAAAGATGGATTCTTAAAAAAATATTGATTAACTAATTGCTTAACGTTATGATAATACTCAAATTTGCCTATTAAATCATCGTTTAAAGGTCATCATTTAGATAAATCTATTGAGATATAATCTTTTAAATATGAAGAGTAAACTTTTAAAACATAATTATTATCCAAAGAAATCTTATCAAGATTATCTTGAATGATTTCAAGAATTAATAATTTAATATCGTTCTTATATAATTTACTTTTTAAAATGTATTCAAGATAATTGATTTCTTCATCTGGATAACCATTATCAAATGACAAATTGTACATTGAAAATCATTCGTAATTAATTGAATTTGGGTCTTTGAAAATTTCTTTTAATTGATTAATCTTTGATAGTGAATTAAATCATTTATTGTTTTTATCAATATTTAGTTCGTTGTCAAGAAATAAAATTATTTGTTTTATTTCTTTAGCTTCTTTCATTGTTCAATAATAGTTTTCTAAATAGTCATTAGCTAAACCAATTGCATCAGAAATTCTTTTTTCTGCAATCAATTCTGTAATCTCATTTTTAACTTTTTGTATATTGCATTTTGCCATTATCTATATTATTTTTTACTTTAAATTAGATTAGATATTATTTATTTTAAAATAATATAAATAATATTATTTATTTTATAAGGAGTGAGATATATGACTAATTACAATAATGCTGCATATTTACAAAAAATGCAAAAAGATTTAATGAAAAAAATGGAAGAATTTGGTGATAAAGAATTTGACTATGATTACATGAATGGTTCTGTTGTAGTAAAAATCACTGGCAATTTAAAAATTCTTAGTTTAAACATTAATGAAACATTAATTGATCCAACAGATAAAATTACTTTACAAGAAATGATTGCTGAAGCAATTAATGAAGCTATTGAAGCTGTTAATAATGCAAGACAAGATTTAATGCCTTCAATTCCTGGTTTATTCTAATTATGAAAAAATCAGAAGAACTTGAAGATCTTATTTTTTCATTTAAATCATTACCGGGTATTAGCCAAAAATTAGCTGAAAAAATTGCAGTTTTTTTAATAAATCAAGATGATGCTTATATTGAAAATTTTATTGATGTATTAAAACAAGCTAAAAATCAGGTACACTTTTGTTCTAAATGTAACAATATTTGCAATAATGAAATTTGTGATATTTGTGAAAATACAGAACGTGATTCTTCAAAACTTTGTATTGTTTCTACAAGTGAAGACCTAGATAAAATTGAAGAAACAAACAGTTACAATGGAAAATATTATGTTCTTAATGGCGAAATTAATGTTAAATCTAAATCATCAATTGATAAAAAGATATTGACTAAATTAATGGATATATTAAGACTTAATAATATTAAAGAAGTTATTTTAGCTACTAATTGAACTCCCAACGGTGAAGCTACTGCTTATTTTTTAAAAAAAATAATCAATGAAATATCAGAAAAAACTTCTATTTATAGATTAGCTGTAGGTTTACCTATAAATTCAGCATTAAATTATGCTGATAATGAAACATTATCTCAAGCAATAAAAAATAAAACAAAATATTAATAATGGAAAATAATTTAAAAGTTGAAAAAGAAAATTTAAAAAAATATACTGATGCATTAAAAGCAATGATTGATAGTGCATGTATTTTAAATAATAATTTCGATGAACAAAAATTTAATTTTCTAACTAATGAAGTTGAAAAAATTTACAATAATTTTCCTACATTAAAAACAAAAAAAACTTACTCATTATTAAACTATGCATCTAAACGTGTAGCATTTTTAAAAAAACAATTACGTCAATGAGAATATGAGTATTATGGTTTAGAAAAACCTACAGTCGATGATACTACTTATGATTTAACATTAAGAGAATTAAATAATCTTGAATCTCAATTCCCTTCATTATGTAGTAAATCATCTCCTACTAAAACTGTAGGAGGATTTACAGATAATAGTTTTAAAAAAAGATCACATTTACTTCCAATGTTATCTTTGTCGAATGTATTTAACCAAGAAGAATTAATTAAATTTAACAACACTATTGCTAAATTAACTGGAATTGAAAATAATCAAATTTCTTATAATGTTGAACCAAAAATTGATGGTTTAAGCATTTCTTTAATTTATTCCAAGGGTAAATTAAGTTATGGTGTAACAAGAGGTGACGGAAAAACTGGTGAAGATGTTACACAAAATCTATTAATGATTGATTCAATTCCTAAAACAATACCTAATGATTTTGATCGTTTTGAAGTTCGTGGAGAAATCTTCATTAGTTTTGAACAATTCAAAATTATTAATGATTCAATTCAAAAACAAGAAGATAAATTTGCTAATCCAAGAAATGCTGCAAGTGGAACACTTAGAAGATTAGATCCAGAATTAGTTAAACAACGTAATTTACAAATGTTGGCTTATTATATTCCAGACTACAATAATTTAAAACAACTTAATATTCAAAAACAAAGTGAAGTTATTCAAGTTTTAAAAGAATATGGTTTTAAAACTGCTAAAGAAATTAAATATTGCAATAACATCAATGAAGTATATAAACATATCGAATTTTTAGAACAAAACCAAAATAATTTAGATTATCCAATTGATGGTGCAGTTGTTAAAGAAGATAAAATTTCACTTTATGATCAATTAGGACAAACCAGCAAGTTTCCTCATTGAGCTACAGCATATAAATTTATTCCAAAAGAAGTACAAACTAAAATATTAGACATTCATGCTAATGTAGGAAGAACAGGAAAAATTACTTATGTTGCTAGTTTACAACCTGTTCAATTATCAGGATCAATTATTTCTAATGCTACATTAAATAATGCTGAATATATTCTTTCTAAAGACATTAGAATAAATGACACAGTAACTATATATAAAGCTGCTGAAATTATTCCTTATGTAAAAAGTGTTATATTAGAAAAAAGACCTAACAATTCTATTCCTTTTACTCCTATTAAAACATGTCCTGTTTGTGGTTCAACCTTAGAAAAAAGAAATGGGGAAGTTGACCAATATTGTGTTAACACTTCTTGCAAAGCCAGAATATTACAATCAATCATCCATTTTTGCTCAAAAAATGCTATGAATATTGAAGGTTTAAGTGAAAAAACTATCACTAAATTCTATGACTTAGGATATATCAAAAATATTGAAGATATCTACAAAATGAATACACATAGAGTTGAAATTATCCAAAATGTTTTAAATGATAAATTCAAAACATTTAATAAGATAATTTTAGCTATAGAAAATTCTAAAAATAATTCATTAGAAAGATTGATTTTTGGATTAGGAATTAGAGATGTTGGTGCAACTTGTTCATTGTTTTTAGCACGGTGTTATAAGAATATTGATAACTTACTACAAGCTACTAAAGAAGAATTAGTTACTCATAAAGACATTGGAGAGATAGTATCGACATCTATTTATGATTGATGTCATAATCCAAGTAACATTGAATTAATTAATAATTTAAAACAATTGGGTATTAATACAATATATAATTCTTCATTAGATAAAAATATTGACACAAATAGTGAATATTATCAAAAAAACTTTTGTATTACAGGTTCATTTGATATTCCTCGTGACCAAATTAAAAATATGTTAATTAAGAAATTTGATGCTAATGTTACCTCATCAGTCAATAAAACTACTAATTACCTAATTGCTGGTGAAAATGCTGGTAGTAAAATAGAAAAAGCAAAAGAACTAGGTATAACAATAATAAATAATAAAATTTGAGAGAGTTAAATTATGTTAAAAATTAAAAATTCAGAAACCTCAGAATTAGTTGAAATAAACGAAAATAAAGTTTCCATCTACAATTGTGGACCTACAGTATACAACCATGTTCACATTGGAAATATTCGTCCTGCTATTACTTTTGATGTACTATACCGTTTATTAAAATACACTAAACATGATGTGATCTATGTTCATAATATTACAGATATTGACGACAAGATTATTAATCGTGCTATTGAAACTAAGCAAAATGAATTAGAACTATCTAATTACTATTATGAAACTTATTTAGATTTACTTAATAAAATGAATATTCTAAAAATGGATGTGATTCCAAAAGTATCAGAAAACATTGAAGGAATAATTAATTTCGTTAAAACTTTAGTTGATAAAAATAATGCTTATGTAGTTGATGGTGATGTTTATTTTGACATTAACAAAATTAAAAACTATGGTTGCGTTTCTCACCAAAATACTGAAAACTTACTTGAAGGTGTAAGAAAAGAAGTAGATACAAAGAAACACAATCCATTAGATTTTGTTTTATGAAAAAAGACAGAAATAGGTATTAATTGAAAATCACCTTGAAATGATCATGGTAGACCAGGATGACATACTGAATGTGTTTATTTAATTAATAAATTTATCGGGAAACAAGTTACCATTCATGGAGGAGGAGTAGATTTAAAATTTCCTCACCATGAAAATGAAAATGCTCAAAATGAAGCATTTAATAACATGCCTTTAGCAAAATGTTGAATGCATGTTGGTCACATAAATATTAATGGCCAAAAAATGTCAAAATCATTAAATAATTTCATCTTAGCAAAAGATATTCTAGAACAATATGATCACAATGTAATTCGATGATTCTTTTTTCAAACAAAATACGCTAACCCTTTAAATTATTCTAAAGAAAATATGGATTCATCAAAAAATGATATTAACAAGATATTTAATTCATTAAACTTAGCTTATATCAATCTTCACAAAAATGGTATTAACATTAATGCAACTGCTAACATTGAGGATTTTATTAATGTAATTGAAAATGATCTTGATTTACCTAATAGTGTTAAAATAGTTTGAGAAAAAGTAAAATTATTATCAACATTAGCAAATAAAAAACAATGAAATGATTTATCACAAGTTGTCGTTGATATTAATGAAATCTTTAAAGTCCTTGGACTAACTTATTCAAATCCATTAAATGATCAAGAAACATTAGCATTAGTTGATAGATGAAATCAAGCAGTTAAAGAAAAGAATTATTCATTAGCTGATGAATATCGTAAACAATTAATAGACAAAAAAATTATCTAATACATTAAAAAAATAATACCTAACAAAAAGGTATTATTTTTTTTGAATTTGTTTTAATTATTCTATTTCAGCAATTGAAGTGTATATTGTACACAATAATTTTCAGAATCTTTCAACAGATGCAACATTTATTTTTTCATTGATTGAATGGATTGCTAAAACATCTGGAGCAATATTTACTGCTGAAACCATAGAAGGACATTTTTCAAGTAAAATTGATGCTTCAAGACCACCAGGAGTTGACATAATATTCATTTTTTTACCAAATAGTTCTTCATATTTACTAGTAACCATATCAGCTAATTTATTTCCAACAAATTTTGGTGGTCATGGTTTATATTCATCCTTTTTAGTATTTTTTCCACCAGATAATCTAACAGCTGACTCAACTTTATAGAAAATTCGGTTAATTGCATTCATTGAATTTCCACGAGTATGCATATCTAATTTTATAGTTGATTCAGTTGTTGAAGCAACACCCATGTTAGTAGAAGAATCCATTTGTATTTGTCTTATATCTAATACATGAAGACCATTAAAAATAGAATTTATACCCATTAAAATTCTTTCAGTGTTTTCTTTACTAATAGGATTAAATTTTATGTCTTTAATTTCTTCTATTGTGAATGTAAATGATTCTTCATCAATATACTCTTTTTTATATCCATCCATTATGGCATTAATATTTGCTTTAATCTTATTAGAATTTAAATCATCAATAGCAAAAACAATTGTTGCAAATGCAGGAATTGAATTACGGAATTCACCACCATCCAAGTTAATTAATCTTATATTAGGATTATCAATACTAATGTAACTACGGAATAAAACATCAACTAACATTTGGATTGCATTAATTCTTTTTCTATGAATTTCTGCCCCTGAGTGTCCTCCAACTAATCCCTTTACTGATAAAGAAAAGAATTTCATATTTGGTTCAACATTTTCACGCTTAAGATCATATGTTATATCATGTGCAAAAACACCAGCACTACCAATAATACATTGGTTTTCAACATCACCATCTAAATTTAGATAATATTTACCTTTAATGTTAGAAGTATCAATAGCGCTAACACCACCTAATCCTTCTTCTTCATCAGTAGTAAAAATAATTTCTAATGGACCGTGTGGAACTTTTTCAGATAAAGTTGCTAATATTGCAGCAACACCATATCCATCATCACCACCTAATGTAGTTTTATCAGCAAGAACTCAGCCATCTTCTAAAAACATTTTAATTGGATCTTTTAAAAAGTTATGATTAGATCCAACTTCTTTAGCACAAACCATATCCATGTGAGCTTGTAATGTAATCATTGGTAAGTGTTCTAAACCATCAGTTGCTTTTGCATGAGCAACAATATTTAAAGCATTATCAGTTTGAACATCCTCACATCCTAATTCTTTAAGCTTATTAGCAAGGAATTTAGAAATTTGTGTCATATTTTTTGTTCCACGTGGAACTTGATTAATTTCATAAAAAGCTTTTCAAAAACCAGCTGGTTTTAATTGTTGAATGTTTTGAATATCTAGTAATTTTTTTTCTGACATTTTAATACTCTTTTCTATAAATACATTTAATTATAATAATCTTATTTTCTAATAAGTAAAAAATCTCAATATAAACTTGAGATAATAGCTCTATTTTAAATCATAGAAGATATTAATCTTTTATGGCAAAAACTATATTACGGTAAGGATCAGAATCTGAATTAGGAAAATTCCTTTCAAATGTTTCTAGATCTGCTTTTGAAGAAACATTTATAACTAAGCCTCCTGTGTAAATTTCAGCAGTTGGGACATTTGTACTAAAGCTTTGATTACTAATACTAAAAGCACTAGCTGAAGCATATATATATATCCCAAGAGCAAATTTATTACATCCTGTTAAGAATTTTTCACCAACAGATGTTACACTACTTGGAACAACAAAAGGTTTAGATAATGACGAACAGCTAAATAAGAAACCTTCCTTAATTGTTTTTACTGAATTGGGAATTATAATTTCATTATCAAAAGATGAACAACCTCTTAAAAAGTATTCATTAATTGTGTCAATTCCTGAAGGTAAAATCAGTGGTGAATTAAATGCGGCACATGAAACCATAAAATTTTGACCAATACTTTTTACTGAATCAGGAATTCTTAATTCTTTATTGAATTTTGCAGCATTATTAAAAAAATTATTACCTATGCTTGTGATAGTATCTGGTATATAAAATGCTTGATTGAATGCTACGCCAGGAGTAAAATTATCACCAATACTTGTTACAGGAAGAGTTATATCTCCTTCCGTATAAGTGGTAGGAATTACAACTGGATCTGTATTATTTTGCATTGTACTATCTGTAGTTAAAATATATGATTTTGCATCAGGTGATTTAGTAAAAACTAATCCTTTATTGCTACCAACTATGAATGAAAAATCATGATCTACTTCTTTATCTAAATATTTAGCAGTAACAAGAACTTCATAAGTTCCAATTTTTGTCTCATCTAAACTTTCTCAAGAAATTAAACCATTTTCAATTTTTAAAAATGATATATCTTTTTCTTCATTTTCTTCAGGCTCATTAGAAAATAATTTTCATTCGACTTTTGAATTATCTACTTCTTTACCATCATTTAATAATTTAAAAGAATTAGATCAACTACCAGCATTATTGATGATTGTACCAATGACTGTAGGAACACCATCAATTGTAAGGTTTTTTGCTTCTAATGCTCCACATGAAGTAATTACAGTAGAACAAGTAGTAATAGTTCCTAAACCAATTATTGCAGCTAAAGAAAATATTTTTTTATTAAACTTTCTCATTTTTACCCTCATTAATAATTTATCTTGTTTAATTATAACATAGTTATATTTATAGATTTTGTAAATCTACAGCAATAAGAGATTCTATTTTTTCTTATCAGTTGTAACCATCATGTACATAAAAAATAAAAAATCAGTTTCGTAAAAGAATTACTATAGCTGATTTTTTATGTACACAAATTTTAGATTAAATAGGTTATAAATTAATGATTTTAAAATTTAAAATTTTTGTAAAAACAAAATGATTTCCAAATTTTTAAATTCAATAACTTGTATATAAGATGAGAAAGAGAGTAAATCTATATGTAAATGAGAAAGGACAAATAGATTACAAAAAGGAATATAAACATAATTTATTAATGAATGAAAACATTTATTAATAAACGAGCAATCTTTTAAAAAATTAAAAATAGAATGATGTTTACTACAAGTTGTGTACGTTTTTAAGTATACATATTTTTTTTAAAAAATCAAATTTTTTTGTAAATATATACTACGTATATATTTAAATTTATTTTTTAATGTTTTTATTTAGAAATACCAATATCTTTACGATATTGCATACCTTCAAAATTTATTTTTTTAATTTCATTATAAACAAAGTTTCTTGTACCTTCTAAAGTAGTGCCATTTGCATAAACTGACATTACTCTTCCACCAGATGTGACAAGATTACCATCTTGATCTATTTTAGCTCCAGAATAAAATATTTTGGCAGAAATATTGTTAGCTAAACTAATTGGTAAATTAACAATTGGTTTTTGAGGATATCCTTTAGAAGCTAAAACCACATTGATTGAATAACCTTGTTTTCAAGATAATTCAAGATTATCAAGCTTATTATCAATTGACATATTAGCAATATCAAATATGTCATTTTGTAATAATGGCAAAATTGATTGAGTTTCAGGATCGCCCATACGAACGTTGTATTCAAGTAATTTGCAACCTTTTTTAGTAATCATAACACCAAAAAATAAGAAACCTGAATATGTAAGTTTTTCTTTTTTTAAACCTTCTAAGGTAGGAAGCATAATATTTTTCTTAAAATCTTCAAAAACTGCATCTGATACGTATTTGTTTGGACAAATACATCCCATTCCACCAGTATTAGGCCCTTTATTTTTATCAAAAATTTGTTTATGATCTTTACTTGAAATAAAAGGAATAATATTATTTTTATCAGTTAAACAAATTATGGAAGCTTCATTTCCTTCTAAAAATTCTTCAATTACTATATTCTTACCAGAATCTTTAAAAATACATTTAACCATCATGTCATTAATTGCTTCAATAGCTTCAGATTTAGTTTTGGCAATTACCACACCTTTTCCTGAAGCAAGTCCATCAGCTTTAATAACAATTGGAAAATCAACATCAGATAAAAATTTAATTGCTAAGTCTGGATCATCAAATTTTTGATATTTAGCTGTTGCTACTTGATTACGAATCATAAATTCTTTAGCAAAAATTTTACTTCCTTCAAGTTGTGATGAAGCTTGATTTGGACCTAAAATTCTCATTTTATGTTGTTGAAATAAATCAACAATTCCTGACACTAATGGTAATTCTGGACCAACCACTGTTAAATCAATTTTATTTTCAATAGCAAAAGCAAGAATTTGTTCATTACTTTCATATGGAACATTTTTACATTTGTCTTCTAATTGTGTTCCAGCATTGCCAGGGGCTACAAAAATTTGTTTAACTTGTTTACTCAAAGAAAATTTTCATGCTAATGCATGTTCTCTTCCACCATTACCAATTATTAAAACTTTCATATCCAAAATTCTAACTACTCCGTATTAATGTTTAAAGTGTCTTACACCAGTAAATACCATTGCAATTTTATGTTCATTACATGCATCAATTGATTCTTGGTCTCTAATTGATCCACTTGGTTGAATAATTGCTTTAATACCATATTTTGCAGCAATATCAACTACATCTCTAAATGGAAAGAATGCATCAGAAGCTAATACAGTTGCACCAACTCCTCTTTTTAAAGCTCCTTCAGTTGGTCAAACTCTATTTACTTGACCACCGCCAATTCCAACAGCAACACCATTATTTGCTACAACAATAGCGTTTGATTTTACATACTTAACAACCTTTTGTGCAAATAACATGTCTTTAATCTGTTGTTGTGTTGGTTTTACATCAGTTACAATGTTAAATTCTTCTTTTTGATTAACATCTTCACTTTGAATCATAATACCACCATCTACACTAACAATACCATGTGTATTAGTTGGCTTACTATTGAATTTAATTACTCTTAAATTCTTTTTAGTCTTTAAAATGTCTAAAGCTTCTTGTGTATACTCAGGAGCTGCAATAACTTCTAAAAAGATTTTTACTAATTCATTAGCAATTTTTGCATCTACAGTTCTGTTAAAAGAAACAATACCACCAAAAATTGACATTTTATCAACATTGTAAGCTTTTATATATGCATCATAACAATCTTCACCAATAGCAAAACCACATGGTGTGTTGTGTTTTAAAGCGCAACAAGCAGGTTCAGTAAAATCTGATACAGCTTTTCAAGCAATATCAACATCTTTGAAATTGTTAAATGATAATTCTTTACCATTTAACACATCAAAAGAGTTCATTGCTCCTTTTCTTGTAGTTGAACCATAAAAGCAAGCTGATTGATGAGGGTTTTCACCATATCTTAAATTTTGCTTTTTTTGATATGAAATTGTTAAGTATTCTGGGTATTCTTCATCTAATAAAAAGTTACTAATTGCAGCATCATATGCAGCAGTTAAGTTAAATACTTTTCCAGCTAAGTTTTTTTTAGTTTTAAGGCTAACAGAACCATTAGTGTTAATTTCATTAATAACTTGATCATAGTCATTAACATCACTTATAACAACAACATCTTGAAAGTTTTTAGCAGCAGCTCTTAACATACTAGGGCCACCGATATCAATGAATTCAATTTTTTCTTCAAATGTTAAATTTTCTTTAACTTTTTCAAAGAATGGATATAAGTTAACAATTACATAATCAATTGGGACAATATTGTGTTTACTAATTGTTTCCATGTGTTCTTTATTGCTTCTAATGGATAAAATTCCACCGTGAATGTTTGGATGTAGAGTTTTAACTCTTCCATCTAACATTTCTGGAAAATTAGTAACATTTGTAACATCAATTACATTTACACCATTTTCTTTTAAATATTTAAATGTTCCACCAGTGGAAACAATTTCAACACCTTTACTTTCTAAAAACTTAGCTAATGGTAGAATACCATTTTTATTAAATACACTTATTAATGCTCTTGATTTCATATTTTTTCTCCTTGAATTACTTTTTAATTTCTACACGATTATTATCATGAACTATGACTTTATTATTTGCAATTAAATCAATTGTTTTAACTAATAATTTATGCTCATAAACTAAGATTTTTGCAGCAACAGAATCGGGTGTATCAGTATAGAAAACATCAACTGCTTGCTGTAAGATAATTGGTCCAGAATCAACACCACCGTTTACAAAATGAACAGTACATCCGCTATATCTAACACCTGATTTAATCACAGCTTCATGAACATGGTGACCATACATTCCTGGTCCGCAAAATGCTGGAATTAATGATGGATGAATATTAATGATTTTATTTTTATATTCATTAATAATTGATCCAGATAAAATTGATAAATATCCAGCTAAAACTATTAAGTCAATATTATTTGCTTTAACTTGCTTTAAAATTTCATCAGATTGATTAGGAAAATCTTTTTTAGATATTACCATAGTTGGTATATTTGCCAAGCTTGCTCTTTTTAATGCATAAGCATCTGCTTTATTGGAAATAACTAAGCTTATCTTAATATCTGGATTATTTAAATAATGATCAATAATAGCTTGTAAATTAGTACCATTTCCTGAAACTAATACTGCTATTTTAAACATATTTTTTCATTTCCTTCTTTAATGTAACCAATTTCATAAGCTTCATCACCAATTGCTTTAATTTCAGCTAATGTTTTACTTACATCATTTTTATCAACACAAATAATAAAACCTATTCCCATATTAAAAGTGTTATACATATGGTCATATTCAATACCTTTAGAATGTAATACTTCATATATCTTTGGTAATGGATAACTATTTTTGTTAATAACTGCTGTTAAATTAGCATTTGGTTGAAACATTCTTGGAGTGTTCTCAATAAAGCCACCACCTGTAATATGTGCCATACCTTTAATTGTTACTTTTTTCATTAACTTTTGAATAGTATTAACATAAATTTTTGTAGGTGTTAATAAATATTTTCAAATTGGTTGACCCATGAAATCTTCATCCATATTTTTTATTGCTTTTCTAACTAATGAAAAGCCATTAGAATGAAGTCCACTACTTGTAATTCCAATTAGGACATCTGTTGGTTTTATATCTTTTCCATTGATGATTTTATCTTTATCAACTATTCCAACAGAAAAACCTGCTAAATCGTAATCACCAGGAGCATAAAATCCTGGCATTTCAGCTGTTTCGCCACCAATTAAAGAACTGTTACTTTGTAAACATCCTTCACTAACTCCTTTTACTAAATCAGCAGCAACTTGTGCATCTAATTTTCCACATGCAATGTAATCTAAAAAGAATAATGGTTGAGCACCATGACATAATACATCGTTAACACACATTGCAACACAATCAATACCTACTGTGTCATATTTTTTATATTTACATGCAATAGCAATTTTAGTTCCAACTCCGTCAGTTCCACTAACTAAAATTGGTTCTTTATAGCCTTTTGGTAATTGCATCATTCCTGCAAATGATCCCAAATTGTTTAAGACTAAATTATTTAAGGTTTTTTTAGCATGATTTTTGATTAAATCTACCGTTTTGTAACCTTCATTAATATTAACACCACTTTCTTTATAAGTAATAGCCATTTTAAAAACTCCTAATAATGTATATATACATTATAAAAATATTAATTTAATACATTAGTATTAAATAGAATAAATGGTTGTTCTTTGTAATATAATATTTAAAAAGGGAGTGTAAGATATGGTTGAAAAAACAAAAAATATTGAAAAGAGCGTTAAAGATTCAGAAGTAAGTGAAAAAAGTTGACTTACAACATTATTGTTATTAATTTTCCTTGGTGGTTTTCACCGTGCATATGTAGGTAAAATAGGAACATGTCTTTTATACCTAATCACTTTTGGTGGACTTGGAATTTGATGAATAATTGATTTGATTGTACTTTTAAGTGGTTCATTTACTGATAAATCCGGTAAAATCGTAAAAGAAAGACCTTTTAAATATTAAAAATAATTTTAATAACAAAAAATAAGCACTGGCATTAGTGCTTATTTTTTTAATTTAGAACTAGTAATTATTTTCTTTCATCTTCAACAGGATATTTACCATCAAAGCATCCACAGCAGAATTTATTTTCATTATTACATGATTCAATTAATCCTTTGATACTAATAAATCCTAAATAATCAGCACCAATTTTTTCTCTTATTTCTTCTAATGAATAATTAGCTGCTATTAGTTCATCTTTATTAGCTGTGTCAATACCTAAATGACATGGTCATTTAACCATTGGAGAAGCTAACAAAACATTAACTTTTTTAGCACCTGCTTTTTTTAGTGCTCTAACTAAATACATTGTTGTTGTTCCACGAACAACAGAGTCATCTATTAAAATCAAGTCTTTACCTTTGATGTTTACTGATAAAGGATTAAGTTTAATGTGAACATCTCTTTCACGTAATTCTTGAGTTGGTTTAATAAAAGTTCGAGCAATATATCTATTTTTTAATAGTCCACATCCATATGGAATACCACTTGCATTACTATAACCCATTGCAGCATGAACTCCAGAATCTGGACTTGGAATTACCATATCTGCTTTTAAAGGATGTTCACGATAAAGTATTTCACCTTGTTTAACTCTTGATAAATAAACATTTATATCATCAATAGTAGAATCAGGTCTTGCAAAATAAACATATTCAAAAATACAAGTATGTTGTTTACATGAATCGTTGTAAATTTTAGATGTTAATCCATTTGCATCAATAGTTACAATTTCACCTTTTTTTACATCTCTAACAAATTTAGCACCAATTGTGTCTAAAGTACAAGATTCTGAAGCTAATACATATGAACCATTTGGAAATTGACCAATACATAATGGTCTAATTCCATAAGGATCACGCAACCCAATTAGTTTATCTTTAGTCATAATAACTAATGAATAAGAACCTTTAATCACTTTAGTTGTTTCAATAATTGAGTCTTCTAATGATTTAGATACATAGTGACGAGCAATTAGATTAATAATAACTTCAGTGTCAACAGTAGTTTTAAAAGTAATACCTTGATTCAATAAGTCTTCTCTTATTACTTCACTATTAACTAAATTACCATTATGAGCTAAAGCAATAGTAGTATCTTTTACTTTTACTACTAATGGTTGAGCATTTTCTACACCTTTTGAACCTGCAGTTGCATATCTTACATGTCCAATTGCTAATTTAGGATTTATTTCATTTAATTTAGCTAATATTTCTTTGTTAAAGACATCATTAACTAATCCTTGGCCTACATGGATTCTTATATCATTGAAATTACTAGTAACAATACCAGTGCTTTCTTGACCACGATGTTGTAATGAGAATAAACCATAATACATCATCATAGTTATGTCTTTTAGCTCAGGACCATAAATACCAAAAACACCACATTTGTCTTTGAATTTATCTAAGATGTTTTTTTTAATGAAAGGACAACAACTCATATTTTACTTCTTATTAGATAATCTTTTTAAAACTTCAATATATGCTTCTTCAACTTTTCCCATATCTCTACGGAAACGATCTTTATCCATTTTTTCATTAGTTTTAATATCTCATAATCTGCAAGTATCTGGAGATATTTCATCAGCTAATAAAACTTTACCGTTTTTATCTCTACCAAATTCAATTTTGAAATCAATTAATTTTAATCCTAATTCTTTAAATAAGTCAATTAAGATAAGATTAATTTTGCTAGTTAATGAATAAATTTCTTTTAATTCATCAAAAGTAGTAATTCCAATTGCAACAGCATGGTAATCATTAATTAATGGATCTCCTAGTTCATCATTTTTATATGATATTTCTAAAACTGGAGTTTTTAAAGCTGTTCCTTCAGGAATACCTAAACGTTTAGACATACTTCCTGCAGCAACATTACGTACAATTACTTCTAATGGCACAATTGTCACTTTTTTACAAATTTGATCACGATCATTTATTTTTTTAACAAAGTGAGTAGGAATATTTTCTTTGTTTAAAATTTCAAAAATCATTGATGAAATTGCATTATTCATAATTCCTTTATTATGAATCTTATCTTTTTTTAACCCGTTGAATGCAGTTGCATCGTCTTTATAATGTACTAATAATTCATCATCATTAGCTGTAGGAAATAATTGTTTAGCTTTTCCTTCATACATAATTGGTCCAGTAGCTAATTCTGATACTTCATTACATTCGCAATTGCTACCACAACAGCAATTTTTACATCCACATTTTTCTTTAGAATTTTCCATAATTATAATTCACTCTCCTTAGAATTTTCTTCAATAAATTTTATTTTCATATCATTTCTGAATTTTAATAGTTTATTTGAAAGTTCACTATATTTTATAGCTAACATTTCAATTGCCAACATTGCAGCATTGTAACTGTTATTAATACCAACAGTTGCAACTGGAATAGATTTTGGCATTTGCACTATTGATAATAATGCATCCATTCCTCCTAATTCTGCTTTAATTGGAATACCAATTACAGGAATAATTGTCTGACTTGCAATTACTCCAGGCAAGTGTGCTGCTAAACCTGCACCTGCAATAATTATTTCACATTTATTTTTTTCTAGTTCCTTAATAGTTGAACTTAAATTTTCTGGAACACGATGAGCTGATAAAATATGACATGTATATTCAATACCAAACTCTTTTAATAACTTAGCAGCATTTGCCATTACTTGTTTGTCGCTTTTGCTGCCATAAATAATTGCAACTTTCATTATTTCTTACCTCAATTAAAATATCTTACACCAGCTTCAAATATTTTTTGGTCAAATTCACCATTAACATTTTTATATAAATGTTCACCAATTCTTTCTGAATGTGCCATTTTTCCTAAAATTGTACCATCTTCATTAGTCATACTTTCAATAGCTAAAACTGATCCATTAGGATTGAAAGGCATTGCCATTGTAGATGAACCACTTAAATCAACATATTGAGTAGGAATTTGTCCTGATTTTAATAATTGTTTTAACAATTTCTTATCACAAACAAGTTTTCCCTCACCATGACTGATTGGAACAGTGTTTATACTTCCAGGAGTTAATAATGAGAATCAAGGTGATTTATTTGAAATTAATTTAGTTCTAACTAATTCAGAAACATGGTGATGAATGTCATTGTATGTTAAAGTAGGCATAGTTTCCACTGCATCCATTATTTTTCCATATGGTACTAAACCTAATTTAATTAAGGCTTGGAAACCATTGCAAATACCTAAAATTAAACCTTTTCTAGCAATTAAACGATGAACTGCATCTTTAACTAATTGATTTTTAAAAATATTAACAATAAATTTTGCACTACCATCAGGTTCATCACCTGCACTAAATCCACCTGGAATCATTAGAATTTGAGATTCATCGATAGTATCAGCTAATTCATTAATTGATTTAAGCAATAAATCTTTGTTTAAATCTTTTATTAAAACTTGTTTAACTATTGCACCAGCTTTTTCAAAAGCTAATTGTGAATCAAACTCACAGTTAGTACCTGGGAATACTGGAATAACAACTTTAGGTTCTTTAATTCTTACTGGACTTCTTAATGGTTTATCATTAACATATAGTGGAGCATCTATTGCTTTTTTATTTAAAATGTTTGTTTTATAATCAAACACATTACGCAATTTTTTAGTTATCAATTCTTTTACTTCATCTAATTCAATACTAATATCTAAGTTTTTAATTGAAATAATTCTATTCTTAGTTGTTTTACCAATATTAATTGAAGTAGAGTTATTTAAAATTTCTTGTAATTTTTCTGGATCAACAACTTCAGCTACTATTGAACCGTAATTCATTTTAAATAATTCAGAAGGGTTAATATTCTCATTACCAACAAAACCTATATCATTACCAATACACATTTTGCTAATTGCTTCTGCTATACCTTTTTGTTTCAATGAGAATGCTGAAACAATAACATTTTGTTTAATTAATTTAGAAATTAATTTAAAGTTTTTAATTAATGATTTTTGATCAATCATTCCATCTTCAGTGTATTTAGGAGTAAATAAGACAACATCACTATTATTTCTCTTAAATTCTGGTGAAATAATATTCTTTGTTTCTGATGTAGTGACAGCAAAAGAAATTAATGTAGGAGGAACATCAATATTTTCAAAAGTTCCTGACATTGAATCTTTTCCTCCAATTGATGGAACTGAAAAATCTAATTGAGCTTTTAACGCTCCTAATAATGCAGCAAATGGTTTACCTCATCTGTTTGCATCATCTTTTAATCTTTCAAAAAATTCTTGACAAGAAAGTCTTACTTTATTATAGTCACCACCCATTGCAACTATTTTTGTAAGTGATTCAATTACAGAATAATATCCCATATGGAATGGACTTCACATACCAATGTAAGGATTAAAACCATAAGTCATTAATGAGCAAGTTTTAGTATTAGGTTTGAAAGTAGCAATTTTGCTAGCCATTCCTTCAGCTGGTGTTAATTGATTAATACCACCTAATGGCATTAATACAGTATTAGCTCCAATAGTTGAGTCAAATCTTTGAACCAATCCTGATTTTACAGTAACATTTAAGTCTGTCAACATATTCAATCATTTATTTTCTAAATTACTTATGTCAGTTTTCTTAGAAAATAATTTTGGATCAGTAACACATACTTTAGTTTCTTGTAAAGCTCCATTTGTATTTAAAAATTCTCGTTTGATATCAACAATTGCTTCTTCATTTCAAATCATTTTTAAACGAGGAGTTTTAGTAACTTTTGCAACAATTGTAGCTTCTAAGTTTTCTTCTAATGCTAATTGAATAAACTTTTTAGCATTTGCTTTTTCTAAAACAACTGCCATTCTTTCTTGTGATTCACTAATAGCTAATTCTGTACCATCCAAATTTTGGTATTTTTTTGGAATTGCATTAAGATTAATTTCAATTCCATCACATAATTCACCAATAGCAACACTAACACCACCTGCACCAAAGTCATTACATCTAATAATCATTTTTGAAACAGTTGGATTTTTGAAAAATCTTTGAATTTTTCTTTCTTCAACTGGGTTACCTTTTTGAACTTGTGAGCCACATGTTAGAATAGAAGTTTTTTCATGGACTTTACTACTTCCGGTGGCACCTCCAATACCATCTCTACCTGTTCTTCCACCTAATAAGATAACAACATCACCAGGTTTTGGTGTTTTTCTTACAACATTAGCTATAGGAGCTGCAGCAATAACTGCTCCTGTTTCTAAACGTTTAGCAACATAGTTTGGATGATAAACTTCATCAACTTGACCAGTCGCTAAACCTATTTGGTTACCATATGAACTATAACCTGCAGCCGCAGTTTTTGTTATCACAGCTTGAGGAAGTTTACCTTCAATTGTAGAATCAATAGAAACAGTTGGGTCAGCACAACCAGTAATTCTCATAGCTTGGTAAACATATGAACGTCCTGATAATGGGTCTCTAATAGCACCACCTAAACAAGTAGCAGCACCTCCGAATGGTTCAATTTCAGTTGGATGATTGTGTGTTTCATTTTTAAACATCAATAAATATTTTTCTTTTTTAGAACCGATAGTGACATCAATTTTTAATGAACATGCATTAATTTCATCACTAACATCTAAATCATCCAATAGTCCTGCTTTTTTAAAATATTTAGCACCAATTGTTGCAATATCCATTAATGAAATTTTTCTTTCATTTGCCTTAGAACCATAAACTTCATTACGGCATGATTGATATTGTTCATATGCAGATTGAATAAGTTTTTGATAAGGTCCTTTTTCAATTTCTACATTAGTGATTTTAGTTTCAAATGTAGTATGACGACAATGATCAGATCAATATGTGTCAATAACCTTTATTTCAGTAATAAAAGGATCTCTTTTTTCTTTTTTAAAATATGATCTAATAAGCTTAAAATCTTCAATTGTCATTGACAATCCTAAAGATTTATGTAAATCACTAATTTGGTTATTATCAAAATTTATGAAACCATCAAGTATTTTTACGTTCTTAACACTTGATGAAAAATTAGGTTTGTCATTAGGGAAAAGTTCTGTCTCAAAAGAATCAATAGGATTAATGTAATATTTTTTGATTCTTTCTAAATCATTTTTAGAAATTTTACCTTCTAAGACAATAACCTTAGCTGAAATAACTTCTGCTTGAGTGTTTGGATCAATTAGCATTAAGCATTGTCTTGCTGAACTTGCTCTTTGATCAAATTGTCCTGGTAATGGTTGAACTGCAAAAGCAGTTTCATTTTTTTTCATTGGGAATTTATCTAAGTAGATATGATCTACCATTGGCTCAGCAAATACTAAATTCTTAGATTTTTCAATAATTTCATCAGACACATTAAAAACTTGATAACGGTTGATAACCCTTATATTTTTTAATGACTTTATTTTTAAATTATTTACTATATCTTTTAGTAGATGCTGAGATTCTGAATCATAATCTTCTTTTTTTTCAACAAAAATTAATTGATTATCGATATTATTCATGTCAACAGCCTTAAAACAATTTATAACAATGTTATATTTTATATTAATCATTGTCTAAAATGAATAAATTATTAGAATAATTGTTTTTGTTTAAAGACAACTAATTTAGTAAGTAAAAGTAAAGTATAGTTTTATATAATGTAAGTGTCTATATCATTTCTATAAAGCAATCACTAAATAGTGTTGCAAAAGGAGAAAAAATGGAATTATTATTAAAAAATGAAGACGTTGTTAATAAAACAAATGAAACAACTAATTCAAAAAGTGAAGCTCCAATAGAAAATAAAAATTCAACTGAACCAGATAAATCTTCTTTCTCAAAAGAAAGATTATTTAAAATTGGTAAGTGAGTTTTAATTTTTACTCTTTTGGGTGTATTCATTTGATTAATATATTATGTTAGTACAGATCACTTTGTATCGGTTAATAATGTAACAAGTATTAAATACAAAAAAACTGATACTAATAAAGATGGTATTGTTTTTGAAAATAAAAGAGAAGGCAAAACTGAAAATTTTACTTGTGAAATAAGTTCACTTGAATTTAGTTATTATGTAATCAATGGCGATCATTGTGATTATTGATTAAAAGCAACAAGTAAAGAAAGTGGAACAATTAGATTGCCTGTTCATGTTGATATGACAGCAACTCATTCAATTGTTGTTGAAGGTAAAACAATTGATGCTACTACTTACAATATGGACTTTGCAGGTTATAAATTATGACTTGCTACTATGTCAACTAATATTTATCAACAATTACCAGAAGATAAAATTTATCATGAAATAACAAATAAAGATGATTATGCTCTTTACAATGGAATTATTAAAAGTAGAAATAATGCCATTGTTCCAAGTAGCTTTAATTGAGCTAGTCTAATTTTCAATTTACTACCTATTATTTTAATGGCAGGATTATTTATTTGATATTTCTCAAAAATGTCAAAATTACAAGGTGGTGATGGTGAATCAATTTGAACAGTTGGTAAATCACAAGCTAAACTTGCTAAATCAAAAGTTTCTTTTAATGATGTTGCTGGTTTAAAAGAAGAAAAAGAAGAATTAATTGAAATTGTTGATTATTTAAAAAATCCTAACAAATATGCTTCAATGGGTGCAAGAGCACCAAAAGGTGTAATCTTATATGGTCCTCCAGGTACTGGTAAAACATTATTAGCTAAAGCAACAGCTGGGGAAGCTAAAGTGCCTTTCTACCAAATTTCAGGTTCTAACTTTGAAGATATGTTAGTTGGTGTTGGTGCAAAAAGAGTAAGAGACTTATTCAATAATGCTAAAAAAACTGCTCCTTCAATCATTTTCATTGATGAATTTGATTCAGTTGCTGCTAAACGTGGAAAAATGGAGATTGCTGGTGCAAGTGCTGGTGTAGCTGACCAAACTATTAACCAATTATTAGCTGAAATGGATGGTTTTGATACTAAAGCTGGAATTGTTGTTATGGCCGCTACAAACCGTTTAGATGTTTTAGATGATGCAATTCTACGTCCAGGTCGTTTTGACCGTCATGTTCAAGTTAACTTACCTGATATAAAAGAACGTGAAGCTATCTTAAAAATCCATGCTCGTAACAAAAACATTTCTTCACAAGTTGTACTAAACGATATAGCTAGAAGAACTCCAGGATTTAGTGGAGCTCAACTTGAAAATGTTTTAAATGAAGCTACTCTATTAACTGTTAGATATGGAAAAATGGCAGTAGGAATGGCTGAAATTGATGAAGCAATTGATCGTGTAATTGCTGGACCTGCTAAACACACTAGAGTAATTACTGATGAAGAAAAGAAACAAATTGCTTATCATGAAGCTGGACATGCATTAGTAGGATTAAACATTCCTGGAAGTGATGTTGTAGAAAAAATTACAATTATTCCTCGTGGACAAGCTGCTGGATATACATTATCTACACCTGAAAAACAAGAAATTTCTATTCAAAAGAAATCTGATTTACTTGCAATTGTTGCAAGCACATTGGGTGGTAGAGCAGCTGAAGAAGTTGTTTATGGAACTGATGCAATTTCAACAGGTGCATCAAATGACTTATACAAAGTAACTAATATTGTTAGAAGTATGGTTACTCAATTAGGTATGACAGATATTGGTATGACTCAATTTATACCAAGTGAAGGTACTGTAAACCCATACTCTAAATCATTCTCTGAATCAACAGCACAAAAAATTGATGCAAAGATTGAAGAAATAATTCAACATGAATACAAACGTGCTAAAGACATTATTTCAAAAAATAAGAATGAATTAGATTTAATTGTTAAATCATTATTAGTTCTTGAAACAATTGTTAAGAGTCAAATTGATTACATTCATAAAAACAAAAAGCTTCCTGAAGAAGTTATTGAAAAAGAAGCTCAACTTAAAGAAATTGCTAAGCAAAAACTTGAACAAGAAAAGAAAGAAACAAGTAAGTCTGATGAAGCAAAAACTTCTACTACTTCTTTAAGACCAGCTAAAGCCCCTATTTTAGATGACAAAGAAAAAGAAGAAGAATCTTCTAGCAATAAATAATAACATCTAAAAATAAATTAATATGAGCCTCATTCATTTGAATGAGGTTTTATTTTGCTTAGTTTTATTACTATTAATAAAAAATATTAACTACTTTTAAGTGATAGTTAATATTTTAAATAATTATTTTCCCTTTTTTCTAGGCTTATTGTCTACTAATTTTTGTCTTCTAAGTGCTGCTTCTTTTTGTGCAGATAATTTTTTAGGAGCAATTGAACGAATATATAACTCATTAATTATTAATTTTTTCTTTTTACGAGAAATCTTTAAACAATAAATGATGATTAGGATTATTAGGATAAAGATTGCAGAGCTAAGACCAATTATAGTTCACCAATATCAAGTCAATTGGTTCCATCATTCTTTTGTCTCATTTAAAACAATTGAATTTATCACATTATGATCAAATCTAAAATAAACAAAAAACAAAATTAATGGAACAAAAATTAATAAACTTACTGATAAAACTAATAAAACTTTTTTCTTATTCATCAAAAAACCTATATACCTTAAAATTTCTATATTAATATTTATTATAAATTTAAAAATAATATAAGTAATTTTTAAAAAATACAAATTCTAATTCTACTAATCAAATAATCCTTCAATATTGCAATCAGAAGTAATAAAATCAACACCAATAGAACTTAAATATTCATATTCATCATAATAGTCAATAATTCAAGTATTAACTTGTAGTCCTTTAGAATGAAACATATCAACAATGTCTTTAGTAATATGAATACCTCAATCTAAAGTTGTTTTATCATCACAATCCCCAATATCAACACTTCAATTATGTTCTGCTAGTCATTTCAAATTTCCTCATGTTTCTGGGTCTGCATTTTGATCATATAAAACTTGCATAGGAATAATATCAGAATAAGTATTTCTAATGTATTGAAGTAAATCACAATCAAAATCTAAAAGAACATAATTTAGTCCTTTAGAACTATATTCAAAAATTTGATTCATTAATGTTGCAACTGATTCTTTAGTTCAATCACTATTTGGATCATTTCATGGATGTTCACATTTAATTTCGATACATGCAACTTTCTTATATTCTAAACAAACATCTAAATAATCAGTGAATTTAGGAATGAATGTTGATTTTTCTTTATCATAACCATGAGCAAATAAACCATCTACTGTTCTTGGATATCCATAAGAATGCATCAATGGATATGATAAGCATTCTTTAAAACTCATTTCAACTATATGTTTATCAAATAATCGATTACCTTCTGTGTCTCTAAAAGGAGTTGAATCATGTGCACATACTAATTTACTTTTATGGTCTGGTTCTAATAAACTATTAGTTGGATAAACATCAGTTTCAATTCCTCAATAACGATCATCTTCTCCTGCTGCTATTCATGAAGGAATAGTATTTTCTAATACATCTTCTTTTGTAGGCAACCCTCTATGACCTATTAATCTTGTATTAGTTTGAATATGTTCTTTTTTTTCAATATCAGAATTGTTACCACAACTAGTTAATATTGGAAAAAATAACAATGGGATTGATGAAATAAATAAAGTGTTTCTAATGGTTTTTTCTTTTCTCATAATATATAATTAGCTAAACGCTAATCATTATATAAAAATAATGATAATTGTAAAATATCTATCGAGGTTTTGGATATGAAAAAAATAAATATTATAAAAACAATAGGTGTAGGATT
>JAQXJX010000022.1 GCA_029009155.1 Mycoplasmataceae bacterium | reverse complement strand
GAGTCTTTTAGTTTAATATCAATTACAAGTTCAAAGGTTTTTGGTTTTTCTTCTTTTTTAACATGGTACATATTTTCATATGTTTTGAAATAATCATTAATGATTTCTTCATATGTAGCTCCAGCTAATGATTCTAAAATCATACAGAAAGCTCCAGTACGGTCTTTGCCTTCTACACAATGAACTAAAAAAGAATTAGCATCAGAATTCATAATAGATTTTAAATGATTTTTAATTCCTGTTTTACACTTATCACTATTAAAATCAACTCCTAAATTAGAACAATGATATTTACTATTATCATAAATATTTTTAAATCAAGGTGCCTTTTCATTAAAACCTTCTTTTACTACTAATTGATCTAATAGTTCTTGATCTTCAGATAAATTAATGTCAAATTCAATATTATTAGATTGACACAATTTGTTTACTGTACTCATCCTGTTATATTTATCATTACAAGGACTAGAAGAACGATAAAACATATTTGTTTTTAATTTACCAATATTCATAGGTCTAAAATTTGCAAATTGTTCATCACTATCATAATCTTCCCGATTTGTTGATGAAATAAAATTAAGAGCATTTTGAATATCAATATATTTTCCTGCTTTGTTTAGTGTAATAGTAGCTTTTGCATTATTAAAACTATCGTCTCAAATGTCAGGACCATTCATTTTTGTTAAAGTAATATCGTAACCAGGATAACTAATTACAGACATCTGACCTGAGCGAACATAATAACCATTATAAAATGGGACGTCATTATATTCAATTCCATTAGAAAATTTAATATTTAAACTATCACCAAATGTAAAAAATTTATTAAATTGATCAACAGGAAATTTAAAGTAAATTCCACCATATTCAACACCATGATAAATTTCTATATCTGCTATATTCTTTTGTTCTGAACAACTATTCATAGATGCTAACAATATTGGACAAGCAGCACTTGATAATAGTATTGGTAATATTCTTTTAAACTTCATAATCTTAAATCCCTTTCACGTCAAAACAACATATTTATTAAAAATTAAGAATATTATATTCTTTTTTAAAATACAAAATAAGATATTATCATATAAATAAATATTATTGTTTATCAGTTATAAGAAGAGACTTTATTATGGATATGAGAGAAATTATTACTATAACAACATTATCAATTTTTATCTTTTTAGAATTATTTTTTCTTATTTTTTCTGTTATCTATAATAAAGAAAATTCATTTTCAAAAGCTTATTTAAAAAAGATAAAATCATTTTTTGAAAATGAAGGATCATGATTATATGATGACTATTATTTAGGATATAGAAAATTTTTATTTCTAAATAATAATTTATTTAATACCATGCTAGTGGTATCAACAGTTTTAAATTCAATTATTGGTATCATATCATTTGTTTTAATTAATATAGCTCTAGCCTGAGTTTTTATATCTTTATCAATTTTAAGCACTATCTTTCTTATTTTTTCTAAAGTTGTAATATTAGCAATGTACAATTATTCAACAAAAAATAAAGAGTTTAAAATATCAAATGAAAAAATTAAAGAAATAATAAATTTTTTACAAAAACTATCTTATGATCCAAGAATTAATAAAGCAATTTTATACATGAATGATGACTTTGCAAACAGAAATAATTTTCAAAAAAGAATTATATTTGGTAAATTCTTGTATGAAGCTTTATCTATTGAAAAAATAAATATTCAAGATATAATTTCAATTTTAAATAAAAATTAATGTAATTACATACATTAATAAATAATTACTTTATATTCTCATATAATAATACTAACAATAGGTTACTTTAATATATGGGAAAAATTTTATATAAAAACACTTATAAATCAATTACTGATTTAAAAACAATAGCACTTGAATTACAATCAAAATTAAATAAAAAAATAACAAATAATGAAGATGAATTGTATCTTGAATATTTGTTATCATTAGAAATATGAGTTGATCAAGATAAACTAAGTGGAAGTAAATATCTATCTATAGTTGATCGTAATATTTCTGAATGCTATGGATTAGGTATTTTATTTACTAAATATTTTGAAATAGTTCCAAAAAATAAATGATCTAATAAATGAATTAATTATTTAAAATCATTAAGTTGTGAACAAGATAAAATTATTCGTTTGCCACTTAATGGTATAGGAAAAGAAGAAATTGAATTTAAAAATATAATTAGTGATTTTGTTTTATTAACAAACAATATTAATTTGTAATTAATGGTTTTTCTTTTTTTCAGTTAATAATTGTTGATATTTAACTTTATTAATATATCCCAATTTAAACCACATTTTAATTGTTTTTTTGTTCATAGAAGAATCAAATTTCATTTCTGAATATTTGTTTCTTTCGTTTTTAAATTCTTCAGTTTGTTGATATTTAGATTTATTGTTCAAATAAATAATTGGAATAACTATTCCAGTAATAATAGCAGAAATTAATGCAAATGTGAAGAAGACAAAACCAAAACCATAAAGTAGATAATTTGTAATTTCACTTTTAGTTCCTTTTATTCAGTCTAAACCTGAAAGACCTCATAAGATGGTAGCAGTTAGTAATAGTAAAAAAGAAACCAAAATAAGTGAAATATAAAATAATTTAAATTTTTTATATTCTTTAATATTTTTTGGTGCTTCTAAAATTTTGAATTTTTTCATAATATTTTTAATATGCTCTTGCAAAATATACTAAATATTTAGCTTTCTTACCAGTAAAGAAACATTTAGCATTATCATCTTTTATTTCTTCTTTAATGCAACGAGTTGTAACACCAGTTTCTTTCTTTAAATTTGCTTCATCATCAGGGTTACCACCTCATGGTGCAATAATTAGTTTATTTTCACTAATTGCTTTAATAAATTCTTCTTTAGTATTAACGGATATTGTACGTTGCATCATATTTGCTTTAGCTTTGTTAAATAAGCAATTATCATATTCTTTTGATAAAGAAATAATTTTGTCTACTACGCTATTAATACTACATTGAATTTTTTCTAATGTATCTCTTCTAAAGATTGTGCATTCATTATTAGCAATATCTTTAGGACCAAAGATTATACTGAATGGTGTACCTAATACTTCTTGTTCTGATAATTTAAATCCAAAACTCTTGTCTGATGAATCAACTTTTGTAATAATGTTTTTGCTTTGTAATTCAGATTCAATTTTTTTAACAACATCCATAATTTCAGGATTCTTATTAACAAATAAAGGAAGTAATGCAACTTGGACAGGTGCAACATTAAATGGTAATACTAGACCATGATCATCTGAATGAGACATAATTATGGCACCAATTAATCTAGTACTTACACCTGCAGATGTTTGATAAGGTGTTGATAACTTATTGTTTTTATCTTGGAATGTAATATCATATGTTTTAGCAAAACCTTGACCTAAATAGTGAGATGTTCCACATTGTAGTGCTTGTCCATCTTGCATAATAGCTTCAATTGTATAAGTATGTTCTGCACCTGCAAATCTTTCACCTTCAGTTTTTTCTCCCTTTAGAACAGGAATACACAAGAATTTAGTTACAAAATCATAATATTCATTAATCATTGTAACAGCTTGTTCTTCAGCTTCAATTTGAGTAGCGTGTAATGTATGTAATTCATGTCAAAAAAATTCACTTGTTCTTAAGAATGGTCTAGTTGTTTTTTCTGCTCTAAAAACATTACATCATTGGTTATATTTTATTGGTAGATCATTATAAGAAGACAATATTTTTTTAAAGTAATAACAAAATACTACTTCACTTGTTGGTCTTAGTATGTAACTTTCTTCCAAAGGTTTATTTCCAATGTGAGTTACTAGAAATGTTTCAGGAGCAAAGCCTTCAATATGTTCCTTTTCTTTAGTAAATTCAGACATTTTAATAAATGATGGTAAAGCAACATTTAAAATTCCATATTTTTTAAATCTTTGGTCTAATTCTTTTTGAATATTAGATCAGATTGCTCAACCATTAGGTTGAAAAATCATTTCACCTTTAATTTCAGTATAAAGGGCTAATTTTGCTGCCATTACAACACTTGTATATCAATCAGCAAAATTTTCATTACGTGGTACTATTTTAGAAAGTTTCATAATATTAATAATTAATTATTTATATGAATAATTATATATTCATATTTATTTATTAATGTCTAATTTCAATAAGCGGTTTAATTCAACAACATATTCTAATGGTAATTCATTACTGAATGGTTGAATAAAACCTAAAACTAGTAACTGTTTAGCGGTGATAGGATCAATTCCTTTTGATTGTAAATAAAATAAACGCTTTTGATCTAAATCTGTAACTTTTGCTTCATGTTTTAATGAAGAATGTTTGTTATAAATTTCTTCTGTAGGAAATGTATCAGATTTAGAGAATTTATCTAACAACAATGTATCACATGTTACATCAGCTTTTGAGTTAATAGCTGTTTTAGCTATTTTTACTAATCCTCGATAAGTAGCATTCCCTCCATTATGAGCAATAGATTTAGAAATAATTTGACTACGAGTGTTTCTTCCGATATGAATCATTTTAGCACCTGCATCTTGGACAACATCTTTGTGAGCAACTGCAATTGAAATACATTTACCAATTGAGTTATCTCCTTTAAGAATTGTTGCTGGATATTTCATGTTTAATTTACTACCTAAATTACCATCTATTCATTCCATAATGCCATTAGTGTCAACAATAGATCTTTTTGTTACTAAATTTAAAACATTATCACTTCAATTTTGAATGGTTGAATATCTACAATGAGCATTTTTACCAACAAATACTTCAACTACAGCTGCATGTAAATTATTCTTGTCATAAATTGGAGCTGTGCATCCTTCATTGTAATGTAGATATGCTCCATCATCTACAATAATTAATGTTCTTTCAAACTGACCAACTGATTTAGTGTTAATTCGGAAATATGCTTGTAGAGGTTTATCTAGCTTAACATTTTTAGGTACATAAATAAAAGATCCACCTGATCATACAGCAGTATTAAGTGCAGCATATTTATTATCACTAAAAGGAACTAATTTACCAAAGTATTTTTTTACTAATTCTGGATATTCTTTAATAGCAGTTTCAATGTTTGTGAATATAACATGTTTATCATCTAACTCGGTTTTTAATTTATGATAAATTGTTTCAGAATCATATTGACTATTAACACCTGAAAAATATTTGGCTTCATGTTCTGGGACTTTTAATTTTTCAAAAGTAGTTTTAATTTCATCAGGTATTTCATCTCAAGAATTTTTGTAATAGTTTTCGCCTAAACTTGAGGCATAATAAATGTACTTATCAAAATCTATAAAAC
The DNA here is from genome assembly GCA_029009155.1 of Mycoplasmataceae bacterium. Taxonomy (GTDB): domain Bacteria; phylum Bacillota_I; class Bacilli_A; order Mycoplasmatales; family Mycoplasmoidaceae; genus Malacoplasma_A. The sequence goes on along the minus strand of JAQXJX010000022.1, from coordinate 22,362 downwards.
TTAAATCTGGTCCTCATGAAGTTGGGTTTTTTAAAAGATTAAATTTTTCATATGCAGCCAAACGAATGTTAAGCATTCATTCTGGTTCATTTTTTAATTCCGATATTTTTTTAATTACCTCAACAGATAAACCTGGTTGTAGTTGGATAGATTTATTATTTTGATTCATATTTTTCTATAGCTTTTTTAATTGCAATAATTCCTACTTTTGCACAATTGATTCTATTAGCTTGTTTGTTAACATTTTCATATGAATATAATTCACCTAATAGGTCTTCATCATATTTGTTACCATCTATCATATTTAAATAATTATCAATTATGGTTTTTGTTTCTGATAAATTTTTATTTTTAAGTAATGAAGCCATAATATCAGTAGATGATGTACTAATTGCACATCCAACTCCAGCAAATTTTATGTCTTCGATTTTGTTATCTTTAACTAAAACATAAGCAGTTAAGTTATCAATACATGAAGGAGAAGCTGAATTATAAGATTCATAGCATTCTACATTCTTAGTATCTTGAATAAAGTTAACTGGATTTTCATAATGATCTAAAATAATAGCTCTAACAATTTCAGGATCTTTTTTATCTATTGATGACATAATCTAATTCACTACCTTTCTTGTATTCTTTTAATTTATTTATTAATTGATCAACTTCTTCAAATGTGTTATAAAAATAGAATGATGCTCTAACAGCTGATTCTATTTTAGTTTCTAATTTTGACAACTTAGCACAACTTAGACCCGATCTTACAATAATATTATTGTTTCCTAAATAATTAGCTAAATCTTGAGAACTACATCCTTTAATATTGAAAAAAATAATTGGATGTTTTGATTGGCTAGAATAATATTCAAAATTAGGAATATCTGCACATTTAGAATCAAAATACTTTTTTAATTCGCTTTCATATTTCTCAATATTATCTCAACCTATTGAATTTAAGTATTCTATTGCTGCACCTAATCCAATAATTCCAGCAACATTTGGAGTTCCGCCTTCAAACTTATCAGGTGATAATGCGCAAGTATAATATTTAGTATTTACAATTGCATTCATTCCACCACCTAAACGAATTGGCTGAACTGATTCTATTAAATGTTTATTTATATAACAAACACCTATTCCTGTTGGTCCTAACATTTTATGCCCGCTAAATACTAAACAATCAACGCCTGAATTTTTCAAATCATGTTTTTTATGTGGCATAGCTTGAGTAGCATCAACTATTATTAAAATTTTTGGGTTTATTTCTTTTGCTTTTTTTGCAATAAAAGTATAGTTTAAATCATAGCCAAGAATATTTGATACATTGCAAAAAGAAATAATTTTTGTTTTAGGAGTTATTTTATTAATAATATCTTGTTCTGTTGGAATAAAACTTTCTCCAGCAAAAACAATTTTTGATTGTTTTTCTTTACATAATTCTTGTCATGGAAGAATATTAGAAGTATGTTCAGTATAAGTGATTATTATTTCATCATCACGATTGATATTATTTTTAATACCATTGGCAATTAAATTTAATGATTCAGTAGCTCCTGAAGTAAAAATAATTTCTTCAGAACTAACATTTAATAAATCTGCAACTAATTGTCTAGATTTATTTATTTTTGTGTGTAAACTATATGTAAATAATGAATCAGTATTGTGTGGATTGCATGAGAATTTTTCATAGTATTCAACAATAGCATCAATAACACATTTTGGTTTTAATGATGTAGCAGAATTATCCAAATAGCATAATTTTGGATTATTACTAAATCATGGGAAATCTTTACGTATTTTTTTAATATCTTCTTGAGTCATACTACAACATTTCTTTTATTGTTTTATGAACTATATTATAAATATAGTTTTGTTCATTATCTATACCTTTTAATTGAGATATCTCATTATTTATTAACATTTCAATTGCAGAATTTTTATCAAAACCTTTTGTTTGTAAATAAAAAATTTTATTTGGATCAAAGTAACCAATATTTACAGAGTGTGAAGCATTAATATTATTGGTATTTACTAATAGTGCTGGTGTAGCAGATATTGAACTTTCATCACTAAATAAATATCCTTGAACTTGTTGATCAGAAATAATGTTAGAAGAATCTTTGCTAATTGAAACGTTAGTATTAAGAGTAATTTTGCTTTGGTTGTTTACAAACAATCTTGAAACAAATAGTAAATTTGAATTTTTTAAGTGATTAAAATTGAATTCAAAATTTTTGTTGTTTATTGATGACAATCCATAAAATAAAACTTTTAATTTTGAGTCTTCATGAACATTAAAATTAAAAGAGTATGAGTGATGTTGTGGATTAATACAAACAATAATTATTTCATTAGAATCTAAAGTATCTATGTCAAAATGATTAGTTGATGATGTTTTAGAATCAAGTAAAATTATTTTCTTAAAACTTGTTTGGATCAATTGGTCGCTTGCTTTTTTCTGTGTCATATTGTTTATAACCATTCTTTTTGATTTCTTCAATAATAGTTTTATCACCAATTTTTTGAACAGATTTATTTTCTATCAAAATAATTTTATTAGGTTTTAATTCATCAAAAAATTCTAAATCATGTGAAACTATTAATGTTATGTGTTGATCCTTAGTATTGTTTATATGCTTTGTAATAATCTTTAATGCATCAATATCAAGACCAGAGTCTATTTCATCTAATAATAAGACATGAGAATTTAATAATTGTGATTGGATAATTTCATTTTTTTTCTTTTGTCCACCACTAAAACCAACATTAACTGAATGTTTTAATAAATTTTTATCAAGTGATAAATCATCAAATAGGGAATTTATTTTTTTAAAATTCTCATAAAAAGACTTATTTTGACCATTAACTTTTAGAATTTCTTTTAAAAATTCTAACATTGGTACACCATCTAATTCTACTGGATTTTGGTCAGCATAAAAAAAACCTATTTTAGCAATTTCATGTGTTGGTAAATTAAGGATGCTTTTATTGTCAAAAATGATGTCTCCACTATCAATTTTTACAGCATAATGGTTCATGATACTCTTTAAAAGAGTAGACTTTCCTGCTCCATTGGGGCCAACTATAGCAATGACCTCGCCAGTATTACATTCAAATGAAACATCTTTTAAAATAGTGTTACCATCTATAGATAGTGAAATATTTTTTAATATTAGATTATGTTTCATATAATATTAAGTACATTATAAAATAAATAATAAAATAAAGGTTTTTTATGAAAAAAATTAATAAATTTTTATCAATGGCCGTATCATTAGGTTCAATTACTGCACTAATGATTCCGGTTTTGACATCATGTAGTGATAATCCAAATATTAAACAAGTTTCACGTGGTGATGGACAATATTTTTCAAAATATAAAGATGGAATAAATGAATATGGTGTAAGCTTTAAAGAACAAATTTGTAATGCAATGTTAAGTTCTACATCATTATCATCTTTAAAGAAACAATATGTAAATCAAATGTTATACAATTGATATAAAAACATAGTTGATTCAGGCAGTAAACAATCTTTCAAAGATAATTGAAAACAATGAAAGAAAGACATTGATAAGAGTTGAGACGATTTAGTTAAATCTGCTAAGGAATCTCACAAAGATAAATGAAAATATTTCTTACAAAATGATTCTTTAGATCCAGTTGGTGGAACAGAACAAGCTTGAAGATTTGAACAATTATGTTCAAAAATTCGTGATGAATTTAAAAATTTAGTTTTTTCTAACAACTATTTTGCTTATTCAGCAGCTGACACATATAATGTAAACTCTCCTGTTTCAAGAATGAATTCTGAAACATTAAAAGATTCTTCTTCATGAAAAAAGATTAATTTCTATGCATATGCAAATAGTGCTTATTCTGGAAAAGATAGTGGTGATTTAGATGCACAATTTGCTTTAATTCAAAAAGAAACCTTTAATTCCTATACTGCAAAAAACCACCCAGTTTTATCTGGAATGTCATTATGAAAAGATGCAGCTCCAACAAGTGGTGTTGAAGCAATTTATTCAAAAGCTTTGGGTTCTATTACAATTGATGATAAATCTGGATTAACATATCCTGGTTTCCCTAGAGCAACTATTTCTGGTTCTAATGCAAACACTAAATTCTGAGATTTATTTAGTCAAGTAACTAATAACAACTATTATTTAGCTGATAATGGTTTAACTAATTTAAAAACTCATTATACTGATGATTCATCTGTTCAATATTTAACAACAATGAATTCTGCATTTACTACAACAAATAAATTATTCGCAAGTGCAGAAGCTCGTTTATGAGATAAAGGTATTGCAAAAGCTACAACACGTACTGATCATAAATTTGTTCAAGATCATTACATTAAAATTCGTGCTAGTCAGTTAGCTTCTTCTGTAAGAAATGATATGGATTTATTATCATTATTTGCTTATAAATCAAATGATAGTCGTTTAGTATCAGGCAGTTCATGAAATAGCTTAGGATCACAAATAATTAATAGTAAATATACTATTGATTTAGCTGATCGTTATGACTATGATGGAGCTCACATTAATCCTTCTATTATTCCTACACCAACAAGTGATTTCCACAGTAAAATCTTTACTAGTGGTGATACTGCAGCATTCGATTACTATGGATCTACTTCTGAAGGTGGTGTAAGATTCATTATTAGTTCTATTCAATTAACTGATGATAGTGATAAAGATTTACCATATGTATTAATCAGAGATGACTATGGTGTTCATTTAATTGGTATTGATGGTTTAATGGATAACAACCAACAAGATGGTTTCTTATTAAAACCAAAATCAGATGATAATGATAACACTGAACCAATGTCACAAGGTCGTGAAAACTTATTATTCAAAGCTCAAGCTATGTATGACACATTAGGTTTAAAATCAGGTGGTACTGAACTAAACAATAAATTAAAATCATACTTTGGTGATAATCTTGATGACATTGTAATTTCAATGGCTCAACAAAAAATTAATAAAGATGGAACTATTGCTTCAGAAAACCCTATCTTTGATGATACTAAGAATGCAACATTCTCTGAAACTAAACGTAGTTCTTTCTATAAAGTAATTGAATTAGGTAACAAACTTTTCAGATTACAAGAAACAATTAGTTCATTTACTACAGCTAATAAATCATTCTATTCTGATAACCTTGCTTATGTAAATAACTCACTATTATCTGAATCAATTGATAAATCAGTAAGTAAACCATCTATCTATGATACTGATAACATTAAGAATGGTTTAGCTACTCCATTCCCTTACACATATGTAGAAGGTGACTATAATGCTATTTCTAGTGGTGCTAGTCAATCAAATGAAAAATCAACTGCTAGTTGAGAACCTACACAAATCATTAACTGAGTAAACACTGATTCTTATAACTTAGAAGAATCATTAAAAACTGACGTATGAAATAATTCTTACATTAGTTATGACGATATTAAGGCTACTAAACAAACTTATTTAGAAGAAGTTAATAGCTTAGTAGATGATATTGCACCATACATTGCAAATGATGAATTTGGTAAATGAAGTGAAAAGATTAACACTCAATGAGAATTAAATGATAATTGATATGATGATGGTTCTAAGAGAGAATCTGGCGCTAGAGGACCAATTAGTATTAAAAATGCTATTTATAAAGCATTAAATGATTTCTCATCAGATGCTAAATTTGTTAACTCAACTAAAGCTAAAGCAATGCAAGCATATGCTAAAGATTTATATGCAGATGAAGCTAATATTGATCCAAATACAGGATATGTAACTATTCCAAATGCAAACATTTCTAATGCTGTTACTTCATTGTATTACACTCAAAAGGTAATTACTGATTCTACACCTTTATCAATGTATCAAAACATTGATGCTACTAACTATATTGAATTTGTTAATAAATCTTATAGTCTTCAATTATTTAGTGATTACTTATTAAATGGTTCATATTCTGACCAAATGTTAGATTATTGAACATACTTAGACACAGTTACATATTTAATGAAAGATAACTACTCTAACTTATTTAGATACTTATCAAATACTGTGTTAAACGGTAAAGCTTTAGGTTACTTTACATGATTATCAGAAGATAACACTATCTCTAACCCTGACTTTAGAAATGATGGATCATATGATACTATCTTTGGATGACAAACAAACTATAATGGTAAGTTCAATTCAACTTATATTAATCCAGAAACACCATATGAAAAACCATCTTCATATGTTTCAAACTCTGACTACTATAAATTTGCAAAAATTCCTGGTTCATCAACAAGTTTCCAAATGGGATATACAGGTTTAGTTACTGAAAATAATGTACCTTCATCTATTACAGATAACATTAAGAAAGCAATGTTTACAAATTCATATTACTCTAATATGATAGTAGATGGTTCAACTAAACATCATTTAGGTGGATGATATGGATACGGAGATTTCCAATCAATTATTGATAGATTTGATGGAATTGGTTCAATTGCTGATTTAAAACAAGTATGTAATTCATTAGAAACAACTAATAAAGATATTGACTTTGTTGAAAAAGTATCTTCATTAATTGATAGAACTACATATGTAGATGGTGACCCTGAAGTTAATCCAGAAGATAAGAATGCACCAAAGGTAGGAGACTATGTTACATTATCAGTAATGAAAGATAGAATTCTAGGTAGAAAACAAGTTTACAAAGACAGAGGATGAGGTATCATCAACTATGCTCAATATGACGAAGAATCTAAGACTGTTGGTAATACAACTGTTGCAGATCTATTAAAACCTGCTCAAACAGATGCTGCTACTGGTGATTTCGCAATGCAAATTTATAATGGTGATGCAATTGATCCTACTCCATCTCATTTAATTGATATGAATACTGATTCATCTGCTCAACAAGCAAGAGTTGCAGTTGTACAAATCTGTAGTAATGATATTAAGAACTTAGATAACTTCAAAGCTCGTTTCAACAACAATGATGCAGTAATTAATCAATTCTTAAGTCTATTAGTTGCTCAATATGCATCAAATAGTTCATTACAATCACAAGCTACAAGTGATGTAATTAAGACAATATACAAAGGAAATAAAATTACAGTATACGACCGTAGACTTAACGATAAATTAGGTCAAACATGAGTAAAAGATTACAAAGAAACTAACTAATTTTACTTTCAATTATCTTGTATAAATAATTAAAAAGAACAGCTGATTTGCTGTTCTTTTTTATATGATCTATAGTTATTTACGATTAGATTATTTTTCTATATTTTAGATTGAGCTGTTAGAAATTTGTTTTATATTTTTGATAAATTTATATACAATGGCCTACTAATTGAAACAATAAATATTTCTATTTAAATCAGAAATAACAAAATATATAAAACACTTTATAATGCAATTTTATTAGTTTTAGAATTTTAGTATTTTTCAAATTCCAAAAGTTTATTTAGTTACATCTATTATCTTTATTTATTACATAAATTTTCAAGAGAAACACTAACAAAAATCTTATAGAGTGAGTTTATTATGAATAAAGATTTTTGTTTATTAATTTGATTTACATAAAGAATTCTACGAGTATTAATAATTACTTCTTTATCTGTTTTAAATTCCTTTAATTTGATGCAGTTAGGGATTTTATAAATCAAGTTTATACTAGTGTTAATTTTAGTTACTGGAGTAGGTTTAGCGCCCTTTTTTATTGAATCATCAATACACTACGCTCTATATGTTAAAAAACAACGTAAAATAATAGTTTAGATGATTCCATAAACCATCTAAACTATTAATCGTTATTAGTTAAATCAATATTTTATAAATATTTATTAAATAAATTTTTAATATTTAATAATGTAACTTCTTCATTTTTAGAATTTAAAATTATTAAATGTTTTTTATTAACTTTAATAAACATCTTAAATGTAGCAATTAGTATTCTGGTAACAGCAATATTTTTAGTTACATTTAAGCTTGTTGTGTATCTACTAACATTAGAATACTTGTCAAGTGTTTTTTTAAAGAAAGAACAACACTCTTTTTTATCTTCTTTATTTTTAGTAATGATAAGCTTTTTTAAATAAACATTTAATGTATTAACTTTTTGAAAATTAACATTATTGTTATCAATTAATTTTCAACCTCTAAGTTGAATAACAATAAATAAAATATTCAATATTACAGTTAATGATAGTAATGCAATCATTGAAATATTGATGATATCAAATTTAATTTCTTTAGATAAATTTAAATAAATACCAACAGCTAATGAAATTAAAACAATTGGAGTAAATAAAAGAAGATTTAATAAGTTGTTTCTATATATTACAATATTTGGTTTTTTAAAAAAAGCATCTGCCTTATCTGGATACAAATTAAGCTTTTTTACTTTAGAAACCATACAGTAAAAACTTATTAATCTAATACTCATTCATAGCAACATTATTCCTAAGAATGCTGCACCTACTATCAAACTAACCATAATTTATTTAAAAGATTATAAAATTATTTTAGTGTAAAAATAATTTTATTAATGTTTGGTATATTTTTCTGAATGGTTGATAACGCATAGGTAGATCTAATAATGTTGATTTTTTCACTATACTTTTATAATGTGTAAATGTTTCGAAACCAGCTTTACCATGGTATGAACCAATACCACTACCTCCTACACCACCAAAAGGCATATAAGGTGTAGCTAGATGAATTACTACATCATTAATACATCCACCACCATATTTAATTGTTCTACTTAATTGTTTAATAAGCTTATGATTTGAAGAAAATATGTATAAAGCTAAAGGTGAGTCATGAGATTGAACATATTGAATAACTTCATTAATTTCTTTATAAGTAATTATTGGTAGTAATGGACCAAAAATTTCTTCTTGCATAATCAAATCATCAGTCGTTACTTGATCAATAACAGTAGGTTCAATCTTTAATAAATCATCATTAATTTTTCCACCGTATACAACTTTCTTTTGATCAATTAAATTAATAATTCTTTTAAAATGTTTTTCATTAATAATTTTTCCATAAGATGGATTATTAATAGGATCATTAGAAAATTGTTTAGCAATTTGGTATTTAATTTCAGTAATTAATTGATCATGAATTTTTTTAGAACAATAAATATAGTCAGGTGCAACACATGTTTGCCCACAGTTTAGAAATTTACCTCAAACTATTCTTTTAGCAGCTAATTTAATGTTTGCTGTCTCATCAATAATACAAGGAGATTTTCCACCTAATTCTAAAGTAACTGGAATTAAATTTTGTGCAGCTTTTTGATAGATAATCTTACCCACTTGTTTGCTACCAGTAAAGAAAATGTAATTAAAGTTACTTTCCATTAATGATTCATTTACATTCATTCCAGATGGTGATATTGATACATATTCTGGAGCAAATACAATGTTGATAATTTTAGCAATAATATGATTTGTATAAGTTGAATATTCACTCAATTTAATAATTGCAGTATTTCCTGCTGCTATTGCATCAACTAATGGACCAACTGATAATAAGAAAGGATAGTTTCATGGACTAATAATAAGTACATTACCATAAGGAGATGGTAGACGATAACTAGTTGATAATGTTTGTGCTAAAGGAGTTAAAACATATTTAGGTTTAGAAAAATGTTTTAAATGTTTCATTAGATAAGATATTTCATTTAAAACTAATCCTGTCTCACACATGTAACTTTCTGTATCAGATTTTCCTAAATCTTGTTTTAAAGCTTGATGAATTTCAGGTAAATGATTTTTGATTTCTTGATATAAAGTTTTTAGTTTATTTAATCTAACTTTAGTATTTAAAGTAAAACCTGATTCAAAGAAATTCTTTTGATTTTTTAATATTTCAGGAATATTCATATTATCAAAATTAATTTTATTAGCGTTTTGATTTATTAACTTTAAATACATCTGTTTTAATTCATATTTACCTCATAATACAGGAACAGGATATAATGGGTTAGCTTCCTTATAAGCATAGTTAACTAATTCATCAATATCTCCTAAATGAATTTCATTAAAAGTATTTGGAATATTAAATGTTTGATTAAGTTCTTCTATTTTTTTAATTAATATTCTGCTACCATATGTATTAGAATGATTTGGAGTAATTAGTTTGCAATGAACAGCTATTGTTCATAATTTTTTCTCGACAGCTTTTCCATATTCTTTTAAAACAGCAGGTAAAATAATTGCATTTGCTAAACCATGAGCAATATTATATTTACCTCCTAATGGATGAGCTAATGCATGAATATATCCTACATATGCTTTAGAAAAAGCTCTACCAGCTTTATGAGAAGCCATAAGCATATTTTTAGATGCAATTTTATCACCATTGTATGCTTTTTCTAAATTATTAAAAATTAATTCAGCTGCATCTAATGCATCTTTTCTAGTTTGCTTATTTCCACCCTTACCTATGAAAGCTTCAATAGCATGTGTTAGCGCGTCCATTCCTGTAGTAGCAATAATGTGTTTAGGTAAAGTTGAAGTAGTTTCTTCATCCAAAACAGCATATTTAGGTATTAATGGAAAATCATTAATGGCATATTTGTGATGAGTATTTGCATCAACGATAACAGCAGCCAATGTAATTTCACTACCAGTACCAGCTGTAGTAGGGATAGCAAACAATAAAGGTATTTTTTTTCTAACTTTAAGAATGCCTTTTAGTTGATTTAATGTTTTCTTAGGTCTTGCTATTAATGCACCAGTTGCTTTCGCACAATCTATGACAGAACCACCACCAAATGCAATTAAACAATCACATTTATTTTCTTTATAAATATTAACTGTATCTAAAACATTAGTAGTAGTTGGATTTGCTACAACATTATCATAAATTTTATATTCAATTTTTTGTTGTTCTAAAACATTAGTTAACTTTTTAAATACAGGTAATTTATTTATTACTTTATCTGTAATAATTAATGGTTTTTGTTTTTGGTTCTTTTTAATTTCATCAGCAATAAGTTCAATGTTTTCTAAAATTTTTGGGTCTTTATATGGTAAAAAAGGTAATGCAATTTTTAAACAAAATTGAAAAATACGACAATATATTTTTTTATAAAAATTCATTCCTTTTTCTACATGTAAAATTATTGAAGATGCAATTATAAATTGTGCCAAGAAGTAAGTTGATATACAAAATACATCTGCTATAAAACTATCTGCAGTAGAAAATTTACTTAATAATAGCATTAAGTCAGAAAAGAAAAATAAAGCACTACCGATAAATAAAGCAATTGAAACACAATCAAAATTCTTTAAGTTTGATAGTGACTTACCTAACATAAATGAAATTATTAAAGCATAAAGAATACAAACTAGTTTTAATGTATTATTTTCAAAATGGAATATAGGTGCTAAAGTAATAAAAAGAACAGAGCCAGTAAAAATTAATAAAGAATATACAATATCTCTTAACTTAAAAGGATATTTTATTATGTATGCTGCTATATAAAATAAATGACCAATAGCAAAGAAGATTGCACCAATAATGAAATAATAACATATCAATATATCACCGATCATTCCAAATGTTAAACCTGATAAGATTAATGTAACAAAAATGCTATATTTCTTTTCATTGCTTTTTATTTTGTAAGCATAATATGAATTAATTATTCCAACCAATAAGAATGAAGAGCTTGCTATAAATTTATATATGGTATTTCCCATGCTCATATATAGCAAACTAAATATTAATATTAGAGTGAATAAAATAAAATTTAAAAAATAAACTTTTTTCTGCATAGTAAAATCTTTCTAATTTATCATCAATAAATAAAATTATAAATTAAAGATGATTCAATAAAGTTTATTTTTTCTCATCTACATCAACATAAGTAATATCTTTTTTATTTTTTTGTTTTATGTAATCATCGAAAAGTTGTTTAGATTGCTTATTAACTAAATCATCAGCTTTTTTATTGCTTTTCATTTCATTAATAATTTGATTACTTGATTTAGTTAAAATTAACATTTTTGCAGTGATATTATTAACAATAATAAAAGTAATAGAAACACATATACCAGATATTAATATTCTTACTATATTTCTTCAAATACCTTGTTGGCCTGTATCACTTTCTCAATTGATTATTAAATGAGATAAGATGAAAACAGTGCATCCAATTGCTGTAGAAATAGAAAAAGATAGAACATCATAATTTACTATTTTTAGTATTCTTAAAATAAAAACAATTAAAATACTAAAAACAATTCCTAAAAACAATCATAATAGAATCATGGGATTAAAAATTGTTGAATGTGATATTATTGCAATTGTTAATCCGATCTTAGTTCTTATTTCTTCAGGGTTTTCTAAGTATTTAGAAAAGTTTTCTATTATTCAATTACAATTTACTTCTGTAACCTTGCCTTTTCAAACAACTCCATTAATAGGAACTATGTATTGAACATTTAACAAATCTATTTCACCAATTAATAATCAAATTAATAAAAATAACAAGAATACTATTAAAGTAATTAATGTTATTTTTCATGGTATTGTTTTTTGTTGAAAGTTTTGTTTACCCATTTTAATTAATTATTGATTTGATAATTTTACTAATGATATTTTTAAATAAAACAGAATTTTCTGTTCATTGTTTACTAGATGTAACTTTTTTATTGTAAACATCACTAACAACTTTAATAATAGCATGTTTTACATTGCTATATTTACTACAAACTTGTCCTATAGCAGTACCTTCCATATCAATTAAATCAGTACTCTTATGAAAGCCAAACTTTTTAAAATTATGTTTATCAATAAAACAATCAGTTGTTGATAGATAACAATCTGTATGAATATTATGATTTTTAATATCAATTAATTTAATAATTTTTTGGTTTAATTCATTAGTTGTTAAAAATTCTAATGGTTCATGAGGTAATTGATTTTTTTCATATCCAAAAACACATACATCAACGTCTCCATAAATTGATGAACTAACAACACAAATGTCACTTATCTCATAACCTTTGTTAATACTACAAGCACTTCCAATATTAATAACAATATTAACTTTGTATTTATTAATTAAAATACTTGTTGCATGAGCTGCATTAGCTTTACCAACACCTGAATAGATTAAATAACTACTAGTGTTGTTATTTTTGATTGTATAAACTAAACAACCACCCACTTTTTCTTCTTTAAGAACTTTTAATTCTTTTCTTAAATCATTTGTCTCATCTAATAATGCAACAACAAATCCAATCTTATTCATAATTATTTATATCTTTCTTTAATTTCATTATAAAGCAATTTGAATCCCTTTTTTAGATCCTTCTTGACAATTGAAAGTTTTTTTCTTCGATTTTTAACATCATTAACTGTTCTACCTGGTTCCAATTTATCAGCGCAATATAGAATCATTGATAATGTTGAACATTCCATTGGTGGAATAACATGATTTCTAATAGCATCAAGAATTTCTTCATCGTTAATGTAAAAATTATCTTTTATATACATTGCTGAACAAATTCCATGAAGGGTATGAACTGTAGGATAAAGCTTTTTATCATAATTTTTAACCATTGAAAGAATTGTTGTTTCATTAAATTCTTTTGCAACATCATGATACATACCAGCAATATATGCTTTTTTAACTTTTTTAGGTGCAACTGCTCTAGCAATTTGCATTGCAGTTTTTGCAACTCTTAATGTGTGGTTAAAACGATATTCACTCATTAAATTTCTAATATGGTTTTCAGCATATAAACCATTTTCATTAATGTAATTTATGACAGGTTCTGTCATGTACTCTTTATTAGGTTTTAATCTTAATTCAGCACTTGAAATATTAACAGAAGGGAATAAAACAGGAATAGATTTTTTGTCATCCTTTAAATCTAATGTATTGGTATTTCTAATACCAACAACAAGTGTTACATGATTTAAAATATACTTATAATTTTTTCATTTATTAAAATCACAATAACGATCATAACCAACTAATAAATACAATTTAGCTTCTGGATATTTTTTTAATAAATATTGAATAGTTTTATAAGTATATGAAGGAGCATTAGAAGCTTGTCTAAGTTCAAAACTTGATATTTTAAGATTACCCATATTTGAAAAAGCAAGTTTACACATATTTAAACGGTCTCTAGCAGAGGCTGATGCATGTAAAGTAGACTTTAAAGGAGGAATCTTATTTGGAATAATAATTGTTAAATCTGGATCAACTTTAGCAATTGCACTATTGCATGAGTCAATATGTCCTTTATGAACAGGATCAAAGCTACCACCAAATATTAATATTTTTTTAATTTTAGACATTAGCAAATCCTTCCTGGGAAAAGTTCAACTTTCACATTTTTATTAATAGAAAGTTTTATCTCTTTAATATTTTTGAAAATAATGTGTCCTAATCCATCAATTTGAATTGTATAAGTTGTGTTTTTTAAATTATCAAATACAATGTCATTTTCGTAAGGTTTAGATATATTAAAAGCAAGTGAATCATTGTCTAAATGCTTTTGTAAGTTTTCAGGTTTTGTCCTAGTAATTTTAGCATCTAATGTTAAATAAAAACTAACACCAGCTTTTTCATTTAATGGTTTAAATGTAATGTTAGCTAGACCATCTAAAATAAAGGCTTGTTCTTGTTTAATTAAAAAATAAACAGAATTAATTTTTTTAATATTAATTTTGTTTCTTACATCTTTAATGTTAGTTACATAAGCTAAAATGTTAGATTGACTTTCAAAACCTGGAGTATCAATAATTTGATGTTTATCAATTTTAATTTTTTGAAAGTCAATTGTTGTATTTACATAACTGCTAGTTGTTAACATAGGTTTATGTAAATCATTTTGTTTGATTAGCTTATTGATTATAGAAGACTTACCAGCATTAGTATCACCAATAAAGAATATTTTTTGGTTTAATGGCAAATCATCAATAAATTCACTTAACTTACGAATACCAAAGTTTGTTTTTGTACTTGTTAAATTAATTAATGGTTTTTTAACTCCATTATCATTTAATATTCCAGCAATATTTTTTACTATAGATTCATAGTTATATTTATTTAGAATTAAATCAATTTTATTAAAGATAAATAATACATGATCATAACCACTGTATTTTTTAATTAAATTAAAATCAATATTTAATACATCATTAATTAAAACAATTTGATCCTTTTGATCAATTTTTAATTCATTTAAATATTTGTTAGTTTCATTTAGTGATTGATCAATGTGAGTATTTTCATCATAATGAAGAAGCTTTCAACATCTTTCACAATATCCAAATTCAGGGTTTGGAGTATATGAAAGTGATTTAGGATCGTTTGAAAGTGTTTTTCCACATCCTTTACATTTTTTTAGAGTTTTCATCGTCATTGTTGAATAAAGAAAGTTGTTCGTTTTTTGTGTCTATTTTTTTAGTTTTTGATTGAGGCGGAATATTATTAATGCTTTCTAATTTGTTATTGTCAGCTTCTGTTTCAAAATTAAAGATTGTTGAATCCTTAATTTTTGTTCCATTTATTGAACTAACTTTTGTAGTTGCATCCCCAATTGCAACATCAGTTGGTTTAACAAATAACAATTTATTTTCAGCATCAATATATTGTATCAATATATTAGATTTTATATTATAAGCATTTATTAACCTAATTGGATTAGTTTTTGATTGACTAATTAATGATTTTCCAGCACTTGGTCGATTATTATTTGGAATTTCAGAAGCTCTAATTCTTTTCATTCCTAAATCTGAAACAAATAAAATAAAGTCATTAGGATTATAAATAGGGAAAACTGCAGCTACTTTATCATCATTTTTTAAATTCATGGATTTTACTCCAGCTGCATTTCTTGATACTAAGCTGATTTGTTGAATATCACAATTGTATCCAATACCAGAAGTACTTACAATACCAATATTAATTTTTTCATTTTCAGTTGGCATTACAAAAGCACTAATCATGTAATCGTTATCATCCAATTTCATGCATGGAGATGATTTAGCAATTTTTGAAATAATTAAATCTTTGACTAATGTCCTTTTAATCATTCCATTTCGTGATGAAAGTAATAAACAACGTGGATCATTAATGTTGTTATCATAATTAAAACCAGCAATAATCTTTTCGTTGCTTTCGGTACTGATAATACTATTTAAATGAACACCAATATCTTTTCATTTTGATTGTTGGATTTTATAAGTTGGGATAGTAATATAATTACCTAATGATGTTAATAATATAACCTTATCACGTTGGTTAGAATTAAATTGGCAAACAGGGATATCTCCTTCTTTTACCTTGATCTCATTATATTCAACGCTAGAATATGTTTGCTTAGAAATAGATTTGATATACCCATCTCTCGTAGCAATGATGATCATATCTCTGTCTTCAATTGTATCACTATCATCAATTTGTATTTTGTCATCTTCACTACTAATTTCACTTAAACGTTCATGACCAAATAGTTTTTTAAATTCTCTTAATTTACTTTTAATGAAGTTTGATCTAATTTGTTCATTTTCAATTAATTCATTTAAACGAAGAATAGTTTCTTCTAATTCTTTTAGTTCAAGCAATAATTGGTCAGCATCTGTATTAGTTAAACGATATAACCTTAAGTTAACAATAGCTTCAGCTTGGTTTGGAGTGAAAGCTAGTTTACTAATTAATTCTTTTTTAGCCTCTTCTTTGTTTAATGAATGACGGATTAAATAAACAATGTCATCGATAATTTTAATTGCTTTAATTAGACCTTGTACTATTTCTTTTCTTAATACTGCTTTTTCTAAGTCAAACTTACTTGATGAAATTACTATATTATGTGAATGCTTGATAAATGCATCTAATGCAGCAAGAATAGGAAATTGAATTGGTTTATGATCACTTATAGCAACCATATTGATAGGATAAGAAACTTGCATTTGAGTGTTCTTATAAATTAGGTTTTTGATAATGTCAAAATTTTTAGCGTTTTTAAGTTCAATAACAATGTTGATTCCATTTTTATCTGATTCATCTCTAACTTCACTAATATTGCATACATCAAATTTTTCGCTTAGCATATCAATCTGTTTGATGATAGCTGATTTATTAGTTTCATAAGGAATAGATGTTATTAAAGCAGTTTTTGCATTTAATAATTCAATCTTTCCTCTAATAGTTATTTTTCCTTTTCCAGTTTTATATGCATCAAGAATACCATCACGATTTAAAATAATGCCACCAGTAGGAAAATCAGGTCCAGGCATTACTTGCATGATTGATTTTAATTGACAATTAGGAGAATCAATTCTAGTAATAATAGCATCAACAACTTCATTAAAATTAAAAGTTGGAATGTTAGTAGCATAACCTGCAGCAATACCACTAGCACCATTAATTAGTAAATTAGGTAATAGAGTAGGTAGTACAGTAGGTTCTTTTTCAGAATCATCAAAATTGTTAATTAATTCAACTGTATTTTTGTCAATGTTTTCAATCATTGTTTGACCAAATCGACTTAAACGGCATTCAGTATAACGCATAGCAGCAGCGCCATCACCATCAATTGATCCATTATTACCATGCATATCAAGCAAAACACTATTATTTTTTCAAGATTGACTCATACGAACCATAGCTTCATAAATTGATGAATCACCATGTGGATGATATTTACCAATAACTTCACCAACAGTACGAGCTGATTTTTTATGTGGTAAATCATAATGCAATTTTAAATTATTCATTGCATAAATGATTCTTCGTTGTACAGGTTTTAAACCATCACGAATATCTGGTAAAGCACGATCTTGGATAATGTATTTTGCATATTTTCCAAAATCATTAGACATTACGTCTTCAAGTGTTTGTTTGTGTATTTTTCCTTTATTATCCAACATAAAACATTCATCCTTATTGGTCATTTAAATTAAAGTCAACATTTGCGTCAATTCATTTTTTTCTAGCAGTAGCATTATCACCCATTAATGTTGATACTTGTTGTTCTGCTAGTATTGCATCTTGAATAGTAACTTGAATCATTTGACGGTTATTAGGATCCATTGTGGTTTCTCACAATTGATCAGCATTCATTTCACCTAAACCTTTATAACGTTGAATTTCATATGAACTGAATTGTTTCTTTTTTTCAGCTAATTCTTGTTCATCTCAAGCATAAAGAATTTTTCTTGTTTTCTTATCAGTTATACGGTATAAAGGACTTAAAGCAATATATACATGTCCTTGTTCAATTAATGGTTTCATATAACGATAGAAGAATGTTAATAATAATATTTGAATATGTGCTCCATCAACATCAGCATCTGTCATAATGATTACTTTGTTATACTTTAAATCTTCAATGTGAAATTCTGGTAAAATACCAGCACCTAAACAAGAAATCATTGTACAAATTTCTTCATTTTGTAGTAAATCTCTAATTGCTGCTTTTTCAACATTTAGAATTTTACCTCTTAATGGTAAAATTGCTTGATGTCTTTTATCTCTTGCTAATTTAGCTGAACCACCAGCTGAATCCCCTTCGACTAAAAATAATTCATTCAATTGAGGGGTTTTAGATTGGGCTGGAGTTAATTTACCAGATAGTAATAATGTTTGTTTGTTAGCATTTTTTAGTTTTCTTACATCTTCTCTAGCTTTTCTTGCTGCTATTCTAGCATCTCTTGCAGCAATAGCTTTATTAATAATTACATTAGCTTCTTTTTTATTTTCTTGTAATCAGAATGAAAATTTCTCTCCAAAGAATTTTTTAACTGCAGGGTTAGCTTCTAGAGTAAATAGTTTACTTTTAGTTTGTCCTTCATATGAAATTAATTTTTCTGGAATTCTAACTGAAATAACAGCAGTTAGTCCTTCTCTTGCATCATCACCATCAAAATTTTTATCTTTTTCTTTTAGTAGTTTGTTATCTCTAGCATAATCATTTATTGCTTCAGTTAAAGCAGACTTAAAACCATTTTCATGGCTACCACCTTCAATGGTTTTAACAGAGTTAGCAAACGAAACAATAATTTCAGTTGTATTAGCTGTATATTGAAAAGCAATATCCATTTCAATATTTTCTGCACTCTTACCAGAAAAACTAACTACTTTAGTTATAGGAGTTCTTGATTTGTTAATAAATTCAATATATTCGCTTATACCTTTTTCTGATTTAAACTCTACATGTTCATCAGTATTTTCATCTGTAAATTCGATCTTTAAACCAGGATATAAATAAGAAGATTCTCTAATTCTTTCTCTGATTGTTGCTGGATTAAATTTAGTAACAGCAAAAATTGTTGGATCAGGTTTAAAGTGAACAGTAGTACCTGTGCGATTAGTTGTTCCAATAGTTTTTGCTGATTGAACAATTTTACCACCATTTGCATATTTTGATTCAACAATTTTTCCATTATTTTTTACAGTGACTTTTACTCATTCACTTAAAGCATTAACTACACTTGCACCAACACCATGTAAACCACCAGAAGTTTTATATGCTGAATCATCAAATTTACCACCAGCATGTAAAACTGTAAATACTGTATCAATTGTAGACATTTTAGTTTGAGGATTAATACCACTAGGTATACCACGTCCATTATCTTCTACAATTACAGATTGATCTTTTTTTAATGTAATCTTAATGTCATTACAATTTCCTGAAATAACTTCATCAATAGCATTGTCAAAAATTTCTCAAATTAAATGATGAAGACCATAACTATCAGTAGAACCAATGTACATTCCAGGTCTTTTTCTAACAGGGTCTAATCCTGTTAGAACTTTTATATCACTATCGTTATATTGTTGACTCATAAAGTAAGGTAATAAATATGTTTATATATTATTTATAAATAATTATAAATTAATAGATAAGAGTAGAATAATTGTGTTGAAAAATATCAAACAATAAATTAAGTATATTTACCAATGTCAAGACTGAAGAATGGATGATTCTTTAAAAATAATTTAAATGTAAAAACTAATATAATTATTTACTTACATTTTTTTATAGTTAAAATTGTTTCTAACAAGCTTTATGGTAAATAGAAAAATATTAAAAAAGAATAGATTTTAAAATTGATAGGAATAAGAGTAAAGATAAATCTAAAGTTTGAGAGTTTAGATAGCTATAAACAAAAATTAGTTAATTTATAGAATGTTAATTTTTGTGTAAATTGGTTTTTTATTCAGTAGTACAAATGTCTATAACCTAATAGCAAAAATACAGTTTAAATTTTAAATGTTATGTTATAATATATTTGCCATTAGAGAATAATTATTTATTAATAATGGAATGATTACATATTAGTGATAGCACATCACAATAAGGCTTTATGCCGTATCCGCCTGTTCCACATTTGTGGTTCAGGTTTTTTTATTCAAAATTGTAAAATACAATAGATGGGATGAAAAATAGTAGAGTTATCTGATGCAACAAGCATTAAATTATATTTAGATAATTTATTAATTTATAGAAATGAAATTAGATATTTGATGCCTTTAAAAGATATTGATACTTTAGTAATTGATAATACTAAGATTTCAATATCTGTTCAACTATTAAATAAATTTGGTGAATACAACATAAATGTGATAACCTGCAATAATAAACATCTACCTTCATCTCAAATCATTCCATTATCTGGGAATTATAATTCATTAAAAGTAATTAATAAACAAGTAAATTGAACTGAGGAATGAAAAGGTCAAACTTGGTCAAAAATTATTTATCAAAAAATTAAGAATCAGTCCTTACTTCTTAAGTATTTTAATTTTGATAACGCAGAACTTGAAAAATTAAAAAAACAAATTGAATTTTATGATAATACAAATCGTGAAGGACATGCTTCTAAAATTTATTGACATACTATGTATGGAGTTAGATTTTCAAGAGATGATGATTCAAACCAAATAAATGCTTTATTAAATTATGGATATGCTATTTTATTAAGTTTTGTTTCAAGATCTATAGTTAAAAAAGGTTTAGATTTACGAATTGCTTTATTCCATAAATCTTATAACAATTGTTATGCATTAGCCTGTGATTTAATGGAACCATTTAGACCAATTGTTGATTCCTTTATTTTTAAATTAACAAAAATTAATAAGAATGTATTTCTTATGGAATTTAAAGAAGATATCATTCAAATATTTACTAAAAAAATAAAAATAAATAACCAATGGGAATACATTAATAATGCAATTGATGTATTTGTTGAATGGATAGTTGCAGGCAATGATATTCCAGAGGTAGAAATTGATTATGATCAATTCTAGAGATATGAGATTAATGATAATATTTGATTTACCTTCAATTGAATCTTATGAAAAGAAGGAGTATAGAAATTTTAGGAAAGCTTTAATTAAGAATGGCTTTATGATGCTTCAATTTTCAGTTTATGTAAGAGCATATAATAGGCAAATTAATATTAGAGATGAAGTTAGGAAAATTGAAAAATGGTTACCTTCTAGTGGAAGCATTAGAGCTATAGGAATAACTGAATGTCAGTGACAAAATATGGAAATAGTATTAGGAAACAAAACGTTTGATCAAGTAATTAATGAACCAAAGAGGTTTATCAAAATTTAAATATGATTAAGATTAAATTAAGAGAATTTAATGAAGAATGAGAATTTGAAGGATTAAAATTAGTTTGATGTGATAATCCTAATTTATTTCATAAATGGATATTAGAAGAAATTGATAATGGTAATTTTGAATTAAATATTAATTCTAAAGAGATTAAAACAGATAAAATTATTCATATTAATGAATATACAAAGTTGAAAGATTTATTGAATTTTAATAAGAACAATATGTTTATTCACTATGTTCTTGAACAGATAGGGATAGATAATTTGTTTGATCTAACTAAACTAGAGCAAGAT
This sequence comes from Mycoplasmataceae bacterium, assembly GCA_029009155.1. GTDB lineage: Bacteria > Bacillota_I > Bacilli_A > Mycoplasmatales > Mycoplasmoidaceae > Malacoplasma_A. Next base: position 451 of record JAQXJX010000022.1, on the reverse strand, counting down.
ATAGAAAATATTAATGTTGAAATAGGAAATGATTTTTTATCTTTAAAAAACGATCAAAATAAATTGCTACAAACATTAATTGAGATTAATTCAGAAGTATTTTTAAATTTAAAAGATTTTTTATTTTTCTTAAACACAAATGAATTAAATGATGAAAAATTTACTTTTGTTATCAATGATGTTTCTTGGTTAAAAATAGATGATATTAAAAGATATGCTAATATTTATAATTTCATTTTTTTAACAAATGATGTTAGAAAACAATTAATTAACTATGATGTTGATAACATTGATAATTTAATTGTTAATTTTAATGAAAATAAATTTATTGATTTTATTGATGTCAATAAAATAAATGAATATTTAGAAAATATTTTAAATATTAAATTAAGTAGTGAAAATTATGTAAAAGATATATTTTTAGGTAAAAATTATGATTTTGATCATGAAA
>JAQXJX010000021.1 GCA_029009155.1 Mycoplasmataceae bacterium | reverse complement strand
AAGTCAATTAGTAACTGACATTACTCTTAATTCAAAATAAGCAAATTGTATTAGTTGTTATTATTTGATTGTTCTTGTTCTAGTGCTACATCTATTTTAGTTTCATCAGAAGTTGTTTGAACTTGATTTTCTTGTGTTGAATCATTGATTGAATCAATTAATGATTTTTTAAAGATAGCAACATCTTTAACTTTATCACCATCATCAACATTTACAAGTTTAACTCCAGCTGCATTTCTACCAGTCTCACGAATTGTATCAATATTAATACGAATTACTTTATTTTTTGTAGTAATAATTAATGCTTGGTCATCAATATTAACAGCCTTAGTACTAATTAATGCACCTGTTTTAGAACATATTTTTAATGTTTTAACTCCCTTAGCATTTCTACCAGTTAAACGGTAGTCTTGCACTGGGGTTAATTTACCAATTCCTTTTGTACCAACTGATAAGATATATTCACCTTGTGCAGAAGTACAAACACCAATAACATTTGCACCAATACCTAATTTCATACCATGTACACCAGCAGCAGTTCTACCCATAGTTCTTACTTCATCACTATTAAATCTAATTGCTTGTCCATCTGTTGAGCCAATAATAATTTCATCATTAGGTTTAGTTCTTACAACGTCTAATAAAACATCAGAATCATTTAACTTAATACTAATTTTTCCACTACGGTTAATTTTTTCAAATTCAGTTAAAGAAACTTTTTTAACGATACCATTACGTGTTACAAAGAATAATGATTCAGTTTCAGAATAATCATCAACTGGTAACAATGTAATAACATCTTCGCCTTTTTCAATTCCAGATAAGAAACTAATAGCAGGTAAACCTTTGCTTGTTCTACTACCTTGAGGGAATTGGTGACCACGAACCTTATAAACTTTTCCTTTACTTGTAAAAATTAAAATATCTTTGTGGGTGTTAGCAACTATAATTCTACTTACATCATCATCATTGTATGTAGTAGCACCAATTACACCAACACCACCTCTATTTTGTACACGGTAAGTGTCAATTGGAAGACGTTTTAAATATCCACGACTACTCATTGTAATTAAAATATCTTGTTTTTTAATTAAATCTTCGTCTTCAATATCAACATTAGCTTCTGCTAATATTTCTGTTCTTCTCTTATCACCAAATTTTTTGTCTAGAGTTTCTAATCTTTCAATAATGTTTTGAATTTGACGATCATGGTTTTGTAGTAAATCTTCAAAATCTGCAATTTCTGCAATTATTTCTTTTAATTCAGCTTCAATCTTATCTCTTTCAAGACCACTCAAAGTTCTTAAACGCATATCAAGAATAGCTTTTGTTTGACGATCAGTTAAACCAAATCTTGCTTTTAATTTACTAGCTGCATCTTCATCATTTACACTTTGACGAATGATTGCAATAACTTCATCAATATGACTAATAGCAATATGTAAACCTTCTAAAATGTGTTTACGTTCTTTATCAGCATTTAAATCAAATGTAACTCTTCTAATTAACACGTCAATTTGGTGTTTTAAATAGATTTCTAAAGCTTGTTTAATGTTTAAAAGTTTAGGTTCATTTTCAACTAAAGCAAGCATGTTAGCTGGAAATGAAGTTTGTAATGCTGTTTTTTTATACAATTGGTTAATTAAAACTTCAGGTGACACATCACGTTTAGTTTCAATTACAATTCTAATTCCTTCACGGTTTGATTCATCTCTTAAATCTGCAATTCCAGCAATACCATTTTGGTCTTCTTTTAATCCAGCTAATTCAGCAATTCTCTCAATTAATGTAGTTTTATTAACTTGATATGGGATTTCAGTGAAAATAATTGTAGATTTTCCATTTGATTCATTTGTAGTATATGTACATTTAGATCTAACAATTATTGAACCTCTACCAGTATTGAAATAATCATCAATTCCTTTTGAGCCAATAATTTGTGCTCCTGTAGGAAAATCTGGACCATGTAAAACTGATTTAATTTCATCTATTGAAGCAGTAGGATTTAAAGCAATTAACTTAATAGCTGCAATTAACTCACTTAAGTTATGAGGTGGAATATTTGTAGCCATACCAACAGCAATACCATTTGAACCATTTGCTAACAAATTAGGAAATAAGCTTGGTAATACAACAGGTTCAGTTTCACTTCCATCATAGTTGTCAACAAAAGCAACAGTGTCTTTATTAATGTCTTCAAGCATTGAATCAGCAATTCTGCTCATTCTTGCTTCAGTATAACGCATAGCAGCAGCGCTATCTCCATCCACTGAACCAAAATTTCCGTGTCCATCCATTAGCATGTATCTCATTGAAAAATCTTGAGCCATACGTACCATAGTTTCATAAACAGCTGTATCTCCATGAGGGTGATACTTACCAATAACTTCACCAACTAGACGAGCTGATTTTTTATATGGTCTACCACTTGTCATTCCTAAGCCATATGCAGCATATAATACCCTACGGTGAACTGGTTTAAATCCATCTCTTGCATCAGGTAATGCACGAGCAACAATAACTGACATTGAATATTCAAGAAATGAATTTTTTAATTCATTAGTAATTGATTTTTCAATTATTTTAGTTTTCGATAAATCATCCTTAATTTGGTTTTCATCACGATTTGATGCCATAATTTACTCTCCTTTATTTTGTATATCAATCAAATTTAATTACTAAATATCTAAATTCTTTACAAACTTAGCATTTTTAGAAATAAAGTCTTTTCTTGGTAAAACATCATCACCCATCAAGAATGAGAATTGTTGATCAGCTTCAATTGCATCATCAATTGTAAATTTATGCAACTTTCTCACAGTAGGATCCATAGTTGTTTCCCATAATTGTTCAGGATTCATTTCACCTAAACCTTTATAACGTTGAATGTCAATTTTTGCATTTGGTTTAGCTGCTTTTTTAAGTTCTTCTAATTCTGCATCTGAATATGCATATAAGACTTTTTTATCTTCCACAAATTTGTATAGAGGTGGAACAGCAGCATATACATGACCTTGTTCGATTAATGGTTTCATGTATCTAAAGAAGAATGTTAACAATAAAATTCTAATATGTGCTCCATCAACATCAGCATCAGTCATGATAATTACTTTATCATAACGAATATTTTCAATATGAAATTCAGGAGTAGCACCTGCACCAATTCCTGTAATTAATGCACCGATTTCTTCACTTTCAAAAATTCTATTAGTCTTTGCTTTTTCTACGTTTAGAATTTTACCTCTTAAAGGTAAAATTGCTTGATAATAACGATCACGTCCTAATTTAGCTGAACCACCAGCTGAATCACCTTCGACTATGTATAATTCACTAATAGTGTGATCTTTAGTTGAACAATCAGCTAATTTACCAGGTAAAGATCCAGAATCAAATGGGGATTTACGTCTAACTGCTTCACGAGCTTGTTGTGATTTAATTCTAGCTTCTTTTGCTTGAATAATTTTAGCTATAATTTTTGCTGCTTCAGTTGGATTTTCATTTAAGAATTTTTCAAAAATTTCACTAGTTACAGCATTAACTACTGGTCTAATTTCTGTATTACCTAATTTAGTTTTTGTTTGACCATCATATTGAGGATCAGGGTGTTTAACAGAAATAATGGCAGCTAAACCTTCAGTAACATCTTCTTTAGAAAATTTATCATCAACTTCCTTTAAAAATTTATTTCTTAAAGCATAATTGTTAATAACTTTTACTAAAGCTAATTTAAATCCATCTTCATGTGTACCACCATCAATTGTGTCAATGTTGTTACAGAAAGTATAAATGCTATTAGCATAAGAAGAATTATATTGAAAAGCAACCTCAACCTTAATCATGAATGTTAAAGGAACAGATGGGTCATTAGGATCTACTCTATTAGCACTTTTAGTGCTAACTTCTTTTTCTCCATACACAACCATATCAAATAGTTTTTCTTTATCTCGATTAATATCAAGAATGTAAGCTTTTATTCCGTCTGGATAAAAAAATGTTTCTTTAGTATTTAGTTGTTCATCAACAAAAGTAATATGTGCTGTTTTGTTTAAGTAAGCTAATTTCTTTAGACGACTTACAATTTTATCATGCTCAAATGGGCATTTTTCCATAACTGTAAAATCTGGAAAAAATTCAACTGTAGTACCTTGTATTTTTTCTACATTTCCTAATTTTTTTAATGGTGTATTTAATTTACCACCATCAATAAAGTCGATGTAGTATTCAATATTATTTCTTACTACTCAAACTTTCATGTATTTACTTAAGGCATTTGTAACTGAAGCACCTACACCATGTAAACCACCAGAAGTTTTATAGGCATTATTATCAAATTTACCACCAGCATGTAAAACTGTTAATACAACTTCAACTGTTGGTTTTCCTTCTTCAGGGTGAATTTCGACAGGAATACCACGTCCATTATCTTCTACTCTGATGGCACCATCTTTAGTTAAAGTACATGTTAAACTATCGGCATAACCGCTTGCAATTTCATCAATTGCATTATCGATAATTTCCCAGATCATGTGATGAAGACCATCTACACCAGTAGAACCAATGTACATACCAGGACGTTTTCTAACAGCTTCTAAGCCTTTTAAAACTTGAATACTAGAAGCATTATAAGCTTTCTCTTGTTCAAGTTTTTCTTTATTATCTTTATTTTCCATCTTATATTCCTTTCAAAATCTCAATTTTAATATCATCAAATCTAACTATAAAACCGGGGTAAAGTTTTCTACCTCGTCTAGTTTCAAGTTCATCATTTACATAAACTTGATTCTTGATTAAAAATATTTTAGCAAATGCACCAGATCTAATGACATTAGTCATCTTTAATAACTGTCCTAAAGTTATGTATTCAGAATGAATTTTTACTTGTTGTGTGTTTTGCATAAATATCTTATATATTATATCTAATATATAAGATGTTTAAGCATTGAAAATTAAATGTTAATATACCTTGTCTTCTATTTTATTTTTTGTATAAAATTCTTCTTTTATTTTTTTGAATTGAACAAATTCATTATCATAAACAATAAAATCATTAGGATTGTATTTTTTATTTTCAATGATTTGTGATGTAATGTATAAAAAGATACTTGATATACATGACATTCAAAAAACAATTAAAACTACATTAACAAAAACAAATAAATAACTTAGTTTTAAATATAAGCCATAATATACAAAAGTAAAATCAAAAGCACTTAACAAAACTGATAAAACAATAAATCAAATAATATCAGGAAATATTTTTTGAATATTTTTCATAAAACCATATTTTATAAAACGTTTTGGGCTTCCACCAAATTCCATATATTTTGATTTTACAAAGGCTAAATATCAATGTTGTAAAACCCTTGGTAAAAAAGCTAATCCTATAAAAAAGGCAAAAATTGGAGCCAAAACTTTTTCTTTAAAAGTTATAGTAATTTTAGGTTTATCAAAACCTAAGAAAATTAAGCCAATTAATAAAAGAGTAACATTGACTATCAATGAAAACATCAAAGGTTTATTTGATAGGATAAAATCAAAATGATATGAAAACAATCAAATTAGTGTGGACAATATAAAAATAATAAGAAGAATAATTAACGGAATAAATAATATAAGGAATGCTTTCATAAATCATTTTTCATATTTTTCATTGTAATCTTTAAATGCTTGTTCCTTGTTATATTTAATTCCTCAATCATTAATTCTCATTGATCTTGAAAACAATGCAGGCGATGATGAATCAAATGCTTGAGTACAAATAGTAATTGGCGTAATTAAACCAGCTCATCCTTTTCTTACAGCAATATTTTCAGAATATCAATCTTCAAAACATCCAATAGGAAATTGATTCCCCATAACTTTTTTAACAAATTCACCAGAAAATAGGGAAGAAGCACCATATGTATGAGGATAATCAGATAAAATTCAATTAGATTTTAAATCATTAAAAAGTGCAAAGTTTTTCACAAATCTACCATAGTTTGAAAATAATGATCTTGTGCGATAAGTTTGGTTTAATGGTGTCACATAAGCTAAACGATCTATTTTTGAAGAATAAAAGAAAGGGAGTGCCTTCTCTACAAATCTTTCATGTAACGCTTCATCTGCATCTGCAATTAATAAATAATCAAATGTTGCACCAGATTCTTTTAAAAAAGTATTTAAATTGTCAGCTTTATTTTTTGATTCATTTTTCATTCTAAACAAATGAACATTAGAATATTTTTTTACAAATAAATCAATTTCATCGATAATTTGTTTATTAGAAGAACCATCTGAGATTCAGACTTCAAAATTTTTATATGATTGCTTCATGTTTTGTAGCAATCTGCCTGGCATAAAGTCATTATGAGTAGTATAAACATATACAACTTTTGGTAATTTGTTAGGCATTTTAGTAAAATTTACAATTTCAAGGCACTCATTAACAAACATTTTTCTCAAATGTTTGTTAGTTAAAAATGACACTAAAACATTAAATATACCTAAGCAAAAAACCGGAATTAAAGAATAAGCAAAAATATTTAAAATTTCTGTAGAATCTTTTTTATTTAAAAAAGCAAAAATATTTAAAAAAATAAAAACAATCAAAACTATTCCACTAACAAAATAATTAATTAATTTCTTGATAAAATTAATTCTAGTAAATTTGTACCTTGTGTCTAAATACAACATAATGTATGAGAATAAATATAATTAGAAATATTATATTAAATTAAATATGTCAACAATTTTATTTATAAGACACCCGACATGTTCACACAATTCAAATCGAGTTTGATGTAGTAGAACTGATGTTGAAATTCCATATTCATCTAATAATCAAATCGAAAATTTACTAAAAGAAATTAAACCAATTAAGATCAATAAAATTTTTACTTCTCCAAAAAAGAGAGCATTTATCTTAGCTGAAAAAATAGCTCAATTAGTTGGTACAAAACTTGAAATTAGTGATTCATTGCTTGAACGTGATTTTGGTGAATTAGAAATGACAAATGAAATTGATGGTCAAAAAGAGGAAATGTCTGATTGATCATTAAACTCAGACCTTAATAAAAATGTTGAAAAAATACAGGATATGTATTTTAAAAGGATCAAACCATTTCTAAATGATTTAATTAGGGATGATGAAAATAAAACTTATCTAATAGTTTCACATTCATGAGTTGGAAGACTAATTAATTTTTATTTTAATGGCGAAAAACAAGAAGCATTAACACATTCACCAAAAAATTGTCATATTTATAAATATCTAATATAGATATTTTATTTGTTTTCTTCAATAAAATTTTGATCAAATTTAAGCAATGATTCAGGTGTACCTAAATCATCATATTGGTTATTGTCCATAACAATAATGTCAACTATTTTATTGTTATCAACCATGTACTTGTACATTGGTGCAATATAGGCTTCTTTATATTTTTTAATTATTTCTTCTTTATGTTTGATATAAATTTCAACAAAATCAGATCATTTTTTAAAATAATATGATCCTACTGAACCATATTGAGATATGCGAACTTTTTCAGCTGCATCAATTACTTGCATTTTTTCATTTACTTTAAAAAACGAAAATCTATCACCTTCAACAATAGCAGTTGTAACATTGCCATCATATTTTAAAATGTTGTGATTAATAACATCTGGATCAATTCTTGTATCAATATTGTAAATAAGAATTGAATCAGAATCTTTTATTAAATGTTTTACTGAATAAACTGTTGTTGCTTGTCCATCAGTTACTTTATCTAAAAGATATACTTTTGATTTTTTAATTCCTAGTTTTTTAATTCATGTATTAACAAATTCTTCATCATACATGTCTTTATTAAAAATAAAAATAAATTCATCTGAATCGAAAAAAGATTTTAAAGACATTATTGACCAATAAAATAAAGGTTTATGTCTAGCATAAATCATATATTTTGGTTTATTTATTCCAAAATCATAAAATCTTTTTCCTCTACCTGCAGCTGTTACAATTATTTTCATTATTTATTATCATTTATTACTTCAAAAAACATTTGTATTCCAATGCACATGAACATTTTTTGATGTTTAACATTTTCTGAGTGGAATGGGAACATTGATAAAAGAAAAAAAGATGTAACAAGTTTAATTAGTGAAATATATTCTTTTGGAAAGAAAACATTAAAAGCTTTTTTAATTATTTCATAATTTGAAAAAAAGTCAAAAGAATAATTAAACTTATTTCCATCTTCTGTTAATTTGAATTTATCTTTAATAACATAATCATAGCATCCATATATTGATTGATATACCTTAGCATATTCTTCTAATACATCACCATATATTTTATCTACACCAAAAGATCCTCTTGGATCAATAATTGTCATTTTATCATCTTCAAGTGAATAAAATACATTAGAAAAAGTTAAATCACCATGAACAATACAAATTCTATCCTTGATTTTTTGGAAAAATTGATCAAAAACTGAATTCATTGCATTATTTGACATGTATGCATCCAATATATTAACAATTTTCTTTACAGAAGGAAATTTTTGACCATTAATATAAACAAACTCATTATTAATAAAAGCACACAAATCAGGATAAGTATTAATAATAGATAAGCGGTCTTTAGTTTTTTTAAAATACATTCAAAAAATTTGTTCTTTTCAATATTTAGAATCAAATGATTTAGGAGTATATTTTAAAAATGAGTTAATCATTTCTTTATATTTATTAGCACATTTATTTCAATACACTTCATCCATATTATTTGCAATAAAATAATTATGAACAGTTTCTGTAGCAATGAAATCATATTCAATAAAATTATCTTTACTGTCTTTAACTAAAAAAAAATTACTAATGTTTGGAGTGTATACCTTCAAATCATTAGGAATGGATACTAATCATTTTATTTCATCATAAAATTTATTAGTATAAGAAGAAGTCTTAATTATTTTTTTTGTTCCAAATTTAATAATTTTTTTTATTTCATTAAAGGGTCTAGTTGAATAATTAGACATATTTAAAAATTATTATTCAACAGATAAAATTTTTTCTCCGGCTTCTAATTCTCCCATGTTTTCCATAGAAACAGATTTTCCATTTAGTGAATCTGCTAATACAATAACAGGAGTAATAGTGTCCTTACCCTCTTTTTTAATAGCTTCAACATCAACTGTTACTAATGGAGCACCAGCTTTTACTTTGTCACCAACTTTGTGTTTGTGAGCAAAAATTTTAGCTTTTAATTCAGGATCAATTTGAACAGTATCTAATCCAATATGAATTAAAAGTTCTAATCCTTCTTGAGTTTTTAGACCAATTGCATGTCCTTCAACTAATGTAATTTCACCGTTGACAGGACTTACAAATTCATTACTTGATGGAATAACTGCAAAACCTTCGCCCATCATATTTTGACTAAAAGTGTCATCTTTAACTTTTGATGTAGGTACAACTTTACCATTTACAGGGTTTAAAATACTAATTGACATATTTTTATTTACTTTCTAACTAACAATATTTATATATAGATCTATATTATACAATACACTAAAAATAAAAGGATTATGTATTTTTGCCAAAAGCACTTACAAAGAATGCAATAGCTATTATTAATAGCATGGCAATAACCATAATCCAAATTAGCAGTATATTGCTCTTCACAAATTTCATGAATCAATTACTGTTTTCAATATCAGTAATACTATAAGGTTGATTTTTCCTATGTATATAACCCCAAATTGCTAAACCAACAAAAAAAATAAATAAAATTCCACAAATTAAAAAAGCAATTTGAGTACCACTCATAATCGAATAAACTTAATTAAATAAGTTTAGAATCTTTCATTACTTTTTCAATTCCAGCAATTGCAGCTTCTTCATCTGTTCCAGTTGCTTGAATTTCAATTTTATTTTTTTCCTTAGCTGCTAAAGAAATTAAATTAATTAAAGATTTAGCATTAGCAATCTTGCCATCAACTATAAAATTAATATCTGATTGGTATTTACTAGCTTCATTTGTAATTCTACTAGCTGGACGTGCATGGATTCCTAATGGGTCAACAATTTTTACAATTATAGATTTCATATTTTTTCCTTAAAATATATTAAACTTAATATATTTATTATACTTAAAAGTTTGTTTTTAGAATATTTATATATCTTAATACAAATCATTTGAATAAAGAAATTATTTATTTAAGAATTCTGACTTTATTTCTTCAACTCAATTATAACGGAAATCTTCCTTTTCAATAGCAAATGTTTTTTGATTTGGGTCATAGCCTCTTTTAACTTTAATTTCACCAATTCATACCATGAATATGTATAAAATTGAAGGCATAGAAATAAAAGGAAATAAAATTAATCAAATACTTCAATTATTTAATAATCCTGTTGATTCAAATACAGAAATTGATGGGTTGGTATTTCCTGACCCTAAAGTAAATGTTAATGTCAAACATAATCCAACGCCAAACAAAACCACCAATAAGTCAAATAAGCACATTCGTATTTTTTCTTTAATAGTCGTAGAGTAAATATCTTTTCTTGTAACACAAGTTAAGACAGAAGTAGTATGCATTATAAATCCTCTAACAATCATTTGTCATAATAATTTATATGAAATTGCTGTAAATAAAATACCTGATAAAATTACATATCATAAAACTTTAAAAAGTGGATAATTGTTAATAAAACAAAATATGCAAAAAGCAAAAAATGTAATTATTGTAAACAAACTTAAAAAAAGAATTGTTGTTCAATTAACATAAAAAATATTCAATGCAAGTGTCAAAATTACATCAGATAATCCTAACAAAAATACTAAAAGAACAATTATACTTAATGAATAAATATAAATCTTTGTAGTAAATGTTTCAAAAATATTTGAATATCTGGAATTTAATGGTGATTTATAGATGAAATAATCCCCTGATGTTCATTTCATTCTTTGATTTTTTAAAGCTCTAATATTTTGAACTGAGATTTTCCCACCAAAATCAAATGGATTATACAAATTAGTATAACCATTTTTCGTTAATCACATTCCTCTTGCTGAATCACAAACAGAACATTCCACTTCATTAAGAGGAATTTTAGCTAAATCTTCTATTTTGTAAAATGTGCATCATCCATTAAGAGTTAAAACTTTTTCAAAAGGCATTAATCATTTTTGGTACTCTAATGATAAAACAACTTGGAAAGATTTAGAATAAATATCTGTTAATAAATTTTTTGTTGAATAAAACATTCCATTACAAATAATTCCACCAATTTTTTTATCTTTCAATAATTCTGAATGGTGATAGCATAAACAATGTTCAACAAAAGTTGAAGTTACAACTGAAGAAGAATCATTTTCAAAAACATAGTCATATTTAGAACCATATTTATTTAATCAATAAAATATATTTCCAACTTTAGATTTATGCATTTTTTTGTGTTCAGGGTCTCTTCTCATAACAAAAAAACCATGTTCTTTTGCAAAACTGTTAATTAGTTCTCTATTTTTTTCATTTTTAGAATCATCACAAAGTCACACATCTATGTTTTTATAAGTTTGATTGGCTGTTTGTAATAAAGTGTTTGGCATAAAATCATCACAAATACCTATAAACAAAGCAACTTTGTCATTAAAATTTTTAGGGTTGCATGAATTAATAATTTTAGCTTGCTCTCTTGCAAAGCTAAAATATCATTTTTTAAGATTTCAAGCACATGCAAGTTGTCTAATTATAAGGCCACCAAATAATATGGAGAATAATCCAAGTAAACCTTTAATTATTCAGAATAAATAAAAACAAGGGGAATAATTTGGATGTTTTTCAAATATCCAGGTAGATAAGTAATTAGAAAAAGAATCAATTTTGCTAAATAAAAAATCTGGACAAAAGAATGATAAGCCAAAAATTAAACTACATAAAAAAAATGAAGCAAGGAATGGTCAAATAAAGTATCAGGCTTTATATTTAGTTTTTGTAGGAAAACTATTGTTTTTTTGTGTGAATTTCATACCAAAATATAATAAAGTACTTTATTATACCAAAAAATATAATTTATGTTAATGATATAAAGTTATTTGTTAGTTGTACCAACATTTTGCACTATGTATAGTAACATATCAATATATAACTAACAAAAAAATCTGGAATAACCTTCCAGATTTAATATTTTATGGTGGAGATGATGGGAATTGAACCCATTTCCACAATTAACAATTAAACAAATACTACAGTTTAGTCTATTCTTACAATCTTCATCTAATGTTATATGGATAATAGACCTCCACCATTAGGTATAGCTAAGATTAAATTCATTGTAATTATTAGCATCGTTACAATATATTCTTTTGTTTTAACGTGTTAGCCTAAAAGAATAAATAGCTATCACCTAAACACAATTAACTTATGCTACAAATGCGTAGTTAAGTTGAGATTGAGCTGACATTGCGTTAGCCATGAATGATTGGTCCATGTTAACGTTGTCGTTGTTTGATTCTGCACTTGACAGTCTCTAGCTATAAGGGGCATACCCCACTGCATTTGAATAACTAATTAATCATGTCGAAGCCGTGACACCCCCATGATTGATATTCATATAGATTATACTATATGAAATATAGTTAACAGCTTAGTAAAAAAATGAAGTAATTGAATAAAAATATATTAAAAGTAATTAACATTTTTTTATTTTTTGATCTATCTATAAAACAAAAAAACAGAAGATTGAATTTTAGTTTTTTTTGCATACTAACTTCATGACTTTTTGTTAATTATTTACATCCTACTTGTATTGTTATCGATACCAATTTTAGTAGATTTAAATATTAATGAGCCTTTTTGTACAATACATCCACTACTTTAATACTAATGTATTCCATAATAAAAATAAAAAATTCTACCCATAATTAAGGGTAGAAATTTATTTTTTTAATTAAATATTAATTAAGCAACTTCGTGAAATTTATCATCAAAGAAAGCAATTGATGTAGCTGGTTTGTCAGCTGCTTCAAATATGTTAGTTGCTAATTTTGAAACTTGAACATATTGTTCTTTTGCAGCATTCAAATCTTCAACATAATAAGTTTGAATACCATAGTTAATTGCAAAAGCATTTAATAATGTTTTATCACTTGTTACTACAATGATTGTTGCAGCTGGACGAATGTTTGAAATTGCTTGGATCAAAGTTCTATCATTTGTAAATAAAACTAAGAAGTTATATGGGAAGATAGGAGCAATTGATTCGCCAGATGGAACAACTTTTTCAGCAATCTTAAGTACAGTTTTCTTAATTTGAGAACTAAATGGTGTCTTTTTAAAGTAAACATTAATAGCACGGTCGTAATCAAATAATAATTCTGATTTAACGTCAATTGATGCCATTGTTTTAACAGCAATAATTGGGAATTGACCTTTTGCAGATTCACCTGATAACATAGTAGCATCAGTACCTCTTTCAACAGCAAAGAATACATCTGTAACTTCTGCTCTTGTAGGTTGAATATTTCTTTCAAGAGAATCTAACATTTGAGTAGCAACGATTACTGGTTTACCAACATAACGGCATTTACGAATCATTTGTTTTTCTCAATAAGGTACATCGTAGTAAGGAATTTCTAATCCTAAATCACCACGAGCAACCATAATTCCATCACTAGCTTCAATAATACTATCTAAGTTGTTGATAGCACTATTTGTTTCAATCTTACTAATGATTTGAATGTGTTCACCACCATTTTGTTTTAAAATATCACGAATTTCTTGAACATTTGCAGCACTATTACAGAAAGATGCAGCAATATAATCTAAGTGTTGTTCACAAGCGAATTTAATGTCATCACGATCTTTATCAGATAAGAATGGCATTGAGTAATCACTTCCTGGTAAGTTAATTCTTCTTTTTTCTGAAATTGCATGTGTATTTAATGCAACTGTTTTAATGTATCCACGAGCAGCATCTACATCTAAAATTTTTAATTCTAATTTACCATCATCAATTAAAATTAATTGGCCTTTTTTAACATCATTAGCCATGTTGTATGTACCTGTAGAATCTGTTACACTAAATTTAGTTGCATTACCAATAATGTTTTCTTTAGTATATACTTCTACAGTACTTCCAGCAGTTACTGTAACTGTTTCAGGATCGAATTTGTTTACACGAATTTCAGGTCCTTTTGTATCTAACATGATTGCAATATTACGGTGTAATTTACTTGCAACTTCACGTAGAACATTAATTCTTACAATTTGTTCAGCATGGTCACCATGACTAAAATTCAAACGTACACATGTAACACCTGACTTAATAATAGCTTCCATGTTTTCATATGCTTTTTTTCTAGATTCAGCATTTTTTGGGTCATTAAACATTTCCATGTTTCATAACTTTTGAGTAATAGCTGGTCCAAGTGTAGCAACTATTTTAGTACGTTTATAAAAAGTTTGAATTTCTTGACTCATATTTTTCCTCCTAAGTCTCACTAAAAACAATTATATTTAAAATACTTTTTAAGTATTTCAGTATTAGGCTTTTTAGCATCAATTGCTAATGCATTATCAATTGGTTCAGCGTGTGGTTTTCCTAATTTAATACCAATTGCATAGTTACCTGATTCATTCACAGCAACATCTAAAGCATAAGATGCTAATGTGTTGGCTATATAACGATCTTCAGCAGTTGGAACACCTCCACGTTGTGTGTGTCCTAATACACAAACACGTGTTGTTCTTCCAGTTTTTTCTTCGATTTCTTTAGCAATGTCTTTTAAAGTAGGTAAGCCATCTTTACCATATATTTGTTCTGTAACAACTATCATACAGCAACGGTGTTTATTTTCTCATGAACGGTTAACAACTTCAAGAATTTGTTGTGAAGTCATTACATTTTCACAAGTAATAATTAGTTCTGAATCAGTTGCAATTCCGGCATAAATTGCAAGATCTGGGTATCTTCTTCCCATAACTTCAACAATACATACACCTGAGTGAGAATCAAAACTATCTCTCAATGCATCAATACTTGTAACAATTGTATTTAATGTTGTTGAAAAACCAATTGATTCTTCAGTAGAACGAATATCATTATCAATTGTACCAGGAAGACATATAACTCTTACACCAAATTTGCTTAATAAATAAGCGCCTTGATATGAGCCATCTCCACCAATTACAAATAAAGTATCAATACCACGTTCTTTTAAAAATTCAGCTGCTTGTTTTTTGTATTCTGGATCACGGAATTTTGTACTTCTAGCAGAACCAATAATAACGTTACCCTTATTATTAAAGTAAGAAAGAACTTGTAAATCAGGTTTAACAAATTTCTTTTCTAATAATCCTTTGTAACCATCATAAATTAATTCTACTTCAATGCCATACATTTTAGCCTTACGAACTAAAGTAATAATAGCATTGTTCATTGCTGACGAATTTCCACCACTTGCTAAAATCGCTATTTTTTTAGTCATACTATTAATAATTAAAAGCCTTTAATTAATTATTTTTTAAATTATAGAAAGTTTTAGCACCTTCAAATTTAGCGTTTGATTTTAATTCGTCTTCGATTTCCATTAAACGGTTGTATTTACAAATACGTTCACTACGTGACATAGAACCAGTTTTAATTTGACCAGTTCCTAAAGCAACTGATAAGTCAGCAATTGTAGTGTCTTCAGTTTCACCAGAACGATGTGAAACAACAGCACATCAGTTAACTTTTTTAGCATCTTGAATAGCTTGAATAGTTTCAGTTAATGAACCAATTTGGTTTAACTTAATTAAAATTGCATTTGTAATACCTTTTTCAATACCACGAGCTAAAATTTTAGGGTTTGTACAGTATAAGTCATCACCAACAATTTGAACATGGTCACCAATTTGGTCGTTTAATTTCTTAAATCCATCTCAGTCATTTTCAGCTAAACCATCTTCAATTGAAATAATTGGATATTTCTTTACTAATGATTCAAGGTAAGCAATCATTTCATCTGTAGTTTTGCAAGTTTCATTTTCTGGCATTGTTTTAGCTTTGATTGCTTTTGTAAATTCATATTTCTTTGTTTCTGGGTTGTAAAGTTCACTTGCAGCAACGTCTAATGCAATTGCAACATCTTTGTCAACACCTGGAACATAACCAGCAGCTTTAATAGCTTCAACCATTAATTCTAAAGCTTCTTCTGCTGATTTTAAATCTGGAGCAAATCCACCTTCATCACCTTTACCTGTAGAATCACCTTTGTTCTTTAGGATTTTTTGTAATGAATGGAATACTTCACTAGCCATTTGGCAAGCTTGACGCATAGATTTAGCACCAACTGGCATAATCATAAATTCTTGGAAATCTATAGTGTTGTCAGCATGAGCACCACCATTAATAACATTTAACATAGGAACTGGCATTTTGAATGTTGTGTCAGTATTGTTAGTAATGTCTTCACGGATATATTTATATAAAGGTTTGTTATATGTAATAGCAGCAGCATGAGCACAAGCTAAAGAAACTGCTAAGATAGCATTAGCACCTAATTTAGTTTTAGATTCAGTACCATCTAATTTAATCATCATTTCATCTAATTTAGTTTGTTCATCTACTTTTTGACCAATTAATGCAGGAGCAATAATTGTGTTAACATTGTTAACAGCATTTAATACACCTTTACCATTGTAACGAGTCTTATCTCCATCACGCATTTCTAATGCTTCTCTTTCACCAGTAGAAGCTCCAGATGGAACCATTGCTTTACCTACAATACCTTGTTCAGTAGTTACCTTACATGCAACTGTAGGAAAACCACGTGAATCTAATACTTCATAAGCAAAGATTTCAGTAATTTTAGTTTTATTTTTATCAAACATATTATATCTCCCAAATAACTATAAAACATATATATTTTATTATTAAAACAAATATTTACTAAGTTATTTATTTAAATAAATATAAAACATAATTGTCTGCACAAAAACATAAAATTACAAAATAAAAGCCATAGTAAACACTATGGCTGATAATTTAATCTAAAATTTTAGTTCTTGTTTCATGTATGACATTTTGTCTTTTTGAATGCATTAGCAATAATTTCTTTTCACTTTCAAAGTATATGAACGGAACAACAATTGACAATAGTAATATATATAGGTATAAATATCAATATTCATCATAAAATGTCATCATTTTAAATCCATTTTCTGCTATTGGTGATGCAAATGAAACTATAGAAGTTAATCCTGTTGCAATTAGAGTTGTATATATTAACAACTTATTATTGAAAATTTTTGTTTTAAAAATACTGTATTTAGATTTTAAGGAGAATATTTGGACCATTTGAGCAAAAAATAATGTAATAAAAGCCATTGTACTTCCTGCAGATTGGGCTTTTGGTGTATCTTTAAATGTAGTAAGTCCAATATAGAAAGCAATTGTCATTACAACACCAATTAATAAACTTTCTAAAGCAATTTTTGTTAGCAAACCATTAGCAAGAATTCCTTGTTTAGGATTTCGAGGTTTATCAAACATAATATTTCTACTCATTGGTTCTAATCCTAAAGCAATAGCTGGAGGAGAATCTGTCAATAAATTAATCCATAATATTTGAATTGCATTTAACGGTTCAACAACAACATCATTTTTTCATGATATTAATAAGATTGCAATAATAGAAATTACTTCACCTATATTTGTTGCTAGCAAGAAATTAATAACTTTTAATATATTATTAAAGACATTTCTACCTTGTTTTACAGATTCAACTATTGTAGAAAAATTGTCATCAGCTAAAATAATATCAGCAGCATCTTTTGAAACATCAGTTCCTGTAATTCCCATAGCACAACCAATTTGTGCTTGTTTTAAAGCTGGAGCATCATTAACTCCATCACCTGTCATGGCAACAATTTTATTTAATGATTGTCACATTTTAACAATTCTAAATTTATTTTCGGGTGAAACTCTTGCATAAATTGAAATTTTTTCTATTTTTTGCATGAATTCATTATCATTCATTTTATCTAACTCTGCACCTGTAATTGCATAGTCACCTTCATTAAAAATTCCAAGGTCTTTACCAATTTTTTTAGCAGTAACAACATGATCACCAGTGATCATGATTACCTTTATTCCACCTTTAATACATTCTTGAATAGATACTTTAGCATTTTCTCTAATTGGATCAATCATTGATACCAATCCCATAATTGATAAATCATTTTCAATTGTTTTACTATCTATTATTTTTGGTAATTTATCAATAATCTTATAAGCTATTCCAATAATTCTTTCTCCTTCAGAAGATAATTGGGTATTCTTTTTTAAGAGATTATCAATTTCTTGTTTAGAGTTATTAGATTTTTCTACTAATTGATCAATTGCGCCTTTAGTTACAATTAAATATTTATCATTAAACTTGTTTATAGTTGACATTAATTTCCGATTAGAATCAAAGGCTATTTCATGGATTTGAGGATATTTTTTATTAATTTCAGCTTGTGAAACATTTAAGTCATTTAAAGCACGAATAATTGCAATTTCAGTAGGATCACCTGTAAAATTTTCACTATCATTTGTTTTTGAATAAGAGGCACTACAACATAATGTTCCATATTCTAAAATCTTTTTTGATTCTTCATCCATTTTTTTAGATACTACATGTTCAGCATTATTTTTAATATCAAAAACATGAACTAAAGTCATTTTATTTTGTGTTAGTGTTCCGGTTTTATCACTACAAATAATTGAGGCAGAACCCAATGTCTCAATTGCTGATAAATTTTTTACAATAGCATTTTCTTTTGCCATTCTTGTCACACCAATTGACATAATGATAGTAATTGCTATTGGTAATCCTTCAGGTATTACTGCAACTGCTAAACTTACCGCAACCATAATTGGGCCTATTATATTAATAGGATTAATCTCAATTAATGATCATGTCTTAGCAATTTGCAAAAATAAAACAATAAAACATAAAATTACACAGCAAATAGATAATCATTTACTAAATTTAGCTATTTGTTTTTGTAATAAGGTTTTTTCAGGTTTATGTTCTTGGATCATTGAGGCTATATGACCAATTTCAGTATTTTTTCCTACATTTGTTACTATAGCTTTTCCACTACCATATACAACCATAGAACTCGAATACACCATATTAATTCGATCACCTAATGGAGTATCATTTTTTCAAATTGTTGCATCATTTTTTTCAACAGCTAATGATTCACCAGTTAATGAAGATTCTATAACTTTTAAGTTATTACACTCAATTAGTCTTGCATCAGCTGATATTTTATCACCTGATTCAAAATCAATAATATCACCAACAACAACTTGACTTGATGGAATGGTTAAAGTTATCCCATTTCTAATAACCTTAGCTTGTGTTTCACTCATTTGTTTTAATGATTCCACTGCTTTATCTGCTTTTACACACTGTATTGTTCCAATTATTGCATTTAATAAAACAATTAAAAGAATAACAAATGGTTGAACTCATTCAGCTATTTGACTATTTTTATTAACAATTAGAGGGATAAAAGAAATAATTGCAGCAATAAGTAAAATTATTGTCATTACTTCTTTAAATTGCATCAAAAAAACAAGAAAAATAGGCTTTTTCTTTTTTTGCTCTAAGATATTTTTGCCATATTTTTCTTGATTTTCTTTAACCTTATTATCATCTAATCCGTTATTTTGATCTACATTTAAAGTACTTACTATATTATCAACAGTATAAGTTTGAGGATTATCAATATTTTTAAAAGTTTTATCTATATCTATACGTTTATTATGATTTTTCATACACTAATAACAATTTTAAATTACCTAAAAATTAATCAATATATTATTTTCATATTTTGTGTGGATCATATGGTTCTTTCTTTTTAGGCTTACGAGTAGCTTTTGGTTTTTCTATTTGTTGAACATCAAGGTTTTTTAGAATATTTCTTCTTACCTTGTTATGGTGTATTTTTGTAAAAATTAAAGCAATTAATGTTCCTAGCAAAATAATTCCGCCAGTTGCACCAATAAGAATATATTCTAATTTTCTTGTTCAACTATCTGAAGGAATTTTTGGAACAAAACAGAATGGTGTAGATTGGCCAGATAAACCGTTAGCTTCTACACGGATTGAAACCATTCCTGTTTTTTGTAGATCTTCAAATTTACCACTAATGATGCCTGTATTTTCATCAATAATTAAGAAATCTGGGAAACTTCCACTAACAGAAACTAAAGAAAATTTTAGTCCTGTTGTTACTTGAATGTTATTGCTGTCATAAACATTTTCTGATAAATTTCTTGTAAAGAATTTTTCTCCAACTGTAAGATTAACAGTTTTAAATTCCATAAAATCATATTTATTTTCTTTAAAAGATAATTCATCTGCTACAACAGGAGAAGTAATAACAACTGTTCGAATTAAAGGACTAGCTGGGTAATTTTTAATTCTTACTTGAATAGGTTTAGGTTGGCTTGAAACCATGTTGAAAGTGATTCTATATTTATGTAATAAAGGATCAATTTCTTCAACTGAGGCATAATTATCAGGACCTGGTTCAGAATAATTAACTGTTCAAATTATATCTTCACTTGGAATGGAAGAAGCTTCTTCATCAACAGTTAAAGTAACATCAATTGTTTGTCCTGGTTGGAAATTTGTTCTTTCAAAATCTCATTCAAATTTTTTAGTAGGAATTCCCTCAATTACTGAATAAAATTGAAACCCAAAATTTGGTCTTCCCATATAACCAACGTGAGGATAGCTTGTTCCTTTAGTTCCTACAGGAACATGAATTGTAGAAGAAGTATCACTCATGATTCTAAGGGTAGAAACTCCGTTCCAGTTTTCTCCAAAGGTAATAGAATCAGGATCTGTATTTTCAAAGAAAATTCTATTTAATCTTGCACCTGGTACATTTGTAGTCTTATTAATTTCAGTAAAAACATTCTTACCAAAGTATGTAATTGTACTTGGGATAGTCATATCTCCTCTAATAGGACATAAAGCAAATGCAGAATCACAAATAGTAGTTAAACTACTATTTTGACCAAATGATAATTCACCATTTTCATCATCACTCGATACTATCTTTTTACAGTTATAGAATGCATATTCACCAATTCTTACTGTAGATCTTGGAATATTAATTCTATTTTCAATCATTTGTCCATCTGATGAAAAACCAGTAACATTTACACATGAAGCAAAAGCATATGGAGCAATGTAGTAAGTTTCAGCAGGAATTTTAACAACTCCAGTTTGAGTAGATGCAAGAGTAGAATCAATAATTCCTAAGCACCATCTTTTGTAATGACCTCCAGCTACTGAAGTACATACACCTGTTTCATTTACACTTAAACCAGTATCTTTAAAGGCATATTCACCAATTTCTTGAACTGTGTCATAAATAGTAAGATCACCTTTAATATTTCTACATCCTTCAAAAGCATATGGAGCAATTGCGTATGTTGAATCCATAATTGTTAATCCATCGGCAGTTGGTTCTTTTGATAAGTCACAGGTTCCAAGACACCAGCGTCTAAATCCTATGTCAGATTCAGAATATAAAACATTATTTTCTTGTAATGGAATTTTGTTATCATAAAAAACTTTTTTACCCACTTTTGTTACTGTGTTAGAAATATAAACCTTATGTGTATTTTTAACACATGATTGGAAAGCGTAATTATCAATTCTTTCTAAATAAATTGCTTTTGATAAATCAACAGATAAAATTTGAAAACAATTTTCAAAGCATCCTTCACCAATAATTTTTACAGTTTCAGGAATGATTACTTTTTTAATTCCTAGACATCCTGCAAAAGTATTATGTAATGTTGGTGCATGTTCATGAACTTCACCAATTTGAATTAATTTTAAATGAACAAGTTTGGATGTTTGAGGATAAACATAATCAAAATAACCATCATTAAAATTTAATTCATTAGCAGCAAAATCACTACTATAACATGCATTATCATAATAAATGATTGCTTCCATTGTATCAAGATTGTATTTAAAATTAAATGTTCCTGTATCTCCACCTATTATTGAAGCAGGAGCATTTTCTACATATTCTCATTTTTCTTCAACTTCTGTCAATGAATTAGTTTGTTGGTTTAGTGTATCTACATTTTTGCTATTTTTGCAAAAAATATTTCCAGTTACAAACAAAAGAAACGTTGCTATTAATGACAATGTTAATAAAAATTTTTTAAAAATTCCAAACCTTCTCATATTATTTTTCATTATATAATTATGTATTACATTAATTTTACCTTAAATTTAGTTTTATCTTATTTTTACTTAATTATTTTTATAAATAACTATTATTTTAGGTAAAATATTATTTTATGTAGGAAATAGGAAAAATTTATTATGCAAAAAGAAAACAATAAAAAGACAAAAGTAATACTTGTTTTTGGAGGAGTTTATAGTTCATTAGGAAAAGGTGTAGCAGTTTCATCAATTGCAAAAATTTTAAAAAATTTAGGCAATGAAATTAGCATGCTAAAATTTGACCCATATTTGAATGTTGATCCTGGTAATATGGCTCCTGGTCAACATGGTGAAGTTTATGTAACTAAAGATGGAGCTCAAACGGACCTTGATTTAGGAAATTATGAACGTTACATTGAAAAAGAATTAACTCAAGCTTCAAATGTAACTTCTGGAAGAATTTACAACGAAATAATTAAACGTGAACGTGAAGGAAACTATGGTGGAAAAACAGTTCAAATTATTCCTCATGTTACAAATGCTATTAAAGATAAAATTTATCACTTAATTAATACAGAATCACCTAACTTTTTAGTTATTGAAATTGGTGGTACTGTTGGTGACATGGAAAGTGCACCTTTCATTGAAGCATTAAGTCAATTCATTATTGAATATGGAGAACAAAATGTTTTAACTATTCTACTTTCTCCATTAATCTCTTTAAATTCTACTAGTGGTGAAGTTAAAACAAAACCTACTCAACACTCAGTAAAAGAATTACGTTCATTAGGTATAACTCCTAATTTATTAATTTTAAGAACTGGTTTCCCTGTTGAAAAATCAACTATTGTTAAACTTAGTTTAAATTGTCATATTCCTGAAAATAAAATTTTTATTTCTTCTGATGTTAAAATTGTTTATGAAGTTCCAGTTAAATTTTATGAACAAAATATCCACTTATCAATTTATGATTACTTTGGATTAAAATATGATTCAAGCAAAAATACTTTCTCTAATTGAATCTCTTATATAAACGACATCAAGAAAATTGAAAATAAAACTAAAATTGCTCTTGTTGGAAAATATACAGATTTACATGATGCTTATTGTTCATTAATTGAAGCAATTAAATTAGCTGGATATGTTATCCATACAAATGTTGAAATTAAATGAATAGAAGCAGAACAAATTACTAAAGAAAATATTAGTGAATTGGTAAAAGATTGTGGTGGAATTTTAGTACCTGGTGGATTTGGTGAAAGAGGTATTGACCAAATGCTTATTGCTATTAAATATGCCAGAGAAAATGATATTCCTTTCTTAGGAATATGTTTAGGAATGCAATTAACATGTATTGAAGCAGCAAGAAACTTATTAGGTTGAGAAAATGCTAATTCTACTGAATTTAATTTAGATACTAAAAAACGTGTTATTGATCTAATTGATGGATCATTTAGACTTGGAAATCAAACTTGTACAATCAAACCTAAGTCAATTGCACACAAACTTTACAATAGTCAAACTATTGAACAAAGACATCGTCACCGTTATGCATTATTCCACAATGACATTATTGAAAGTCTTGAAACAGTTGGAATTAAATCAACAATGTTTGGTTCTTACCATGAAAAACAAGTTGTTGAATTTGTAGAAAATGATAAATTAAGATGTTTTATTGCATGCCAATATCACCCTGAATTCCACTGTAAACCTAACAACGTTGACCCAATATTTACTTATTTCATTGAAAAGTCAGCAAAATTTTTTAATGAGAAAAACAAATAGTATATAATTTAATTAAAATCATAGAAGCTTTAATGCTTCTTTTTTAATTGTAGGAGGTATTTAATTAATGAAGATCAATGTTCCATTAATTTGCAGTGAATGTAATTCAAGAAATTACCATGTAAAAAAGGAAAAAAGTAGTCCTGAAAGACTTGAATTAAAAAAATATTGTCCTAAATGTAAAAAAACAACAATCCACAAGGAGTCTAGATAGAGATTTGTTATGGAAAAACTTAATAAAGAAAACAAACAAAAAGCTAAAATCGAATTAAAGAAAAAACGTGAAGAGCTTTTGAAGCAAAGAAAATTAAAACTTAAACAGCTTAAAGATGCTACAAAAGAAGCAAAAAAAGAATATAAAAGCAAAATCAAAAAATTAACTTTTGATTTTCATGAACAAGTTTTTGCTTTAATTGGTAAAACTGGTATAGCCGGCAAACAACAACAAGTTAAAATGTTAAAGAAACAATATGAGCATAATAAAGTAAAACTATTAGTTGAACGTGAATATGCTATCGCTAAATACCAATTATCAGATTCAGCTCGTGACCGAATCAAAATGAAAGCTGATAAGAAAATGAGTTATCATGAGTATAATGTAAGATTATCAGATCTAAAATTAGAGCATCAAAGTTATTTAAAAAATCTTAAAAAAGATCACTCAGCTCAAAAGAAAACATATAAAGCTAATCTAAAAAAAGCTAATAATTTAGATGAGAAAAAAGCTTTAAAAGTTGCCTTCATGAATTCAACTAATGAATATGAATCTTTAATAATTAAAAGCAAAATTAATTTTAAAAATCAAACTATTCAACTTCAACAAGAAAGAGATCTATCATACAAATATGAAATTGATTATTGCTTTAAGTTAAAAAGGTGGGTTTATGGTATAGGTAAGGAATTCCAAAGAATGACTTGACCATCTCTAAATAAAACGTTTAAAGACTATTTCGTTGTTGGTGTTGTTTCAATTATAATTGCTCTTATATTCTTAGCAGTAGATGCAATTGTTACATTAATTTAATTACAAGGAGAAAAATATATGTCAAACAATCAAAATTTATATCAATGATTTATTATTACTGCTATTGGAGGAAAAGAAGACTCAATAGTTGATTCACTAAAAGAAAAAATTAACAACTTCGGCTACAATGAATTTGTTAAAGAATTTAAAATCTTTAAAACTAATGTTGTAACTGAAGAAATCTTAAAAAAAGATGATGAAAAACTACCTAAAACATTAAAAAATACAAAAACTGTTAAATGAGAAGTATTACCAGATGGTTCATACAAACGTATAAAAACTAAGGTATGTAATAAATTTCCTGGATATATCTTCATTAACATGGTTATGGATAAAGACTTATGATATTGTATCCGTAACACAAACGGTGTAATGGGATTTGTAGGTTCTAGTGGTAAAGGTGCTCTTCCTATTCCTATTTCAATTTCAGAATATGAAATGGTTAGTGATACAAATACAAACAATACTAAAAACGAAGAATTTGAAACTAAACAACAAGTTGAAGAAAAGAAAGTTTATACATGTGACTTCAAAGTTGGTAACACAGTTGAAATTATTGATGGACCAATGGCAGGAGAAAGAGGTCTAACTAAAGCTATTGACTTAAATAAAGGTACTGCAACAATCGAAATTGAATTATTTGGTCGTCCAACAGTCTCTGAAATTGAATTTTCTAAATTAAAACTTGCTGATTAAATTATTTTTTATAACAAGGTTAATTAAAATGAAAGATATTATTGAATTCATAGGTTCAGAAATTAAAAAAGCAGTTCAACATTTGAAACCTTATATCATTAAATATGATATTGAGATAGATAAAATCAATCCAAATGTTGAAAAAAATAAAAATATTAAAAATGGTGATTTTAGTTCTAATGTTGCTATGACATTAGGAGTTAAACGTGAAGATGTTATTCCTTTTGCAAAAGCTATATGTGAACAATTACCATCAAAATATTTTAAAAAAGCTACTGTAGCTGGTCCTGGATTTATCAATCTAGAATTAAATGAAGAATTTTCTCATAAAGTTTTAGTTGATATTTTAACTCAAAAAGAAAATTTTTGTGTTGATAAAAAAGGCAAAACAAATTATGAAATTGAATTTGTTTCTGCTAATCCTACAGGCTTGCTACATATAGGTCATGCACGTAATGCTGCAATTGGTGATACATTAGCAAGAATTTGAGAAGCAAACGGAATTAATGTAACTCGTGAATACTACATTAATGATGCTGGTAATCAAATTGAAAAATTAGGTATGAGTGTATTAATTAGATACAAACAATTATTTGATCTAAAAGATGAATTACCTGAAGATTCATACCATGGTAGTGAAATTATTGATGTAGCAAAAGCATTAAAACAAGAAGTTAATAATCGTTTTGTTAATATAACTTATAATGAAAATGGAATTAATGACCCAGATATTGAAAGCAAAAATTTCATCAAAGATTTTTCTAAAAACTATCTACTAAATGTTATTAAGGACACATTAAATAAATTTGGTGTTCATATGGACATTTGATTTCCTGAATCTTTCTTATATAAGGAAAAATTAATTAATAAAACAATAGAAGCACTTAAAGATCAAATATATGCAAAAGATCAAGCTTTATGATTAAAAACTACAAAACTTGGTGACGATAAAGATCGTGTAATTGTTAAATCAGATGGAAGTTATACATATTTTTTACCAGATATAGCTTACCACAACTTAAAATTATCACGTGGTTATGATAAATGTTTTAATATTTGAGGATCTGATCACATGAGCTATGCAGATCGTATTAAAATAGCAATGCAATTATTTGGTTATTCAAAAGATCAACTTGTTGTTTTAATTATGCAAATGGTTCGTTTAATCAAAGATGGAAAAGAATTTAAAATGTCAAAACGTTCAGGTAATTCTTTAACTTTAAGTGATTTAATTGAAACAATTGGAAAAGATGCAGCACGTTGATATTTAGTTAGTCAACCTATGGCTACACACTTAGAAATTGACATAAATAAAGCTTTAAGTAAAAATAATGATAATCCATTGTATTACGTTCAATATGCTCATGCTCGTATTAATCAACTTTTAAATAAACGAGAATACGGAATGAAAAGAGAATACGATATAGTAACTGATTTTAGTTTATTAACTTCAGAATATGAAAAAGAAATTATTAATCAATTATTAATTTACTCTCGTACTCTAAAAAACATTGCAAAAACATATGAAGTAAATAAACTAACATTGTATCTATACAATCTAGCTAAAGCATTCCATTCATTCTATGCGAACAGCAAAATTATTGATGATACAAATGAAACTTTATCAAGACAAAGATATTGACTTTGTGTTTGTGTTAAACAAGTAATTACAAATGGTCTAAAACTTATGTCTATTGAACCATTAGATAAAATGTAATATTTTATCTATATTAACTAAGAAAATATAAAAGGATATTTTTTGTAAAAATTAGCAGTTTAAAAAGTAGAGTGCTAATTTTTTATATATAATTTAATCATTATGGCAAATGAAAATAAACGTGATTATTATGAAGTATTAGGAGTTGCAAAAACTGCAACTAATGATGAAATTAAAAGAGCTTTTAGAAAATTAGCTATGAAATATCATCCTGACCGTAATAAGGAACCAGGAGCTGAACAAAAATTCAAAGAAATTAATGAAGCATACCAAGTTCTTACTGATCCTCAAAAGAAACAAATGTATGATCAATTTGGATTTGAAGGTTTAAATCAAGGCGCAGGTGGAGCTGGTGGATTTAGCGGTGATTTCAGTGACTTTTTTAGTGCATTTGGGGGAAATGGCGGAAATGTTCACTTTAGTTTTGGTGGCGATGGAGATGATAATCCATTTGGTGATATCTTTGGCAACATCTTTGGTGGTGGAAGCCGTAAAGCAAAAAGTAAAAGTAATCAACCAAATCCTGATATAGAAGCACAATTAACTATTTCTTTTCTTGAATCTATATTAGGTTGTTCAAAGACATTTGATATTAAAATTAAAAAAACATGTAAAGAATGTAATGGTACAGGTGCTGGAGATCATGGTAAAGATATTAAAACATGTGAACATTGTCATGGTACTGGATATGTAGTAACTCAAAAACGAAGTTTTCTTGGTATGGTACAATCTCGAAGTACTTGTAGTCATTGTCATGGTACTGGAAAAATTATTGGTTCAAAATGTCCAAAATGTAATGGAGTTGGCTATATTGAAGAAAATGAGCAAATTAAAATTGAAATTCCTGCAGGAATTAAAAATGGTGAATCTTTAGTTATAAATAACAAAGCAAATGAAGTAAATGGTCAACGTGGTAACATTTATATCACTGTTTATATTGAACCAAGTAATGTCTTCACACGTAGTGGAGATTTACTAAAAGCAGTAGTATTAGTAGATCCTATTCGTGCAATTTGTGGTGGCATAATTGATATACCTACACCTTACGGCATTAAAAAAGTAAGTCTTCCTCCAAATACAGCAAATGGTGATAAATTAACTATATCTGGTTTTGGTATAAAAGATATGAAGAAACATATGTTTGGTAAAACAACTAATGGTGATATTGAAATTACTGTTAAATATGCTCGTCCAAATTTATACACTCAAAGTGAAGTTGAATTATTGAAAAAACTAGCAGAAAAAGGTAATAACCAAGTTGATAAATTTATCAAAGATGCTCAAAAAGAAATTAATAAATAGAAAGAGGTAAAATATGTGTAAATGTGATAAAAAAGATGATTGCATTATTAATGAAGAAGAATTAGAAAATAATGATGATTCTCATCTAACAGATAGTTGTGAACAAAAACAAGAAACTGAAGTTGAAATTGAACATAAAGAATGCAAATGTTCTGAAAAAAGAAAAGAATTAGAAAAAGAAATCAATCAATTAAAGCATCTAAATAAATCATTACAAAAAGAAGTTGAAGAAAAGCAAAAAAAGATTGATTCATTACAAGAAAAACTTAATGAATTAAATGCTAATTTTGTTGCAAAAGTACAAGAAAAAGCAAACCAAGCCAATGAACATTTAAGTAGAGAAATTAAAAATTTCCAAGAAAAACAAGAAAAGGAAATGGCTGAGTTTAAAAAATATTGTGTTGCTGATAAATTAAATGAAATTATTGACATAATTGGTAGATTTGATCAAGCAATTAGTTTTGAATCACAAGATCCAAAAATTAATAATTTTTTAATGGGCTTTCAAATGTTTAAAACTCAATTTAAATCAGCTCTTGAAGCATTAAACATCAATGAAATTGATGTAAAAGTTGGTGATGAATTTGATCATAATACTATGGAAGCTATTGATCAATGCACAGAAAATCCAACTCAACCTAATAATCATGTTGAAAAAGTTGTTGATAAAGGATATAAAATTTTTAACCGCTTAATTAAACCGGTCCGAGTAATTGTTGCAAAAAAATAGTTTAAATGATATACTTAAAATATAGGTATTTATCATGCTAAGAATTGCTACATTAATTGCTAATAAGTCAGAGGATATAGAAACAGTTGCTGCAGTAGATATTTGAAGAAGAGCTGGTATTTCAGTTCGATTAATTTCAGTTGAAAAGAAGAAAAATATTACTCTTGCTAATGGTGTTAAAATTTCATGTGATGAGATTTTAGCTAAAGAAAATTTATCAAAGTATAATGCTATTTTTTTACCTGGCGGAGAAGGTTTCAAACGTTTTAATGATGTTGATTCACCTAAGTTAATCTCTTTCCTTGATAAAAATCGTAATAATGATAAAATTTATTTTTTTGCTATTTGTGCTGCTCCATCTATTTATGGTGAAATGGGCATGCTTGAAGATGTAAAAGCAACTTGCTACCCTGGTTTTGAATCTTCATTTAAACATAACTATGTTGATCAAGATGTTGTAGTAGATAAAAACTTTATTACCGCAAAAGCACCAGGATCAACTATAAAGTTTGCTCTTACAGTTGTTGCTAAACTAATTGGAATTAAAAAAGCTGAAGAAATTGCAAGTAAAATTTTCTATGATGGTAAAATAGATTTATAATTATTCTAATAGGACATCAAAGAGGAGAAAGAGTCAAATGAACTATACTATTAGATGAAAAGATTGTGATAAATCTGATGCTGTTACAAAATACTTTGAAGAAAAAATAGCTAAATTTTTTGATTTTGAATTTGTTCAAGACAATGTTAAAGCTGAATTTGTTTATTATTCAAAAAATAAATCTTTTACAATTAGAATTAATGTTAGTGTGCCTACAAAAGGTGTAATTCGTGCTGAAGCTAATAATTCAGAAATCTTAACTGCAATTAATGAATCATGTGATAAAATCATTGATCAATTAAGACGTGTAAAAACTCAATTTAAAGATCACAATTAATTAATAAAACTTTTGTATAAAAAAATACCGCCTATTTATGTAGTGGTATTTTTTTAATTTATATAATATATAAAATATTGTTTAAGAAAATAGATCAAAAACAATTAATGAATACTTTTATCAGGAGAAAATTTTTATGGCTAGTATGGATTTAATTAAAAAACTAAGAGATATGACTCAAGCCGGAGTTATGGATGCAGTTAAAGCATTAAAAGAATGTGGAGATGACTTAGATAAAGCTGCTGCATGATTAAGAGAAAAAGGAATTGCAAAAGCTGCAAAAAAAGCAGGTGCAGTTGTAACTGAAGGATTAGCTAAAGCTATTGCAAGTGGTAACTATGCTGCAATTATGGAAATCAATTGTCAAACAGACTTTGTTGCTGCAGGTGATAATTTCCAAAAATTAACAAATGAAATCATGAGTGTTATTGCTAATGTAAAACCTCAAAACTTAGATGAATTACTTGCTCAAAAACTTGCAAGTGGAATGACAATTGCTGAAGAATGTACAAATTTAACAGCTAAAATTGGAGAAAAAATTTGTATTAGAAGATTAACAGTTTTAACTAAAACAGATGAACAAGATTTCCAAGTATATGAACACTTTAATGGAAAAATTGCAGTAGTATTATTACTTTCTAATAAAACTGATGCAGAAGTTGGTAAATCAATTGCTATGCACACAGCAGCAATGAATCCAAAATTCTTAAATGCTTCAGAAGTTGATCAAGAATGAATTAAAAATGAAACTGAAATTTTAAGAAAACAAACTTTAGCTGAAGGAAAACCTGAAAATCGTGTAGACATGATTGTTAAAGGAAGAATTCAAAAATCATTAGCTGAAGTTTGCTTAGAACAACAAGCATTTATTAAAGATCCATCTAAAACAATTAAAACTTTCTTAGATGAAAAACATGTTCAACTAATTAAATTTGTTCGTTATGAAGTTGGTGAAGGTGTTGAAAAAGTTCAAACAAACTTTGCTGATGAAGTAGCAGCTCAAATGGGTAAATAATTTAATTTTTTAGATATGGAGATGAAAATGTCAATTAATTCAGATAATAAGAAAAAACAAACTTTATTAATCAAAATTAGCGGTGAATCTTTTAAGGGAACAACAACTAATGTAGATCCTGAAAAAATTGACAGTATTGCTCTTCAAATTAAAGAATTACAAAAAAAATATAATGTTGGTGTTGTAATTGGTGGCGGAAACATCATTAGAGGAGCTAAATGAAAAGCTAATCAAGTTAGACGTACAACTGCAGACCAAATGGGAATGATGGCTACAATTATTAATTGTTTAGCATTAAGAGATACATTACAATCTTATGATGTTAAAACCATAATGTACACACTAATTCCTATGCCAAGTATTGCACATACTTATAGCATAAATGATATGCTAAAGAATATAAATGAGGGAAATGTAATTATTTTTGCTGCAGGAACAGGTAATCCATATTTCTCTACTGATACTGGAATTGCATTAAGAACACTTGAAACTGATGCTGATATAGTTTTAATGGGTAAAACTGGTGTAGATGGAATTTACTCATCAGATCCAAGAATTGATGCAAACGCTGAACGCTTTGAAAAAATATCATTTGATCAAGCATTAGAAAAGAATTTACAAGTAATGGATCAAACTGCAGTATGTTTAATGAGAAATTCACATGCAAAAATACTTGTATTTAATGCTAATCGTAAAAATTGTTATATAGATGTTATGGAAGAAAAAATTCCTTACACTATAGTTTATTCAAAAGATGAGGTAAAATAATATTATTATGGAATGAAATCAACTACAAAAAATTTTTGATGAAGGCGCAAGCAAAGTTATTAACTGATTAAATAATGAATATGCTACACTTCGTTCTGGCCGTGTTAATTTAAATATTTTTGATCGTGTTAAAGTATTAGCATATGGTGAAGAAATGCCACTTAATCAAGTTGCTAACCTTCAACTAGCGAGTGCTACACAAGTAATAGTTAAACCATATGATCGTAGTCAAATTAAAGATATAGCTAAGGGTATTAGTGAAGCTAATCTTAATGTTAATCCTCAAGTAAGTGCTGATTCAATCAGAATTATCTTTCCAGCTCCAACAGAAGAATCTAGAAAAATTAATGTTAAACGAGCTAAAGAAATGTTAGAGGAAGCAAAAGCAAAAATCCGTAACGTTCGTAAAGATGTTCAAGGTAAATACAAAAATCTAAAAGATGTAAGTGAAGATCTAATTAGATATTTTGAAGATGAATTAAACAAAATAACTAAAAAATACAATAATACTCTTGAAGGAATTTATTCTTCTAAAGAAAAAGAATTAATGTCTATGTAATTTTCGCCAATGGAAAAGAAACAAATAGATATAGTAAATTTAAATAGACGTTCAAAAACAGCAGTTATATTGTTAGTTTTTTTTGTTGTTTTTTTTGTTATAGCTGTCTTCTCTGATCCTGGTTGTGCAATAATAACTTCATGAAGAGATAATGAAACAGGTAAAGCATTATATCCCTTTATCTTTTCATTAATGTGTATTGCAATGCTTTCATGAACTAATTATTTTGTTGTTAAAGAAATTAATAATTGTTTCATTAAAAATGATTCTAGAAAAATAAATTGAACAATTACAATCTTATTGTTAATTTATGAAATTCCAACAACAATTTTGTATCAATTAGATACATACAAAATTTTTGATCATTTACCTCATTTTGATCAATTGTTTGTTATTCTTTTCTTTTGCACTCTTCCAGTATTATTTACTATTGTATTATGGATAGCTAAAGCAAATTCTCATAATGATATAAAAAATAGTGCATATTGTGCACTAACTACATGTATAGTTGCTATTGCTTATATTTCTATTTTTTACATCATTTCAACTAAATGTTGATCAACAATTTTAATCATGGCAGCAATACCATGTCTAGCTGATATATTTGCATATTTATTTGGTTGTAGATTTGGAAGACACAAAATGTGTGAACATATTAGTCCTAAAAAAACATGAGAAGGATTTATAGCAGGATTAACGCTATCTGTTGCTTTAACTCTTGCTATTATTTCCGTATTCTATGCATTCCCACTTCATAATCAACAAGAAATGTTTATTTCATTTATTGGATGACAATGTGCTCCATTAAATAAAAAAGAAATATATCTATGATTACTTGATTCTAACGTTTGATGAATCATATCTTTCTTTGTAACTACAGCTTTAAGTTTAATTTCTGTTGGTGGAGATTTACTTTTTAGTTTTTTTAAAAGAAAAAACCAAATCAAAGACTTTAGTAATTTTTTACCAGGTCACGGAGGAATATTAGATCGTTTTGATTCTATTTCTTTAGTTCTAATAAGCTATTTCTTAGTTTCAATTATTTTATCTATGTCAATAACAGGATTTGGTAGCAATTCAACTCTTATCCATTATGTTATTTAATATCAATAATGAAAAAAATAGTAATTTGTGGTGTAACTGGTAATGTTGGAAAACAAACACTTGATGTAATTAGAGATAATTACAATGAATATCAAATAGTTGGTATTAGTTTTCATAATAACTCTACTTTAGCTAATCAAATTATTGAAGAATTTAAGGTTCCATTTTATTATTGTTCAAAGGATAATATTAAAGGAAATACTAATTCTTTTTTTGATTTAATCAACAAAGCTAAACCGGATTTAGTTTTAAATTCATTACCTGGATTGGCAGGATTAAAAGCTACTATTGATGCAATTAAAAGTAAAACTAGTATCGCTTTAGCTAATAAAGAGTCTCTTGTTTGTTGTGGACAATTTGTTACTAAATTAGCTAAAGAAAATAATGTAAAAATAATTCCAGTTGATAGTGAGCATTCTGCAATTTATGCAATCATTAATGCTTTAAATGTAAATAATATTAGTGATTATCAAATCACTATCACAGCATCTGGAGGACCTTTTTATAAAGTAAACAATGTTGATATTAATCAAAAAACTTATGAGCAATCATTAAAAAACCCAAATTGAAACATGGGGGAAAAAGTATCAATTGATTCAGCAACTATGCTTAATAAGGTTTTTGAATTAATCGAATGTTACTGATTATTTAATAATAAAAATGTTTCAGCTATTTGTGATCGTAAATCATTTATCCATGGTTTCATTTCAAATGATAATAACTGCTTTGCTTTTAAAAGTAAACCTGATATGCATTTACCAATAGAAATAGCTCTTAAATCAAAAACAAACGATTGAAATGATATTAGACAAAAATACATTATTAGTACTAATATTAATGAATTAAAAAAAGAATTTCAACTAGAAAACATTAATGCTCCAAGTTGAAGTTGTTATCATTTAAAAGATATTATGTTAAATGATTTGTTAGGTCCAACTCCTATTGTTGCTAATGCAGCAGATGAAATTTTAATTAATTTATTCAAAAATAAAAAAATAAGAATAACAGATTTTTATCCTATTATTCTTGATTGTATTAATAAGTTTAAAAATCATAAAATCACATCAATAGATGATGTTTATAATTTACACAATGAAGTTCAATTGTTTTTAAACAAAAAATTCAATTAAAGCAAAGGGTGAAAAATATTTATCAATGAGTAACCTATTTTATGTCAAATATTAATATGATTTTTAATAAAATCTAAATTAATTAGCTTAGAATTAGATTTATCTATACTAAATACATTTATCATCTCTTTACTAAGGGTTTCATTATAAATTAATAATGCACTTTCAAAGTTAATTCATAATGATCTATAATCCATATTATTACTACCGGAAAATACTATAGAGTCATCGGCTATTAAATATTTAGAATGAATAAAACCTTGATATTCATAAATTTTACATCCAGATGATAATAATTTAGTGCAATGAAATCTATTAGCTATTACTGTTTGCTTATCATCATTTCTGCCAGGTAAAATAAGTTCAACTTTTATTCCTGACATTGCAGCGGATGATAATGAATCAATAATTGATTGAGTTGGAAATAAATAAGGTGTAACTATTTTAAGAGAATTTTTAGCCTTCTTAATTAAATTGATTAATGTTTGTTCAATTT
The DNA here is from genome assembly GCA_029009155.1 of Mycoplasmataceae bacterium. Lineage (GTDB taxonomy): Bacteria > Bacillota_I > Bacilli_A > Mycoplasmatales > Mycoplasmoidaceae > Malacoplasma_A. Next base: position 132,374 of record JAQXJX010000021.1, on the reverse strand, counting down.
GTTTTTCTTCTAAATCTGGAGCAGAATTGACTAATTGCATTATTTGGTTACTTTCAGATGGTTGAAGTTGCAAAATCTTTGATATAGAATTAACAAATTTTTTATCTTTTTGTTGGTAGCGTTTTTTTGCATGATTTGAAAAATTAAATCAATCATACAAGAATAATAGATTCATACTATTAGCAATTTCGCCTTCTACATAAAAATTTAAATCTCTTCAATAATTTGTTTTAGGTGAAATTGATAAGTATTCATCTGCTATATTACTACCACCATAAATAGCTGCTCTATTATCTACTAATATAACTTTTCTATGACTACGATAGTTAGTTACACTTTTAAACATGTTAAATCCTTTTGGATTAAAAATAGCAACTTCAATTTTTGCTTCTTTTAATTGTCTAATTAATTTTTTTGGTAATCTATTGTAACAACCTACTCAATCATACATGAATCTAACTTGTACACCTTCTTGAGCTTTCTTAATTAATTCAGTTACAATACATCTAGATCAAACTCCATCTTTAAAAATATAAGTACTAAGATGAATTGTTTTTTTAGCCGATCTGATTAGATTAATAGATTCATCAAACAAACTAGTTAAATCTTTAATTATTCTAATGCTATTTTTTTCATAAATAGGTGATTGTGCAATATTAAAATTGTATTTAAAAATTTGATCAATGTTTTTATCTCCTGATTCAAATTTTTTAGTAAATTCATAATCTTCATATCTATTGTAAGATTTTGTATATTCTTTAGCAGCTTTTCAAGTTTTTTTATCATAAGGGCATGTTCCAAAAATTAAATATATCAATGTTCCAAATAATGGCAATGCACCCATTACAAATATTCAACACAATTTAATATTAACTTGTCTTGAACTATTAAAAAGAATAAACATTATTATGGCATTAAATGCAGATACACTTATTATGATAATGATGAATATTTCTGGTTCATGCATTGAACCTATTAATAAAAAAATAACAATTCCAATAAAAGCAGCAAATAAAAATGCTAATAAACCAAAAAAGAAAATTTTTAACCTATTCATAACTATCACCTTTAATTTTTAAAGATCTAAAAAAATATTTTAAAAAGCTTGAACAGTCTTCTAAAAAAGGAGCATGACCTGTATTTGAAACTATAAATACATCAACACCTTTATTTAGATTAAAAATCCATTTTATTGTTTTAGTAGCATCAAAAATTTTATCATTCTCACCCATAATTAGTGTTATAGGTTTTAATGAATTTTTAATATTCTTGTCAATTCTTCCTAGAACATTCAAACTAAGTAATGAAGCACCTAATTTTAAATATCCGGTTGGATTATTTGAAAAAGTTTGAAATGGTTTAATAACTACAGTTTCATACTCATTTTCAAACTGTTTTTTGTATTCATTGTGATTTTTCAAAAAAATTTTTGCTAATTTATGAGGATTATTACAAATAGTAGAATTAACCATTCCTATCATACTTAAACCTTGACTATAAATAGTTCGGTTTAATGGGTCAATTAATACTATTTGTTTAATCAATAGAGATATTTTAGGGAACAATAAACTAACAATTCCTCCACCCATAGAATGACCAACCAAAACAATGTTTTTTAAATGATAATATTTGATTACATCTTCAGAAATTTTAACAAAGTAATTAATATGCATTACTGTATCTTCTAACATTGGAGATATACCATGTCCAGGTAAATCAAATGTAAAATAAGAGATTTTTAACTTATCAAGCTCTTTAGATACTCGGTCAAAACCATGATGATTACTTGCATAACCATGAATAAAAACAACAGTTATTGGAGAACCATCATGAAATTTATAAAAAACTTTTACTTTCTTTATTTCATCTTCAGGAAAATTAAAAATCATATTATTAATTATTTTAATATTTTTATTAAAATAAAGGAAAAATCATTAATATGAACAAAATATTAAATATTTTTATAGTTTTATACTAAAATACTATTGATAATTTTAGTACATCCTTGTACTATCTTTATATTTTTTATTTAATTTGTATAATATATTAACTTATAATTAAGAGAACATACATATGAACAAGAAAATTCAACCAAAAATGCACGAAGTTACTTTCAAATGCGCTACATGTAATTCTGAATACAAAATTCAATCTACAGTAAAACAAGACACTGTATCTATTGACGTTTGTTCAAATTGTCACCCTTTCTACAAAGGAAGCTCAGTTAACCAAAAAGTTAAAGGTCGTGCTGAAAAACTTTCTTCTAAATTTGAAGCTGGTAAACAAACTATGACAGCTAAACCAGTTGAAAAGAAAGTTAAAACTTCTAAAAAACAAAACGTTGTAAAATCTTTAGACGATTTAAAATAAAGGTTTTTTCATTAAAGCAAACACCCTTTATGAATAATATTGGGTATTTGCTTTTTTATTTGTTAAACTTTTAATAAAGAGGTCAAAATGGAATACGATAAAAATTTATATACATCACTTGAATCAATTGCTGAAAAATATAATGATTTAAATAATCAAATAGAAAATTCAAATGTTGATTTTAATCAACTTAAAGAAATCAATAAAGCAATTAAGCACACTAAACCAATTTATGAAAAGTTTTTAACTTATAAAAAAATGATTGAAAATGCTGTTCAAGATGAAAAAGTATTAGATTCAAATTCAGATGCTGATTTAATTGAATTAGCAAAAATGGAATTAGATGATATTAAAACGCAAATTCCTTCAATTGAAAGTGAATTGAAAATTATGCTAATTCCACGTGATCCTAATAATGATAAAAACGTTATAGTTGAAATGCGTCCTGGTGTTGGCGGTGATGAATCATGTATCTTTGTTGCTGACCTATTTGATACATATAAAAAATATGCTGATAAACAAGGATGAAAGCTTGTTGTTAATGATTCTTCAATCAACTCACATGGTTATGACTACATCTTCTTTAGCATCAAAGGTGATGAAGTATATTCAAAATTTAAATTTGAATCAGGTGTTCACCGTGTACAAAGAATTCCTGCAACTGAAACCAAAGGTAGAGTACATACATCAACAATCACTGTAGCAGTTTTACCAGAAATTGAAGCTGTTGAGTTTACAATTAACCCATCAGATTTAAGAATTGATACATATCGTGCTAGTGGTGCAGGTGGTCAACACGTTAACCGTACAGAATCAGCAGTAAGGATTACCCACATTCCTACTAATATAGTTGTTGCTTGTCAAGAAGGACGTAGTCAAATTGAAAATAGAGAAACAGCAATGAATTTATTACGTGCAAAATTATGACAAAAAGCAAATGATGAAAAAATTGAAAAAATTTCTTCAATGCGTAAAAGTCAAGTTGGTAATGGTGAACGTAGTGAAAAGATTAGAACATATAATTACCCACAAAACCGTGTTACAGATCACAGAATTGGCCTAACACTAAATAAATTAGATATAGTTATGCAAGGTAATTTAGATGATATTATTAACCCTTTAATTGCAGATGAGCAAGAAAAACTAATTCAAGGTTTAAAAGTTGAAAACGAGGAAAGTAAATAATTAATGACTTTTTTTGAATGTATTCAAAAAAATAATAAAGAATATGATAATTTACAAGTAAATTATTCTATTCTTTTTTATTTATCAAAAAAAGTTAAAAATCAAACTGATTTCATCTCATTTCGGAATAATGAAATAGATTTTGCGTACAATGATTATGTTTCATTATTAAAAGAATATTACTTAGATAAAAAACCATTAGGTCATATTATTAAGCAAGTAGTTTTTAATAATACACCTATAAAATTATTACCTATGGTTCATTGCCCTAGGAATGAAACTGAATTGTTAGTAACCAATATTCAGAACATTATCAAAATTGACAATAAATTAACAAAGGTTATAGATCTATGTGCTGGTAGTGGTTGTATTGGAATTAGTTTAAAAAATAACATTAATAAAATTAGTCTTTCATTATTAGAAATAGATGATAATTCAATTGAATCTATAATGAATAACCTTATTCTTAATAAAATCCAAGCCAACATTTATCAAGAAGACTATTTTGATTTTATCAAATCATCAAATGAAAAATTTGATGTAATTGTAATTAACCCACCTTATGTTGCAAAAAAAGAATTAGATTCAACTATGACTAAATATGAGAATGCTATATCTTTTAATAACAGTGAAGATGAAATGCTTTTTTATATTGAATTTTTTAATAACTATCAAAGAATAATTAATTTTGATCATTTTCTTATTGGTTTAGAATTTGGATATGACCAAAAAGATAAGATTAATGATCTAATAAAAGAAAATAATCTTAGTAAATATGCTACTTTTTACAAAGATTATTCTAATCATGATCGGTTTGTGATAATTTATAAAAATTAATTTTTGGTTTTATTTTCTTTATTTGTTGGTGCACTTGTATAAATTTTTAATTTTGTTATTTCATCAATGAATTTACAATATTTATTGCTTATAAAATAGATTACGTAGAAACAGCAAACAACAATTAATAATGCAAAAGTTACATCACTTAGATAATGTGCTCCAGCCATAATTCTACCTAAACCTACAATAAAACATCCTAATGCTGGTAAAACTCAGAAATATATTTTATTTAATAGTTTGTTTTCAGTTTTAATAACAAATGGGATAAACATAATAGAAACGAATCCTATTGATGAAAAGATCATGTGTCCAGATGGAAAAGATTGAGTTATATCACCAAACTTAGCTTTATTAAATCCTAAGTTTCATCAATCTCTAAACCCACCATATTTCAAATTACTAAATTCATTTCCAGAAATTGATGGATAACTTTTTCATTCTTCAATTGATGAAATTTGACTAAATGCATAAATATAACGGTATCTTTCTCTTTCTAATAAATTTTTTAACAGTACAAATGAAACTATTAGAACAATTACTGTAGAAATAAAGGTAATGAATGCATATCTAAATAATTGTGTTTTTGTTTCATCTGTTAATAATTGGAACATTTTATAACCCAACATTACTGTAACAATGGATAGAATTGTAGATAATACATAAACTAGCGTTTTAGAGCTTTTATATATTTCATCAAAATTATTAGCTCCAGAAAAACAATAAATAGCATATTTGAAGCAATAATCAAAAATATAAGTTGATGCAATAGTTGCAATAATAAACGAAGCAAAAATACAACACATTGATAATCAATTTACTTTTATTTTTCTTGCATTATATGCAAAAGCAAACATTGATAAATCAATAGCAATTAAACAAGGAAGAAAACCTAAAATTTCGATTAAATTACAAAATCAATTATTACTATAAACTCTACCAATGTTTGAAAGTATACCATCAGAATAAACAATACTCTTTTGATCTACATTTGGTAAAAGTCATTTTGAAAAAGCTTCACTAATTTTAAAATCACAAAAAGATGAGATTAATATCAATAGTATGAATAATGCAGATATTGAACCAAAAATAATAAAATAATTTTTTTTACTAAGTTGAAAAATTTGTTTATTTATAAAAGAATTATTCATGGAATTAATTCTATATTATTCCAACAAAAATATTATTTCAAAAAATTATTCTTCAATTAAAGAAGCTTTACATTTAATTAATAATTGATAATAAATACCTTGATCATCTTCTTTTTTGATTAATTGAGCATCATTAATTCTTAGTTTAAAATTTCGATTAATCAAAAACATATGACGATCATGTGGTGCTAATAATTCATTATTATGTTTAATTTGTGGTAATGATAAATATGCTCCTGTTAATTCTGGATCTAATTCAACTTCATAAATAGGGCAAACATTTCAAGCTTCACCTACTTGAGCATTTCATTTTCTTAAGTTTGATCCATCAAGAGAAGATTTTTTATCCATTGATGTTGCTCAATATCCTGTTGATGTAATTTCAACACCATTTAACCGGTATGTGTAAATTTCATCAATTCGTGATAAATCATAATCTTTTAAGTTTTTTATTCTTAAGGCTGAATATAGCTTATCTAATATTTCTGTCTCATAAAATTCATAGGCATGATATACAACCATTTTTTCTTTAGTCAAAGGGTCAAAATATCCAACTTTATTTCTACTTAAGGCATTATCTATATGTTTATATCCAACAGTAGGAATATATGATTGACCTATGCATGGTTGATATTCTTCAGATTTAATTTGAGATACCCCATTTTTTGCTAAATCTTCTAAAGCTTTTTCATTACCTCGATGTAAGAATACATTCCATAATTGTCCACTTGCATCTTTTTGTGTGTATGTTTGAAACATATCCATTTCTTCATTTGATAAACTATCATACCATTTACGGTATTGAATATAAGCTCATTTATCAATTTCATCTGGTTCGATTTGTTTTGAACCTAAAGAACATGAAACAACAATAGCAATAGGTGTAGCTATTAATGAACATGCACCTACAGCTAAAGCTATTCTATTTACTTTAGATTTCAAAAACTTTCTCATTTCACCTTTCTATATATATTATAGTATGAATAATATGAGAATTACATTCCCATTAGTTTTGATTGTTTTTTTATGATTAATCATAAAAAATTATCTATAGAATTGGCATATTTTTGAAATACTATTTTATATTATATATAAAATAGATTTTTTATGTGTTTTAGGCTTTTTTTAGTATAATAACAATGTGAAAGTGAATATAAAGCTTTCAAAAGTGAGGTAAATATGAAAGATCAAGCAAACAAAGCTCTTGAATTAGAAAACTCAACTGAAAATCTAGTTGATATGATGGATGGATACTTTGGAAAAGGTGCATACCATTTAAATGTTAACGTTTTATCACGTGAAACACTTTTAGATGCTCAAAAACATCCTGAAAAATATCCACAATTAACTATCCGTGTTAGCGGATATGCTGTAAACTTCATTAAATTGACAAAAGCTCAACAAGATGAAGTTATTAGTAGAACATTCCACAAATCTATATAATTCAACAAATTATTAGTAATACAAACAATAAGTAAACCTTATTGTTTGTTATTTTTTTAAAAGCTTTATGGAACAACTTAAATTACCTTATTTCAAAATCGAATCTTTTGGTGCTGTGGATGGCCCTGGTGTAAGATTAGTCATTTTTAGTCAAGGATGCTTATACCGTTGTCTTTATTGTCACAATCCAGAATCTTGAGAATTAAATAAAAGTGGTATTAATACAATTACAGTTGATGAAATCATAGAAAAATATCAACGTAATATTTCTTTTTATAAAAAAGGTGGTATTACTATATCAGGTGGAGATCCTTTAATCCACTTAAAATTCATTAAAGAATTAGCAAAAAAATGTCATGATCTTAATATTTCCTTAGCTTTAGATACAAGTGGGGTTAATTTTACTGACTCTACTAAAGAAAAATATTTAGAAATTTGTCAATATAACCCTCTTTGAATAGTTGATGTTAAACATATTAATCCAAAAAAACACAAATTATTAACAGGAATTGAAGAACAAAGAGAAATAAATTTAATTAAATTTTTAGATGAAAATAATCAATCTTTTTGATTAAGACAAGTATTAATTCCTTCTTATACTGATGATCCTGAAGATTTGTTCAATTTAGGAAAATTTATTTTTTCTTTAAGAAATTTAAAACGTTTTGAAATATTACCATATCACAATATGGCAGTTGATAAATACAAACAAATGGGAATACAATATAAGCTTTCTGATGTTAAAGTACCAACTGAAAATGATATTGCAAACGCTATGAAATGTATTAAAAAAGCAAAACCAAATAATTAATATTTTTTACTATAATAATAAATATTATTTTTTAAAATAGATTTGTTTTAATATAGGTTCATTATAAGTATGAAGAAGAGATCAATATTTACTTTTTTATTTACGGCTGCTGCATCAATTATTACAGCTACAAGTTTTTCTACTGTTATAAATAATAATACTACAGCCTCTAAAAGTACATTTGCAATTAATGAACGTAATAGTTTTAAAAAGGATTTTATTACTCCTTCAGCTGTTGCTTCTACTTTTATTAGCGGTGAAAACATTAAAGGAACAATTAATTATTTTAAAAGCCCTATCAATAAACACATCACTTTAGTTTCTAGTTCATCTGATTTTAGTGGTTCAAATATTAAATTAAAAGAAAAAGCAACTATTGAAGGCGTTAGCTATGTAGTTGATGGTATCATGAAAGAATGTTTCATGGATCGAACAAATTTAACTGGAACTGTCACTATTCCAAGTTCTTTTAATTATATTGGAAAAGATGTATTTAAAGGAACAGGTTTAAATAAGTCTGAAGATAATTTAATTTATTCAACATCAGAAGCAGGGTCTACTGCAATTACAAAATGATGCTTAGGTTATAGAGATGATGAAGATCGTCCAATAAGTGAACAAGATCCAATTAAATTTAAAATTGAATCTGATACACAAGCTATTGCTGAATCAGCTTTTGAAAATTGTTTAGGATTAACAGGTGATTTAGATTTATCTACATACCAAAAACTTAAATTTATTGGAAGTCAAGCATTCCAAGGCTGTACTTATATTAATGGTTATATTTCTATTCCACAATCTGTAACAAATTTAGGATGACATGCTTTTTATAAAACTAGTCTTTTAACAGACCGTAGTCAAGATACACATTTCATTTTTTCAAAAAGAAATGTTTCTGGATGTAATGAATGATGTATAGGAATAATTAAAGATGGTATTACACAAGAAGACAAAAATGTAAATGAACAATTTCCTGACTTAAATGGTGTTTATGGAATAGGTGCAGGAGCTTTCCAAGGTGATTGTGGTGTTACTTTAGTAGGCAATATTAGCATCCCTAACTCAATTAAATATATTGGTGATAATGCTTTTAAAAAATGTGAATCGCTAACTGGTTCTTTTGTTGCAACAGATAACTTATTATCAATTGGTAATAGTGCTTTTAGTGATGTACCTCAATTAGAAAGCATAAATTTATCAAATGCTACTCATTTAACTTCAATAGGTAATTTTGCTTTTTACAATTGTGCTAACAATTCTGAATGAAATGAATTAACTCTTCCATCTAACTTAGAAATAATTGGAAACAATGCATTTGAAAATATTAAATTTAAAAAACTTAATTTAACTAAATCTAAGAAAATTAGATATTTAGGTGAAGGTGCTTTTAAAAATTGTAGTTTAATGAATGAATGCACAAGACTACCATCAGCATTAACTGAAATGAAAGATGAATGCTTTTTTGGATGTAGTAGCTTAAAATCTATTGATTTATCTTATACGTCACTAATTTATTTAAGTAAGAATGCTTTTTATAATTGCACTTCATTATCTGGAGAAATTATCATTCCAAGTTCTGTAACATACATAGGGGAAGGTTGTTTTAATGGTGATACTATTGATTCATTTGCATCAAATGAATCAACATATTTAGGTTGTACTAAAATTTCAACTATTAAATTGTTACCAATTGTTCCTCCTCATTTTAATGGTTCAGCTGACGATAATACAAATTGAGCTCCAAAATTATCAGATAATGCAAAAGTAATTGTTCCTTATGGAAGTAAATCTAATTATGTAAACGCATCTTCTTTTAACATTGATCATAGTAAAGTAGTTGAACAAAAATCCTCTCCTATTTCACAAACAAGAATAATTGAAATTTGTATAGTTGCAGCATTTGTTTTAATTGGTTCAATTACTCCATTAATAATTTATGAAATTATTAAAAATAAACGCAATAAATTATTGATTGTTGATATGGAATCAAAAAATGTTTCATCAAAAATATTTAAAACTGAATTTGATAAGGAAGAACATAAAAAAATAGTTGCTAAAGAGAAAAAAGAAGAAGAAGAAAATAAAAAGAAAAAAAATAAAACATCAACTAAACCTGTTACTAAAACTTCTCCACTAAAAACAAGAAAAGTAACTAAAAAAGTTAAATAAGAATTAAAAATATACCTATTCCAGGTATATTTTTTTATGTTTTATAACAAAAGAAAGACAATTACTTAACTTTAGAATAACAAAGATTTGCATTAAAAAATCTGTTATTGCTATCAATTATTGTAAAAACATTAAATTAGTATCTAAATTTAATATTTTGCTTAATCCAGACCATTTATATGTCTTATATCAAGAAATTAATAAGATATCTATGGATATAAAAGATTTAAATAATAAGTCATTAAATTCATCAAATATAAATATTCTTTAAACAAAGAAATGATTGATAATAGTAAGTTTATCAAAGACATTCATTCTTTACTAGGTAATATTGTCTCTATGTTGTAATATAAATGACTCACAAACATTACACCATATTTTATCTTCTTTAAGTTTTAAGACAATTAAAAAGGATAGCAACTAAGCTATCCTTTAAGTATGGCGGAGACGATGGGACTCGAACCCATGCGCCGACGAGCGACCTAACACCTTAGCAGGGTGTCCTCTTAACCACTTGAGTACGTCTCCAATTAAAATATAAGTGTTATTATTTTAACATTTATTTTTTAAACTGTGATTTATATATTGAAAGAGATGAAAAAATTTGTGTAATTTGACCTGCTAATTCCTCTGGATCTTGACTTAAACGTCTAATTTCATCTCGGTGTGAGAAAGTAATATTACCATTAGTTTCACTAACAACAAATGCAAAACAATCATAATATTCACAAATACCAAATGCAGCACGGTGTCTTGCACCATATTGTACATCAACAATTCTACTAGTCATGTGAAGATAACTTGATAAACTAATTATCTTCAAATTTCTAATTATCATAGCTCCATCATGTAAAGGTGACTTATGATTATAAAAAACACTAGTAACAAATTCAGGGAAAAATTTAACATCTACTTTTTTTCCTAAATCAATGTATTTCTTCAAATTATCTTTATTTTCTACAACTAATAATGCACCAATTTTATCATATGACATTTTTGCTAACGTACTAGCTAAATCATTTATAAAATGCATGATTTCAGTAACATTTTTAGATTGTTTATTAACTTTTTTTCTTTTATCAATTAATTCTTGAATTTGTTTTTGAAAAATAATAAATAATATTTGTACTATAGCAAGGATAACAGTTAATACCACTAATGCTAGTATTATTATCATTTCATTTGTAAAGACAACACTTGAACTATCTCTATTACTAAATAACATATTAACCTTGCTCCATATTATTAATTTGTTCTTTTAACATCTTTTTCATGTCATTGATAATTTTCCTAGCTTGAGAATAATTATCTAAAGTAAACCCAGCTGCTAATTTATGACCACCGCCATGATATTTTTCTGCTACTGTATTTATTTGAATTGTTCTACTTCTAATCGATCCTCTTCATTTATGAACAGAATCATCATAATAAATAGTCATTCAAGCATTTAATCCTTCAATATTGTTAAAAACATGAACCATGCTCATTCTTAACTGGATGTTGTACTTGTTAAAAATATTTTTTGGTAGAATTGCATATCCAAAGCCTAATGACTTATCAAACTTTAATAATGTCATTATTCTTGATTCAAAAGTAGTTTGTTTTAATGAACGTAAATATAAAATATCATTTAACTTTTGACGATCAAAATTTGTTGCTATTAATCTAGAACATAATTCTAAGGTTTCAGGCCGAGTAGATGGATACAAAAAACGTGCAGTATCTGTTAGTATTCCTGCATATAAATACATTGCTGTATTTGAATTAATAATTTTAGAGTCTCATTCATATAAAAGCATACCAACCATTTCACATGTAGCAGGAGATTCTGAATCAATTCATTCAATTTGAGCTATTGATTCTATTTGTGGATGATGATCTATTCTAATTAATTCTTTACAAAAACGGTGCCTTGTTGTTCAAATTCTATTCTCATTAGCAACATCTAAAATTATTCCAAGTGATTCACGAATAAAATCATTATTGACATGAGTTAAATTAAATTCAAAAAAACCTTTTGAAAAAGTTTCATCTAAAATATCAAGTCCAATGATGTGAACTTCTTTTTCTGGAAATTTATCTTTAATAAATCTTTTTAAAGCAAAACATGATCCTAACGCATCAAAATCTGGTATTTCATGGAAAAATAAAGATATTTTTCGATAATGAGTTATTTTGTCAATAATAAGTTTTTGTAGAAATTTCATATTATTTATTCATAGTATAATCTATTATTTTAATATATTTATTTAATGTATCGTTAAATATTTCATTGATGAAATCTAGTTCTTTTTCTATAGCTTCAGCAATTTTAATTGATGGATTTGTTGTAGGTGACTTAGGGACAAACAAAGAACAACAATCATTATAAGGCAGAATTGATACTTCATATGTATTAATTTGTTCTGCTATTTTAATTATTTCTAGTTTATCAAATGTTAATAAAGGTCTAAATACTAGTAAATCATTATCAAGTACACTTTCTATTGTTTTCATACTTCCTAATGTTTGACTTGCTACTTGACCTATTGATTCACCTGTTGCTATTGCACTGTAATTATATTTTTTAGCTAGATAGTTAGCAATTCGATAAAAATATCGACGCATTAAGGTAATTTGATAAGACTTATTTGACATGTGTGCTAATTCATGTTGAATATAAGTGAAGTTAACTACGAATAACCTAGGATTATGTAATCGATAATCCAATGTAACTCTTTTAACTAATTCAATGACTTTATTTAAGGCTTCATCAGAAGTATGAGGCGGAGTCATAAAAGTTACAAAGTCCACTTTCATACCTTTTTTTAATAATAAAGAAGCAGCTACTGGTGAATCAATTCCACCTGAAATTAACATTAAAGCCTTATGATTGATACCAACAGGAAAACCACCAGTACCTAATATTTTGTCAAAATAAAAAATAGTACCATCTTCTTTAACTTCTATGTTGATTGCTAATTGAGGTTGTTCCATTACAACTTTTAGAAAAGAAAATTCTTTTAAAACTATACCTCCAATTTGTCTCGAATATTCCATTGAATTAATTGGATATTTTTTATCATGTCTTTTTGTGTATACCTTAAAAGTCTTAATCTTTTCATCATTAATTTTTTGACTTATTTTATTTACTATTATAGAACCTACTTTAGGCATATCTAATTCACAAGTAAAATAAGCCTCTATAATTTGATAAATACCAGGAATTCTTTTTAAAATAGTAATTGTTTTTTCTATATCTTGTTCATCACATTTAACAACACAATTATCAAAAGATTTTTTAATTTCGATATTTTTAATATCTTTTAGAGCATTTCTAATATTTTGATAAAGTAAATTAATAAAATTAACTCTATTTTTTCCTTTTAGAGTTAATTCACCGTATTTTAAATAAATAATTTTGCTTAACATATTTCAATCTTTAATTCTTTCTTTAATCAATCAATATCTTCTTTTGAAGAAATCTTAGGAGATATACATGGTTCACTTTTAACATATTTTTTGTATCATTCTCTGCCATATTCAATTGCTTTTTCTAATTGAGAAGGATCTTTGATAGAAAAATTAACTAAATGTATTTCTCGTTTATTTGGATCAAAATCTTCCATATTTTTATAATCTTCTCTTTGAAGAAAACCTACAGCAAAAACTCCTTTTTTAACTTTTCTTAAATATAAATATAGACCTAATTGATATTTATATTCAAGTGGAATAATAAATTTATTATCTGCATCAAATCATTCAGCTTTTTTACCACCTGGAACTTTAACAATTGGAAAACCATTTTCATCTTTTACCAATCTTAATTGGTTTTCTTCTGTTTGCTTATAAACTAATGAATCACAACTTGATGTTTTAACTTCCAACATAGGTTTATCATCACTATAGGAAATATTACCAAATTCATCTACTGGTTCACCATCTGGAATACCTCCATATACTTTATCATCTTTGAACACATCATATTTGATTTCACGTGGATTATAAACTTTAAATTTTAAGTTAAGTTTTTCTTGGGCATATTCTCGTATTTTTGGTTCAATAATAGTTCCAGTTTTTGCTAAAGTTTCATCCATTGTTTCTTTGTATATGCCAACCATTATTGCTCAAGTTTTAAGTGGTGTTTTATATTTGTTTAATCCTAAAACTGACCCAAAAGTAGTTCCAGTTATTTTCTTAACTGAAAATTTGGGGTCTTTAATATATTCAGGTGATAATTCTATATGATTATTTTTAATAAAAAAGTCTTTATTTAATTGTTTTATAAAAGGCATTGTTATGATATATAATATAAATATATTATAGCAATGACATTTGCAGGTATATTTCTTACTTCAATTACTATCATATTAGTTTTGTGTATTGTACTTTTGCATCCATTTGTAAAAAAAGTAACAGGAAGATACATTTTTTGATTAATTTATTCACTATGCAATACTGCACTTGTTTTTACATTTAGATTTATTCCAGATATTTTAAATTATGCTGATGCAGTAAAAAGTGGATTAAGCTCAGGTGATGGTATATGAATTAGCAAGGCGTTTTTACTGGATTTTTGTCCGTTCACCGCTGTAATGATTAGTGTCCTTCCGATATTTGACTATAAAAGAAAAGTTAGTCAAATTATTGCTCCATTCGCTTTTTTTGGTGGTTTAATTACAATATTATTTGAAATTCTATTAGATCCAAATGCATCAATGACTTTTGAATATATTTTCAAAGGAATCTTTCCTAATCGTGCTTACTTTTTAATCCATTTTATTAATACAATTACAGGTATCTTGTTACTAATGAATTCAAAAAAGGCAAATTGAAAAACTTTCATGTTTTGCAATATTTTTGCAATTTGTTATTACCTATACATATTCATTGTTGTTAAAATTTCAAATGGATTAGTAACAGATCATACATCTGGATTACTACCTGACGATTGAAAAGGTGGTGAATATTGAAGAGTTTCTGATATATTACACTTAGATTACCCATGATGTATGGTTGTTGCTTTATCCATCTCTTATGGATTTATCACACTATTTTTATTTACACCAAGATTATTACAAAAGTGTCAATATTGAAAAGAAAATTAAAATTGACTTTGTTTAGTAAATACATCATCAAATGATAAACCAATTTTAGCATCATCTGGTAGTTCAATAATACCTATATTATTAAAATTAGAATTTACAATATTTAATTCTCTTGCACTGCATAACATTCCAAAAGATTTATGACCTAATAATTCTCCTGGTTTAATAAATGTTCCATTAGGTAAAATTGAACCAATAGTAGCTACTACTACTTTTAAGTTAGGTCTAACATTTTTTGCACCACAAACAATTTGTAATTGTTGACTATGAATATCAACTTTACAAAGGTGTAAATGTGTTCCTTCAATAGGTTCACATGATGTTACTAGTCCAATTTTGAAATCATTACAATTAATATATTCAAATAAATCTATATTAGTAAGTTTCTTAATTGTAGAAGCTAAATTTGATGTCAATTTAATAAATCCTGGTTCCAAATCCATGTATGAGCTAAAATCAAAAATATTAATGTATGAAACTTCATTTTTGTCATTATAGCCAATAATGTAATTATCACTATTTTTTTCACTAATTACTTTATTGTCGTTTAAAGTAATTGCTAATGTATCTTTCAAAGAGTTTTTATTGTAGAAAATTGCAATCATAGTGATATATGTTATATAATTTAATATATGAAAAAGATAGGTTTTATAGTCGATTCCTCAAGTGGAATTAAAAATGGAGAATATCCAGATGTTTATGTGTTACCATTAGCGGTAACTTTAAAAGATAAGAATGATAAAAGCAAGATTACTATTCTAAAGGATGGTATTAATTGTGATGAAGTTAAAATTGCACAATTAATAAAAGATGATCAAGATATTTGCACAAGTCAAGCTTCAATAGGAGAAATTGTTGAAATAATTGAAGATATATATGACAAATATGATCGTATTTATGCTATTCCAATTGCTGTTAAGCTTTCACAATCTTTTAATACTTGGAAACTTGTAGCTGAAGATTATCCAAAAGTTTTACCAATTTGTCAAAATGATGTTGCTATAGGAGCAAGATGAAGTATTGAAGATATTCTTGAAATGAAGAAAAATGATCAACTTGATGATGATTCAATTCAACAATATTTTGATAAAGTAAAAGATAAAAGGTGTGCTTTATTAACTGTTTATGATGTTAAACAACTTAAAAAGGGTGGTAGAGTAAGTAACTTTAAATCTATGATCATCAATATGCTAGGTTTAAAACTTTGTATTACTTTAGATAAAAACGGTTTATGCTACTATGGTAAGGCTTCAAATTTAAAAAAAGCTATTGATGTAGCATTCGAAGCTTATAAAGAAAGAATAATAAATTTTGATTTAAAAAATATTAAAAGGGTTGGCTTCATATATTCTCCAACTCATGAACATGAAGAAGACGTTAGAGAGGCTTTAGAAGATTATTTAATAGGCAAAAAATTACAAGGTGTAGAATACAAATTATATAAAGGACTAGTTCCTGGTGTTATTTGTGCTCATACAGGTCCATATTGTTTTGCTGTATACGTTGATTGTGAGTAATTAATTTAATTAAGGAGTAATATTAATGAATAAAAAAATTGCAATAATTACAGATTCAAGCACAGGTTTAAAAAACAATGAATTACCTGATGTTTTTGTTATTCCTTTAATAGTTACTGCTACAACTACAAAAATAGATGGTCAAAAAGAAATCACAACTTATCATGATGGTGTTGATATAAATAATGAAAAAGTGGTAGAATTGCAAAAAAATTCAAATATTGAATTAAAAACTAGTCAAGCATCAATTGGTGAAGCAATGGATTTGGTTGAAAAAATTAATGATGATTATGATGAAATCTTTGTTTTACCAATTGCAAGCTCTGTTTCAGGTAGTGAAAACACTTGACAAATAGTTGCAGAAGACTATCCTAAATTAAAAGTTATCCGCCAACACATGGGTGGACCAATGTTAAAATTTATTATTTACGATTTTTTAGCAATGAAGAAAAATAATTTGCTAACAATGGAAAATATAAATAAGTATATTGAAAATGCAAAGCAGGATTTATTTGGTATGTTATTAGTTTGAGATCCTAGAAAAGTTGCAAAAGGCGGTAGAGTTCGTAATATGGCTGGAGCTGCCTTGAGCATGCTTAAACTTAAACTAAGTGTTTCATTAGATGAAAATGGTATGAAACTATATAAGATTTTTACTTCAGTTAAATCAGGTATTAAACGCTGTTTCTCATACTTTGAAGAAAAATATAAGAATTTTAGTTTAGATAACATTAAACGTTTAATGTTCATTAGAAATAAAAAAGAAAGTAAAGCTAATGATATATCTAATGCTATCAATATGGTAAAAGATAAATTATCATCAAATAATATTAAATGTGAAATATATGATAAAGAAATTATGCCTAGTGTATTAATTTCTCATACTGGTAGTGATGCATTAATTATTGCAGTACAAATGAAAAGATAATAATATTATTTTTGCGTAACCATTATACTTATAAATAAGTATAAAAAATACATTTAAATAAAAAATTATTAGATCTTATAACATTAAGATATGTTTGATCTAATAAGTGCACAAAATTATAAAAGTTAATTTAGATTAAAGCTTTGATTAAATCTATTAATAAGTATTAGTGTTAATGATTAAATTTGAATTTAATGTAATTAATTTTTTTATTCATATTAACAAATTTAGTTTCATATTCAGTCGGAATATTATCTTTAATAAATTCAGAATTGTATAAATCATCTGTTATTTCAAGAATTGTAACTTCAGGATTGTTTTCTAATTCTTCTTTTGTAAATAAAAAGAAATCATAGTTATCAGTTTTATATTTTATACAACCATCTGGTCTTAAAATAGACTTATAAATGTTAATATATGTTTTTGATGTTAATCTTCTTTTTTCATGTCGCTTTTTAGGTCATGGATCTGAAAAATTTAAATAAATGCAATCAATAGAATGATTAGGAAAGTATTTATTTAAATCAAGTGCATCAAATGATAGAAAATGAAGATTATTAATATCAATTTTATTTTTATTAAGTTTATTAATAGCTTTTAAAAGAATGGTAGGAAATTTATCAATACCATAATAGTTAATTTCTGGATTGCTTGATGCTTTATTAGTAATAAATTGTCCTTTTCCAGTACCAACTTCAATTTCATTATGCTCTTTTAATTTTATGTTAGCTGGATCAGCAATAAAATAATCGCTTTGTTGTAATTTTAATATATCGTCTTTAACTTTTCTTAATCTGCCCATAATTAAATACTAGTGTTCTTGGTTTGAATCAAAGAAATCTAAATCGCTTGGAACGTTTTCATCTGCATCCATTAGATCTTTCATGATTTCATCTAATTGAGGAAGCTCTTTAATATCTTTGATTCCAAATGTATCATAGAATTTATTAGTTACTTCATATACATAAGGACGTCCTGGCATATTAGATCTTCCTAAATTTTTAATTAATTCTAATTTTAATAATTTTTGAATAGTATTGACAGCATTATGTCCACGGATTTGTTCTACTTTTGATGTTGGACAAGGCATATTATATGCAATAATTGCTAATGTTTCTAACATTGAACCAGTTAATGGATTTTTAATCTTAATGTCAAATAATTTAGTTAATTCATCATGATTTTCTTTTTTAGTCAACAAATGATATGTATCCTCAAAGCATTCAATTGTTATACCACGATTTGGATCATTATCCATCTCTTTTTTCATTTCATTTAAAAGCTTACGGATATCATCAGTTGCTAGATCTAAAACTTTTTTTAGATCTGCTACTTTTATACCTTCATCACCACTAACATATAAAACACTTTCAATTATTGATTTATTATTTTTTTCCATAAAATATCTCCCTATTCTGCTGTAGTAATATTTTCTTCTATTACTCTAGTAATATAAATTTCTGGATCATTTTCTTTTTGTAATAAAGTAATTTTATGATATTTAGTTAAATCTAGCATTGCTAAAAAAGTAGTAACAATGTATTGTTGAGATAGTAACATTTGATCAATTCTCTCAAGATAGTTGCTAAACGAAATTTCTTTTACATCATTTTTGATTAAGAAATTTCATAAAGCATCTTCAACATCTGCTATTGATAATTCTTGTACTAAAATCTTTTTTTGAACAAACAAAGACATTTGATATTTTTCAAATGCTTCCATAACTGCTGATAATAATTTATTTGGATTAATTTTATCAGGTAAAGCTTCAAGAATTAAAGATTCTGGAGCATAATTTTCTATATCATTTCCAACTTTAGAAAGCATCTTACTACGTTCTTGTTTCTTTTCAATTAATGTATTAACTAATTCTTTATATTTTCTATATTCAATAATTCTTTGAATTAATTTATCACGTTCATATTCAAAATTATTTTCTTTTTCTGCTACATTCTCTATTGGAATAATTTTTTTAGATTTTAGATTAACTAAATATGTAGCCATTTCTAAAAATTCACTTGCATCATCAATACTAATAGTGTCAATTTCTGACTTAATAAAGGCAAGGTATTGTTCTGCTATTTTAGCAACATCTAATGCTAAAACATCCATTTTACGTTCACGGATCATTGCATCTAACAATGCAATAGGTCCTTCAAAATCTTTTAGTTTTAGATGAAAAATTAAATTATTATTTTGCATTTTTTACTCTTTTATAATAGTTAACTATAAATTCGTCATTATTTAAAGTTTTCTCTAATTTAAAGTCACTTAAATCAAATGACATGAATACATTACAATTATAAGATTTATTTAAAGTGGAAATGATTAGTTCATCAGCATATGGAAATAACAATTTATAAATTGTTTTTCCTCCAATTATGTATATTGTTTCATCTTTATAATCTGCTAAAAGTTGATGTAAATCATTGTAAATAATAGCACCAGGTGCAATAAAATTTTTATCTAAAGTTAAAACAATATTTTTTCTATTTGGTAAAGGTTTATTTCCAAATGAAATAAAAGTTTTTTCACCACATACAACAGTTTGACCTTTAGTTTCATTACGGAAATGTTGCATTTCTGACTTAATATTTCAAGCTAAAGAATTATCAATACCAATGCCATGATTTTTATCTTCACATCAAATCATCTTTATCATAATTAAACAGCTACCTTTCCTTTAATTGCTGGGTATGGATCATAATCAACAATTTCAAAATCATCAATATTTAAGTCTTCAATATTTTTTGGAAGTCTTTTAATTATTAAATGTGGAGGTGTTTTTGGTTTTCTTGTTAATTGTTCATTAACTTGTTCAATATGGTTTTTATATATGTGTAAGTCACCAAAAGTGTGAATAAATTCTCCTGGTTTAAGCCCAGTATATGCTGCAATAATATATGTTAATAATGAATAAGAAGCAATATTAAATGGAACACCTAAAAAAGCATCAGCTGATCTTTGGTATAATTGACAAGATAATTTACCATCGTTTACATAAAATTGGAATAAAGAATGACAAGGTGGTAAAGCCATTTTATTTACATCATTAGGGTTTCAAGCACTTACAATTAAACGACGAGAATTTGGATTAGTTTTAATTTCATTAATTACTCATTTTAATTGATCGAAACCATTAAAATCTCTTCATTGTTTGCCATAAACTGGACCTAAATTTCCATGCTTTTGGGCAAATTCTGGATCTGTTTTAATTTTTAGTGCAAATTCTTTAATTGTTTCACCATTATAATCACTTGATTTTTTAAAAGTTTCGTATGGTCATTCATTTCAAATATTGCAATCATTATCAACCAAATACTTTATATTTGTATCACCTTTAATAAATCATAATAATTCAGCAACTATTCCTTTAAAATAAACTTTCTTTGTTGTTAATAAAGGAAAATATTCAGAAATATCATATCGGTTTTGATAACCAAATGTAGAAATAGTATCAACTATTGTCCTATTTTTACGATTATCGCTACCAGTATCTAAAATGTGTTTTAGTAAGTTTAAATATTGTTGCATTAAAATCTAATTCCTTTTGGTTTTTGATCTGGCTCTTCAAATATTTCTTTTTGTCTTTTTTCTTGAACTAATTTATGGATTCTTAAATATTTAGTTTCAATTAAATCATGTAATGAATCTGATAATTGATTAATATTAGTAGTCATGTAATCATTAGATTTAATGGCTGGTAAACATTCAACGTAAACTTTTTTAGATTTTACATATTTAACATTTTCTTTACGATCATATTTACCATTATTTCCAATAGTACCATACATTACAACTGGAACAATTGGACATAAATTATTGAATGCTATATGCAAAGCACCAGCATGGAAAGGACCAATTTTATCAATATCATAAATTCTAGTTCCTTCAATGAATAAAACAATTGATCTTCTTTCTTTAATCATATTTGTTTGATTACGATAAACTTCAATAACACTTCTTGGATTTTCACGATCAATAAAAATTGTATCTACCAACTTTAAAGCACATGAAACAAAATCATTTTGATTTAATTCTTTTTTTGCTACAAACTTAAAGTATGGAGTTTGTGGATATTCATAAAGATATTTGAATAAAATAATTGGATCAAATGTAGATTTATGATTAGCAATATATAAAGCTGGCACTTGTGGATTTTTTTCAAAGCCATAAGTTTCAATTTTTATATTTCGAAGAAAAATTGCTCTTTTAGCCATCTTGTATACATATTCATATCTTACTTCTAATGGCATAGAATTAGGATACTTTGCATATGTTTTTGCTTTTTGTTTTACACGCATCATTGATCATAAAAAAGCTATCCCTACAAATGGATATGCTAATCAATGCAAAATTTTTTTAAGAACACTCATAACTGATGTCACTTTCTAAAAATAGATAATTATATTAATTATATTAATATTATCTATTAGAATGTTTTTTATGACCTGTTGGTCAAACTATTAATGTTGTAATAACACCTAAAAAATCTACAGAAAAAATTCCAATAATACTATAAAGCAATGTTGTATTACTAAATATAACTGCACAAGGTAATAAAACCCCCATTAATAGCAAGAATATAAGAACAAAAAAACCAATTGAAAAAATGTATTTTAAATGTTTTTCTTGTTTATACTTAATACAAACTCTTCCTTGATATTTTTCACTGCAGTCTTTTGCATAAAAAGAAATAGTGTCATGGTCGATTCTATCAAAGATAAAATGAGAAGTATCTAATTGAGTATTGTTAACTTTATTAATGTTATTAATAATTACTTGTTCATCATAAATATTGTCAATTCTATATAAATGATCAACATTAATTATTTCTGATAATTCTATTTTTATAATGTCCATATTATTTTTATTATAAAACTAGTTTTATTATATTCATTCACGGAATATTTTTTTGTAAGCAACTTTACCTAATTGAGAAGTTATAACATATGCAATAACTAATAGAATTGCATATAGTATCCAGAAAGGGGCCATAGGATCAACATTTCTAGAGGCTAAAGAAGAGAATAAGTTAGCTGTTTCTAATCCAGGTACTAATACTAATATAGTACCTGCTAGTATAACCATAATTAAAGCAGAGTTTACTTTAAAAGATGGTGATGATTGAATAAATGGAATTTTTGGAGTTCTTAATACATAAATTACCATTACTTGAGTTAATAACGATTCAAAGAATCAACCTGTTTGGAATAACAATGTTGTATCTGGATTATTGTTTTGACCTCATCCAAATGAATAATACATAATTAGGAAACTAGATATATCAAAGATCGAACTAATAGGACCAATACACAACATAAACTTAAATATTGATTTTGGATTTCAAGCCCTTGGTTGCATGTAATACTCTGGGTCTACATTGTCTCAAGGAGACATGTATTGTGAGAAATCATAAGTCATATTTAAAATTAAGATTTGAGTAGGTAGCATTGGTTCTAAACCATTTAAGAACATTGCGGCAAATAGTAAACTGAACATGTTACCAAAGTTTGATGAAATTGTTATTTTAATATATTTCATAATGTTGCAGAAAGTTTTTCTTCCTTCAACAACACCTTTTTCTAAAATTGTTAAGTCTTTTTCTAATAAAACAATATCAGCTGATTCTTTAGCAATATCTGCTGCTGTATCAACTGAAATACCAATATCAGAAGCTTTCATTGCAGCTGCATCATTTATTCCATCGCCCATAAATCCTACTATGTGTTTATTAGATTTAATAGCAGTAATAATTCTTGCTTTTTGATCAGGCGATAATTTTGCAAAGATATTTACATCCATTACTTTGTTTTTTAATTCTTCGTCAGACATATTAATAATATCTGATCCTAATAAAATAGTATTAGATTCAATGCCAACCATGTCACAAACATATTTTGTAACAGTTTCATTATCACCAGTTAATACTTTAACCATAACACCTTTTTTAACTAAACCTTGAATAGCAAGTTTAGCAGATGGTTTAGGTGGGTCTAGTAAAGCAATAAATCCAATTAAACACATATCTTTTTCATCAGCTATACTGAATGGGTGATCCTTTGGTAAACTATTTTTATTAATACAAATAGCAATTACTCTCATTCCATCAGCATTTAATTGAGAAACTATTGATTTTGCTTGTTCAATAAGTTCTTTAGATAATGGAACAACTTGACCTTTATATTCACAATGTGAGCAAATTTGAATAATTTCTTCAAACGCTCCTTTAGTTACTAATTGTTCACCTGTTTCTTTTCCATTAACAATAACTGACATTCTCTTACGTTGGAAGTCAAATGGAATTTCATCAATTTTTGTGAATCCAGAAATTGGTTTATCAATACCTTTACTTTTTGCTTTATCAATAACAGCTATATCAATTAAATTTTTTAAACCTGTTTGATAGAAACTATTTAAATAAGCATATTTTAAAACTTTTAGATCTTCATCACCTTCAAGATTAATATTTCTTTCCAAAATAATTTTATCTTCTGTTAATGTTCCAGTTTTATCAGTACATAATACATCCATTGCACCAAAACTTTGAATAGAATTCAATTTTTTAACTATAGTTTTTTGTTTAGATAATTTGAAAGCTTCTTTTGCTAAATTTAAAGTAACAATCATTGGAAGCATTTCAGGAGTTAATCCAACAGCAACTGCTAAACTATATGTTAAAGCATTTAATCAACCACTTTGACTATTATTTTGTGCACCTATGATAATAAAGATAGTAATAGATAGTGCAATCATTGTTCATATAATAATTCAACTTACACTAAGAATACCTTTGTCAAAAGCTGTTTTTTCTCTTTTTTTAGTCAAGGCTTTTGCAATTGAACCAAAATATGTTTCATTACCTATAGATAGTACAACTCCAATAGCAGTTCCAGAAGATACAGAAGTACCCATAAAACACAAATTTGAACATTCAAGAGCTGATGTAACATTATTAGCAATTAATGTGCTAAGTTTTTCTACTGGTTCAGATTCACCAGTAAGTGATGATTGAGTAATGAATAAGTCTTTTGCAGATATTATTCTCATATCAGCTGGTATCATATCTCCAGCAGCTAAGCTAATAATATCACCAGGTAAAATTTCTTCAATTGAAATTTCTTTAAAAATACCATTTCTTTTAACTGCAATTGTTGTTTTAATCATTTGTTTTAATTTTTCACTTGCTTTACTTGATCTTCCTTCTTGAAAGAAACGCATAAAACCTGATATTAAAATCATTGCAGTAATAATTCCAAATGAAATTCAATCTGAAATATCAATTTTTTCTGCAGATGCAACAGGTACTAAAATACTCAAACAAGCAATTATCGAAAGGATAATACAAAAAGGATTTGAGAAAGCACTAAAAAGTAACATTCATCAAGTATCTTGTTTTTTAGTAGAAATTGCATTATATCCGTATTTTTCTCTACGTTCTTCAATTTCATTAATTTTTAAACCTTCAGTTGTAGTGTTTAATGATTGCAAACATTCGTTTTCACTTTTTTTAGCTTGTTCGAGTAAAAATTGATTTCTCTTTAATGTAAAGGGAGATTTTTGTTTAATCTTGTTATTTTTAATGTTGTTAGTTTTTACTATTTGTTTACTCATTCTATCTATAAGAAAAGAAAAAAATTAAATAAACATGCTAATTTATTATTTTAAACACTAAAACGCAATTATTTCTGAAGAAAAGGATAAAAATGAACCTTTTGAAAAAATTGAATTTTCGGTGTAATAATCACTGTCAGCATTATTATTCAAATGCGGGTTCAATTTCTTATCCTCCTTTTTATAAATTAAAAACATTATACACCATATTTTTTATTTACCAAAATTTTTTATCTACCAAATTATTTTTTCTTTTTAAAAGTAAAAATATAATATCTTCATGAATCAAAAAATTACAAAAAATTTATATTCCTTTTTTGGTAATGAATACCAAAACAATGCATTCTTACTAATTAATAATGATAATAATGAATGTGTAGTAATTGATCCATCTACATATGCTAATGAAATTACATTATTTATTAGAGAAAATAAACTAACTCTAAGAGGAATACTTCTAACTCATGGTCATTATG
Organism: Mycoplasmataceae bacterium; assembly: GCA_029009155.1. GTDB lineage: Bacteria > Bacillota_I > Bacilli_A > Mycoplasmatales > Mycoplasmoidaceae > Malacoplasma_A. The sequence goes on along the minus strand of JAQXJX010000021.1, from coordinate 106,786 downwards.
ATCATTATTCTTCTGATGAAGTTTTAGTAAATAATTTTGAAACAAAAATATATTGCCCTTTAAAAGAGAAAAATGTTATTTTAAACCATAACTTTTCAAAAGAAATAGTTGGTGAAATTAAAATAATTAATGAAAATAACTATGTGTTTTTTGAAGGTGAAGAATTAATAGTTGGAACTTTTGTTTTTAATGTTTTAGAGACTCCAGGTCATACTAAGGGTTCTGTTTGTTATAAATGAGAAAACTATGTATTTACAGGTGACACAATCTTTTATAACACAATAGGAAGAACTGACTTACCAACAGGAAACCAATTAGAAATTTTTAAATCTATTAGATTGTTTCTTGCAACTTATAGTGATGATGATTTAATTTTACCTGGTCATGGTTGCATGTATAAGAAATTAAGTGAAGTTAAAAAAGCAAATGCTTATTTAATTCATTTTTCTAAAAAATAAAATACTAAATATTAAAATAAAAAATTAAATTATGAAAAAAAATAAATTTTTTTTATTTTTACCTTTATTAACAATAGCTGCTATCATCCCATGCATGTTAATTACAAGTTGCTCACAAACTTTATCATCAACTAGACATTTTAGATATTCAAGTAATACTGGTGAATGAAATGCTGATCTATCTACTCCTTTTGAAAATGATCCTAATTTCAATGAAAAAACAAAAGAAGAAAAGATAGATTATATTAATAGTAAACTTACTCTTTCTACTATAAGTGATAATCTAATCTATACAATGCGTAATTGAATTAGTGATACTTTCTTTTACAATAGTGAATGTACTGAATTATTGCAATGAGATAAAACTGATTCATTACTTACAACATCTGTTTATTCATCTAAAAATAATCACTCTTTCACTTTCAAAAGTGAAATTAATTTTAATGCAAATAATTGTCGACCAATTTATAACAATAAAAATTTACCACTAAATAACAAGACAACTCAAAAAATTACTCAAATTAGAATTGAAACATCATTTCAAGAAATTCCTGATAAGAGTATCCAACCTGGTTTACATATTAGTGATTACACTCGTGATATGTCATTACCAGAATTACAAAATTATTTTTTAATTGATTCTGATAATGCATATACTGATCTTAAATTATCATTATGATGTGATAAAGAACGTCAAAGTGATGAAGTATCAATTTTAAATATTATTAAAATTTCTGCATACACTTTTAAAAATTTTGATTTTAGTTAAAAAAAATTAACACATCTTTTTTGGATCTACAATTTTATCGAATTCATCGCTTGTTAGATATTTTAATTCTAAACAAGCTTTTTTTAAACTAATGCCATTCTTATGAGCATATTTAACTATTTCACTTACTTTATCATAGCCGATTGTCGAATTTAAAGCAGTAGCAAGCATTAAGCAATGCTCGATATTATGATTAATTCTTTTTTCATTTGGTTTAATTCCATAAACACATTTATTAGCAAATGATTTCATTCCATCAGATAATAAATTGATGGATTGATTTACATTGTAAGCTATTAAGGGCATAAAAGTATTTAATTGAAAATTACCTTGTGTGTTTGCTATGCTAATTGCATAGTTATTTGCAATTACTTGAATGCATAACATCATTAGACTTTCACATTGGGTTGGGTTAACTTTACCTGGCATAATTGAACTTCCTGGTTCGTTTTGAGGAATTAAAATTTCTCCTATACCACAATTAGGACCACTTGATAATCATCTAATATCATTAGCAATTTTATATAAATTTTCTGCTAATAATTTTAATGAGTTGTGTAAATTACTAACATAATCTTTAGAACTTAAACCATGGAATTTATTAGACATTACTTTATATGAATATGATGTTAATTTAGATAATTCATTACAAACATTTAAATCAAAACCTTTAGGAGCATTTAAACCAGTTCCAACAGCAGTGCCACCAATAGGTAATTGATAAATGTAATTTAATGATTCTAAGATAATTTGTTTATTGTTTTCTAGCATATCAATAAATGCAGAAAATTCTTGATGCAATGTTATTGGTGTTGCATCTTGTAAATGTGTTCTTCCTACTTTAACAATATCAAATGTTTTATCACTAATTACTTTTTTAAATACATTAATTAAATCATCAATAGCAATCAATAATTTTTTATTAATTAATTCACCAATCATTAAATGAATTGCTGTAGGGATGACATCATTCGAACTTTGTGACATATTTACATGATCATTAGGATGAATATGTAAAGTATTGTCTAAAATATTAGCTTTATTAGCTATTACCTCATTGACATTCATATTAGTCTGTGTGGCACTACCAGTTTGTCATACAGATAATGCAAAATTATCATCTAATTCATGATTAATAATCATATCACAAACATTAATGATGGCTTTCATGGATCTTTCATCCATTTTATTTGCTTTATTATTAGCTATTGCACAAGCTTTTTTAATTGTTGCGATTGCTGAAATCAAAGCAAAAGGAATCTTCTCATTATGAATTGTAAAGTTTAATAAACTTCTTTGTGTTTGTGGTCCATAAAATTTATCGGCTGGAACTTCAATTTCACCAATTGAATCTTTCATTATTTTGTACTTGCTCATATTCATTTTCCTATTTATTATTTTTTAATCAGCAATCACTAACTGCTTTAGCTACAACTTTTGTAACTGATTTATCTAATGGACTTGGAATAATGTAATCTTTAGATAATTGCTCATCACTAACTAAGCTTGCTATTGCATAAGCTGCAGTAATTTTCATTTCATCAGTAATTTGTTTAGCTTGAACATCTAATGCACCCCTAAAAATTCCTGGGAAAACTAACACATTATTAATTTGATTAGGGAAATCACTTCGTCCTGTTCCAACAACTTCTGCACCTGCTGCTAAAGCTTCATCTGGCATAATTTCTGGGATAGGATTAGCCATCGCTAAAATAATAGAACGTTTATTCATTACTTTTATCATTTCAGGTTTTAAACATCCTTTAGCTGAAACACCAACAAATATATCAGCACCTTTTAATGCATCAATTAATTTGCCTTTTACTTTATTTTTATTAGTTTTAATAGCTAAATCTTTTTGATAAATATTTAAGCGATTATCAGTTGAATCAATTATTCCATTAATATCACATAATCTAATATCACCAATACCAATTAATAATAATAATTTAGCAATAGCCATTCCAGCACTACCAGCACCATTAATAACTACTGTTGTATTTTCCAGTTTTCTATTAGTTAATTTAGTTGCATTAATAATAGCAGCTGCTACTACAATAGCTGTTCCATGTTGATCATCATGAAAAACAGGAATATCACATAATTTTTTTAATCTTTCTTCTATTTCAATACAACGAGGAGAAGAAATATCTTCAAGATTAATTCCACCAAAAGAATCAGATAATAAATAAATTGTGTTAACTATTTCATCAACATTATTAGATTTAATACACAAAGGAACAGCATCAACATCACCAAAAGCTTTAAATAAGGCAGCTTTTCCTTCCATTACTGGCATACCTGCAGCTGGACCAATGTTACCTAAACCTAAAACAGCACTACCGTCTGTTATTACAGCAACACAATTCTTTTTTCATGTTAGGCTATAGCTTTTATTAGGATCTTTTTGAATTTCTAAACATGGTTGTGCAACACCTGGTGTATATGCTAAAGCTAATTCTTCTTTAGTATTAACTGGACATTTAACATTAATTGAAATTTTTCCATTTCATTCTTTATGTAGTCTTAATGATTCTTTTGCATAATCCATAAAATATCTCCATATATAAAAAAAATAATCAAATATATTATTGATTATTTTTTTGGATATTGTAATTTATTTTCTTAAATGTTTTTTATAGAAGAATGAAGCTAGGAAATATACACCAATAATTATTGCTAAAATTCCGATTGATTCTACTCCTATTCAAACTAATCAATTACTATTATTTACACTTGGTGAAGGAGCTGGAGGGGTAGGTTTAGTATTAATAATTAATGTACATAATTTTTCACCAAAAAATTGAGTAAATGCTGTTGAAGTTGCTCTAATCTTAAAAGTATATTCACCAAGAACAGCAGCATCTGTTCATTTTAATTCACCTGTAGAAGAATTGATTGTAATTCAATCAGGATGATCTTGTGTTTCAATTGATCATTCAACACTTTGATCAGAACCTACTGGATTTACTATAGCTTTATAAATTTGACTACCACCTGTTGATTCATTTCCTTTAATTGTTGGTGTTCCTTCAATTTGAACACTCTCAACATCTTTATATTTAATATTAACTACAAAAGATGTTTTCTTTGCACCTGATGTTACATCAAACATCACAGTTCCACTTCCTTGTTTTGGACGATATAAAATATTAATTCTAACCGCTACTCCTGTTGTTGTTTCACTATTAACAATATTAACAGCATGTGCGTCAGAAGTTTGACGAACCTTTCAATAAATTGGTGTTGTTGGATCGGCTTCTGGATTAATTGTGGCAACGTTTGTAATTTCTGAACCTATTTCAACATTTTCAAAACTATATTGTTGTAAAGTAATAGCAGTTACAGTTGCTGGATTAATAGTAATAGAAATAGTTCTTACATAACTTCCAGATGTAGCAGTAATAACTATAGGAGTAGAAGAAGCTTTTAATAGTTTTATAGTTTTAGCAACGCCAGAATATGAAGTAGGATCGCTAATTTGGATATAAGTAGAATCTGCAGTTCATGTAATAGGATCAGTAGTATGATCTAAATTATTGATTGTAGCAGTTACTTGAACTTCTTGACCTACAGTTCCTGTTGTTACTGAACAAACTACAACCATATTGTTCTTAATAAGAGGAGCTTTTTCGCTTCAAGTTGTAGCAGAAGCATATGAATTAAAATTAGTTGTAATTAACGTTAAAGCACTTAAATTATCACCTCAACTAGTTAAAGTTGGTGGAGTTTCTTTTTCCATTAAATCCATTGTTTGTAAATCGCTACAATTATTTAAAAATTTTGCACCAATTGAAGTTAATTTAGTACAAGGACCAAAATTTAATTTTCTTAATGCAATACATCCATCTAAAAAATGTCCTTTTATTGTTTCAACATTAGCAAAGTTTGCGAAATCAATGTTTCTTAGATCAGAACATCCAGATAAGAAATAATCATTAATTAAAGTTAAATTACTGAATGTTGGGAAAACAATGTTAGACAATAAACTACATTGACTTAAAAAATTTGTTCCAATTGATGTAACATTGCCAAAGCCAGAAAGGTCTAAAGCTATTAAGTTACTACAATTAACTAAAAAATCATTAGGAATGGCAGTGATATTTGTTAAAGAAGTAGGAAAATTGATTGAGTTTAAAATAGTGCAATCTTTTAAAAAACCTGTTCCAATACTTGATAAATTAGAAATAGTACTAATATCAAATGCATTCAAACTTGAACAGCCTTTTAAAAAATTGTTTCCTATTCTTGTTAAATTTGATAATATTGAAACATTGACATTAGATAAACTTGAACAACCTGTTAAAAAGTCATTAGGAATGGCAGTGATATTTGTTAAATCACTCTGAAAGTTTAATGCAGTTAAATTAGCAGAATTACTCAAAAATCCTATAGGTAAAGAAGTCAATGTTGGAAATTCACCTAAAGTAAGAGAAGTCAATGAAGAATTTGCTAAAAAATTCTCTGGGAATGTAGTTACACCAATATTAGCTAATTTTAATATTCGTAAACCCGAAATACTTGTGAATATTTCTGATGTCAATGAATTTACATTAGTTAAATTACTTAGACTCAAATCTTCTAATACTGTCATTGAGCTAAATAAATCAGCAACACTTGTAATTCCATCCATGTTACTAATGTCAATTTTTGTAAGTAATCCTGATAAGTTTGTAATTCCGTTTTTTAAAGAAGTTTGATCAACAAGAGGAAGTTGACTAATAGTTATATCTGTTAAACTTGTACATGTTTGTAAAGCAGATAAAAATTCAGCTGAAGCTAATAATGGTAAATTTGAAATTTCTAATTCCGTTACACTAGTACATCCATCCATAAAACCAGCACCAATTGAAGTTAGATTTGGCATATTGGACAAACTAAATTTAGATAAACTAGTAAATCCTTTTAAAAAATTATCTCCTATTGTCGTAATATTACTTCAATCACCTGTTTCATAATCAAGTGTTATTGATGTAATTTTTGTAATATCAATAGTTGTTCCGTTTAATGTAACTGTTGTTTGACCATCAGGAATGCACAATGCATTAAAATCAGCATCAGTGGAACATGTTATAGTTTGTTCAACAGATGAATCATCTAAATAAGTTACAACAAAAGATGCTTCATTTACTGGATTCGAAACTTTTGTTGAAACATTATTGCTGTTAGTATTAACATTACTACCAACAAATAGTGATCCCAATGTTGAAAGACCAATAAAAGACATTATGAAACTTAATTTAATCTTACCTTTTACACTTTTTCTCATAAATATCAACCTAATGTATATATTAATATTATAAAAATAAAAATTATGACCGGTGTGGTCATAATCTTTTATTATTTAGATTTAATTATTTACCTTTTTTGCAAGTTTTAGTAGTTTTTTTGCATTTTGAAGTAGATGAGCATGGTTTTGAATCATCACATGCTTTTGCACGAGCAATTTTTTCCATGTCTAATTCATCACCTGAAATAACTAACATTTTGCCATCTTTTCCTAAAGCACCTGGAATAATTGAGAATGTGTTAGATATACCATCTGCTGCATATCTGAATGGAATTTTTGAAACAGATGATAATGAGTTAACAGCACCTGAAGCATCTCTACCATGCATTGGGTTAGCACCTGGAGCAAATGGTTGACCAGCTTTTCTTCCATCAGGAGTTGTACCAGTATTTCTACCATACATAACGTTTGATGTAATTGTTAAGATTGAAGTAGTTACATGAGAATCACGGTAAGTTGGGTTTTTCTTTAATTCTGTAACAAATTCAGAAATTACATCAACAGCAATCATATCTACACGGTCATCATCATTACCATATTTAGGGAAATCGCCTTCAACTTTGAAGTCTACAGCAATTGAACGACCATTAGGTAATTTCTTTCAAACTGGATATACTTTTGCATATTTAATTGCAGATAATGAGTCAGCAATTACACTAGCACCAGCAATACCTGTTGCAAAGAAACGGTATACATCTAAATCATATAAAGCCATTTGAGCTGCTTCATAGTAATATTTATCATGCATGTAATGAATAACATTTAATGTGTTAACATATAATTTTGCTAATCATTTCATTACTTCACGGTATCTAGCTCTAACTTCTTCATAGCATAATGCTACACCTTCAGTTGTGTCTAATTGAGGTAATCATGGTCCTAAACGGTGTTTGTCACAATTTTCTGGATCTTTTTGACATTCCATTTCGTCATATCCACCATTAATTGCGTATAATAATGCTTTTGCTAAGTTAGCACGAGCACCGAAGAATTGCATTTGTTTACCAACTTTCATTGGAGATACACAACATGCAATTGCATAATCATCACCATGAGTTACACGCATTAAATCATCAGATTCATATTGCATTGAAGAGAATCTAATTGAGTATTCAGCACAGAATTTTTTAAAGTTTTCTGGTAAACGTGTAGATCATAAAATAGTTAAATTTGGTTCTGGAGCAGGTCCAATATTTGATAAAGAGTGAATGATACGGAAAGAGTTTCTTGTAACTAATGTTCTTCCATCAATACCCATACCACCAATTGATTCAGTAGCTCAAATTGGGTCACCACTAAAGATATCATTGTAATCAGGAGTTCTCATGAATTTAACAATTCTTAATTTCATTACGAATTGGTCCATTAATTCTTGAGCTTCTTGTTCAGAGATTAAATTGTTTTTTAAATCTCTTTCAATATAAATATCTAAGAATGTAGAAACTCTACCTACTGACATTGCAGCACCATTTTGGTCTTTAACTGCAGCTAAATAACCAAAGTATGTTCATTGAATAGCTTCTTTAGCATTTGCAGCTGGTTGAGAAATATCAAAACCATATGCAGCAGCCATAGTTTTCATAGCTTTTAAAGCAGCTACTTGGTCAGCAACTTCTTCTCTTACACGGATTACATCAGCTGACATAACATCAGTCATTTTTTCACGTGCTTCTAGTTTTTCATTAATTAAATAGTCAATACCATATAGTGCAATTCTACGGTAGTCACCAATAATACGACCTCTTGAATATGCATCAGGTAAACCTGTAATAATGTGAGCATGTCTTGCAGCTTTCATTTCAGGTGTGTATGCTTCAAATACAGCTTGGTTGTGAGTTTTACGATATTTTGTAAAAATTTCAACTAACTTAGGGTCTGCTTTAAATCCATAATTTTCAGCTGCAGCATTTGCCATTCTAACACCACCAAAAGGCATGTATGCTCTCTTAAATGGTTCATCTGTTTGAACACCAACAATTTTTTCTTCATCACGGTGTTTAGCATCTGATAAATAACCAGGTCCAAAAGCATCAATGAATGAGCAACGAGTGTCCATATCTAAAACACCACCATTTTCTCTTTCTTTTTTAGATAATTCTAATACCCTGTCTCATAGATTAAGAGTAGCTTTAGTTGGTCCAGTTAAGAAACTACTACTTCCTTCATATGGAGTATAGTTTTTTTGAATGAAATCACGAACGTCAATTTCATTAGATCATGAACCAGGTTTAAAACCTTCTCATTGTTTAAATCAAGTTTTTGACATATTTCCTCCGAACTTTCGATTTATAATTTAATATTTTTATAATATTAACAAACATATTATATATGAACGATTTAAATTAAAGTAGATAAATAATAAGTGTTTTGATATTATGTAATAATTTTACTACTAAGGGGGTAAATATGGCAAAAAAAGCAAAAGTTAATTGTGATGCATGTTTAGGATGTGGTGCATGTGAAGGTGTGTGTCCTGTTGGTGCTATTCAAATTGGTGAAGATGGAAAAGCACATGTAAATAAGGATAAATGCATTGGATGTGGTGCATGTTGTGATGTATGCCCTGCATGTGCAATTGAATTATCAGAAGAAGATAAGTAATTATTCTTCCTTTAAAATCATTTGTTTTAAAGTTTCTCGTCTTGCTTTAGCAGCTTTTTCTGATTTTGTAAATAATTCTTGTGCTAATTCAGGATTTCTGCACAATAAATTAGCATATCTATTTTCGCCTTTTAAGAAATCTAGATATGAAATTGTAGGATCTAAAGAATCTATTGACAAAGGTTGTTCTTTTGTTGGGTTATAACGATATAAATCTCAATAACCACTTTGAACAGCTTTTTTCATTTCTAATTGTGTGTTACCCATATCAATACCATGATTAATACATGGAGCGTATGCAATAATAATACTTGGACCATCATATGATTCAGCTTCTACTAAAGCATTAATTAATTGTGATTGATTAGCTCCCATTGCTACTTTTGCTACATAAACATTTTTATAGCTCATCGCAATTAACCCTAAATCTTTCTTATTAGTTAATTTACCATTACTTGCAAATTTAGTAACACTACCAATAGGGGTAGACTTTGAACTTTGTCCTCCTGTATTAGAGTACACCTCAGTATCAAGTACTAAAATGTTTACATTAGCACCACTGGCTATTACATGATCGATACCACCAAACCCAATATCATAAGCTCAACCATCTCCACCAATGATTCAAATTGATTTTTTATACAATGAATCTTTATTTGCAATAATTTCTTCTTTTAAACTAAGGAAATTAGAATCATTATTTTTTTCATTTTGTAGCAAATTAATTAATTCTTGAATATTTTTATCATTGTTTTCTTTTTCAATTAAACTTTTAATCGCATTTGATAATTCTAATGAAATATTTAGATTTAATAATGATTTAAGATTGTCAAAAGCTTTATTATTTTTAATTTTATTAGCTAGATACATTCCATATCCAAATTCAGCATTATCTTCAAATAAACTATTAGCTCATGCTGGACCTTTACCTTGATTATCAACACTGTATGGACAACTTGGTGCACTACCTCCGTATATTGATGAACAACCTGTAGCATTAGCAATAATCATTTTATTCCCAAATAGTTGAGTTAATAATCTAATGTATGGAGTTTCTCCACATCCTGGACAAGCGCCACTAAATTCAAAATAAGGTTGTTTAAATTGAATCCCTTTAACAGTATTAGTTTTAAAGATAGTAGGAACTTCTGGTAATTCTTTTACAAAATCGTAATTTTTCAATTGTTCATTTTTTACTACTTGTAATGGTTGAAACTGTAATGCTTTATTTTTTGCAGGGCAAACACGAACACAAGATGAACAACCTGTACAATCTAATGGACTACATTGAATTATAAAATCATAACCTTTAACTCCAAGAGCAGGTGTATGTTTTAATGTTTCTGGTATATTTGATTGGTTACTATCAACTAAATATGTCCTAATAGCTGCATGAGGACATACTAATGAACATTGGCCACATTGAATACAATTTTCTGGAATTCAAGTAGGAATAAAATTAGCAATACCTCTTTTTTCATTTTTTGATGTATTTGTTGGCACACTTCCATCTGGATTAAAAGTAGAAACTGGTAAATCATTCCCTTCTTTTTTATCAACTAATAATGGTCAACTTTTATAATAATTAGAAACTCTATTATTGTTTACAAAACTCTCTGTTTTTGTATTAATAATTTTTTGTACATCTAATTCTTGTAATGAAGTTAAACATGCATCAATTGCTTTAAAATTATTTTCAACAATTTGATTACCTTTTTTAGAATAACTTTTTACAACAAATTCTTTGATTTTTTCAATTGCCAAATTGTAGTCAATAAAATTTGTTAATTTAAAAAAACAAGTTTGCATTATGACATTAATTTTGTTTTTTAAATTACAAGATATAGCTACTTTATTTGCATCAATAGCAAATAATTTAGCATTCTTATCTCTAAGATGTTTTTTAAAATTTTCAGGCAAATCTCGTTCTAGTTGTTCTTGTGTCAATGGAGTATTAATTAAAACAACACCATTGTTAGTTAAGGGTTTTAATACATCATATAAGTGAACAAATGAATAATTATGTATAGCAATAAAACTTGCTTTATTAACTAAAAACGGCATGTGTATTGGTTTGTCAAACACACGTAAATGACTTGTTGTAACACTTCCTGATTTTTTTGAATCATATTCAAAATATGCTTGGACATATTTTTTAGTGTTTTCACCAATAATTTTTATACTGCTTTTATTAGCAGAAACTGTACCGTCACTTCCTAAACCATAAAAAAGCATAGATGTATTGTCAATATCCATGTCAATTGTTCTATTTGATGGTGATAATGAACAATGAGAAACATCATCATTTATCCCTATTGAAAATTTTTCTTTAGGCATAGATGATTCAGCATTATCTAAAACACTTAATACATTATTGATAGTAAAATCTTTTCCACCTAAACCATATCTACCAGAAAATATTTTTGTTTCATTATTGGAAATTGAATTGTTTACTGCAGCAACAACATCTAAAAATAATGGTTCACCAATACTTCCAGGTTCTTTAGTACGATCTAAAACTGAAATTGTTTTAACAGTACTTGGAATTAATTTGACAAATTCTTTAGCATTGAACGGGCGGAATAAATGGATTTTTATTAATCCATATATTGGGTTTATTTTATTTAATGAATTGATAGCAATTTCCGCTGTGTCTGCTCCTGATCCCATCATTACTATTAGATGTTTAGGGGTTTTTGATCCTACATACATGAAAGGTTGATAATAACGATTTGTTATTTTCCCAAATTCTTCCATGGTATTAACTAAATTGTCATAAACTGCATCATAATATTTATTTGATGCTTCTCTATTTTGGAAAAATATATCTGAATTTTGAGTAGTTCCCATTTGTTTAGGATGGTTAGGGGTTAAAGCTCTATTTCTAAATTTTTCAATAGCATCATATGGGATTAACTTTTTAATATCCTCATATGGTATCTTATCAACCTTATTAATTTCATGTGATGTTCTAAAGCCATCAAAAAAATGTAAAAAAGGCAAAGAACACTTTAAAGCAACAATATGAGATATTAAGGCCATATCCATTGATTCTTGCACATTATTAGAACATAACATACAAAAACCTGTTTGTCTTGCACTCATAACATCTGAATGATCACAAAATATATTTAATGCATGTGTAGCAACAGTTCTTGCAGCAACATGAAAAACTGCAGGTAATAATTCTCCAGCTATTTTATACATATTTGGGATCATTAATAGTAATCCCTGACTTGATGTATAAGTAGTAGCTAAAGCACCAGAAACTAAAGAACCATGAATAGCTCCAGCCACACCAGATTCAGATTGCATTTCAATAACTTTTACATCATTTCCAAAAATATTTTTAATTCCACTTGAAGAAAGTAGATCTGCATATTCTGCCATTGGAGAAGATGGAGTTATTGGATATATTCACGCAATATCACTTACTGCATAACTAATATAACTAACTGCTGTATTAGCATCTATGCAAACTGATTCATGTTTTTTAATTTTATCATTCATACTTATCAATAATTTATTATATAGATAATAAATTCTTTTGATTAAGTTCCCTTTTTAACATTAACAAGAATATACTATATTTCATCCTTTTTAAAAGGTTCTTCTTCTGACAAACCTTTAAATTCATTTCTTTTAACATATTCATAAGATAACATTGCAACACAATTAGATAAATTTAATGCTCTAACATTTTCTGATGTTGGTATCCTTATTGTCTTATCTAAATTATCTTTTAGAATTTGTTTATCAATACCTGTTGATTCTTTTCCAAACATTAAATAAACATCATTATCTAAGTTATATTTAATGTTGTTTGTTGTATGTTTGCCATATCTTGTTATGTAATAAATTTGGCTTTCATTATTGATATTATTTTTTTGGACAAATTCATCATATGAATCATATTCATGCAAATCTAATTTGTCTCAATATGTAACCGAACTTCTTTTAATTGCTTTGCTTGTTAAAAAAAATCCATATGGTCTAATTAAATGTAATCTTGCATTAAATGCAACACATGTACGAGCAATATTTCCTGTATTTTCTGGTATTTCTGGTTGAAACAAAATGATATTTAACATAATATAAACTCCTTACTAAAATAAATCATCAAATAATGATAGTTGATTATTGTCTTTTAATTTATCAGTAACACCTAATTCATTAAGAAAATCTAATACTGTTTTATTAAGTTGTGTTCTTTGCATTAGATCTTCCTTGCTAACAAACGGTTTTTCCTTTCTTGCTTTAACAACACTTTCAGCAGCTGCTATACCTAAACCATCTATTGCTGTAAATGGTGGGATTAAACAATTGCCATCTATTACATATTTTGATGCTTCTGATTTTTCTAAATCAACACATTTAAATCCAAATCCACGTGCATACATTTCTAATGCTATTTCATAAATTGGGATTAAATCTTTATCTTTATTTTTAACATCTTTTTTAGTAGCATTATTGTTTAGCATTGATTTAATCTTATTAATTTTTTCTTTAATAGCAGTTGGTCCTGCTAGTATAGTTTTTATGTCAAACAAATCAGATTGAATTGTTAAAAATGTTGCATAAAATGCTAATGGATAATTAACTTTGAACCATGCAATTCTTCAAGCCATTATTACATATGCTGTTGCATGTGCTTTTGGGAATAGATATTTAATTTTTAAACATGAATCAATATACCATTGTGGAACATTATTAGATTTAATAACTTCCATATCATTAGGTTTAATTCCTTTACCCTTACGTACAGATTCCATGGTACTAAAAGCTACTAATGGATCAACATTACATTTTATTAAATAAGTCATAATATCATCACGACAACCTACTACTTGTGATAAAGTTAAATGATGATCTCTAATCAAAGTTTGTGCATTATTTAGTCAAACATCTGTACCATGACTTAACCCTGAAATTCGAATTAAATCTGCAAATGATTTTGGTTGAGAATCATTTAATAATCCACGAACAAATGAAGTACCAAATTCAGGTAAACCAATTGCACCATTCTTTTCTCCATTTGCTTGTTCTGAAGTTATTCCTAATGGTTCAATTGATGTAAATAATTTCATGATTTTAGGATCATAAAAAGGGATTGTTTTTGCATCAATTCCTGTATATTCTTCTAAAAGTTTTAATTTTGTTGGATCATCGTGTCCAAGAATATCAAACTTTAATAAAGTGTCATGTAAACTTTCGAAAGGGAAATGTGTAGTATATCAATCTTGTGTTTTATCATCAGCCGGGAAATTATATGGACAAAAATCAAAAATACTCATTTCATTAGGAACAATAACAATTCCTCCAGGATGTTGCCCTGTTGTTCTTTTTACATCAGTACATTTATTTTTTATTCATTCAATATACACAGGATTTGCTTTAAAAGTTTTACCTTCATTTTCAAAATAATTCTTTACATAACCATAAGCAGTTTTTTCAGCAACTGTTGCGATAGTTCCTGCTCTAAAAGAATGCTCTGCACCAAACATTTTTTTAATGAAATTGTGAGCATTAGCTTGATACAAACCAGAAAAGTTCAAATCAATATCAGGAACCTTTTCACCATGAAAGCCTAGGAATGTTTCAAAAGGAATATTATGTCCTTGTCCATACATCATCTCACCACACACTGGGCATTTTTTAGGTGGTAAGTCGAAGCCATCATCTGCAACAACATTAAAATCAGAATAATGACATTTTTTACACAAATAGTGTGCTGGTAAAGCATTAACTTCTGTAATATCTAAAAAGTGTGCTACTAATGATGATCCTACCGATCCACGACTTCCTACTAAAAAACCATCTGATAATGATTGCAATACTAATAAGTGCGCAATTCAATAAATTACAGAAAACTTATTATTGATAATTGAATTTAATTCTTTATCAATTCGTTTAGAAACTATTTCTGGAAGATTTTCTCCATACATTTCATGAGATTTGTTTTTTACATATTCTTTTAGTTTTTCTTCTGCATCACTAATCTTTGGAGCATTTAATTTATCTTGTAAAGGTTTTATTTCATTATCAATTTGTTTAATAAAATCATAACCATTATCAATCACAATTTCTTCAATTAATTTTTTGTCATTTAAAAAATCAAATTCTTTTAGCATTTCTTCTGTTGTACGAACATGATAATCAGGCAATATTTCATTTGATTGATCATAACGGTGTAAACGGTGTGATTTTCCACCTAATAATTTTGAACTTACATAAACTCTATGAGCAATTTGATCTCATATATCTAAATAATAACCATCACTTACTGCTATTACTTTTTTACCTAGTTTTTTAGATACGTTTATTATTTTTAAAATAATTGCTTCAGCATCTTTTAAACTAAAATTTTCTCTATGAATTTCATGTAATAAATTTTGAGGACTAGAAACAAAAATATAGTCATAAAAATTAATGACTTTTTCTAATTCTTTAGTAGTGGAATTAAAGGCTACATCAAATACATCACTCTCAACAGGAGAATTGGCAATTAAAAAGTATTCTCTATTCTTTTCAATATTATCCTTAAACAATCTTGGCATATTGTAAAAATTGTCAGTTGATGCAATAGAAACTAATTCATACATCTTTTTAATTGATGCTTGATTTTTACAATATATGTCAACAAAATTTTCAGCAAATTGGCGTGTATATAAGCTTTCATTATTTAAAGTTGATAATTGTTGTAAATTAGTAATATTTTGTTTTTTCAATTCACTAACCATTATTTTTCATACTTCAAATAAAACAGCAGCATCAAAATCAGCTCTATGAGCAATTTCGTCGTTATATACTAATTTATATCCACGTGAAATGGTACCTAAATTGTGTTGAGTTGCTTTCTCATTTAGGTATCTAGATAATTGCATTGTATCGATTATTGGATTAGTTAAAGGTTCAAAACCATATTGTTCTAATTTATTATTTATAAAACGATAATCGAACTTTATACCATTATGTGCAATCAATGTAAGATCTTTAACATAATCTTTAATTTTCTTTAAAGCTTCATGTATATCAATACCATGTTGTTGAAGTACTTCATTAGTAATGTGAGTTTTATTGGAAATAAAATAAGAAATTGGTTTAGATGGTTTAACAAAAAAGTCAATTCTATCAACTTCAACACCATTTTTGATTCTAATTGCACCAAATTCAATAAGGTCATTGTTGTATGAATATAATCCAGATGTTTCAATATCAAAAACAATAAATTCTGATGTCTCTAAATTTTCATCTCGTGGATTTTTAACAATTAGATTGTTTCGATTTATTACATTCATCTCACAACCATATACAACTTTTTGTTTAGTTTTTTTGCTAATAGAAAAAATTTCAGGAAAAGATTGCACATTGAAACGATCTATAGGAGCTACACATTCTCAACCATATGATTTAGCCCTTTCTACAACTTCGCTTGCACTACATATTCCGTCAAAAGCAGTCATTTTAGTATGACATAATAGTTCAATTCTTTTCTTGGTAGAATTGTCCTCCCTTACAAATTGTTTAGGACAATTAATTTTCATAATTTGATTGGCAATACCTGTAACTTGGTTATTTTGATAGTTATCAACACTAAAAGTTGCTCTTATTTTTACTCAATCACCTTTTTTGAATGTTTGTATATATTCATCTGTTATTACATTTTGCTTATTTTGATAAGAATTACTTGAGCTATCACTTGGGAAGATTTTAACAATAATTCCACTATTATAATCTGTTATTGAGAAAGTATAAATTTTACGATTTGTTTTTTTAGTAATTGTAACATCTATATTGAAAATTTGTCCTTCTATAATTGCTCTTTGTGTGTTACTATCAATTTCTTCAATTGGTGTAACTGTATTTGATTTAATTTTATTTTCATTAGTTACAATTTTCATTTGTCTTGCTGAATCAGAAATAGATTTAAAACTATTGGTAATTTTTTCATCCATAGTTTTTTTGTATAAACTAACAGTTTGTTCATTGTCTAACATTTGAAAATCAATGTCATTAATTTTAAATAATGAAGTTTTTAAAAATGATAAAAAGTTATCTTTAATTTTTTTAAAATTAGATAGTTCAAAATTGCTTATATACTTTATTAAAAGTTTATCTTCACATTGAGAAAATGGTTTATTAATTAATACAGACTTATATGTGTCTAAATCAAGATTTTTAAAATTAATAAAATATTTAAAATATTCTACAATCTCATCAGCAGTATATGTTGAATACAAATTAAGAAATTTTATAGTCAAATTTTTATTAATTGATTCTTTATGAAATTTAAATAATTTAACAAAGATATCTGGAGAAATAACTTTTTTATTATCTATAACAATACAAAACTGATTAGGATTAGTTCTATCTAATGAAAATTCAACACAATCATTTAATAAATTACATTCGTCTTCAGTTAATATTTTTGATTGAATAAAAAAATTATTAAATTTATTTGTGTTTTCCATAAAATTTACCTTCCGTAAATGTGTAATTTTATATTAATATAAATTTACAGAAAAGCAAACTATTTTTTATTTTCTATTCTTACATAAATAGGTGATGATGAATTTACTTTTAATTCATCCATTGTATTAAATTCAAAAGCATTATCAAAATTTAGATTACAATTAGATAAATTCAATTGTTCTAAGGCTTTTGATGTACCATCAATTAAAACAGGGC
Organism: Mycoplasmataceae bacterium; assembly: GCA_029009155.1. Taxonomy (GTDB): domain Bacteria; phylum Bacillota_I; class Bacilli_A; order Mycoplasmatales; family Mycoplasmoidaceae; genus Malacoplasma_A. The sequence goes on along the minus strand of JAQXJX010000021.1, from coordinate 88,980 downwards.
TTAATAGATAAGTTAGTGTCTTTGATACATTGGCAACTATTGTTAAGAAACTATTTAATTTATCCTTTTGATTATCTGATTTTAAAGTTCAAGGTTTAGTATCTTCAATGTATTTATTAGCTAATGAATTTATATTCATAATGTGAGCTAAAACGTTATTGATTTTAAAATTATTGATCTCGTTAATTATTAAAGATTTAACATTAGTAATTTCATTAATAATTTGCTTATCTTTTTCATCTAATACAGATGGATTAAATTTTGGGACTATACCATTAGTATATTTGTTTAGCATTCCCAATGTACGAGAAATAAAATTACCATAATTATTTGCTAAATCTGTGTTATAAGTACTAATAAACAAGTCATGTGAAAAAATTCCATCTGATTCTGTATTTATTGTTCTTAAAAGAAAATACCTTAATGCATCTCTACCATAGTTATCAATGTATTCAATAGGGTCAACAACATTGCCTAATGATTTTGACATCTTTCCTTCTTTAGTAACAATTCAACCATGAGATAATAAATTTGTTGGCATTTTAACATTTAACATTTTTAGCATGATTGGTCAATAAATTCCATGAAAACGTGTAATTTCTTTTCCAACAATATGAACACGCTCTACATCATCACTATTTCAAAATTTTTGATATAAAGAATCATCATCTTGTAAAAAACCAAGGCCTGTTAAATATGACATTAATGCATCAATTCAAACATAAATAACATGTTTTTTATTTTCAATAACTGGAATACCTCAATCAAAAGTTGTTCTAGTAATTGATAAATCTTCAATACCTTCTTTTATGAAGTTATTTCTAATTTCAGTTAATCTTTCTGTAGGAATTATAAATTTTGGTTTGTCTACATAAAAGTTTTCTAACCATTCTTGAAACATTGAAAGTTTAAGAAAATATGATTCTTCAAACTTTTCTGTTAATTTATGTCCAACTTTGCAATATAATTCGCCATCCTTTTTAATTGCATTACCCAATGTGTAATTTTCTTCACATTGAACACAATATAATCCTTTTCATGTATCAAGGTAAATAAATTTATCATTAAAAAATTGAGAAAAAACTTTTTGAACAACTTGACAATGATTAGAATTAGATGTTCTAACAAAACAATCATATTTAGTTCCTAGTTTATTTCACAATTTTGTAAATTCATCACAAATTTCATCTACAAAAGTTTGTGGAGATTTATTGATAGCTTTGGCTTTATCTGCTATTTTTTGGCCATGTTCATCCATACCGCCTAAAAATAGTGTTTCATAGCCTAACATTTTTTTATAACCAACTATTGAGTGGGCTAAAATAGTAGAAAAAGCATGACCAATATGTGGCTTGCCTGAAGCATAATATATTGGTGTTGTTATATATATTTTTTTTGACATATAAATCCTATTTGATTACTTTGAAAAATTATTTATTATTGTTTTAATTTCTTCATATGGTTTAAAACCAACAAAAGAATTTATTACTTTTGCATCCTTAAAAAAGAAAACAGCCGGAATAGAAGTAATACCTAATTCTTGCGCTAATTCTGAACAATCATCAACATTAACCTTAGCAAATTTAATATTTTTGTATTCTTCTGAAAGTTTTTCAATGTTAGGAGATAACATCCGACATGGACCACATCAATCAGCATAAAAATCAACAATAATTAATTCATTAGAATTAATTAATTCTTTAAAATCTTTTGATGAAACTACTCTTAGTGTCATATATTTCTCCTAACTTTATTTTTCTATCGTCTAATTTGTTTTATTATTATTTTTTGCTTTTTCTTCTAATTCTTGAATTTTTTTAGCATCGCACTTTAAGATGTAGTGGCATGATGGATAATTACTACATCCTACAAACTTACGATGTTTTTTATTTAATCTAATGATTAAATTATGACCACAATTTGGGCATTTTTCATCTAATTCAACTGTTGGACTAGTAGGAAATTCAGCATACTTACATTTAGGATAGTTAGAACAACCAATAAATTTTGTGTGATCGTTTTTAGAATAACGGTAGACTAATTCACTGCCACAATTTGGGCAAGCTCTTCCTACTTTTTCTAAAGTTTTCTCTATTTTTTCACTATCTTTTGCTAATTTCAAGCCTTTTTCTAAAATTGGTTGAAGTTTTTTTATTGGTTCCTTCCAATCAATTTTTCCATCAGCTATATCATCTAATGATTTTTCAACACGACTTGTGAAATCAACATTTAAAATAAAATCAAAATATTTTTCCAAAAATTCACAAACAGTTTTACCTAATGGTAAAAGTTTATATGCTCGATTAATTAATTCAGCATATCCTCTTTCTAGAGCCATGTTTGCCATCGATTTATATGTTGATGGTCTACCTACACCTGCATTATCTAATTCTTTAATTAAACTAGCTTGATTAAAGCGAGGCGGAGGAGTAGTAGAATGTTCCTTTACATCAACTTGTTGAATTGGAACATTAGTTCCAATTAATTCTTTTGTTAATTTCAAATCTCTTAATGGCAATTCATCTTCATCATTTGACGAATAAACTTTTTTAAATCCATCAAATACAAGAGTACGTGAGTATGTGTAAAATTTATTTTTATTATTTATTATTCTAACAACTATATTTTCATAAATTGCAGATGCCATAAAACAACTGATTGTACGGCATCAAACTAATCGATATAGTATATATTCATCTTTTGCAACTTTGTCTTTAATATCTTGTGGAGTAATGAATGGATCGATTACACGTATAGCTTCATGAGCGTCTTGAACATTATCACTATTACCTTTTGATTTGAAAGTGTGTTCTTGGTAATATTTTTGACCATATGTTTTAAGAACAAAGCTTTTTGCTTTTTCTTTAAAAGTATCAGAAATACGAATACTATCAGTTCTTGGGTATGAAATTAGTGCAACATAATCATCACCTATCTTTACACCTTCATATAATTTTTGAGCCACAAGTGTTGCTTTGCTTACACTTCAACCTAATTTATTAATTGCATCCTGTTGAAGAGTAGATGTTTTGTATGGTTCCTTTGGATTGAATTTATATTGTTTTGGTTCATCGATAGCATATATTTTATATTCATCAGTTAAATTAGCTACAACTTTATTAGCTGAATCAATATCATAGAAGTTAACTCCACTTCCTTCTTTTTCATCATCAATTTTATTACAGTTAATATCTTTTAAGTCAGGATTAACTTCACGTAAAATCAATGAATTATTTTTTAATCCTTTAACTAAAGGGTCAACTGTTCATCATTTTTTAGGAACAAATTTAGCTATTTCATCTTCACGATCATAAATAAATTTTAATGCAACTGATTGAACTCTACCTGCTGATTTACCAGAAGTTTTTTGCTTGACAACTTTAGAAACTTTATATCCAACCAACCTATCAATTAGGCGACGTGAAAATTGTGAATTTACTCACAATAAATCTAGATTCCTAGGTTTGGATAGTGCTTCATTAATAGCTGTTTTTGTTATTTCATTAAATGTAATTCTCTTACATTTTGCTTTGTCTTTATCAGGAAGAATTTCATAAACATGCCAAGAAATAGCTTCTCCTTCTCGATCAGGGTCGGTTGCTAAATAGATTTCATCAACCATGTTTGCAGTTTTTTTAATTGCATCAATTATTTCTTCTTTAGATTGACGATCATTTTTTTTCTTTCGAGGAACTATTCATTTTGGTTCTAATGTTTTTTCATCAAAACCCATTCCTGAACTTGGTAAATCACGGATGTGTCCGATTGTTGCTAAAATAGTAAATTCTTTGTTGTTTAAATATTTACTAATAGTGTTAATTTTATTTGGTGACTCAATTATTAGTAGTTTGTTGTTCATATTGGTTAAAAAATTATATAACACTTACCCATTAAAAAAACAACCTATAATATATAAAGTTTTTTAGTTTTTATTTATAAAAACTACTTTTAGATCATTAAAATTGTTTATTCTTACTGCACCTATATGTTTATCATATTCTGGTTTAGTGTGTTGTTGCTCATATAAGTAAACTTTATGTTTTGTTATATTTAAATATGTAATTAATCCTAAATCATCATTGATACTTTTATCAAAGATGATAATTGGTAGATCGTGACCCACAAAAATTCTGTTTATGTAATATTCCAAAAATGAAGTATTTTTTGAATTCATGTAGGTTTCAGACAAAAATAAAAAATTATCCTCTTTTAAATATTTTTGATATTGACTACCTTGTTTCACCATCATAATATCATCACAGAAAATGATACATGGAATTTTATTTTTTTGTAATAATTCTAAATCATTATCTTCCATTGAACTCAATTTAAAGTTCATTACATACTGATTTGATGCTAAAAATTTTAATACTTTAATTTTCGTTTCATCAATCTTGCCTACTATTCCTATCATTTTATTACTAATAAGATCATAATTACCTAAATGAAATAACACAAATGGTGGTTTAAAAGCTTTCATTAGGTATGTTGGATAAAAATCTGAAATTAGTGTTGTTTTATTAGTATCTAAAGCACTTAGTTTTTTAACTTCTTCTTTTACAACTGGTTCATGATTTGAAATAGCTTTATAAATTTCATCTCAAAAAAATTGGTGCTTTCTTGTTAAATAAATTAATATGTTTTCCATAGTTTTTTCCTCTCACTAATACAATATTCACAAAAGTAAAAAAATATTTTTTTAAATAAAATTAATTTTTTTCACATTTTTTATTTTTTTAATTTTTGGTCATATAATAATGTTTGGAACGACAATAGATATAATTTTGTTAAAAATTTAGTTATGTCAAAGACAGAAATCATCGTATTATCACTTTTAATAGTAGCAATTGTAGCAATAGCTATTTCTGCTTTATGCTATGTTAAAAATAAACAAAGATACATCTCACCATTTAGTCAAAATTCTAAATACTTATCAAACAAAACAATCGATGTATTTTTTAATGAAGGATATTATTTTTCATTTAACAATTTAGTGTTTAAACTTGTATTTACATTAGTTGGTTTATTAGTAATTAACACTGTTTTAACATTCAGTGTTTTACAAAACTGATTTAGTTCTCAAATCAATACTAACTTATACATTGTATGTTCAGCTTTATTTAGTCTTTTATTAGTGTTAGGTATTCGTTACGATTATGCTAACTATAAAAAGTTCAAAAACAAACTTAATGATATTAGTGTTAATGAACAAGAATTTAAAGCGTTTGTTAATAGTCTATCTCAATATAAAGTTAACAGCAAATTATTATCAAACAAGTTATCTAAAATTTCTAATAAGAAATACATGAATGATAACCAATGTAAAAATGATGTACTTTCATTATTAAACAGTCTAATTGTTTTTACAAACTATAAACGTCAATTCTTCTTAGATAACTCTAATGAAGAACAAAAACAAGAATTCATTAAAACAATAAATACTTTCTATTTAAATGTTTGTAAATAATATTAATTGGTGAAAATATAAAAAGAGCATGTGCTAATTGCATGCTCTTTTTTTGTGGTTAGATTGTAAAAGTTATTATTAAATTCAGTATGTTTATGTTATTTAAAATAAGAATTTAGACCAATATTTTAAATAAAATTAATTTTTTCATTACTATGTAATGAAGATATTTTTTTTCACATTTTTTATTTTTTTTAATTTTTGGTCATATAATAATTTTCGGAATGACATCTGCAAAAAAATGTGATTCTAAAAACATTAACAAACATATAGATATGAAAAACTTACAAATAATCAAGAATTTTGGATTTCAATCATCTAACATTGCTAGATTATTTGATCGTGCAATTGAACTAAATCACATTTGCATTCATTATTGCTTCAATTCATTCAATATGCTTGAAATTGCAGGTCATAGGACTAATTAAGAATTAACAAACGAGAATAGATTTAAATTAATTAAAAGTTTAGTGATACTTAGTTAGCCAAATAAGTAAAACTAAACTTTTTTTAAAGCAATTGAATGAAAAATCTATATGAGAGTTAAAAATTAAAAGGAATTTAAAATGAGAAAAATTAAGACAAAACACAGACATACTTTTATTGAATGGATTAAAATGCATCTATCCTCGTACCATAAGGCAGAGGAACTGAGTGCAAGAATCTGAGAAATCTAAAATCTAATCAACAAAATATATTACAAAGTACACTATCACTAACAATAATAAATAATAAAACTTGAGAGGTAAAAATGGAAATTACAAAAATTATTAAAGAAAAATATATGCTGATAAAGCATTGTAGGTGTTATAAGAACAATTCATCATGACTAAATCTTTTTAAGCAAATATTTTTTAATACACGTGCCGATGCTTTAGTTACTAAACCAAAATAAAACAATTAATTTCAATAAATAATAGGGGGAACAAATAATACATAAATAAAATTTTCAAAAAATAATATTAAAGTATAGGAGGAACAAAAAGTAATAATTTAAAAAAGGGTTAATAAACAATATTTATAACAAAGGGAGAAAACTTACTAGAAAACAAAAAAATAAAAAAAGACAAAATTATTAAACTGGTTTAAATATTATCTATATCTTGATTGACTGATGTTATTTTACCTTGTAAACTGCATGACCAATATTTATAGAACATATTTAAATTAAGTTAATGAACAAAATGATGTATATAACTTCACTATTATGCGTCATTTTGTTTTTATTTATAACCAAGTATAATGCAGTTTTTAAACTAGATTATAAAAAATATTAAATATTTATATATAATTAGCGTACAAATTAAAGAAAAGTTAACTAAATATGTCAAGAAGAGATCAATTAACAAATCGTGGACAAATGACAGGAAATTCTCGTTCATTTGCAATGAATCATTCACGTCGTACTTGAAAAGTTAATTTACAACCAGCTAATATTAAAACTGGTAAAAATACTTCAACACGTGTTATGGTATCAACTAAAACATTAAAAACACTTAAACGTGATAATAAATTAGCTTAGTTATTCCACAAATATTTATACAACCATAGATAAAATCTATGGTTGTTTTCTTTTTAATCTTAATAAATTAAATTAATAATTTAAAATAAATAGAAATAACTTTTGCACCTATAGCTCAGCTGGACAGAGCACAAGTTTCCTAAACCTGGGGTCTAGAGTTCGAATCTCTATGGGTGCGCCATATATTTTAAAACACATGTATGACTACATGTGTTTTATTATTTATTTAATTCCTCTTTTTTAAATCATTTAGAGATTTGCTAAACACTTTTGCTTCCTTTAATATTTGATCATATTTTGGATTGTTGATCAATTCATTAGATAAACGATGCTCTTTCATCTTACTATTAAAAATCAAATCAAATAATTTGTGATAATTATTTGAAATATAACTATTGTCATTTTTAATTGAATCATATGCTGATTTGATAGCATTAAATAAACCTTCCATTTTTTCAATAGTAAAACACGATTGTGTTCTCGAATTTATTGTTTCTCTTAAAATATAATTTGGTTCTGGTTTAAATAAAATTTGTTTTGCTTTAGAATAAGTAACAATTAGATAATACATATCTTCCATGTAAACATCTTTGTCTAAAAACCAAATATTATTATCAATTAAAAATGATTTTTTATATGCTTTTGCTCAAACTGAACATTTGTCAAGCATAGCATTATTCCATTCATTTACATTTACAGGCTTTTCTGTATTAAAACGATATTGAGTAACATTTCTAAAAATTCCATCTACCATCAATACTCTATTTTCAAAACTAAAAATATCTAAATCAGGAAATTCATTAAATACTTCATTTACACGTTTTAATGCAATTGGTGTAATATAATCATCTGAATCCATATAGAATATAATGTCACCTGTGGAATTTTTTACACCAATATTTCTTGCATTTCCAGGGCCTTTATTTTCTATCAAATTAATTACTTTATACTTTTCATGGTTTTTTACATAATCATTAATAAACTTTAAAATTGAATATTTTTTTGATGAATCGTTAACAACTATAACTTCAAAATTTTGATATTCTTGATCATCAATTGATTTAAAGCATTCCATCAATAATTTTGGATCAGTCTCATATACAGGAATTACAATACTTATCTTATTACTTTTCATATTTTTCTATTCGTTGTTTCTTAAAAAAATTAATACTTATAATTAAAGTATATAACATTTTTTATATAGCAAATTTTTTATGAAAATTATCAAACTAGAAGAAAACAAAATTAACCACACATTAGATGTAGAAGTACAACCAGATCAAAAAGACTGAAAGTCTATGGTAAATAAAGCTTACAACAATTTTAAAAAGAACTTTACTATTCCTGGTTTTAGAAAAGGACATGCTCCTGATGCAATTGTTCGTCAACATATAAATCCAAGACAAATATTTACACAAGATTTCATTAATAATGTTAATAATTTAACATATTCACAATTAATTCATAGCGATGAAATTAAAAACAAAAACATTATTGAAGATTCATATAATGCTGAAGTTCTTAATATCAATGAAGAAAATATAACTTTCTTATACAAATTTAGCTTATGTCCTGCAGTTCAAATTTTTGACTATAACAATTTAAACATTGATTATCAAGAACCAAAAGTATCAGATATTGAAATTGAAAATCAAATCCAAATGATTCTTAACAAAAGGAAGAATCATAATAGTGATAAAGAAGCTAATATTGTACAAGATAAAGATACAGTTGAAATTAATTTTCATGGTACAGTTGAAAATAAAGAATTTACTGGTTCAACTGCAAAAAACTATAAATTAACAATAGGTAATGGTGATTTTATTCCAGGCTTTGAAGAACAATTAATCAACCATAAAAAAGGTGATAAATTTACTATTACATTAACACTTCCTGAAGAATATAATGAATTAGCAAATAAAGAAGCTAAATTTGAAGTAGAAATTTTAAACATTACAAGTTCTTCTAATACTGAATTAACTCCTGATATAATAAGAACTTTTGGTTTCCCTAATATTAATACATTAGATGAACTAAAACAATATTTTAAAAAGACAATTTTAGAACAAAAAACAAAAGCAGAATATGAAAGAATTAAAAACATCATAGTTAATAAAATTGTTGATGAAGTTGAATTAGATTACTACCCTGAAAATATTTTAAATTCTCAAATTAACTGATTCAATCAAAGTTATGCACAAGTAGCACAACAAAGTGGTTTAACTCTTGATCAATATATTGAAAAAGAACAAATTTTTAAAACTAAAGCAAAATTTGATGAACTAATTAAAGAGCAATCAATGAAAAATATGAAATTGATGTTTGCTATTGACAAAATTGCTAATGAATTAAAGGTTTCAGTTTCACCAGATCAAATTGATGATGAAGTCTGCAGCATGGCAATTAAAAATAAGGTTTCACCAGATCAAATGTGAGAAATAATAAGAAGAAACGATAGTTTAGATCAAGTAAAGGGTAATTTATTACAAGAAGCTGTATTTAATAAACTAATTGAAAAATTAATTCAAAAGAAATAAAAACAAAACATTTACATAAATAACTTGACAATAATTAATATTGTCATTTTTTAATTTAATATTAATACCTATCTATAATACAAAGTATAAAAATAATTATTTTTTTATTTTAATGTAATAATAATTTTAATGAGAGAGAAAATAAAAATAGGAAGGTATTGGAGTGAAAAATAAAAAATATTTTAAGGTGCTTGTTGGATTAAGTTCCGCATGTTTTTTAACAAACATTGTTGCAACTTCTTTTAATAAAAATATTACAAAGAATGAAATAAAAAATATAAACAAAAATAATATATCTGATGCAGATATTAAAGAAATTGATGCTAAATTAATTGGTGCTGATGAAGGAACAATTAATGTTAAATTTACAGGACACAATTGCACAATTTTAGGAGCTAATACTAGTTTTGTAGCAAGTGGAGATTTTAATTTTAATGGTGGTAAGTTGAAATATAATGGAACTGAATACAGTATTACAGAAATTGCTGATAACGCTTTTTATTGTAGCCCCGTTAGATGATACTTTAAAAATTGCAATTTAACTATTCCCTCTACTGTTAAAAGAATAGGAAAATGTGCTTTTGCGCGCAATTTTAGTGGCGGAGGTAATAAAGAAATAATTGGCATCAACTTTGAAGAAGGGGTTGAATATATAGAAGAGCAAGCTTTTTGACAGAATTCAAATATTGAATTAAGTACAACAATAAAATTACCAAACAGTCTTAAATATATTGGAAAAAATGCATTTTCTTCAATGACTGTATATGTATATGACTTATCTGCTTTAGATCATGTAATTAAATTAGATATAGAATGAAAACAAATTTGCTCAATAGGTAATGTAATACAAATTATTCTAAAAGATCAAAAGATGAAAGAAGCATATTCAAAAGATGCTTTTTGATGTTCATCTAATAAATATTTTGCATGTGAAAATGATTATGTTATTCATAGCAGAATTAATTCAAAATATATTGGCGGAAGTAATGATAGTTTATTCGATATTAAATATACAACACGAAGCGATGTAAAATTGAATTATGTAAGTCATGAATTTGTAGCAACTGCAGATTTCAATTTTAATGGTGGTAAATTTAAATTTAATGATGTTGAGTATACAATTACAGAAATTGGAAATGGTGCTTTCGAGTGTGGTTGTGATGATTGATACTTTAAAAGATGTAATTTAACTATTCCTTCTACTGTTAAAAAAATTGGTGATCATGCTTTTTATAGAAACTCACGTAGTTCATTCCTGACTAAAAGAGAAATTATCGGCATTAACTTTAATGAAGGTTTAGAAGATATTGGAGCACTTGCTTTTTGTTCATGTAAAGATATTGAATCTGATAAGCTTGTTTTACCAAATAGTCTTCAACACATTGGCAATCGAGCTTTTGAAGGTATAACTTCATTTGACGAATTAGATCTAACAGCTTTAGATCATGTAATTAGTTTAGATGCTGATCCTTTTGGTGGAAAAGGTTTTTTATCTCAAACATATGTAACTAAAATTTTAGTTAAAGATCAAACTACAAAACAAGCATATCTAAAAGATAAATTTTGATCTTCTGCTGCAAAATATTTAGCATGTAAAGATGAAGAAATTAAAGAAATAAATTCACAATATATTGGCGGAAATAATGATAGTACATTTATTTTTAGTTATTCAGATCCTAATGAAACTAAAATTAAATCTGTTTCTCGTAATTTTGAAGCAACCGGAAATTTCAATTTCAATAATGGTAAGTTTATATATGGCCCAAATGAACATATAATAACTGAAATAAATGATGACGCCTTCTATAGCTGTTGAGAACGTTGATATTTTAAAAAATGTAAATTAACTATTCCTGGCAGTATTAAGAAAATTGGAAATCGAGCTTTTTATGGTAATTCACGTAATACTTTTTTAACTAGTAAAGAAATTATCAGTATTAACTTTAATGAAGGTCTTGAAGACATTGGAGAACAAGCATTTTATAAATGTGATGATCTTGAATCTGATAAACTCGTTTTACCAAATAGTCTTCAACACATTGGTAATAATGCTTTTGCAGAAATAAGTCCTTTAAAAGAATTAGATTTATCTGCATTAGATCATGTAATTAGTTTAAATGCTAAACCTTTTGATAAAGATGGTTGTTTATATAACACTAAAATAAATACCATTTGAGTTAAAGATCAAACCATAAAAGACAAATATTGTAATAATCCATATTGATCATCATCTAGAGATAAGATTAAGGTAAAATAATAACTATTTTGTAATTAATCTATGTTTGCACCTCTTTCAATTAAAAAACACACCATTAATTGGTGTGTTTTTTATATATTAACGATATATTTTTTTAGATGCTTCACAATTATGAGCAACTCTATCAGCACGTTCTTCAACTTTACCTGGGCCAAATCTTTCGTCTAATGAAAGATAACCAGTAATTCGTGTAACGTTTTGAATGTTATGGCTTCCGCAAACTGGACATGTACATTCATCTGCTGTTAAATATGTTACTTTATAAGCAACTTGATTTTCTTTCTTTTCCATGTCTTTACTTTGTTCCTTTTTTATATTAACACTTGTAATATAACATTATTTTTTAATCTTTAAATAAAATTATTTTATTTTCGTTTAATGATGATTTTACATCAATAACTCTTTGGTTTGAACTACCACAATATTTTAGATTTTCACTCATTTTATCTTTCATAAAGCGACCATCTACTATCACATCAACATTATTTATCATTTGTTTAATGTGGGGGTTAGTTTGAGCTAATTTCATTAATTCTTCAAATGTATAACCAGTATAAGCTCATATATTAATATTAGCTTCATGTAATTTTTTAGCTAAATAAGCAAATTTGTCTGCTTGTTGGAAAGGATCGCCTCCAGAAAATGTTACTCCATCAAGGAAAGGTTCATCTTTTACTTTTTGAACCAATTCATCCATATCAAACATTCTACCGCCTGCAAATTCTCAAGTATGTTGATTAAAGCAACCCTCACAATGGTGGGAACACCCTTGAGAAAAAAATACTTTTCTTAAACCTTTTCCATTAACCAAACTATTTTCAGCAATTCCTGCTAATCTAATTAATTTACTATCATCATTAAGCATTAGCTAATTGCTCCTTTTGAGCATCCTCAATTTGTTTTTTTCTACGTTCAATTTCTGCTTTGTGCATTCGTTCAGCACAATCTCTACAATAACGAATGTGGAAGTTAATACCCATGTAATTTATGTTTGTTTGAGAATAAGCCCAAGTTAAAATCTTTCTAATTGTTTCTCCTGATGGATATGAATCAAATTCAATATATGAAATATGTCCACCATTAGATAATTTATGATAAGGTGCTTCAATCTTAATTTTATCAGCAATAGAAATATGAAAACCAACCGGAATATGATAACTATTAGTGTAATAATTCTTATCGGTAACACCTTTGATTACACCAAAGATACGTTTATCTATTGCTACAAATTTTCCACTTAAGCCTTCAGCTGGAGTAGCATAACAACTTACATTCATCTTTTTAGCTTTAGTAAATTCATTACAACGTTCTCTTAAATGTGTAACAATTTTTAAACCTAGTTCTTGCGCTTGTGCACTTTCACCATGATGTTTACCAATTAAAGCCGTTAGAGTTTCAGCTAGTCCGATGTATCCAATACCTCATGAACCATTTTTCATAATTGGTTCAATTGAATCATCTGGTTGTAAGTTTTCACTACCTAACATAATTTTTTGTCCAGCAACAAATGGTAAGTCTTTTACTTTTAATTTCTTCAATGTTTCATGGCGGTGTTCATTTATTTCCATTGCATCATTAATTCTTTGATCAAATATTTCAAAGAATTTATTAATATCGCCTTTAGCTAAAATAGCACAACGAACTAAGTTAATAGTAGCAGGTGCATTATTACCTCTACCTTCAACACCAGGTTCACCATTAATATTAGACATTATGTATGTACGGCATCCCATTGTGGCTGGCATGTATCCTTTGTCATAATATTCTTTATTAAAATCAGCATCAATATTCATGAATGTTGGATTCATTCTTTGACCAGCTACTTCACAAGCTAATTTAAATAAATAATGATATGGTGAATCTTCTTCACGGTTAACACCTGATTTTACTCTAAATATAATATTTGGAAAAATAGGTTGTTCACCTTGTCCCATACCTTTAGCATATTCTTCTAAGAAAGCTTGACATACTAAAGCTGCATCTTTAGATTTAGGAATACCAATATTAAGTGAACTAAATGGAACTTGACTACCAGCACGTGAATGCATAGTATTTAAGTTATATACAACTGCTTGCATTGCTTGATGAACTCTACGGTTTGTTTGAGCTTCTGTAATTTCATCAATTCTATCTAAAGCAATATTATTCTCAATTAGTGATTTACGAATACTATTTCTAGTTAAGGCAACATATGGAGCTAAATCATTATCAAAATTACAATGACTTTGACCACCAAACATATCATTTTGAGTAGATTGTAATAAAATACAAGTTAATTCAGCTGCTACCTCAATATGTTTAGGAGGGTTAATTGAACCATAACCAGTATTAAAACCACGAGCTAAAATTTTTCCAGTTGGTAAATGCAAACAATTAACTGTCAAATTGTAACTATCTAAGTCATGAATATATACATCACCATTTTCATGCAATTTAGCTAAACGAGGGGGAAGAATAACATTTAGAATATGTCATTTATTAGCTTCAGAAGCAATTCTTAATAGTTTAGCAGAAAAGTTATTACCAACATTTGCATTGTCCCGGTCAGTTTCAATACCAATTGAAATAATCTTTTTCATTAAATCAGATTTTGATTCTCTGATGCGTGTTCTTTCTTCACGATAAGATTGATACATCTTTGCTAATAAAGAATATCCTAGTTCATAAAGAGAGTCAACAACCATATCTTGGATTTGCTCAACTGCAATAGATTCTAATTTAGTGTCAGTAATTTTTTTAACTACTAAATCTACTATCTTTTTAACTTCTTTAATACTTAAATCTACTTGATTATTTTCAGAAGATTTAATAATTGCTGATTGAATTTTATCTTTGTTAAATAAAACCCTTCTATTATCACGCTTAATTACATAAACCATAGCAACATTTCTCCTTCTTTCTCATTTACTAAATTTATTTTAAAACATAACTAGACAAGAAACTTTACCTGATAATTTTTATTAGTATATTGTGTTAATTTAATTCCGGCTGATGTCAACATTTTAATTGAAGCTTTTGTTGACATTGAATCAGGATAAAGATTTTGTTCATAAATAACTTCTTTTATTCCAGATTGAATAATTGCTTTTGCACACTCATTACAAGGGAATAATGTTACATACAATCTGCATCCTTTTAATGATTCTCCTCGATAGTTCAAAATAGCATTTAATTCTGAATGACAAACATATCAGTATTTACATTCTAATTGTGTGCTATCACGATTTTCTCAAGTAAAATCATCATCACTTAAACCATATGGCAATCCATTATATCCTAATGATGCAATTCTATTATCAGGAGTTGCAATACAGCAACCTACTTGTGTATTTGGATCTTTAGAACGCAAAGCAGATAATTTTGCAACACCCATAAAATATTGGTCTCAATCGATATAATCTTTGCGTTTCATATTTTATATTCCTTTTATTTCAGCTTTATTAGCAATTATTATGTCTACAACAGCTTTAATTGTCTCATCTATTTCTTGTTTTGTTAAGTTTTGATAATTATTATTAGCTACTGTGAATCTTATAGTATAAGCTATTTCATTTTCACTCAATTTGTAAGCTTTTATAAAAGAATAATCTTTTATAACTAATAAATTATCTAACGAGTTTAGTATAGCAAAAATATTAGTATTTTTTGTTGCATTGAAAGTAATATCTTTATAAACAGGAATGTTTTGATCAAGATCTTTTACCTTTCATTGAACTAAGTTTTTATCTTTTAATAGATCTTCTAAATTAAGTGTTAAAACATATAATTCTTCATTTATTTTATATGGTTTTAACATTTTTTGTCTTATGCATCCAATGTAACCAACTGTTTTGCCCTTATATGAAATTTTTAAAGCATCATTAGCATATAAATAAGGGCAATCATTGATAATTTCTATGTCCAATTTGATTCCTAAATGTTGAGCAATTTGTACAGCTATTGCTTTTAATCCTGTTGTATTAAAGTTTAACACAACATTATTAATTGGATCAAGAACATATTTTTCAGGTGATAGAATAGTTAAATTTGTATTAACTTCTTCAGTGAAAATTTTTTGCATTTCAAAAATTGGTTGTAATTCATTTTTACGATTTAAGTTGAAAGCAAAAACGCTTAATAATGAAGAAACTAAATTTGTACGAATGTATTCACGTGCTTTGTTTGTACATGGATTTAAATGATAGAAAGGTTTTAAATTAAAGAAATTGAATACATTAGCATTTTCTTTTGATGTTAAGTTATATGTCTTAGTTTCGCATATATAATCATTGATTAATATCTTTTTAATTTCATGTAACTTAGAATAATTTGATTCTTCTTTGTAAAGCAAATCAACAGGTGCAGTATAAGGTTTAATTGGTAATTCATTTACACCATAAACTTTTAATACTTCTTCAAAAATATCTTGATCATTTTCTAGATCATTACGATAACCTGGAACTATTACAGTATCACCTTTAACAGTGTATCCTAATTTTTCAAGAGATTTTATTGCAAACTCAACAGGATTTTCAGATTCAATTCCATTAAATCTTACTAATTCTTCCATGCTACATTTAATTGTTTTATCTTTTTCTAAAGCAATTTTGTTGCTACATGCAGATATTACTTTTTTACCATAGCCTTTTAATAACATGTTATTAAATAAGCTCATTTGGTATCCACAATTACGTTTAGAATTATTTTTACCAGATTTAGATGATAAATTATGGCGAGTAATTGTATTTCTAACTAAATCATGTTTTGTATTACTAATGTAAACTACAATTTTTTTAGTTAAATGAGTAACTGCATAATCATCAACAGCTCTAATGTTATCAATTGCTAAAACAACACCTTTATCATCTACTAAAATTGCGTCTTTATTAGTTAAAGTGTATGGTTTATTTTTAACAATTACCTTTTCACCATTACCCATTTTTTGAATTAAATTTTTAGGTAATTTATCAGCATCAAAAAGTAATGGTGAAACACCTGTTAATAATGAAATATAATTTATGTTATCAATAGTTTGACTAACTAATTCAACACCACTATTTAACAATGTTGCTCTTAAATTTCATGGAGATTGCTTAGTAATATATTCATCAATTACATACATTGTTCCACATGAGCTGATATTTTGATCAATTGATAATTTATAAATATTTTTAACATCAGATTTTATTGTTTCATTGATTTGCAATTTTGATTTAAAACCAAAGAATTTAGACATGTCTTCAACTAACAATAAAACAGATTGTCAATCATGACGATTAGATGGAATAGATAAATCATAAATAGTGTCATCTAACCCTAAGAAAGATGCAATATTTGTATCACCAACTTTTGCATTTGAATCAAGAGTAATAATTCCAGATTTATCACTATCTGACATTGATTCATGGTTGTATGGAGTAAGTTCAGGGTAACCACATAACATACCACATGATGTAATTCCTTGTAAAGTTTTTTCTCCAATTTCTCGACCATCATATAGTTTAGCACCAACCATTGCTACTACAGCTTTTTGGCCCACAAATAAATTGTTTGCTCCACAAACTATAGTTTTTACAATTCTTGGTTTTTCAGAAATTAAAACTTCAGCAACATTTAATTTATCTGCATTAGGATGTTTTTCAACCTTAATGATTTCACCAACACAAATATTTTCTAACTTAGGATGATGAATAATTTGTTCCACTTCCATCCCCATATTCATTACACCAGTACGAATATGATCATCACTAACTTTACTAAAATTAGGAGATAATTCACATAATAATTTTCTTGATAATAACATAACTATTTATTCTCCTGTTTAAATTGATTTAAAAATCTAAAGTCATTAGTGTATACATCTCTAATGTCTTTGATACCGTACTTAATCATTACTAAACGTTCAATACCAATACCAAATGCAATTCCTGATTTTACATTAACTCCTGCAGCAGCCATTACATTAGGAGCTAACATACCACTTCCTAATACTTCAATTCATCCTGTTTTTTTACAAACTGGACATCCTTTACCACCACAATATGGGCAAGCAATATCTGCTTCAATTGATGGTTCAGTAAATGGGAAGAATGATAAACGATATCTAATTTTTACTTTATCACCATAAAGATATTTAAGCATTGAACTTAATAATCATTTTAAATTTGCAACTGATAATCCTTCTTCAACTCAAACTAGATCAACTTGAGTAAATTGGTGAGAGTGTGTTGCATCATCATCATCATTACGGTAAACATTACCATAAGTTAATACTTTAATTTTTTCTTGTTTATGTTGTTTTACCAATTGTTCTGCTGTTGATGCTGTACAATGTCCACGCAACATTGTTGTTGGATTAAAGTAGAAAGATTCGCTTGTTTGACGTCCTGGGTGATCAAGTGGAACGTTTAAAAAATCAAAATTGTATTTAACTGATGTGATTTCACTACCGTTAACAATTTGAAAATCAAGTTTACTAAAAAAATCAAGAATTTCTTTAGTCATAATAGTAATAGCAGTTAAGCTACCTTTTGAGTAATTTGCAGAATTGATATTCAAATCAAATTTAGGTTGATGCTTACTATCATCTTCTTTTAATTCTATTTGTTCAATAAAGGAATTAAACAACTCAAGAGCTTCATTTTTAAAGTTGTTAATTGCTGCTCCAAAATCATGTTTTTCTTCTTTAGCAACTTTTTTTAATTGAGCATATAAAGGAGTAATGTTGTTATTAATAAATGTATTTTTAATGATTGTTAAATCATTAATACTATTACATTTAACTAATTTTTCTTTTAATTCCTTTAAAAGCTGAGTTTTTTTACTAATAATACTATTCATATAATTCCCTGTTAAACTAATTAATTAAATATATGTATTAAATATTTTAACAATATTAAGTATTAAAAAATAATTAAAATATTTTTATTAATTAGTTGGCTAAAAAACAAGAGAAGAAATTATTCTAAAAATATTATTGATATTGTTTAAGCTTTTTATCAAGTTCTTTATAATTTGGGCAGAATTCTGCTACTTTATTTCAAAATTCTGTTTTATGGTTGTGGTAAAAATAGTGAGATAATTCATGAATGATTAAATAATCAAATGCATCAAGTGAACAACAAGCAGACCTTAAAGAAAAAGTTATTGAGTTATCTGAATAACGATAATAAGCAAAAGCATAATTAATATTTTTGAAGATAATTTTTTTCACCAAAGAATTCATTTTTTTTGCTCAATATTGAGTTCTTTTTATGATAAATGGTGCAGCTAAATCTTCATAAATCTTTTTTACTACTTTTGCTTGATTATCATCATTAGTTAAATGCATATAAATTGTGTTATTTAATATCTCATAATAATTTTTGTGATTAGATTTAATTTTTTTAATTGGGTATTTATTAGTAAAAATAGTTAAATAATCATTGCATATTGCATTAACATTATGATTTTTGTAATCTAAACTTGATTTGTAATATTTAGGTAAATATTTAGTTATGTATTTAGAAACAAAATCATCAGAACAATAATAACCTTTATGCAAAACAATCTCTTTGCTTTTATTATCAATTTTAAAGCAAATACTCCTGCTATTAGTAGTTATAACCTTAAAAGTAACAGGTTGATTGTCTACATATCCTGTCATAAATTCACTATTAAAATTAGCGTGTTTTTTAATCATTGATTAATAATTATTATTTTGACGATCAATATTTTTTTGATGTTTAACTTGGTAAGCTTCAATGATGTCATTAATGTCAAAACCTAAAGCAAAACCTAATTCAATATATTTTACATATCAAATTTTAATGTCAGCAGGGTTGTTTAATGTGGATATTAAATCAAATAATTCTTTAAACTTACATGATAGTTGTTCATTATCCAATTTACAAACTTCATGGGAAACTTCAAAAATAGGAGAGATTGAATGCATAATTGAAATTGATGTGATGAAATGAATTCCATCAGCATATTCTTCAATAATTGTTTCCTTTGAACTAGCAGGTTTAAAAGATCAAAATTTAAAACATCTAACTTCATTTGCTAATTCGCCTAATTCTACTGCTAAAGCAACAATTAGTTTGTTTGACACCATATCATAACTCACATTATGATTTTTTTGAATCTTTAAGTCTAATTGTTTTTGTTCATTAAATATGTTTGATAAGTCCAGCTTCATATAATACCTCATTCTTAATATTTATACATAATTGTAAAAATATTACAAAAAAATAAGAAGGGCTTATTGTAAACTCCTTCTTATTCTTAATTACTTAGCTGTTTTAGCTTGCTTAGCTACTTCAACAATTAGTTTAAATTCATCTGGTTGACTAATTGCTAATTCTGATAACATTTTTCGGTTAATAGCAACATTTTGTTTCTTTAAACCATTAATTAATTGTGAATAAGTAATGTCTAAAGGACGGCATGCAGCATTAATACGAGCAATTCATAATTTACGGAAATCACGTTTTTTGTTTTTACGGTCTCTGTAAGCGTATTCTTGCGCTTGAATAAATGTTTGATGAGCAATTTTGAAAGATGTATGTCTAGTTCCTCAAGAACCTTCTACACGTCTTTTCATTGCTTTACGTCTTTGACGAGTTGTTGATCCACCTTTTACTCTCATATTCTATTCTCCTTATTAAAGTGCATATTTTAAAGTTTTTAATGTTGATTTTTTCATTACAACATCTTTCTTTAAATGTCTTTTTTGTTTAGTTGATTTGTTGTGTGCTAAGTGTGAACGGTTTGCATGTTTGCTCATTACTTTACCAGTTCCAGTAATTTTTACACGTTTAGCATAAGCACGTTTAGTTTTTTGTTTAATCTTTGCCATAAACTCTCCTATTTATTTTTAATAATAGTAGCTTCGTATAAAACAGGTGTAACCTTCTTTAATGGTGATTGAACTTTACCAATTGTACCAACTAATGATAAAAATTTTTCATAAGTTTCATTTATTAATTCTTGCTTTGCTCCAATACGACCATAAGCCTTAATTTTAAATTTAACTTGGTTACCATCAGTTAATCAACCTATAGCATTTTTTGCCATTCATTTTAAATCATTTTCAGCAATTTGAGGTTTTACTTTAATTTCTTTAACCTTAACTACATTTTGATTTTTTCTTGATTGACGTTCTCTAACTTTTTGCTCATATAGCATTTTGCCATAATCTGCAATCTTAGCAATTGATAATTGTCCACTTTGCCTTGCAGGATTGATTAGAACTAAATCATATCCTCTTTCTTCAGCTAATGCCAAAGCATCACGCTTTGACATTTTACCTAAGTTTTTTCCATTTTCATCAATTACATTTAATTCATGATCACGGATTTGATTATTAATTAATCTTTTAATATCCATCTATTACTTGTTGTTACCTTTGTTTTATTCACTATTTGTTATAAAAAAACACCGTTTTACATTAAAAAAGTAAATACGATGTTAGATTAATAAAATCTAAAAGCTTTTTTTACCCAACTCTATTGTGAGATCAGGTGAGTGTATACTACTTTCTTTTATAACAAAAGCATTATACAATTAAAAATAATAAAATTTTAATTTTATGCATTGTTGTAAAAACAGTTTAGATAATACACCTTATAACTTCTTCTTTATTAAATTATTGAAGAATAAAATGAATCAATGCTTTTAATAAATTCTTGTTTCTTATTTTTATTAACATTATCTAAGAAGTAATTCTCTTTACTATTAGTAAAACTAATTAATGAACCTAATAATGAAATAGTATTTTCAGCACAATGTCTATCACTTAAATATTTCATTTTATAAAGTTTATTAAGTTTCTTATTCAATGAGTTGCTATTTAGTTTATATTGAAGAAGATCATTAATAAACTTCTTAAAATCTTGTTCATTAATATTAACTCTTTCAACTTTACTACCTCATTTTTTGTAATCAATATCATAAACAATACCTATTAAAAAGCATGTAAAAGATAAAATAACATCAAAACTAACTAATAAAACTTTAAACCATGTTTTATTAGATATTCCCATAACTAGATTTGAAAATAAAACCGATGATATAGAACTTATAATTATCGCAATAATAAATGCTCTAATTATAAGTTCTTTAAAAGGAAAATAAGTTCCATCAATAAAGAAAACATCAATAGCTTTGTTTGATAAATATTTTGATTTCTTTTTTGAAAGCAAAATAAGTCTTCTTTTATTTTTTAAGTAAAGAAAAATAACAAAAGCATTTATTAATGTTCCAATCAATATGCAAGTTAATACAATAATTTCATTTTTATTCATAATTCAATAATATCTCTTATTTATACACTGCTAGTTTCATCATTAAAACTAAAGAAATTGGGAATAGAACTAACATACTTATTTAATTCATTATTATTACCATTTTGATAAATGATTATGTAGTAACAAAATTGCATCATATAAGGTAAAAGCATTTCTTGATCATTTTCTTTTAATAATTCATTAACTTTATCAAAAACGCTATTAATCTTTCTTACATACTTTTTATCATATTTAGATGTTGGATTAAGTTCAATTAATTTAAATTTAATTAAACTTTCATTGATTAAACTTAAATTAATATTTTTATTAAAATTACCGGATGTTTTATCAGTAATTACTTTATTAATAAATTTAATTCTTTTTCTAATATAGTAAAGTTTATATTTTTTAGAAAACACTCTTATTGAGAAATAAACTAAAAGAAGTGAATACAAAACAATAGCGAGTAATAATATTCATGATCATTTAAAATCAAACATAAAACAAATATAAAAAAATCAGCTAATGATGGAAGATAATGTAAATATGATTAAATCAATTATTAATCCATAAGAGTATTTAAATAAAACGCAAATATAACTTTTTGCATCACCACTTAATATATTTTTTATTAATGATTTGTTTTTGCTTTTTTTAAATTTTCTAACAATTCTATTTTCTGCAAAAGTATAGTGAATTTCTAAATTCAAATAAAAAATAATCACAAGAAAAAACACTAAAAAACCAAAAATTTGCATGTTACTAAAAATTCCTTTTAATATTATTTCAAATTATCAAAGAAATTTACTATAAAAAACATGTGATCTAAAAATCTTTTGAAGACAAATTTAAATATTTTAAATCAAGCAGAATTAGCAATACTAATAATAGTCCCTACTGGGCCAATCATTCAAGATACCAAATTTAGTAGACCAATTAGTTTATTAAATTGATGTATTATATCTTGTGTAAGATTAGCAATATTTTTAATATCATTCAAACGATATATAAGTTGAATTATATTTATATCAACTAGTTCATTTATTGCATCTATTTCTTTTTTTAACAAGTCTTGACCTATTCCAAACTGAGTGGCAGCTTGTGTTGCTGCTACACCAAAAGGAATAGTAGCTCCGAAAGTTCAAAAGGCGGCAGCAAAGAACCCTGCAGCTGCTGCAGAAGCAATTGAACATCAAATAATATATTTAGATCTATGACTTTCTAAATCTGGAACACTTCTCTTTAATTCATCTTTTTTACTTTGAATTTTTTCTTCATCTGAAGAAGATATTTTAAAAAATAAATTGGTGTCACTTACTTCATTATTAATTCAATTTATATTGAAATTAATAGTTTTTACGCTTTTTTTATATTCTTCTTTATATTGTGGAAAATTTTCACACATATAAAATTTAATTTGTTCTAATGAATAATTATTAATTTTGAATATGTTAATGTAATTATTTTGTAAATCTGTTATTTTTTGAATTTGATCTAAAGTCAATTTATTGTCATTATCATAGTACATATTACATAGTGATTTGTGTTCTTGATAATTATTTCACTCAATTTCAAGTTCATCATAATTTACTTTAGTTTCAGATGAATTTGATGTAAATAATGTCTCATTATTAATAATATTAGTTTTAATATTTTTTGAGTTACTAATATTTACCAATGTTGGGGTTACTATTCCAATTGTAGTAATCCATATGAAAATAATGGTAGTATTTTTTTAAGTTTCATGTTTAATAATTCCTATTTTTTATTATTTATATTTTTAACTAACATATAGAATATCAATATCAAAAAAGTTTAGTTTTACTTTTTTTATTCTAATTAAGTATCACTAAACTTTTAAATAATCTATATTTACAAAATGTTTATTAAACTTAATTAGTTATATGACCTGCAACATCAAACATATAAAATAAATAGATGTGCTTATAATTTTGCTTAAATGCACAAACAAATAACCTAACAATGTTAGATAATTTAAATCTATTGTTTTTGATTGTTTGTATTTTTTTCATATCTATATGTTTGTTAATATTTAGAATCACATTTTTGCAGATGTCATTCCAAGACATAATTATATGAGAAAAAATAATTTTTGAAAGAAATATATTTTTTTATATTTACTATGTAAATTTTGATTTAAATAAATAATAACAAAAAGTAGATAACTATTTATTAGAGTTTTATCTTATTAAATTTGAATCATTTTCATGTTACCAAATATAACACCATAGCAATATACTATTTAAAGATACATTTTCATACAACAATAAAAAAAATATAAGACCACACATTAATGTCTTATATTTTGTTTGTTTTAAAATTTGTTATCTATGCAAAAAACTAAATCTTGTTAGAATTATCTTCTGTATTTTGCTTTGTTAAAGTTAGTGATGTTTCATGAATAGTCGAATTTTGCTTTTGATTATTTCTATGAATGAATGGAAAACTAACACCCATAGCAATCAAAGCAGGTATTCCTAATATCAAAATAATTTTGAATAGTTTTCCAAAAAGTTTAAATATAAAAGAAACAATTAAAAATAGAACAAAAGCAGCACCAGTAGCTATTAATAATCATCAGTATCATTCCAAACCTCAAATTTTTTGAATAGATTCTTCACTTAATGTTGTTGTTAACAATGAAGTTTGGTTTGAAAAAGCATAAAATAATGCAACAGTCAGTAAAATGCTTAAAGCAAGTAAAAATGTAACAATTAAACTAAATATTAATTTCTTTTTCATAAGTAAAAAACATTATACAAATAAAAAAGAAGCAATGTTTTGCTTCCTTATTTATCTGATTTTTCTGTTTTAGTTTTTGTTTTATGTTTAAACAATGATTTAAAACCTTTTCAATATTTTTTAAAAATCATATAGATAGCAATTAGAGCAAATAAAACAGACATAATAAAGTACATTCTTCACCATGACATTGAAAAATATGTTTCAGGATTTGTTGTAGCAGCATCTGGGATTGGATTAAATAAATATTTTCCATAATATCCAACCAATGCAAAACAAATAATTGAGAATATCAATAAAGAAATAACTGTTATTCAAAAACGATGCTTTACAATGTAGTTAAAAATTAATGATATTTTTTTAGATTTATTTTTTGAAGAATCAGTTTTTTTAACATTATCTGTTTTTGGTGGATTATTAGTTACATTATTTGTTTTTATTTCTTCCATAATTAAAATCCTCTTATTCTCATGTTTAATGAAAACATGTTTTTACTTGTTTGCACTACATTATTTTGTTCATTCTTACTTGATGAAGACTTATTATTTGCACTAGTTGGAGCTTTAGGTCCTTTATTTTTCTTCAAAATTTTATCAAGTCATAATGCAAATTGAGTTTGATCATTTGTTTGAGAATATTCAGCAATTTGTTTTTTACCAAATTTTGTTGCTGATAAGATAATAGTCATTAATGAAGTTGCAAATACAGCTATTAATAATGCTATTAACATATTAAACATTGGTGGAATATTTTGTAATACTGGAGTTCATGATAATGAGTTTCATCAAATTTGAATAGATTCAGTTGGTTCAAATGGTGAGAATTGTACTAATCCTAATCATGATGAGATACCAATAGTATTAGCTAATGTTTGTGTCATACCTACTCATCATCCTCCAAACGCTGCACCAATCATACCTGCTAAGAAAGCATGTTTACATTGTAATGTAATACCAAAGATTGCTGGTTCTGTGATTCCAAAGTTTGCAGAAATTCCTCCAGAAATCATTTGTCCACGTAATTTTTCTTTTGATTTTACAACAAATAATAGAAGAACTAAAGCAGCAATACCTTGTGAGCAGTTTGAACATATTTCAATAGGAGTTGTATAATCAACACCTTGCATTGAAATGATTGTTGCTTTTACCGGTAACATACCTTGATGTAAACCAGTCATTACTAATGGAGAGTATAAGAAGGCTAATATAGCACCACCAATACCAATACCATATCCATAGTTTGTATATTTGAATAATGAGCTGAATATGAAAGCTACACCATCACTAATTCATCTTCCAAATGGTCCAATTACTCAAAATGCCATTCAAATAGATGAACTAATTATCAATAATGGATTAAATACTAATGAAACACAATCAGGAATAACTTTCTTTAATAGTTTTTCAACATTAACAGCAAAAGCATTAACTAATATGATTGTAAATACTTGACCTTGATAACCAATTAATTTAAGAGAAAAGAATGAGCATGAAGAAAACAATACTCTTACTATTTTAACACCACTTAATAGTGAACCTAATGATTCACCTGAAGATATTTTTCAATTATTGAAATCTTGTCATAGAGCATCAGAAATTTGATTATTTGCAAGTGCTGATTCTAATTCACTCCAATGTAATTGATTAAATTGTTGGACAAAAGCAGATTGAGCATTTCTTCAATCATCTGAACCTGATAATTGTTTTAAAAATGCTATTACATAATCTACACGACTAGCATCAGAACCAATAGGTAAGTATACTAAACCATTAGCTTGTAAGCTTCATGAATTTATAATGTCAGGTGAAATTAGAACTGCACCAATTGCAGCTCCAAATCATGGGTTTCCACCTCATTGTTTAGAACATGTGTATCCAGCAAAAATTGGTAATGAACTAAAAATCATTCCTCCAGCCATATTAAAGAAATATGCTAGATCAGCACCAAAACCAGTTGTAGCATTATTTATGCATGAGCCAATTAAAGCTTTAAGTGCTAAACAAAAACCACCACCAATGAAAATTGGAATTAAAGGAATAAAGATATTTGCAAATCCTCTAATACCTTTTCTAACTAAATTAAAGACATTTCCTGAAAATGAAACATCTTTATTTCAAGATAAGGCTTTAGGTTTTTGACCAAAAGCAAGTTGTTTTTGTTGTACATTATCACTTGTTTTTTGTGCTAAACCTCCACTAGACAATAAGTATTTATTGTAATAGTCCATAACCTTATTAACAGTACCTGGGCCAAAAATTAATTGATATTGTTCACCGCTAATGTTTAAACCTTTTGAAAGGTGAATATTTTTTAATAATTGAATATCTACTTTTGATTTATCATTTACTGTAAAACGAAAACGAGATGCACAATTAAAAGCATTCTTAACATTTTCTACACCGCCAACGGCTTTAATAAACTCACGTATAGTTTGTTCAAATATTGATTCTTGCTGTGCCATTTTATTCCTCCTACTTACCTGTTTGAATTACTAGATTATTGTCTTTAGTGATTGTTACATCTTTGTTGTAAACAACAATATCGAGTCTTTCACCTGCTAATAAGTCAATTTTTGTAACTTTCTTATCTACATATACTGAAAGCAAGTTACCTCTAAAATTAATATTGAATTTATATGATTTTCAAATGTTAGGTAAAAATGGTTTAAAATGTAATTTATCATCAATTACACGCATTGATGCAAAACCATGAACAATTGCTAATCATGATCCAGCCATTGATGTAATGTGTAAGCCATCCTTTGTATCATTGTTATAGTTGTCTAAATCTAATCTAGAAGTTCTTAAATAAAATTCAACTGCTTTATCACGATAATTTATTCAACTAGCAATTATTGAGTGAATACATGGTGACAATGATGATTCATGAACTGTCATTGGTTCATAGAAGTCAAAATTGTTTTTCATTTGGTCACGAGAGAATTTTTCTGGTCAATAATATATACCTTGTAAAACATCAGCTTGCTTAATAAAACATGAACGAAGAACTTTATCTCAACTTCATTTTTGTACAATAGGACGATCATCTGCAGTTAAAGTTTGAACTGTTCTTAACTCTTTATCTAAGAAAGTATCATTTTGAATAATAACTTTAAGATCATAACTATAAGGAAGGTACATGTTTGCAGAAATTCTATTTCATTTTTTAATTTCTGATAAAGAAACATTTAATTTTTCACGAACTGGTCTTGACTTAGAATCACCAAGTAAAGACAATGTATAATTTAATACTCATTGTGCACCAAAGTTTGTATATCAATTGTTATTAACATTATTTTCATATTCATTTGGTCCAGTTACACCATGAATCATGTACTTACATAAATTTTTTGAATAGTGAACTCTAGAAGCTCAGAAACGCGCAATTTGAATTAATACTTCCAATCCTTTAGTCATCAAATAATGCTTATCATCATTGTAACGACAATAATTGTAAATAGCATGAGCTATTGTTGTATTACGGTGAATTTCTTCCATTGTAATTTCTCATTCATTATGGGATTCAATTCCATCAAATGTAACCATAGGGAATAAAGCACCATCAAGTTGTTGCATTTGTGCATTATGCACCGCTTGGTCTAATTGACCATAACGATATAATAATAAATTTTTTGAAACTTCAGGTTTAGTTATTGATAAATACATAGGAAGACAATATCCTTCTGTATCTCAATATGTAGCTCCACCATATTTTTCACCAGTAAATCCTTTTGGTCCAATATTTAAACGACTATCAAATCCATCATATGTTGATAATAATTGGAAGATATTGTATCTAATTCCTTGTTGTGATTTTTCATCACCTTCAATTTGGATATCAGCATTATCTCATTTTTCTTTTCATGATAAATCATTACGTTCTTTTAATTTTTCATAATTTAATTCATAAGCTTCTTTAGCTTTTTTAATAGCTACTGATTGAAGTTTACTTGGAGATACAGATGCATGATCTTTATATTCAACATAACGTGAATCAACAACTGCAACATATTTAGTAAATGTTAATACACTACCTTTTAACATTTTTGTTTTATATCTGTAACCTACAAATTCATTAGTTCTAATTCTTTCAGGTGTTATTGTTCGATCAGTACATTCACTAACTAATGCTCAAGCTGCTCAAAATTGTTCAGTTTTAAAATTATTAGGTTTAGTGTTAGCAGAAATTACAGCAACATCTTTTTCGCATTGAGTATCAGAAACATCTCAAAATGAAATAAATCTGTTTGTGTCAACAAAACCATCTAAATAATTGCTTACATGACCATCTAAATATGATACTAATTCTAATTCTAAATCATTATGTGCTTTAATTGTATATTGGATAACAGCAATATCTTTATCCTTATCTGAAATAAAACGATTAGTGCAAACTTCAATCTTTTTTCGATTTACTAAAGTAACAAATTTACGTGATAAGTTAGCATTTTTTAAATTTAAAGTTCGGTGGAATTCTAATGGTTTTTGTTTAGCTAAATCTAATTCTATTCCATCAATCTTAACAGAAAAACCTATATAGTTTACAGAATTAACTATCTTACCAAAATATTGTGGGTATCCTTTTTTTCATCAACCACATCTTGTAGGTTCAGGGTATCAAACACCAGCAAGGTAAGAACCTTGGTGTGTTGTTCCAGTATATTTTTCTTCGTAATTACCTCTCATTCCCATGCGAGAATTACCAATAGAAGTTAGTGATTCAGCAACTAAAGCATCATCACCTTCATATATAACATCTTGAGAAAGTGATCATGGTTCAATTTTGAACAATGTTTTAATGTAATTTTCATTGCCTGATTGATTAATTACTTTTTTTGGTTCAATTTTTTTTGAAACTGCTTTTTTAACTTTTTTGGGCTTATGAGTTAAACGGTACTTGCGAGCTTTTTTAGCTTTTGCTTTTTTCTCTTTTAGTTCGTCTTTTCTCTTTGCAGCACGGGCTCTTTTAGCCTTCATTTTTTTAATTGATCCAAATAGACCTTTCTTTTCGCTTTTTTTATTTTTATTATCTGCCATTGAATTTTTCCTCTATCCTATAAAAATCTATATCCTTTGTTGTATTAAAGGCTATACTTGATATTTGTTGTATATCCTTATTTTGGTTAATGCAAACTGAAAATATATTTGCATCATTTAACCCATGTACTCCCATTAATGCATCCTCAAATCCTATACACTCATTTGGACGAATATTAATACCTTGTGCTGCATGAAGATAAATATCTGGAGCTGGTTTGGATCTTTTTACTTGCGTTGGATCAGCTATATAATCAAAGAAATCATATAACTCAATTTTCTTTAAAATTAATGGTGCATTTTTGGAACTTGATGCAAGAGCAATTTTTATTTTTTTAGCTTTTAGAATTGTTAATAAATCAACAATATTTGGATTTGCATCTTTAGGAGATAATGTTTTTAGCAATTCCAAATATTTATCATTTTTTAATGCACAAATCTTATCTAACTCTTCATTTGAAAATTTATCTAACATGTTAGAAATTTCTAAAATTTTGATTAATGTGTCTTTTCGAGCTAAGCCTTTAACTTGTTCATTAATTTCTCGAGTTAAACTAATGTTATATTTTGACAAGATTTCTTTTCATGCTTGATAATGTAATTCACTTGTTTCAGTTAAAACTCCATCTAAATCAAATATTGCTCCTTTAATTTTTTGTGAAATAGGAAATAATTTTAAAGGAATATCATCAACAATTAAATCTTTTAGTCCGAATTTAACAGCTTCATTATAAGTATTATTCATTCACTCAACTGATAATGTTTTCATGTGATGAGCATCAGCTTCAATTAAAACTTTTGCTTTAGTATTTGCTACCATTTTTCAAAAATATTCACTTGGATAATTGAAACCATCTCTTGGTGAATGCATTCCATTTGCATTAAATCCTAGTGGCATGTCATATTCAATAGCTAAATCAATTAATTTTTGTGTTAATTCCTTTGCTTTATCATCTCATCCATATTTATGACAATATGGAGCAACTCAAATATCTGGATGTGCAAAATATGAAAACAATCCAGATTTAAAGGCTGAAAGAGTTTGTTCATAATATTCATCTAGTTCTTCAACTGTTGGAACATCTCTTGCAGTAAATTTAAAATTGCCTCACATGTCTCCATAAAAATGATTACCAAAAATCATGTAATCACATAAGCCAGATTTTGCTAGTTCTTGGAAATATTCACGATGTTGTTTTGGATATTCTGCTTCATAACCAAAATAAATTTCAATTTGATTTTTATATTTCAATTGCAAACGACTTATTTCTAATCGCATTTGTTTAATATCATCAATACTTGGACGAAATAATTTACCATTGTCTAATAATGGACAATGTTCTGTATAAACTATTTTTTTATAACCATTCTTGATTGAATATTCAACTACATCTTTTACTGTAGTTGAAGCATGACCGTTGCACTTATCATGAACATGAAACAAATTTTTTACTAACAACTCCGCCATATAAACCAATTCTTTTTCCCAAAACTATGTTAATATTATTATACAGAATTTAAAAGGATAAAAACCAATAATATAAGAATGATTAATTTTTGTATTATGTATAACTTTAAATTACATAAATTTAATCAAGGCTTATTCAAAATTTTGCTCACAAAAAAGCATGTAGAGGTAATACAATATATAATCACATGTTAATAATCGACTATATATTTTTTTAGCAATAATACCATCTAAAAAATCTTAAGTGTTTTATTAATTATTTCTTGAATTAACAATGATGTCAGCTATATTTGCAATCATTGCAGCATTATCACCTGAATATTTTTTGTCTGACAATAAGCTTTTAATAGGTAAAAGTTTTAACTCTTTTCTTAATAATGAATTAGCACTTACACCACCACCAACTGCTAAAAACTTAACATTTGGATTTAATGAAATATAGTATTTAACTTTTCTTATTAAATCATCTATACATCATTTTTGAGCACTAGAGGCTATAGAAACTATATCAATTTCTTGATGTTTCATTTTTAGTGAATTAACCAAATTACTCACATAAGTTTTTAACCCAGAAAAACTAAAATTATCACTTGGTTGATGGTGAGCTATCATTTTGATATTAGTCTTAGACTCATCATATATTTTGTCAATATTAATTCCACCAGGATAAGGTAAATTTAATATTCTTCCAATTTTGTCTAAACATTCTCCTACAGCATCATCAACTGATTGATTTAAAATTGAATAATCAGTTAAAGAATTAAATAGATATATGATAGTATGACCACCTGAAGCATCAAGACATATAAAAGGATAATCAATTTCTTCTTGTTTATCAATACTAAAACTAAAAGCATGACCAATCATATGATCAATAGGAATAAGTTCTTTATTTAATAAAAAAGCTAAACTTTTTGCATATACTTTTCCTGTATGTAAACATCCTGGTAGTCCAGGTTTGGCTGTATAAGCAATCTTATCAATATCTTCTCATTTTAGATTTACTTGATTTAAAATTTTTTTACCTAGATCATTTAAATGTTTTGCATGATTTCTTGCTGCTAGTTCAGGAATGATTCCACCATATTTTTTATGATCATCATTGAAGGTTAAAACTTCATTAGCAATTATTTTATGATTAGCAATTATTGCTAATGCTGTATCATCGCATGAAGTTTCAATAGCAAAAATAATGTTAGTTTTCTTATCCATGATTAAATCTTTTCTTTTTCTTCATTAAAAGCTCAATGCATATTTGATTTATCTAAATCTGAAATTGGTTTTTCAAACAAACAATCAATACTATATGAACTAAAATCAGGAATACTATAAATTTCTTTAAATAAATCTACTTGTTTTTGTGTATACCCACCATCGTCTGGATTGTTAGGATCATATACATTAAAATAATCACCATTAATTACAAAATCATCAATTAATTTTAATGGACTTGTATAATTAACTTCATCAAAATTATTCATTGGTCCAGATGTGTATTCATCATTTTCATCATTATATTCTGTGATTTTGTTTTCATCATCAGCATTTTCAAGAACCATTTTTTTAACAACATCATAAACATTATTTAAATGTTTTTCACTTGCTTTATCATTTTTATTGTTCATTACAACAAACTCTAAAACTAATGGTGAACAAGCTGGATTATAAATATGAAAATTACTTGTATCATAAACAAACTTATCTGGATCTTCAGGATCATATTCCATATCATTTATTCCACCACCTGTGGCTGCATACAAAATATCCCCATTATATGCCTGTACACTATTATTACCATCTTTTTGACTAAAAGATGATAAAATTTGTCCAGAGTCAGAATTTAAATAAAAATATCCATTTTGGTATTTACTTGTAAAGTAAGAATAGTCATTTTTATAATTTTCGATTGTTCTTGAGCTTTCACAAGGATTAACATCTCATTTAGAATGGTCATTAGGATAAAGTTCTTGATTTTTTATTAAATTAGCTAAATCATAAATTGTTCTAGCATCATCAATCATTGCTATATGACTTTTAGCAGTTGGTTTAAATCTTTCATCTATATTTGGATTTAATTTAGGGGATACAATTTTTAGAAAGTCGCTTCAATTATTAGCATTAGTTATTTCATTAATTTCATCGCCTTTATAAGCAAAGATAAAATTTTGTAAGAAATATGGAATTCCGTAATCTAAAATGTTTTCATCATCTTTAAAATGACAAACTTGTTTATAAGCAGCGGTTTGTTGTTCAATAATTTGTTGAACATTATTTGAAAACAAACATAAAGCTTCATGTCCATTAGTAATTAAATTTGATGTTTTTTGATTATCATCATCAATTTGATATAAATTAAATTTTTTTCAATCAATTTTTTCAATTCATCCTTTTTGAATTAAAGCAAACATCTCATATGAACTAGGAACTGCTACATCATAGTAATCTTTAAATTTTGTTTCAATTTCTTCATTTGTTGCATAATTTAAATATTGAACATTATTTTCATGTATGATCCGATTAACCAAGTTATTAGATATATAACTCTCTCAATTGGCTACAACAATTTTTGATGTTTGATTCACACTACATGATGATAAACAAATAGAAAAAGTAGGTAATAATAAACTAGTAAATAATAAACAATGTTTTTTACTTAATTTAAGCATTTGCTTTTCCTCCTTTTTTATTAATTATTGAAACCTTGCTCTTCTTAATTTTATTAGCTTTTATAGATCCCATAATAATGATGAAAATTAAAGCAATAATAATCATGATTGCTCCAAATGTAACAACTCATGCTTTTATACCTTTCCTTGTCATATAAATGGCAGTACCTAAAGTTTGAAAAGATCCATTAACTAAATTAGTAATAATAAAGTCATCTCAACTCATTGCAATAACAATTGCTGTTGCTGACATAATAGATGGCATTAAATAAGGAATAATTACTTTAATAAAAGTGTGAATTTTACTTTCACCTAAATCATAACTAGCTAAAACTAAATTTTGTTTCATTTTTGCCATTCTTGGATAAATAGTAATGATAGCATAAGGTGTACAAAAAGATATATGAGCTAAAAGAACAGTAAAAAATCCTAAATTTAACCCCATTGGAATTCATGTTGAACTAAATAGTAATAATAAACTAATACCAGTAATTGCATCTGGGTTTAGCATTGATAATCTTGCTGTTCCTAATACAAAATTTTTTGTTGTTGATTTACTTTTTCAAATTCCATAACAAGCCATTATTCCAATCAAAACTGAAACAGGTGTTACTAAGACACTTAATAATAATGTATTTAATAAAGCATTGATAAATGTATCATTCTCAAATAGTTTTAAATAATTAATACCATTTGGAATACCAAAATTTAAATTTATATTTCCTTTATCTGTTTGTGGATTGAAACTAATTAGCACAACCATAATTAACGGAATATAAATTATTGCTAAAACAATAAAAATATATGAACTACGTAAAAAATTACCAAGCTTTTTAAAAAAAGATGAATTAATTTTATTCATATTTTTTTCCTCTCTTTTTAGCAGACATTTTCATTATTTTTTTAACTGAAAAGTATATTCCACATGTTGTTAATAAAATCAATGAAATAACTAAACTTAAAGTACTTGCTCTAGCTAATGATATATCACTAGTTTGACCCATAGTTCCTTCTTCCATAATAATATCACCAATCATAGAACCACTTGTATTAGAATTCAAAAATTGTGGTACAGCTACTGTTGTTAGAGCAGGTAAGAATACTAACGTGATACCACTAGATAATGCAGTTTTAGTATAGGGTAAAACTACATTAAAGAAAGTGGCAGCAGAGCCTCTTCCTAAATCCTTTGATGCAAATATTAAGTTTTTAGGCATGTCATTCATGACATTAAATATTGGTAAGATCATAAATGGCAAATATATATAAACAAGACCAATTATTGTAAATATATCACCATAAGTAGAATTCTCATAACCATTAATAGTGTCAAAAACAGTTTTTAAACCTACTATTTTAACTAAAAAACTCATTCAAATTGGAGCAGTAACTAATAATACAACTATTGATTTTGCTAACTTGCTTCTTGTATTAAAACTCATAAAATATGCAAAAGGGTAAGCAATAATTATGCACAAAATTGTTGAAGCAACAGCTATGTATAGTGATTGCAAAATTTTTCATCAAACAAAACCACTCAAATATGATCAATTTAAATACATTGGTCCTGATGATGTAGAAGTAAAAGAACGTACCAACATTAATACAGTAGGAGTAATTACAAAGATTATTGCTAATAATAAATAAGGCAAACACAAAAGTAATTTTTTTAAGAAGGAAGATTTATTACTTAAAATTTTAAATTGCATCTTTGTTCATCTCCTTAGCATTTGGATTAAAAGGAAGACAATGTACAAATTCATCATTTCATGTAAGGCCTACACTATCACCTACATGAACATGCTTAGTAGTTTGTACTTTAATTTTAATATCATTTCAAAGAACTATTAAGTCAAAGGTTGCACCTTTATAATTAGCTTGAATTACTTTTCCTTGAATTTTACCTTCCTTTGACGGACAAATAACAAAATCTTCTGGCCTAATTAATATATTAATTAAACTATTAACTTTATACTTTTGTACAAAAGCTGTGGGTTTAACACCAAAAGTAATTTTATTGATTTTAACTTTACAATCTCCAACATATTCTGCTGGAATAATGTTTGCAGTACCAATAAAATTAGCTACTCATTCATTAGCTGGAGCATTGTAAACTTTTTTAGATGAATCAATTTGTTCAACTTTACCTTTTGACATAACAACAATTTTGTTAGATAAGAATAAAGCTTCTTCTTGATCGTGTGTTACTAAAATAAAAGTTAATTTTAATTCTTGGTGAATGCGTTTAAGTTCTAATTGCATTTGTTGACGAACCTTAGCATCTAATGCTGATAATGGTTCATCTAATAGAAGAATTTGTGGTTCTACTACAATAGCTCTAGCTAATGCAACTCTTTGTTGCATACCTCCAGATAAATCTTCTGGCATGTTATCTTCTTTGCCTTCTAGTCCAACCATTTCTATAGCTTTTCTAACTCTATTGTCAATTTCTTTTTTAGTTAATTTTCTTGTAGTGTG
Source organism: Mycoplasmataceae bacterium (assembly GCA_029009155.1). Classification (GTDB taxonomy): domain Bacteria; phylum Bacillota_I; class Bacilli_A; order Mycoplasmatales; family Mycoplasmoidaceae; genus Malacoplasma_A. Next base: position 52,539 of record JAQXJX010000021.1, on the reverse strand, counting down.
ATGGTTTTTATATTGCTCTCATTTTAATTCCGGAAAATTTTGTCAATAAGAACGTTCAACATCAAGCTTATTGCATTGATCTTGTAATAAATGCAATTCATCTTTTAATTCTTCACGATAATTAAAAATTTGCCTTAATTCTAATGCTTGTTTTTGATAATTATTCAAACCATTAAAATTATATTCAACCAATGATGGTTTATTATTGAATCGTTTTTTTCAACGGTGTACTATCTCTTTTCAACGATTAGATGAAGAAAGTTTTAAAATTTGGAATTTTTGATTTTTAAATTCTTTTTTCATCTTATTAGATAAAACATTGATTTTATTGTCAAGTGCCTTTTGATTTTTAATATCAACAACTATTGCTAATTTTGGATCAGCAATCATTTTTTCTTTTTCTTTTTCAATCAATGCAGATAGCTTATTTATTTTTTTATCTATTTCAGCTATGTGTTTATTAGCTTCTTTATAAGCTTCATTATAGATTCTATCTTCTTGCTTTTTTTCTTGTGCAGTTAAGTTTTTTAATGGCTTACGCATTACTTTTAATCCATAAGCAATGTTGTCATAAACAGACATATTAGGGAATAATGCATAATCTTGAAAAACTGTAGCTGTAGGTCTTTGATTGATAGGAAGATTTTTGATATCTATCCCATCAACAACAATTCTTCCACTAGTAGGTGCTTCAAATCCTGCTAGCATTTTAAGTAAGGTAGTTTTACCACATCCACTTGGGCCTAATAAAGTTACAAATTCTCCTTTATTAATTGCTATATTTATGTTTTTGACAGCGGTAAAACCATTTGGATATGTTTTACAAACATTTTCCAACTTAATAAAATTTTTAGTGGTCATTGTATTTTTTGTATTCCTTTAGATATAAATCAATTGCTTCTTTTACAATGTAAGAAGGTTTACTTTCAATAGCATAACGTGTATTATCTAACACAACATCACGACAGTCAGCAGTACAGAATGATCATTCTGTCATTTTTAACATCGTTATGTCGTTGGTTTCATCACCAACTGCTAACACCTCCATTGGATCAATACCTAATTCACCAATTAATGTTTTTATTGCTTTTCCTTTATTAACATTTAAGGTATTAATTTCTAAGTTTACATCTCCACTCATTGAGTATTCTAAAGGGTAACCAAAAGTTTTTATGTAATCAAAAAATTTAGCTCTTTCTTTTGAATCAACAAAATTCATAACAAATTTTGTTGGTTTCATATTAGGTTCAATGTGATCAATTTCAATAATATTTGATGATGGATTATTTGGACCAAAAAACTTAGGAGCTCTTGCAGTAATTTGCTTAATTACAAAATCTTTGTTATATCCATATTTTTTAATTAATTTTTTATATCCAGAATCAATTGATGAGTTTGTATCATCTTCATCATAAATATGAATAAAAGTTCCAATTTCTTTAAATGTTTTGTTTTTATTACATTCTTTAATAATATCTAAAATTTGATTTGCAATATTATATGGCATTCCTCTAAATCTAATACATTGTCTTTGAGCCATAGAATATAAAATTGCACCATTATCAGCAATAATGTATTTTTCCACATTATCGCTTAAATTTAATTTTTGTAGAAAACGATTAGCATCAGCAACATTTCTTCCAGTAGCAATACAGAAAAATGAAACATTGTTATCAGTAATTTGTTGAATTGCAGAAATAGCTTCAGGAACTGGTTGTTTATCTTCTTTTGATAATAAAGTTCCATCTAAATCAGTTGCAATCAGTTTTACTGGATTAAATTTATTGTTGATAATGTAATTATTTATTGCAGTAGAAACACCACTTCTAAATTGATCAATTTCAACAGATGAATTTGATCTTAATGTATCACTCTTAGAATTAATTGCTGCAGAGAATTTAACTGCTTTAAATGCTGGTAAATCATTTCCTGTATCACCAAAAGCAGCTACTTGATTTAAAGGAATATTTAGTTTTTTAGCAATGTATTTAATACCAAAACCTTTATCTATATCCTTTGCACAAATTTCCAAATGACGTTCACCTGTGAAAGTAAAACTTAATTTGTCTGAATATTCTTCAGCTAAAAATTTAGCAAATTGACTAATGTTATATTTTGAATTAGCAAATATGTTAATTTTAAAAGCTTCAAGATTGCGATTATGATCAAATTTTTTAACTCTTAACTTTTTGAAAATTTTTGCAATTGGTGCAAAAAGTTTGTAATTGCATAAAACAGTATTATCAGCAATTTCATCTTTTGAATAAATTCAAGTTGATAATCTCAACTCTTTTGCTTTGTTATCAAGAGCTTTTACTATTTCATCAGGAATAGTTGTAAATTTATCATCATTAGCATTATCGAATGATTTTATATATGAACCACATAAAGAAATTACAAAAGGAATTTTTTCTCCTGTGTATTGTTCAATTATATTTTTGTAATAAGTTGTAGAAGCAATTGCACGTCCTGTTGCAAGAGCGATTTTACCACCTAAACTAGTATAAGCTTTTAGAGCTTTTAAATCCTTAGAAGATATATGTTTTGTCTTAGTTAAAAGTGTACCATCTAAATCTAGTACTAATAGCTTGTAATTCATTATGCACCTTATGTAAAAATATTTTAAGTATATTTTACATAATACATATTATTTTTGTTATGTAAAATTAAATTAATATTATGGATATTTCTAATCGTCAAATTAAGCTCTTACAATTCATTATTGATGAATACACATTAACTGCTCAACCTGTATCAAGTAAAGTGATAGTTGATAAATACTTTTTTAACCTTTCACCTCAAACAATTCGCAATGAGATGTTATATCTTGAAAAAATTGGTTTACTAGAGAAAACACATACTTCTTCTGGTAGAATTCCTTCTTTAAATGGATATAAATTTTATGAGATGAATATATTAAAACCTTATTTATCTAATGATGTTAAAAATCAACTGAAAGTTATTTTTCAAAAACGAGATTTATCAATAGATATGATTATTAATGAATCAGCTTCATTAATTGAGGAAATTTTAAAATTACCTACAGTGGTTGCCTCTCAAGATTCAAATGTTCTATTAAAACGTTTTGATTTAATACCAATCACTGATCAGAAAGTACTATTATTGTTAGTTACATCCAATGGTGATGTTATTAAAAATGATATTTCTATAACTAATAATAAGGAACTTGATGATGTTATTATTTGTGTAAAAATATTTAATGATAGATTAATTGACACTCCTTTAAATCAAATAACTCAAAAATTGAGCATTATAAAAGAAATAATTCGTTGTTCAGTTCATGAATACGAATTTGTATTGCAAAAAATTATCAAGAAAATTTTTGATTTTAATACTGCCCCACAAAAACATCAAGTATATGGTGTTAAATCTTTAATGTCACACCCTGAATTCCAAAATGTTGATCGTTTAAAGAGTGTTTTATCACTTTTGGATAATGCTTCTGTATGAAAACATATTTCTTTTACACAACAAAAGAAAGGAAAAACTATTATTACTTTTGGTAGTGAAATTGGTGAAAAAGATTTAACCATTGCTTCTACAACAATCAACTCAAAAAATTCAATGAAACAAATTTCAGTGGTGGGACCTACTAGAATGAACTATGCAGAAGTTAAAGGTTTATTAGATTTTATTAAAGAAGAATTGGAAAAGATCACAAAATAATATGGCTAATAGAGCTTTGATTAAAGAAATTAAAAATTTTTATAAACATGTAAAAAACAATAAGAAAATAGTTTTATTTTTAAAATCAAATTCAAATATTGACTTTAATTTTAAAGCTTTATCTTTTATATGTTATGTTCATGCAAAAAATAATGAAATAAACCCTGTTGATTTATTCAAAAAAATTGATGAGCAAAAAATTCTTGATACATATTTAAACTCAATTAGTAATGAAGCTTTTATTCTAGAAATCAAAAACAATTATCAGAATCTAAATTTTTGAAAAGAAAAATTATATAAAACTATTGAAAATTATTTATTAAATTTCAACAACATGTTACAATCAATTTTTATTAATAATTCTTCATCGTATAAAACAGCGTCATATAATTTAACATACCTTTCATTAATGTTTTTTATTATTAATGAACAAATAGAACAATTTGATCAAAATGCAAAAAATAATTTAATCAATTTTGATAAATATAACGAGCAAATAAACCAATTTTCTTACAATCTAGAAATTATAAATAAAATACAAAAGGTATTAATGGAATTAAGCAGCATTAAATTTGGAGATAATTCAGTTGCATTAAATATACTTTCAAAGAGGTTATATTAGCAAATGGATTTTAACAAAAATAACTTATATAAAGAAATTAAAAATTTTAATCTTGAGGAGTTAAAACAATTAGCTTTATTTATTCGTAATAAAATTTCAAATATTGCAAGCACTCGTCAAATTCATTATGCTAGTAATTTAGGGGTAGTAGAATTAGTAATATCTATTGCTCGAGTTTTTGATTTAGAACAAGATACATTTTTGATTGAAGGTGGTTATGCTTCATATGCTTATAAAATGATCACCAACAGAATGAAACAAATTGATACATTAAGAATAACTAATGGAATTGAAGGCTATATGAACCACAAAGAATCCAAATTTGATAAATTTGGTTCTGCTCATTTAGGTGATACTATTAGTATGGTAGCTGGTTTAAGCATAGAAACAAATAATTACATCATTTGTGTAGTTGGAGATGGTGCAATTTCTAATGGTGAAGCATTTGAAGCTATTAATAATATAGCAACATTGAAGAGAAAAAAATTAATAATCATTTTGAATGACAATGATATGTTTATTTCTCCACCAGTAGGAGGGATTAGCTATTCATTAAGAAATAATACACACTTATTTAATTCTTTAGGATACAAATATATTGGTCCTGTTAATGGTAATAATATTCCTACATTAATTAACTCATTAGAAATAGTTAAAAAAGAAGCAAATGATAAAACTGTTATGCTTCACATAAAAACAATTAAAGGTTTAGGAGAAGACAAAGCTGAAAAAGATAAAGTTGGTTATTACCATGTTGCAGGAAACTGTAAAGAGAAACAACCATACTCAAAAATAATAGCAGATTATTTAAAAGAAAAAACAAATATAGACAGAAGTATCCATGTTATTAATCCAGCAATGACTGTTGGTCTAAATTTTAATGAATATGAAAAAGAATTTCCTAATAACTATCATGATGTAGGAATATCTGAACAATATGCTGTTTCTTATGCTTCTGGTTTATACTTAGCTAATAAAAAACCAGTGCTTACATTTTATTCTACTTTTTTGCAACGTTCATATGATCAATTATTGCAAAATATTTCTAGAAACAGTTTTCCTTTATTGTTGTTATCATGTCGTGCTGATTTATCACCTGGTGATGGTGATACTCATCATGGTATTTATGATCTATCAATGCTTAAATCGATACCTAATACAAACATCGTTTCTCCTCGTAATATTGATCAAATTCATTGATGCATTGATCAAGGATTAATCAATAAAAACAATGAAATTTATACTATTAGAATACCTAAAGTTCCATTTGTTGATGAAACTGTACCTTCTAAAAAGATCATAGAAGGCCAATGAGAATGAATGAAAGATAATCATAAAGCAACAAAATGCATTATTTCATATGGTCCTTATTGTGATTTAATCTATCAAAATATTAAAGATAATAATGATGTTGATCTAGTAAATGCATTATTTGTTAATAAATATGATGTTTCAAATCTAGAAAAGATTTTTAATAAATATCAAAAAATAATTATTTATGAACGTGTTTACCAAGATGTATTAGCTTTAGATTTTTATAAATACTCAAATCAAGTAAGTAGTAATATAAAAATCATAAGCATGAATTTTAAATCCTTCCCTGGAATGGGAGACCAAGAATATGTAGATAAAAAAAATAAGATGTCAATCAACGACATCTTAGAAAAAGTTATTTAACTGTTATTATTTTTTGTGTTTTTTAGTTTCAAAATAACCTGGAATTGCACAAATTGAAATAAAGAAAATCAAAACAACTAATGTCATAATCGCACCAACTAAATCCTTAATTCATGCTGACTCTTCATATAAGTACTCATCCTTAGTGTGTTGATCTAAAACTTGTCCAATATCATCATGTCATCCAGAAACTATAATGATGTTTGCAATAACAGACACAAATACAAACAATAAACCTATTCCTACAATTGTTAAGCAGACTCAAGCTGCCGGAACAAATGTTTTACTCTTTTTAACTTGAACCTTATTTGTTTTTCTATTAATTAAACAGCCAATAATTGCAATTAAAATACAAGCAAAAGTAAGAATTGAACTTCAGTTTCCAATTAGATCACAAAATGAATATAAATTGTTCAAATTACCTAAAGTATTAGGGTTGCTAGTTGTAGCTTTTATATCATAGCCTTTTCATACACTACCATTAAAGGTTGTTAGAATAGTATCACCATAACGGCTTACATCTATATATGCAAAACTACCAATTAATGTAAGAATAACAAACACACATAAAGATAAAATAGCACAATAGCTAACACCAATAACAGGATAATTAGGAACCATTTTGTTTTTTAAAGTTGCTGCAAATGGCAAATCATCATTTTTGATTAAATCTTCATAAAATCTTGGTGCATATAGTCCAACACCATTAATAATCCCAAATATACCAAATGAAATCATAATTTCCATTAGCATAATAACTCAATGAGCATGGTCATCAAATCATTTAATACCATTTATTTTTCCATTTGTTGATGCTAATAATAATGAAATAGAAATTAGAATATCTAATGTTGAAACCACCAATAAACCTATTGTCATTGCAGAAGATGTCTTTTCAGGTTTTTCCATTTCAGATTGAATTCCAGCCGAAGCATAAAAGCCATCAAAAGAGAAAACAATTGCAGGAATTGAACCAACTAAACCTAAGGCAGGATATAATTGAGAAAACAATCTATGATCTAATTGTCAATGATCTGGTTCTTCTGAAGGTCATGGAATAGGACCATCTATTGGTTTATGTCCCATACTATATAAAATTATTCCAGCAAGCACAGCAAACACTAATGGGAAAAATTTAACTGATGTAATTACTCAGTTTTGAATATTACCTCATTTAGATGATAATCCAGATACAACAATAAATCACATCATGATGAATAATGAAATTAGTGCAGATACCCATCATTCTGTTTGCCATCCAAAAGCTTCCTGCAATGTCATCATTGCATAATATGGCATAAAGAAGAACATTGTTGGTAAATGAACATATGCCATAAAATTTTTACATGTTTTATACATGAATGTGCTGTTAAATCATTTTACTCAGCCAATAATTCCTTGATTATTTTTTGTATTGCAGCTTGATACTTCTGATAAAGTCAAGCCCATTGCAACAACACCAATAATTGAAATTATTCAAGAAAAAATAGATAAATATATACTTCCTTGAACATTTCTTAAAATTTCAGCATTTTTTAAAAAAATTCCTGCACCTATTGATGAACCGATAACAAGTAAAATTGCTGAGAAAAAAGAAATTTTTTTGTGTTTTTTTGTAACAGTTGAATCTTGATTATTAATAAATTTTTTATTGTTTAAATTTTTAGTATTAGTCATTTATAATTACTTATAAATTTTATATTTTTTTTAAATATTGAGTTAATTTTTTTTAATATTCTTCACTAAGAAGTTTAATAAAAATGAACTATATCATTAAAAAATAATAAAAATTTAATACTTTTTACTTAATATGGTTTGTATGCATTTAACAGCAAAATTTATTATTAATATAATAATGAATAGTATTTTATTGTCTTATGAAACAAGAATATACTACAAGAATAGAAAAATATAAAACATACCGCCAGGAAATAGAAAATCAGGGGGAATTTTTATCCAATTTTGAAGCACAATCAGGAGTAATAAGCAATTACAAAAAAAAGATTGATGCTCTAAACCCTAATATTCTTTCAAATGCAACAATTCAAAAAGACAATATTATTGTCCCTCTTATTTCTGTTAATAAAGTAGAAAAGCAGAAATTTGATGAATTAAAAAAATTTAAGCTATTAATTAATGATGAAAAAATTAGTGAAATTTTATCAGAATATAACAATTTCATATATCGTTATGAAAATAACAGTATCATTGATCACCAAAAGCAAAAAATTTCAGAAAAATGATTAAACTTAGACCCTAAATATGTGCAACTTAAGCAAATTGAAGGCAAGCTTAAATTATCTGAAGAAAAATTTAAACATTTTGTTGAAAATAGTAGTAGTAAAATTGAAACATTAAACCAAGTTATTGCTAAAAGCAAAAAAGATGATGCTGTAGGTAATTTAAATGAATTTGAAGTTCGTAGAATAGACAAACCAAAAAATGCTGACACTAAAACAAGAAAATATTTATACTATTCAATTATTTCACTTTTTGGTATTATTTTATTCATATGTTTAATATTAGTTATTGTAACAGTTTGTAAGAGGTTTTAAATATGAAAAAAACATTTCAAATAGCTATTGATGGTTATAGTGGGGTTGGAAAGTCAACAGTCGCACAAATTATTTCAAAAAAGCTTAATTTCTTATTTGTTAATACTGGAGCTATGTATCGTTGTTATGCTTTAGCTTTTATTAATCAAAATGTTGATTTAAACAATAAAAATGAAGTTATTAAATGCTTAGAAAATAATAAAGTTGTTTTAGGGCAAGAAAACTTTTTCTTAAACGGTGAAGATGTAACAAAAAAAATTTCTAATCCTGAAGTAGCGGCAATGGCTAGCAAAATTGGAACATTAAAAGAAGTTAGAGAAAAATGTGTAAAAGACCAACAAGCAATTGCTGCTGATTGTAATGTTATTATGGAAGGTAGAGATACTACATCAGTTGTTCTACCAAATGCAACTCTTAAAATTTTTTTATCAGCTGATGTAGACACAAGAGCAAAAAGACGATGAGAACAATCTAATAAAGAACAATCACTAGAAACCATTAAAGAATTCATTACTAAAAGAGACTATCAAGATTCACACCGTGAAATTTCTCCATTAATTCAAGTTCCAGATGCTTTTGTTATTGATACATCTAATTTGTCAATTGATGAAGTAGTAGAAAATATTTTAAAGGAGTTTAAAAACAGAACTAATGTATAAAATTGCAATTGTTGGAAAACCAAATGTTGGAAAATCTACATTATTTAATCGTTTAATTCGCCAAAAAAAATCGATTGTTGAAAATGAAATTGGTGTAACAAGAGATCGGATTTATGGTGATGCTAGTTGATTAAATAAAAATTTTGAATTAATAGATACTGGCGGAATTACTTCAGTAGAACATGATTTTCAAAAAGACATCAGAATGCAAGTTAATTTTGCGATTGATGAAGCAAATGAAATCCTTTTTTTAGTTTCAAAAAAAGAGGGTATCAATGCTGATGATTATTACATTGCTAAAATGTTAAAAAAATCTAAAAATAAAAAAATTATTTTAGCAGTAAATAAATCAGAATCAAATTTAGATGATGATAATCAAAATATTTTTTATTCTTTAGGTTTTGGCAAACCTTTCTATATTTCTGCTGAACATAGTATAGGAGTAGGAGATCTATTAGATTTCTTAACAAAGGATATTCCTACATCTGAAGTGAACAAAGAAGAAGAAGAAAGATTAAAGTTTTGCATTATTGGAAGACCAAATGTTGGGAAATCAACTTTAGTTAATTGCATTTTAAATGATCAAAGAGTTTTAGTTTCACCTATTGCTAACACTACAAGAGATAGTATTGATTGTAAATTTACATATAACAAAAAACTATACACAATTATTGATACCGCTGGGATAAGACGTAAGGGTAAAATTTCTACAGCAGTCGAAAAATACGCAATAATTAGAACAAAAGAAGCAATTGAACGAAGTAAAATGATTCTTTTAATGTTAGATGGATCATGTGATTTTAATGAACAAGATGAAGTTATTGGAGGCTTAGCATATGAAGCTAATATTCCTACTATCATTGTGGTCAATAAATGAGATGCTGTTAAAAAAGAAACTCAAACAATGAATGAAATAACTCGTTTAGTTAGACAACGTTTCAAATATTTATCATGAGCGCCAATTGTTTTCATTAGTGCTAAAGAAAATAAAAGGGTTCAAACTATCTTTGAAAAAATTGATGAAATTCACAAACAATTGACAATGAAGGTTAATACATCACTTTTAAATGAAATTGTTTTAAGAGCAGCAGCTCACAATCCTCCTTCTCTTTTTAAAGGCGGAAGATTATCTATTAATTATGCCACTCAAGTTCAAGGTCAAGTTCCAACATTTGTTATTTTTACAAATGATCCTAAATACCTTCATTTCTCATATGCTAGATTTATTGAGAATACAATTAGAGAAGCATTTGGAATAACAATGGTTCCTATCACTATTTATTACAAAGATAAAAATTCAAGAATTAGAGGAGTTAAGGAACAATAATATGGCTAAAATTGCAATTCTAGGAACTGGAGCATGAGGAACAGCACTTGCAAATGTTTTATTATCTAACAAACATCAAGTTGCTATGTGGGGTGTAGATCAAACACAAATTAATGATCTTAAAAAGCAAGTAAATACACAATACTATGGAAATACTAAATTAGTTTCTTCTTTAAAATTGGTAACAAAAAAAAGTGAAGACATAATTAATTTCAAACCAGAATATGTAGTTATTGCTGTTCCTTCAATTCACATAAGTTCAACACTTGAAATGTTTGCAAATAAATTTGAAAACATGCCCATATACATCAATGTCGCCAAAGGTTTTGATTTAAAAACTAAAAACACATGATCCTTATCTATTTCTAAAATTATCAAAAACAATTCATTAGGATTAGTTACATTAATTGGTCCATCTTTTGCAACAGAAGTTTTTAATAAAAACATTACTGTAGTTAATACAGTATCTGATAAAATCGAATTAGCAAAAAAAGTTGGTGCACTTTTTAACACAAAGTTTTTTAAATGTGTAGAAATAACAGATGTAAAAGGTGCTGAAACTATTAGTGCTATAAAAAATATCATGGCTATTGGTTCTGGTATTTTATATGCACAACATAATTCAATTAATACTCGTGCTGCTATACTAGCGCAAATAGCAAAAGAAGTCCAATCAATTGTTAAAATCATGGGGGGAGAACCTTCTACTCTTTACCAATTCTGTGGAATTGGTGATATATTTTTAACATGCACAGATTCAAAATCACGAAACTTTTCTTTTGGATTAGAAATAGGTAAGTTTGGTTTTAAAAACGTTAAAAAAGTTTTAAAAAATAATACAGTTGAAGGATATTGAGCAGCAAAAGTAGTTTATCAAATTATTACTGCTCATGGTATTAAGGCTCCAATTTTAACTCATATTTATAAGATTCTATACAATAATGAATCTGAAACTAATTTTGTTCAAAATATCATTAATGAAATTAACAAATAATTTTATTAAGAATTTCAGCTAGATTAATAATTCCAGGATATATCACTTCCATTTTATACGATTCTTTTTGCAATTGTAAAAATGGAATTTTTTTTATTTTTTCATCAATGAATTTTTTTATTGCACAAAAGGGAACTAATAAAATTATGTCATTTAATGAAAAGCAAACAATTAAGAAACAACATATACCCATTTTATTCATTCTATTCATAAACATTCATTGATGTTTTTTAATTAATGAAAAATCAAAAAAATCTTTTTCTGTTTGCTTTACTTCAAATTCTAAATGTCTATGTTTAAAAACCCCAGTGTAATCAACAGTTGACTTTGATAGTAATTTACCTAAAAAAACATTATTATTCATTATTTTTAATATTTTGAAAGGAACAAAACGTTTTTCAAAATATATATTATCTTTGTTGTATCAATAATAATCAATAGTTCTATTAATTAATTCCTCTATATACATTCCTTTATTTTTATTAATATTCATATAATATTTTTACCTCTATAATGTTAATATGCGTTTAGACAAATATTTACTACTAAAATCTTTTTATAATACACGCTCATCTGCTCAAAATAATATTAAATTGGGCAATGTTAGTGTTAACAATAAAATAGTAAATAATTGTCATTTAGAAGTTAATGACAATGATGTAATAACTATAAATAAAACTAATCAATATGTTTCTCGTGGAGCCTATAAATTATTGGGTGCAATTGACGAATTTAAAATTGATTTTAATAATCAGGTAGTATTAGACATAGGTAGTTCCACTGGTGGTTTTACTCAAGTAGCAATTCAATTTGGTGCTAAACATGTTTATTCTGTTGATGTTGGAACAGATCAAATGGATAAAACTTTAAGATCAAACCCAAAAATAACTTTATACGAACAAACACATTTTAATCAATTAACACCATCAATGTTTAATGATGAAATTAATTTTGTTGTTGCTGATTTATCTTTTATTTCATTAACAAAATTAATTGACAAATTAGTAACTCTTTTTGCTCATCACTATAAACTGATTCTTCTAATAAAACCTCAGTTTGAACTAAGTAAAGAAGAAATAGATCATAACAAAGGTAAAGTAAAAGAAGCAAAATTACATGAAAAAGCAAAAAATAAAATTAAAAACTATGCTCAACTTAAAGGTTTTAAAAATATTAAAATTTCTCAATCACCAATAACTGGAAATAAAGGAAAAAACGTAGAATTTCTTCTATATATGGAGCAATAAAAAATGAAGTTTTTATTACATATTGATATGAACGCTTTTTTTGCTTCTGTTGAAGAAAATATTAATCCATCTATTAAAAATAAACCAGTTGCTGTTTGTGGAAAAACAAAAAGATCTGTTGTATCATCATGTAATTACATTGCTAGAAGTTTTGGGGTAAAAGCGGCTATGCCAATTTACATGGCTTTAAAATTATGTAAAAATTTAATTCTAATAGACCACCACTTCGACCAATATAAAAAGTATTCTAATTTGTTTATTAAAACTATATGTGAAAAACTTACTAACAAGATTGAAATTATGTCGATAGATGAATGCTTTGCAGACATCACATCTTTATGCAAAAATCCTAAAGATGCATACAATTGTGCTTTAAAAATACAAAAAGAAATATTTAATGCAATTAATATTCAAACATCAATCGGTGTTTCTTACAATAAGTTCTTAGCAAAAATGGCTAGTGATATTAAAAAACCTATGGGTATTACTTCAATATTTTCACAAGATGATATAGAAAATTTAATTTGAAATCAACCAATAAAAAATATGTTTTTGATTGGAGAAAGTTCAACTAAAGAGCTAAACAAATACAATATCAATTTAATAAAAGACTTGACATATCAAAAAAATATCCCAATATTAAAAAAAATATTACATAAGAATTGGCAATTACATTATCAACATGCATTAGGAATTGGCAATGATGAATTAGACTATTCTCACAATAAACCAAAATCAATTAGTTGTAGTAGCACTTTCCTAAATGACACTAATGATTTAGAAGAAATAAGCTATATGTTAAAAAATTTATCATTGGAAGTTTTTGAGCGTTTAAAAGAAGAAGAATTAAAAGGTAAGACAATTAATGTAATTGTTAAATTTGCAGATTTTTCTTCTACCATTAAATCATTAACATTAAAAGAATATATCAGTACTTATGAAGAAATAATTTTTAATGCATCTAAAATTTATGAAGAAAATTTTATTGGAAAAACAATTAGATTAATTGGTGCTGGCATAAGTAATTTGATATCAACAAATTCAGTTATAAATTCTATGTTATTTGATGATTACAAACCACCACAAAAAGTAAAAGATAATTTAAAAGATTTAACTGCTCAAATTAATGATGAACTAGGCATTGATATTTTAAAGATAGGAACTGAACTACTTAAGAAATAATTGATTTATCTTTATAATTAATTCATTTCCTTTATTAGTTAATTTTCTCCCTTTTGATGTTTTAATAATATATTCATTTTTTAATAAATAAGGTTCAATTTTATACTGAATTGTTTCTTCATCAATATTAATAGTTTGAGATATTGTTTTTAAACCAATGGGTGTAGAATGATTTTGTAATAATTTAAGATATGAATAATCATTTTTATCAATTCCTTCATAAATAATTCCTAATTTACTTAATATTTCTGACATTTGAATATCTTTATTATTTAATCTAAAATCTAAAGCTCTTCTAACCAATTTATATGCTATTCTTGGTATTCCTTTTGATGCATAAATTAATGTTAATAAGTCATCATTTGAAAAAATAACTCCTAATTTGTTTCCATAGAATTTAATAATATCGCTTATTTCTGTTTTTGAATATTCTGACATATTTATAAAAATTCCAAATCTATCTTCTAAAGGCTGAGGTATTTTACCTAAATTTGTAGTAGCAGCAATTAAAGTAAAAACTGGTAATTTTATTCTTGCCATTTTTGAATTAAAATCTTTACCTATTGCAATATCAACATATCCTTCTTCCATTGCAGAATAAAATAATTCAAAACATTGTTTATTAACAGCATGAATTTCATCTATAAAAAGTATTTCATTTTGATTTAACGACAATAATAAATTAATGACATCAATTGGTTTTTGAACCATTGAACCTTGTGTAATTTTTATTTTTGTATTTAACTCATTTGCTATTATTTTGGCTAATGTAGTTTTACCTGTTCCAGGTAACCCATAAAGCAAACAATGATCTAATGGTTTGTTTAATTTATTACATGCATCTATGTAAACTTGAAGTGTATCCTTAACTTCTTTTTTACCAATAAAATCAGATAATTTATTTATTAAGTTCATTAGTATCGATTGGTTTATTTACTATTTCTTTAATAGCGTTGGCTATTAAAGTAGAAACATCATCTCTAGGATTATTATTTTTTTCAATGTTAGCAATTGCATAATTAATTTCATTGTCATTATAGCCTAAGGCTTTTAAAGCAGAAAAAACCTCACTAATTTTAAATGACCCATTTTCATTTCCCATTTTATTTTGATAGTACTCGTATAAGTTATCAATAATATTCTTTGCTGTTTTACTATTAATAAATTTACATTTTGATAATGAGTCAATATCTTTTTTAATAATTAGTTCTTTTAAAACATTTAAATCGTTTGAACAGATTGATAATGCAGTTTTAGGGCCAATTCCTTGACATTTCATTAAAAGTAAAAATAATTCTTTTTCAGAATAAGTTTTAAATCCATATATTTCTTCAATATAAGAATTTTTACTTGTTTGAACTAATTGACTAAAAACATATAAATGAGTTTTTTCATCCTTTAAAAAAACTTCTGGTAACGGCGTGTTAATAACATAGCCAATATTATTGACATCAATTGTTATTGATTTTTTATTTATTGAAATAATTTTTCCATAAAAATATGAATACATAATGTGTATACTTCCTCCACATGATATATATTCATATTTTCAATATTTTGGTTAAAAAACTTTTATTTAATTAGTGAATTAATTTTAATTCCTTAGTTATTGGTTTGATAACTAATTCGTTAGTGTCTTCATACATTTCACCATCACATTCATATAATTTTCTATCCATGGTGATTTTTATTTGTTTACATTTAAAACTTTCTCATGTTTTAAGAGATTGAAGTTTATTTTTAATAACTTTTGTTAACATTGGTATAGTTTGTAATCGATTTATTTTATTTATGATAGATACACTTAGAAATCCATCATCAATTACAGAATCAGGATTTAATAGTAAACCGCTACCTGCTCGTTTTCCACCACCCATTATTATTAAAATTACACCATCATTTTGAACTACTGGTTGATCATCTATTTGATATGAGCATTTATATATTTTAAAAAACAATGAATTAGATATTGTTGCGATCTTATATTTTACTTTTTGTGAAAATAATTTTAGTTTTGAATAAGTTTTTAAAATGTTGGCATCAATTCCAAAACCAATACAATTTATAGCTCTTACTTTATCATTAACTGTGTAGTAGTCAACATAACTCCAGTTGTTTTCAACTATTTTATCCAATATTTTTGATAAATAGTCTTTTGATTTATAAATTTCAAAATTACCAACAAAATCATTACCACTACCTGCAGGAACAATTCCAAAATATGTATGTTCAAAATCTTGTATACCATTTAAACATTCATGAATAGTTCCATCTCCACCAACACAAATAATTTTTTTATCTACTTTATCTTGAGTCAATTGTGAAACTATTGTTTTCGCATGATTTTTGTATTGAGTAGTGTGAACAAAATAATCAATTTTTTTCTCATCAAAATAATGAGTTATTAAATCCAATGTTTTATAACTTTTAAAATTATTTGATGCTGGATTAAATATAACGTGAATTTTCATAGTTTTTTTAATGTAATATATATATAGTTTTTAAAATGTAATATATATTGTATCAAATGCAATTTATATAAATTTAACATTCAAGATCTTTTACTTTGTAAGTTTATCTAAATTATCTCAAATTACTTTATCATTACCTTTCATATCATATGTCAACATATGATAACCATTTTCACAAAAAATTATTTCATTAGGTTGCTTTTGATATTTAGCTATCTTTTGTAATTTTTTAATGTTTCGACAATAGTAAGCATCATTTTTAGTTTGTATGTATATTAATGGTGTTTGAATATTTTTCTTAAAATGTTTTTTCAAATATCTGTATGTAAAAAACATTGATTTAAAAACAGCAATATCAATTCTTACATCACAATTAATGTAGTTTCTTTTTGAAAGTGCTACATTATAAATTCTTTCAAAAATTTTATTGTCAGTTAAACCTGATAAATCTCCAACTCGTGCTTTAAAATTAATATTAGTTAACAAAGTAATTATGTGTTTTATTCCTACACTTCAAGTAGACTCACGAGTTTTTGATAAGTCTTCTGTTTGAACTATTCAATTTGGTGCATTTCAACAAACAATTCCAGATATCAAGTTGTGATGTTTATGGCAAAATAATATCGCTAAATTTGCTCCTCATGATTCCCCAGATAAATACACTTGTTTAACATTAGGATAAATTTCCTTTATTTTGTTAATGATTTTTACAATGATTTTTATGTAAGAATTGTTATTGGATAATGAGGGATATTTTGATTCAAAAGAATTTCCAGGAAGATTAGGACATACAAAACAATAGTTTTTTTCTTTAGGAATATGAAAATAATTAATAATTGTATTGTTTGTATTGGCTGAATTTAAATGTAATACAACCTTGCTTGTTTGTGTAATATCACCACAATAAGTGCATGGGATATTGTATTTTTTAGATATTTGTATATTAAACTCTTGCATTTAAATGTAAGTATAAATTAAAATATATAATTAATTTTACTATTTCATTCTAAATTAGATAATTATGAACTTAAATCAATGAAACATATTTTCTCCAAGTAGAAAAATTCTAAAAAAAGCTAGTAGGTTAGCTAACTATGTTGATAGTTTAAAAAAAGTTTACCGTTCTAAAACAAATGAAGAACTATCAAACATGACTAATATTTTACGTCAACGTTTAAAAAGCGGTCAAAGTCTTGATGATATTTTACCAGATGCACTAGCTACTGCTCGTGAGGCTGTTTTTAGAGTTCATCATATTTTTGCATATAAGGTTCAACTTATTGGAGCAATTGTTGCACATGAAGGTGATTTTGCTGAAATGTGTACAGGTGAAGGTAAAACACTTGTTGTTGTTTTAGTTTCATATTTAAATGCATTATTACAACGTGGTGTACATATTGTAACAGTTAATGAATATTTGGTACAACGTGATGCTAAATTCTGTGCTGAATCATTAAATCCACTTGGAATAACTGTTGGATATAACTTGTCTAATTTTGATGCTAATCAAAAACGTAAAATGTTTGCATGTGATATTACTTATACAACAAACTCAGAATTAGGATTTGATTACTTAAGAGATAACATGGTTTCTCGTTATGAAGATAAAGTAATACCTGAATTAAATTATGCAATTGTTGATGAAGCAGACTCTGTTTTAATTGATGAAGCTCGTACACCATTAATTATTTCTGGTCAACCTAAACAAGACTTATCAATGTTTGTTGAAGTTGATGACTTCGTTAAAACATTAGGAAAAAGTGACTATAAAATTGATCCAGAATCAAATGGTATTAGTTTAACTGATGAGGGTGTTAAAAAAGCAGAAAATTACTATCATTTAAGAAATTTATTTGATTTTGAAAATTCCAATCTTTACCACAAAATTAAAAATGCATTAACTGCAAATAAAGTATTTCAAAATGGTGTTGAATACATTGTTAAAGATGAAAAAATTTATTTAGTTGACCAATTTACAGGTCGTATTTTGGAAGGTCGTAGTTATAATGCTGGATTACATCAAGCAATTCAAGCTAAAGAACGTGTAAAAATTGAGCCTGAAAATGTTACAGTAGCTACAATTACTTATCAATCATTCTTCCGTTTATACAATAAAATTGCTGGTGTTTCAGGAACTGCTGCAACTGAAAGCGAAGAGTTTTTAAAAACATATAACATGGTTGTTGTTCCAATTCCAACAAACAAACCAATTGCACGTATTGATAACAATGATTATGTTTTTGCTAACAAAATTAGTAAATGAGTCCATGTTGTTGCTGAAATTGAAAGAATACATGCAAAAGGTCAACCAATTCTAGTTGGTACTGCATCAGTTGAAGACTCTGAACAATTAGTTTATTTCTTAAAAAATAAAGGTCTTAACTTCCAATTATTGAATGCTAAAAATAATGCAAAAGAAGCCCAAATTGTTGCATTAGCTGGTCAAAAAGGTGCAATTACTATTTCAACTAACATGGCTGGTCGTGGTACAGACATTAAACTTGGTGAAGGTGTTGCAGAATTAGGTGGATTATATGTTATTGGTACAGAACACCATGAATCACGTCGTGTTGATAATCAATTAAGAGGTCGTAGTGGTCGTCAAGGTGACCCTGGTGAAACACGTTTCTTTGTTTCACTTGAAGATACATTGTTTAGACGTTTTGCTAATGAAAAAGAAAAGAAAGCTGAAACTAAAATTGATGATGAATATTTTGATTCTTGATTCTTTACACATATGATCAAGGGCGCTCAAAAAAAGGTTGAAGCTTTAAATTACGATGTTCGTAAAAATTTAATTGATTATGATACTGTTTTAACTAATCAACGTGAATTAGTTTACAAACAAAGAGATCAAATCTTAAAAAACTTATCTAATACACAAATTGCTATTAATATGGCAAAAAAAGTTAGCAATGATATTGTTGAACAATTTAAATTGCCTAAAAACCCATTATTTGTTGATCCATTACCTTTAGCAGAAACTATTAATACAAAAATATTTAACTTCAAATTAGTTTCTTCTAAATTCTTTGAACACAAAACAATTGCTGAAAGTAAAAATATTTTATTCCAAATTTTGGTATTAAGTATCAATAAGCGTGTTGAACTATTAACTCCTGAAAGAGCTAATCTAATATTTAGAGACATTATGATTCAAAGCCTAGATCATCAATGAACTGATCATCTTGATCTTATGGTTAAAATAAGAGAAGGTGTAACTTTAAGAAGTTTGGAACAACGTAGTCCTTTAAATATATATGTTAATGAGGCAGATAATCATTTTAATGAAATGAAATCGACAGTTGCTCATAATGTTATTATGAACATTAACCATATATTTATTCCAAAAGTTAATGAGGAAATATTTAACTCACTAAACCAAATACTTTCTTCTTTAAATATATCTCATGAATATTATGATGAATTAAAAGAACAAGAGGCAAACCGAAAGATTAACCAAGCATTTAATCAACAAGCTAATGTTGTGATTAAAGAAAATAATTCTAATAATTCAACTAATAATGATAGCCAATTATCTGCTAAAGACATCTTACTTAAAAAGATGAAAGAAGCTCAAAAGAAATAAAGTAAAGAATAATTTTAATCTAACTTTTAATTAACATAGTATTGCATATGTAATATTATGTTTTTTTAATAAACATTCTTTCAATCTTATTAGCAATAACTCATCTAACTAAAAAACATTAGTCTATTTCTTTCTTGAATATATAATCAACCATTGAAATAGCATCTGTAAAAATTGAATTTAAATATGCTAAAAAAATACATAAGAAAATTATGTATTTTTTATATTATCTTAGTTTCTTAAATTCATATATAGACTCATATAAAAATCTTTGATTTTTATCATATGTTATCGAATCAACCAAAAAATTATTTTTTTGAGGTTCTATTGCAATAAACTTATTGACATAAATAAAATAATTAAAAGCAGGAAATGTTGTTTTAATTTTTAATTCAATATCATCATTTTTAATATCAATTAAATTCTGATTGCTTTTTGAATTATCAAAAATTAATAGATCATCAAATGTTTTAGGATAAATTAATTCTATTTGTTCTTTAATTGATTGTTTACCATCAAAAGTTAAATATTCTGGAATTTTTTGATTATCTACTATCAATAATTCTTTATTAGTTAAACCATATTTATTTACATTACACTTAATAAAATATCTTGATAAATCAACATCATTATTAAAATTAAAATACATGTGGTTTGACAAATTTATATATGTTTTTTTATCACTAACTGCATTAAATATTATTTTAAATGAATCCAAGTTGTCATTAAATTGATAAATAATTTTTATTGCACAATTACCAGGAAAACCTCTTACTAAATCTTTTTCAATATATTTGAATTCAATATTTAATGTATCTTTATTTTTAGATCAATTTACCTCATATTCAAATGGATCATATGATAATGATTTTTCATTCCCACTATGTAAAAATATATTTGAGTTATCTGAAACTGGTAGTTCATATTTTTTATTATCTATGAATATGGGGTTATGCAATCTACATGCAACCCTTCCTAAAGTTTTTCCACAAAATAAAAATGAATTAATAAATTCTTTTTTGGTTTTTGGTGCATATAAACAATCTATATCTTTGTATTTAATTTTAAATACAGAAGCACCAATATTGCATAAACATACATTTAAACCACTATTTGTCTTTATTGTAAACCAATGAGCATTATATTCATTTTTATGTATTAACTTCATAATGTTAATAATTAAACAATTAATTATAAAAAGAAAAAAGAAATATAGATTATTTAATAATATTTCTTCATTTCTCTTTGATTATCTCTTTTTTTAATATCTTCTCGTTTGTCATGATCTTTTTTAGATTTACACAAACAAATTTCTACTTTAATTTTATCTTTTGATAGATAAACTAAATTTGGAATAATAGCTGCTTTTTCTTTTTTAACTTTATATTGTAATTTAAGAATTTCATGCTTATGTAATAGCAGCTTTCTAGTTCTTTCAGGTGGTAATTGCAGTCACTTACCAGCTTCATTATAAGGAGCTACATACATATTAATTAAGTATGCTTCATCATTTCTAAAAACGACATAAGCTTGATCAATATTAGCATTAGCTTTTACAATTGATTTTACTTCATATCCTTTTAATTCAATACCACATTCATACTTTTCGAGAACAAAGTAATTTAAATGAAGCTTTTTATTGGAAAACAAAATATGCATATTATCTATTGCCTAAATGACGAACTAATTCAAAATTAATTTTCCTTAATTCTTTACTTGCTTGAATTACTTTAACTCTTACCTTAGTTCCTAACCTAAATACTAATCCAGTATTTTTTCCTATTAGCTCATTTGTATTTTCCATATAAGTAAAGAAATCAGCTTTAGATAAATCAGCTAATTTGATTAATCCTTCAATAGTATTAGGTAACTCTACAAAACATCCAAAGCTTGTTACACTTGAAACATATCCATCAAATTCTTCACCAATATGTCTTGTCATGTATTCTGCAAATTTCATTGAATTAACATCTCTTTCACAGTCAATGGCAATTACTTCATTTTTAGATGATAATTTACAATATTCATCAAGTAAATTTACAAAATGATTACGTTGTTCATCTGTATATTTTTCTCTTTCAAAAATATACATTCAAAACAATCTACCAACCATCAAATCTGGATAACGTCTAATTGGAGAAGTAAAATGAGTATAATCTTCTAATGCTAAACCAAAGTGACCTACATTATTAACACTATATTCAGCTTTTGCCATACACCTTAGCATTAAAGTGTTAATTAAATCCATATTAGGATTTTTCTCATTATCTTTAAACCATTTAGAAATATCAGATGGTTGAATATTCTTTAAATCTGTTGTAATTTTAAAGTTAAGTTTTTTAGTTTCAATTAATAATGTTTTAATCTTATCTTCATTTGGTTTTTCATGAACACGATAAATAAAAGGTACATTATTTTTATGAGCAAATTTTGTTACAGCTTCATTAGCCGCTAACATGAAATCTTCAATCATCTCTTGTGCTTCACCTGATTTTCTTTTTTCAATCGAAATAGGAAAACCATGTTCATCCAACTTAATAATAGGTTCAGGAACATCAAAAGATATGTAACCACGTTTTGCTTTTGCTTTAGATAAAATATGATGTAATTGTCTTGCATCAAATAGCATATCTTTCACTTCTTCAGTATCATTAGGTAAATCAGATTGTTTGTTAAAATATTGATTTACTTCATCATAAGCAAAACGACGGTGGCTTTTAATTATTGAAGGATAAACTTGAATGTTACTAATATTACCTTCATCATCAATTGTCATTTCTGAAGTCATTGTTAAACGCTCTACATCATAATTTAATGAACAAATATCGTCAGATAAAATATGAGGCAACATTGGAATAACTCTATCAACCAAATAGATAGAGCATCCACGTTTAAGGGCTACTTCATCTAATAACGACTCAGGTTGTACATAATGAGCAACATCAGCAATACAAACTATTAATTTAAAACATTTATCACTGATTTTCTTTACATATATAGCATCATCAAAATCTTTACTTGTAGCAGGGTCAATTGTTACAATTGGTAAATTAGTTAAATCTTTTCTAATTTGTCTTTGATATTCATCTATATTTAATTTTAAAGAACGTGAGTATTCTAATGTTTCTTCTGTAAAATCTGGTTCTACACCTTTATCTAAAACTATTGATAATACATCAGCACCAACATCAGATTTATGCCCAATTATTCTACTAATAGTTCCATATGCTTTATTATTTTCATATGATTTAATTTTTACTAAAATCTTTTGACCATCAACTATACCTGTAGTATCATCCAAAATAATTTCATAATACATTTTTTCATTATCTGGTGTTACTTTAAATTTATTTGTTTGTTTATCTAATTCATAAATACAAACAAAGAAATCTTTTCCTCTAGATATAACTTTATTAACAACAGCATCATATGTATTATTTTTAGATACAGGTTTAATCATTGGACTAATTTCAACGTTATCCCCATCTAGAGCGCCATTGATATTTGTTCTAAAAATATAAAATGTTTTTTTATTTCCGTTTTCAATAACATCAACAAATCCGGAACCAAATGAATTTAATCTAATGTTACCTGTATATGTTATTGATTGATCCACAGGGGCATTTTCATACCCCATAACATATGATTCACTTTTTGATAATTTCTTAATTTCTCCAGATTCAACTAACTTTTCTAATGCTTCATAAAAAATATCATTAGGTAAATAACCATTAGCATTTTTATTAGGAGAAGAAATTATCTTTCTTAATAAAACAAAATCTTTAATTGGTCTTGTCTCTAACTTAATAATATCAAGTATTGCTTTTTTTGCTTGATCTACTGAATATGTATTTTTGTTATTTTTATTTTTAAAAGTATTCATTATTATCCAATCATACGATGAACAATAATAATTACAACCGATAGTAATAATAAAAAGAACATTACCATTTGCATGACCTTTATAAAACCACGGTCTTTAGTTTTTTTGAATAGTTCAAGGTCTTGTCCAGCCATTGAACTTAATCCAGAAGTAGATCCACTACTTGAAAGTAGTAAACCAACAATAATAGCAATAACTCCAATAACAATTAGTGTAATAGTAGCTCAATCCATAAGTGATTTGTAATATGTATATTAATTAATATTATATTTTAAAAATCTTCATAACTATAAATCTTCTAAATTGCTAAATTTTTTTTACATTTAATTCATATTTGTAAATATTTTTATGCAAATAACTATAATTTATTAGTATTTGATAAAAATTTAGGAGGTATTTGTGAAAACATTTGGTGAAAATAACAATAAACCAACAACCGGACCTACCGTTTCTGTTAAAACAGAGACTGCAGGTAAAATTGGACTAATTGGTGCTGTAACTATTATTATTGGTGCAGTTGTAGGGTGTGGTGTTTTCTTTAAAAATGGTGGTGTAATGAGATTCAACCATGGTAATGGTTGAGGTATGCTACTAGGTTGAATAATTGCATTCGTAATTGCATTAGCAACCGCTTATTCATATGGTGAAATTACACGTTGTAAAACTAAATCTGCTAATAGTGGTTTAGCAGGATGAGCTGAAAGATATGTTGGATATAGATTTGGTAGATTTTTAAAAATTATGTATCCTTTATTCTACTTTGCTATATATCCTATGGCTATTGGTATATTTGCAGCTGAGGCTATTTTTAATACTAACCCAAGTTGAGCTGGAACATCTGATGGAATTACAGGTATAAACTTTTCACTTATTGTATTAGTTGCAGCCATAATGGTTTATGGATTAATTTTAATGAATTACTTAAACAATAAAATTGCAGGTAAACTATCAGGATATTTAGCTTTTTCAAAATTTATTCCTATTGGTTTAGTTTTACTTGGTGGAATAGTTGCAGGATGCTTATTTCCTGATAACAACTTATTCAGTAATCCTCATATTGGGGATAAAAAAGAAAATTTTGATTTCGGTGGAGTTATAGCTTCATTACCTGGTATCATGTTTGCATTTGACTCTTTCTTAATTGTAGGAAATGTAGCTAAACAAGTAAAAAATCCAACTAAAAATGTTCCATTATCTATTGTTGTCTCAATGATAACAGCAGGTACTATTTATATCCTTATTACAATTGCGCAAATTGTTTCAGGAACTGGTGATCCTTATACTTTAGTTGATACTTTATTTGGAAACAATGAGACATTAAAATCTGTTATGAAGGTTATTATGTCAATCCTAATCTTTGTTTCAGTATTTGGTGGTTTAAATTCATTTGTATTTGCTGCTTCTAATGCTATGCAATCAGCAATTGATGAAGAAATAATAATCGGATACAAATGATTTAAAAAAATTAGTAATGGTAAATGTGAAGCATTTGGTGGATTAATGTTAATGTCAATCACTTCTTTAATAGTTATCGCGTTAATATGTGTACCATCAATAATATTAAACACTGATGCAATAGTTGATGGTTTAACTAACGCAATAACAGTATTTATATTCCTTGTATATGGTACAGTTTCATTCATGTCAATCATGAACCGTAAAACTAATAAAGTACCAGTTAGTGAAGTATCATATCAAAAAGGACAATGTATTGCTGCTTCAATTGCTACAATAGGTTGTTGAGGTATTGCAGGATATTGCTTAATTAAACAATTCTTATGTGATCCAATTATGGATGGTAACAAACTATTTACTGGATGAGGATTATTCTTTGACACAAAACAAGCTGTAATGGCAACTTGACAAGCTTCTGTGTGATTCTGAGCATTCTCAATAGTATTCTTTGCAATTCCTTTTGTTCATGATTTATTTATAAAATTAGTTTACAAAGATTACAAACAACCATTAGTTTGACAAAAAACAAATGTTAATTTAAACTCAGATTCTTCAATTGTAATGTCTAAATAAAAATTAATCTATCTTGAAAAAGATAGATTTTTTTATTCATAGAAGTTAAAAAAATTTATGAATTAAATTAATATAAGTAAAATATAAATGTTGTTACAACATTAGTGGCTAATTGTGTCAGGATAGAAATATAGCAGCACTACGCATTATACTTTTGTGTGTAACAACCTTTTTTATTGCCATATAACAGCATAAAAGAGGTTGTTTATTATTAAGCTCATGGATAAATGAAGCTAACTAATCCTTTTTACAAGTAACTGTTCTATGATGATTAATGCAAGATTAAGTTGCCTATTAATATTTCTTTAGATTATTCATTATAAAGGAAAAGATATAACTTCTTTGTTAATCAAGTTTTTAATGTAGATTATTCTATAAAGAGTTGCTTATGGTTTTAATTTTATAAACCATAATGTCATAATGACAATGATTTTTCTATATATTGTTTATAGTTATATTGCTTGTAAATTACAATGATATTTATTAGAGATTTAAAATTTTACAAATAAAAGAAATGGTTTAATAATTAGATAAAATTCAAAATAAATAAAACATCTTAACTATTGTGAATTTAATAAAGTTAATTTTAAGAAGATAAAAAAGTATATATCAATTCTTGAATATTAAATAAATGTCTATTATCATACAATTCATCAATAAAATAATTTAATGGTAAATTGGCGATTTTTTAAACTTTTAATATTAATGATTAATATATTGAATAACTTTTTCTGGTCTAAATAGAATAAAAAAAGGAAGCATATTAAGCTTCCTTATTCTAATTGTTTTATTTTTTAACTAGTCTTTAATTGCTTTAGTAGTTAAACGTTGACGTGCATATTTAGCTGTTTCTTTAGTAGTAGCTCTACCTGATAATGGTGTAGTAGCTAATCCCATTGCTTCATGGAATACTTTACTTGCAGATTGGAAAGTAAATACAAAGATTATTGATAATATACCGCAAACTGCACATGCTACAACTAAAACAAACATGAATCATCCAAAAGGAGTTAAATATGTTCCATTTACATTGAAACCTGCAGCTGATCAAGCTCATATTTTATTGTCTTCAGATAAGAAACTTGCAACAACACTTAATGTTAAAAACGCAAGAAACAATACAAGAGTAACACAAATAAATACTTTACGTCCTCAATTTCGACGATTTACTCTTTCAAGTTTACGCTCACGTTCTGCGTTTGATATAAATCCCATTTTAATCTCCTAATTATGAAATTATTTATTCAATATATGTATTATATTATATATTTTTCGCTATCACTAACTCTTAATTGCCTTAGATTTTAATCTTTTTGTTGCAGACTCTGCAGCAGATTTATTGATTGGTTTAGTTTTTATATGAGTAGCTTTTTCTTTAACTTGAACTGCAATAGCTTCTCTTAGCATTCTAGTTGATGACTGTAATGATATTGTGAAGAATCAAGAAATAACGCCAAATATTAAGCATAAAACACCAATAGATAACATAGATCAACCAAAAATAGTTAATTCTGTACCCCCAATGTTGTATTCTTGATTACTTCATTGTCAATATAATTGCTGTTTGCCTAAAAAAGCTGAAACAATAGAGATAATTACAAATCCCATAAAAAGAACTAATGAAAGAAGAATAAAAAATTTTCTTCCTCTTTTACGGCGGTCTGCTTTACTTAATATTACTTCACGTTCTTTTTCAACACGAGCTTGCATCTAAATTAGTAATCCTTTTTTAAAAGTTTGTAATAAGATTTTTCATGTGAACAAACTGGGCACATATTTGGAGCTTCTTTACCTTTAACAATGTTTCCACAGTTCATACATACTCATTCTTCATCAGTATCTCTTGAAAATACTTTATTTTCTTCAATATTTTTAAGTAAATCTAAATAACGTTTTTCATGTGTTGATTCAATTTGAGAAACTGCTTCAAATAAATCAGCTATTCTATTAAAACCTTCTTCTCTTGCATCTGCTGCCATTTGTTTATACATACTTGTTCATTCATAATGTTCACCACTAGCTGCAGTTTTTAAATTTTCAATAGTTGAAGGTACTTCACCACAGTTTAAAAGTTTAAATCAAATTTTTGCATGTTCTTTTTCATTTAAAGCTGTTTCAGTGAAATAATTTGCAATTTGGTTATATCCTTCTTTTTTTGCTTTTGAAGCAAAATATAGATATTGTGTGTGAGCCTTGCTTTCTCCAGCAAAAGCTTCCATTAAATTCTTTTCAGTCTTTGTTCCTTTTAATTTTGTTAAGCATTCACATTTTATAGACATAGTTTAATTCCTCTTTTTATATATATCTATTATTATTCTATATTTTTTTAAACTAGTCTTTATTCTAAAATATAGTTAGATGCAAATATGAACAAACAACGAAAATTTTTTGTAGACCCAATTTTAAAAGAAATTTCATTTGATAATGAAAACTATTGAATGATTAATCTTGTTAATACACCTGAATTTAGAAGACTATCAAGAATTAAACAATTAGGATGCAGTGATATCATCTTTACTTCAGCTTCCCATACAAGATTATCACATTGTCTAGGTGCATATGAAATAACAAGAAGGTTTATCAATCAACTAGATTTATCAATCGAACATCCTTATGAATCAAAAGTCTTGCTTTGTGCTGCATTACTTCATGATTTAGGACATGGACCAAATTCACATGCTTTTGAAAAATACACTGGAATTAATCATGAGGAATACACTAAAAAAATCATTTTAGATAAAACAACTAATATTCATAAAATATTAGTTCAAAATAATATTAATCCTAATGATGTAGTTGATGTTTTATTTAAAAAAGCAAAAGCACAATGAACAACAGACTTAATTGATTCACAAATTGATGCTGATAGAATGGACTATTTATTAAGAGATAGCTGATATACAGGAGCAGCTTATGGACAAATTAATCCTTCTATTCTAATTAGAGGCAGTAGAATAGTTGATGGCAGATTATGTTTTGAAGAAAAAATTGTTGCTGAAATAGAAAATTTATTAATTGGTAGATTTCATATGTATGAGCGTGTTTACAATAATCCAAACACTATTAAATATGAATTTGTAGTTTCATCTATTTTTAAAAGAGTAAAAGAATTAATTAAGCAAAATTATAAATTCATTAGTCAAACAGATTTAATTAAATTATTCGACCCTTGATTTAAAAATAAAGAATTTAAAGTTCATGAATTCTTAAAATTAGATGATTTTGTTTTTTCAACATTTATTGAATCTTTAAGAATAGAAAAAGATGAAATATTAGTTAAATTATTAAAAGCATATGATGATACAACATTAATTACAGTAGATGCAAATGGTAACCAAGCAAAATATCAAGAATTATTAAAAGAAAATAGTGAATATTTTGTTGGTATTTATAATGTTAAACCATTAAGAATTTATACTGAAAACCCTGATCCAATATATGTAATTGATAAATTGCAAAATGTTAAAGAACTAACAAAAGTTAGTAAGATTATGAATAAATTAAAAGATATTAAATATTCAACATCTTACATTATCCAAATTAAATAGATTTTATTTGTTGTTTAAATTCTTTATTGATAAATAAAGTAAGTAATAAAGCTATTAACATAAAAGAAATCAAAGTTAAGAAAGCATGAAATAAATTAAGTCAATAAGAAAATTGTGATGCTATAGCTAAACTCATTGCAATTAAGGTAATAAACAAAATTAATGTTGTTATTAAAATTCCATTAATTCTTATTGTTTGTTTTTTCTTATCAAAAAATTTATTTTCTTTTGAATATATATTCCCTCATGTTAGATAGTTTTTATATTCATATGCATTTCTATCATCAAAACATTTAAGAACCCAACCAGTATTAATAATTAATTTAAGATAAAAGTTTTGAAATGGATCATTTTTTATTAAACTCATGGTAATTCACGAAACCAAGCAAATTACTAATGAAGGAATTCAGTCATAAAAGTAGTGAGCTTTTAAAGAAAAAGTGGATATGCAAACAATAGCTGTATAAGCAATGCACAAGATCATTAATAATAACTTTAAATAAAATCATTTGTTTTTAATTTTTCAGTCTTCTTTATTTGTAGTAGTAATCATACAAGTAAGAATAGAAAAACATAATAATAATTGATTAGAACAATGGTTAGAAGGAAAAGATAACAAAGGAAAATTGTTTTCTAACACAAAAAGGTTCATTTTATCAAAAAAATTTGTGCTATTAGATAAAAGACTCTTCCCATATTCTTGAACAGCAGAGGCATCAGCTGGAAATATTATGCTAATGGCAAATGATATTGTGTAAACAAGAGATGATATCCCACATAGTTTAGCTGTTTGTTTAGGACCATAAACTATATAAATAATAAAAGGAAAAATAAATCATGTCCCTAAGGCAATTGTGTAAAATGGAGACATTCAACTCATAATAGGAATATTCTTATCAAAATCACTGAATAAGTTATAGAAAGTATAAATATTATGAGTCTGATAAACTTTTTGAATTAAAAGAACTAAATTAACTTCAGTACATTGTAGAAGCAAAAAAATTAATGATGCAATAAAAGCAAATGTTATTGACTGTATTGATCGCCCATGAAAAAAATTTTTTATATTCCTATTAACTAACATATTTGGTATTTAAATAAAGTATAGAATTATGGTTTTTATTGACTAAATTTTTGTTTAAAATTATAAAAAACCTCATCTATATAATGAGGTTTTAAATACTATTTATTTACTGATTTTGTTGGTTCTTTTTTATCAATATTTTTTGTTGCTGTTTTATTTGTAGTTGATGAATTATCAGGTTTTACAGTTTTAGTTTTTGATAATAAGCTTGTATAAACATTATAACTTTCATCACTAATATCAGCAGAAGCTACTGGTTCAATACCTTCTTCTTTAATTTTTATGTTAGGTTTTTCTTTTGAGAATTCTTCAATTAATGGTTGAGGATCAGTCTTTTGGTATGTTAAACCTTTTTTATTAGCTTTAGCTTCTTTTTTATTTTCAAGTTTTTTGTATCTAGTTATAACATCACTTGAAACTGTACATGCTTTAATTTTCTTTTTAGTTTGAATGTTTCTAAATAAGTAGTATAAACCAACTCCAGCAAAAACTAGAATAAAAGCATTCACAGCAATTGCAATTTCAATATTTAAAGTTTTTTTATCAATTTCAGGTAAAGAATCAATTTTAATTGAACAAACAGCTTCTTCTCCTAAACATTTAGCGATAATTTTAATTCCTTCACTTGAATGAGTTTTCTTTAGTAATTTGAACTTTAATGAATTACCTGATAAAGATGATGTACTTTCAAATTCTATGTACCCTCTTGCTGAACAAGTTCAAGTAATAGGAGTATCAACATCTATACCATTTAAAGTTGCAGTAATTTCTAATTCATCTCCTGCTATTCCAGTTAACTCAGAATCAGAAATAACAAGTGGTGCACCTGCATCAATTGTTATATTGAATTCTTTGGTTTCAGTTTCTAATTGACCTGTACTTGTGTTATAAATACCTTTAACAGAGAATAGAATTTTTCCATCAGTTTTTGCTTTAACAATACCTGTTATAACACCTGTATTAGTATCAAATGATAATCCAGTAGGTAATTGTGATGCATCTGTTAATTCAAAATGTAAACTATCTAAAACTTGTAAACCATTATTACCCCATACCTTATCAGATAGGTTTGGAGTAGTAATTCTTTTACCAACTGTTGATTGAATATCATCTAGTGTTACGTCTTTAAAATTAATAGCAGTAACAGGTTTTACACCAAATTGAATTTCAGAAGCTAAACCTCATGCTTCTCATAATTTTAATGCAACTATTTTTGTTCCATCTCACAATTCAACAGATTCATTTCTTCATTGAGCAATAGTTTCATCTGTTACACTAGGGTCATCAAAATAAATTCTCACT
Organism: Mycoplasmataceae bacterium; assembly: GCA_029009155.1. GTDB lineage: Bacteria > Bacillota_I > Bacilli_A > Mycoplasmatales > Mycoplasmoidaceae > Malacoplasma_A. The sequence goes on along the minus strand of JAQXJX010000021.1, from coordinate 20,684 downwards.
TTTGTATTTGGAGTATTATTGTCATCTGATGCAAATGCATAGTTAGCACAAGGATTAGACTTTCCACCATCATATTTGATCATCTTTTTTAATTGTTCAATATCACCTGTTTTAATATGAACATGTAATGCAGTATTAACATTGCTAGCGAAAGCATGTTTTCCAATAGTGTAGTCAACAGCAGGAAGATCAATTTGTGTAAAAGAAGTTGATTTAAAAGCATTTTCAGAAATTGTTGTACAAGAAGAAGGAATTACTAATTTTCCACCAAGTCTAGTACAGCCTTCAAAAGCTCTTTTACCTACTTTTTTAATACCATTAGGAATACTAATTGTTTGTCCATCTTTATTTAAAAAAGATTCATCATCAATTTCAGTAACTGTGTAATTAGTAGAATCCTTTGTAATTGTTGTTGGTATATTATAAGTTCCAGGGTTGCCATTTTTTAATTTAATTTTAATTGAACGTTGGCCTGTAGCATCCTTAGCAACAACTGTACATATTAAATAAGCGCCACCTAAATCTTGACACTGTGTCTCAAAAGTATCGCCAACTTCAGCAGTTAGTGCAGTTTTGTTAGTTATTGAAGTTTTTGAATTTAATAAAGAAGATGAACAGATTGCTGATGAACTTAAAGTAGCAAAAGCTACTGTTCCAAGTAATGCCAATTTAACCTTTTTGTTTTTCATTTTATGACCTCATGCTAATAATTTTCTTAAAATTATAAAGCAATAAATACATTAATTATTATATAAAATATAAAAAACAAAGAACTTTTTTCACTTACTTGAAATTTTCATATAAGTGGAAGTGCATGAATAAATTCTTCTTTATTTATTATTCTTCAAATATTCACTATCAATTTCCATAATTAGATCTCTTAAATATGCAGCTCTTTCATATTGTTGATTTTTTGCTGCTTCAAGCATTTCTTTCTTTAACATGCTAATTGCTTTTGTTTGCTTCTTAGAATCTTTTTTGTTAGATTGATATGCAGCTTCCATTATTTTATATTCTTCATCACTCATTAAATCATCACGAATATCTTTTTTAACAGTATGAGGTGTGATATTGTGTTTCTTGTTATATTCAATTTGAATTTTTCTTCTTCTTTCTGTTTCATCAATTGCTCTTTGCATATCCTCTGTTATTTTATCTGCATACATAATAACATGTCCGTGTTCATTTCTGGCAGCACGCCCAAATGTTTGAATTAAAGCTTTATCATTTCTAAAAAATCCTGGTTTATCAGCATCAAAAATACATACTAAAGATACTTCAGGCACATCTAATCCCTCACGAAGTAAATTAATACCAACAACAACATCATATTTACCTTTTCTTAAATCATTAATAATTTTTGCTCTTTGTAGTGTTTTTAACTCATTATGAATATAAGCAACTTTAAAATTTTGTTCTTTTAAATGTTGAGTTAAAGCTTCAGCCATTTTAATTGTTAAAACAGTAATAAAAGTTCTTTCATCTTTTTTTATTTGTTTATTTAATTCATCAACTAAATCATCAACTTGATACTTTGTTGGTCTAATTTCAAGGGTTGGATCTAATAACCCTGTCGGTCTAACTATTTGTTGAACAATCAAATTATTAGATTGTTCGATTTCATAATCATTAGGAGTTGCAGAACAATAAATTACATGGCTAATTTTTTGATTAAATTCTTCAAAATTTAATGGTCTGTTATCTAGAGATGATGGTAATCTAAAACCGTAATCAACTAAAGTAGATTTACGACTCCTATCTGTGTTATACATACCCCTAATTTGTGGTATTGTCATATGTGATTCATCAATTACTAATAATCATTCATCATTTTTGAAAAAATCAAAAATAGTATAAGGAGTTTCTCCTTCTTCTCTTAATTCCAAATGACGTGAATAATTTTCTATTCCATTGCAATATCCTAATTCTTTCATTGACTCAAGATCATGTTTGGTTCTTTGTTCTATTCTTTGAGCTTCAAGAAGCTTATTATTCAATTTAAAGAACTTAACACGTTCTATCATTTCTTCTTTTATTCTATTTAGTGAAACATCTATATTATGATCATTCATAATATATTCATTTGCTGGTGCAATTACATATTCATTAAAACTTTTAATTTTCTTTCCCGTAAGAAGATCAACAGAGTCAATTGATTCTATTTCATCACCAAAAAAAGAAATTCTTATGACATAAAGGTTGGTATTTCCTGGTGCTATTTCAAGAACATCACCTTTTAATCTAAAAGTTCCTGGTTTTAATTCAATATCATTTCTTGTGTATTGTAATCTAACCAAGTTATATTGAAAAGCTTTAAAATTAACTTTTTGATTCTTTTTAATTAAAATTTTATATTCATTAAAATCGTTGGGAGATACAGATGCATAGATTGCAGCTACAGATGCAACTACAATTGTTTTAGATCCAGTAGCTAATGAATTAATAGTAGATAAACGCATCATTTCTATATCATCATTCCTACTTGCACTTTTTTCAATGTACAAATCTGATTTAGGAATATATGATTCAGGTTGATAAAAATCAAAATAAGATACATAATATTCAACATTATTTTCTTTAAATAATTCTTTAAATTCACCATATAATTGAGCTGCTAAGGTTTTATTATGAACAATAATTAAAGTCTTAAGTTGAGTTTTTTCTATTACATTAGCAATAGTAAAGGTTTTTCCTGTTCCAGTAGCACCTAATAAAACTTGACTTTTAACTCCTTTTTTAATATTATTAGATAATTGCTCAATTGCATTAGCCTGATCTGCTAATGGTTTCATATTAGTAGTTAATTTAAGTTTATTATCTTTTTGAAAATTAATCATAGTAGTAATATTATCTACTAATAAATTACCTTTTTGTAATCTAACAGCAAAAAAAGATCCTTAACATGTAAGGATCTTTTTGTAAAAAATAAGAGGTTTAAATGAATTATTCAATAATTTCAGTTACTGAACCAGCACCTACAGTGTGACCACCTTCACGTACTGAGAATTTAGAACCTTTTTCAATAGCTACTGGAGCAATTAATTCTACAGCAATTTCAGTGTTATCACCTGGCATTACCATTTCAACACCTTCTTTTAATGTAATTGTTCCTGTAATATCTGTAGTTCTGAAGTAGAATTGAGGACGGTAACCATTTAAGAATGGAGTATGTCTTCCACCTTCTTCTTTTTTAAGTACATATAATTCAGCTTTGAATTTTTTGTATGGTTTAATTGAACCTGGTTTAGCTAATACTTGTCCACGTTCTACATCATCACGGTTGATACCACGTAGTAATACACCAGCGTTATCTCCTGCTTCTGCGTAGTCTAACATTTTGTGGAACATTTCTAGACCTGTTACGATTGATTTCTTAGTATCTTTAATACCAACAATTTCAACTTCATCATTTAATTTAATAGTACCACGTTCAACACGACCAGTAACTACTGTACCACGACCAGAAATTGTGAAGATATCTTCGATTGGTAATAAGAATGGTTTATCTAAATCATGAACTGGAGTTGGAATTCAAGTATCAACTGCATCCATTAATTCAGCCATTTGTCCTTCTCATTCAGCATCACCATTTAATGCTTTTAAGGCACTACCTTTAATAACTGGAGAGTTGTCACCTTCAAATCCATATTTATTTAATAAATCACGGATTTCCATTTCAACAAGTTCAAGAATTTCCTTGTCAGGAACCATGTCACATTTGTTGATGAAAACAACAATACGAGGAACACCAACTTGACGAGCTAATAAGATGTGTTCACGAGTTTGAGGCATAACACCATCAGTTGCAGCAACTACTAATATTGCACCATCCATTTGTGCAGCACCAGTAATCATGTTTTTAATGTAGTCAGCGTGACCTGGACAGTCTACGTGTGCATAGTGTCTTGCGTTTGTAGAATATTCTACGTGAGCTGTGTTAATTGTAATTCCACGAGCTTTTTCTTCTGGAGCACTATCAATTTGGTTGTATGCACGTGCTTCAGCTGAACCTTTGTCAGCGTGTTTAGATAAGTAAGTACAAATTGCAGCAGTTAATGTTGTTTTACCATGGTCAATATGTCCAATAGTACCAATATTAACGTGTGGTTTGCTACGGTCAAATTTAACTTTTGCCATAAAATTTTATTTCCTTTCAATGTTCTTGACTTAATGGATTAATCCATAAGTTATAAAGATTATATATAAAAATAAAAAAATTGAAAAAGTTATTTAAATAAAAACTTCTTCAATCTTAAGAAAAAATAATATTTATATTATTGTTTTACTATTTAGCTTGTGAGCTTCTAGCTTTTACAACTTCATCAACTACACTCTTAGGAGCTTGTGCATAGTGAGAGAATTGCATAATATAGTTTCCACGTCCTTGTGTGAATGAACGAAGATCAGTAGCATAACCAAACATTTCTTTTAAAGGAACTTTTGCTTTAATTACTTGAGCATTGTTTCTTTGTTCAGTACCTTCAATACTTCCTCTACGAGAAGAAATATCACCCATAGCATCTCCAAAGTATTGTTCTGGAACAGTTACATCAACTGACATAATTGGTTCAAGTAATACTAATCCACATATTTTTGCAGCTTCTTTTAATGCCATACTTGCAGCTACTTTATATGCCATTTCACTTGAGTCAACATCATGGTAACTACCGTCAAATAATGTTGCTTTAAAGTCAATTAATGGGTAACCAGCTAATGGTCCTGATTTCATTGCTTCTTGAATACCTGCATCTACTGGTTTAATGAATTCACGTGGGATTTTACCACCAACAATCTTATCAACAAATTCATAACCTTTTCCTGGGTTTGGTTCAAATTCAATTCAACAATGACCATATTGACCATGACCACCTGATTGTTTAATGTATCTACCTTCAGCTTTACCAGTTTTTGTAAATGTTTCACGGTAAGCAACTTGAGGAGCACCTACATTAACTTGAACATTGAATTCACGACGCATACGGTCAACAATAATGTCTAAGTGTAATTCACCCATACCTGAAATAATTGTTTGACCAGTTTCTTCATCAGAATATGTTTTAAATGTAGGATCTTCTTCAGCAAGTTTGCTTAAAGCAATAGCCATTTTTTCTTGGTCTGCTTTTGTTTTTGGTTCAACAGCTAAACTAATTACTGGTTCAGCAAATTTCATAGATTCTAATTTAACATCAAAATCTTCAACTGCTAGTGTATCACCTGTAGTAGTGTTTTTTAAACCAATAACTGCACAAATATCACCTGCTCTAATTTCACTAATTTCTGTACGGTTATTAGAACTCATCTTAACTAAACGAGAAACTCTTTCTTTAACACCCTTGTTGTTGTTAATTAAGTAACTACCAGATGTTAAAACTCCAGAATAAACTCTAACGAATGTTAATCTACCAATAAATGGGTCTGTAGCAACTTTGAAAGCTAAACCACAGAATTTTTCGCTATCATTTGGAACGATTTTAACTTCTTCATCATAGCTGTTTGTTGCTTTAATTGGTGGTACATCAATAGGACTTGGTAAATAGTCAACAACTGCATCCATCATTTTAGAAACACCTTTGTTTTTGAATGATGAACCACAAATTACTGGGAAGAATTCACTTGTTAATGTACCTTTACGAATACATTGTTTAATTTCATCTATTGTTAATTCTTCTCCGCCTAAGTATTTTTCCATGCAAGCATCATCAAAAGCAACAATTTCTTCTAACATTTTAGTACGGTATTCATTAGCTTTTGAAACTAAATCAGCTGGAATTTCTTTAACTACTGCAGTTTCTTTTTCATCTCCACTGTAGTAGTAAGCTTTCATATCTACTAAGTCGATAATACCTTGGAAATCATTTTCAGAACCAATTGGGTATTGAATAGCAACACCATTAGCTCCTAAACGGTCCATTAATGATTTAACAGAACCTTCAAAGTCAGCACCAACTTTGTCCATTTTGTTTACATAAACAATACGAGGAACTTTATATTCACTTGCTTGTCTTCAAACAGTTTCAGTTTGAGGTTCAACACCATTTTGTGCATCTAATACTGTTACAGCTCCGTCAAGTACACGAAGAGAACGTTCTACTTCAACTGTAAAGTCAACGTGGCCTGGTGTGTCAATTAAGTTTAATTCGTGACCTCTTCATTCACAGTATGTTGCAGCTGATGTAATTGTAATACCACGTTCTTTTTCTTGTGCCATTCAGTCCATTGTAGCACCACCATCATGAGTTTCCCCAATCTTGTGGATTCTATTTGTTAAGAATAGTACACGTTCAGATGTAGTAGTTTTACCAGCATCAATGTGCGCCATAATACCGAAGTTACGGTATTTTTCCATTGGATATTGTCTTGCCATATTTTATTTTCTCCAGTGTTAAAATTAAAAGCGTAGGTTTGCAAATGCTTTGTTAGCTTCAGCCATTTTGTGAGTATCTTCACGTTTTTTAACTGATGCACCAATTCCATTTGAAGCATCAATAATTTCAGCTGCTAATCTTTCAAGCATAGTCTTTTCATTACGATTTCTTGAGTAAAGAACTAATCATCTTAATCCTAAAGTAATTTTTCTTTCAGGTGGAACTTCTGTAGGAACTTGATAGTTAGCACCAGCAACACGACGAACTTTTAATTCTAATGTAGGTTCAATGTTTTCAAGAGCTTTATTGAAAACTTCCATAGCTGGTTTTTTAGTTTTTTGTTCAATCAATTCAAAAGCACCATATAAGATGTTTTGTGCTTGACCTCTACGACCATCTCACATTAACATATTAATTACTTTTGTAACTAATTTTGAATTGTAGATTGGATCAGGTAAAACTTCTCTTTTTTTAGCTTGATTCTTACGCATATTTTTCTCCTTATTTACCTATTAATTATTTAGCAGCTTTAGGTCTCTTAGCACCATAAGCTGAACGTTGTTGTTTACGGTTAGCAACACCTTGTGTATCAAATACACCACGAACAATGTGGTAACGTACACCGGGTAAGTCTTTTACACGACCACCACGTACTAATACGATACTGTGCTCTTGTAAATTATGACCTTCACCTGGAATGTATGCTAATACTTCTTGACGGTTTGTTAATTTAACCTTTGCATATTTACGTAAAGCTGAGTTAGGCTTTTTAGGTGTCATAGTACCCACACGAGTACATACACCACGTTTTAATGGGTTATTAAATTTCTTTTCAGCATTTTGTAATGTGTTATAACTTTTACCTAATGCTGGAGATTTAGATTTACGTGTTTTACTTTTTCGTTCATTACGAATTAGTTGTGATATAGTTGGCATTAATTTCTCCTTATTTTTTCTTACAACTTATCTGGGTGTATCCATTTTTTAAAGATGGAAACGTTTATTTATGATATCAAATTTTTTCAAAAAAGTATAAAATATTTATAATTTATTTTCATTTTATCCAAATATGACTAATGTAAATTGCAGCAAAAAAATAGGTAATACTGATCAATTTTTATCAAAAACACAATTAAGGCAGAAGAAGCTTTTTTTAGATACTCCTGTTGTTAAAGCAGTTTTATGAATTTCTTTACCTTCGATGATGATGGCATTAATGGCTGCATTATATATGTTCTGTGATCAAATCATGATGGCTAATTTAATCCCTCAATATAGCCCTTTTGAAAGTTTGATTAATTCAAAGATAGCAAATTTTAATTATTCAGATTATCAAGAAATAGTTAAATTATTAAATAATAATGGATTAAATATTACTGAATATTCATCACAATCCATTGTTAGAAATGCTGTAGCAAATAGTGCTCCTATAACAGTTGTTATTAATGCTACTACCTTATTAATAGCAAACGGAACGTCTGTTTCGTTTTCAAAAATGAATGGTAAAAAAGATGTAATTGGAGCTGAAAAAACTTGAGCAATAGGTTTTTATAACAACCTATTTATTTGCTTACTTGTTTCAAGTTTATTACTTGCATTGTGTCCTGCCATTATCTCATTAGAAAATGGAGATCCTTTATCACAATTAGAGCAGATAAAAGATAAAGCAATGGCAATAATAAGTGCAGATCAATATCAAAATTTATATCAAGTATATAAAGAAGCAAATAACATGATTATTGAATATGCACAAAACTATTCTTTCATTATTATTAGTGCAATGATCTTAAGCATGTTTGACTCATTCTTCTCTTTATTAATCATTTCTGAAGGTCGACAAAAAATGGTTGTATTTGCAGCTGTTGTTTCAAATGTAGTTAACTTAATTATGGACTTTGTCCTAATCTATGTTGTACATTTAGCAATGGTTGGTGGGGCACTTGCAACATTAATTGGTTGAACTTTTAATTGTAGTTGGTATATTATTCAAATACATTTCTTAAACAAGAAAAATGATACAGCATTAGTTTTTTCAGCTTTAAATCTAAAAAAACATGGTTGAGATTGAAAAATTACTAAGCAAATTTTTTTCACAGGATTAGCATCATTTTTAAGAAATTTATCAATGGCTGCTGCTGCATGATTACAATTATTCTTACTATCTTCATTAGTTATTCCAAGTATCGAAACATCAGGTGGTAGTGCATCAGCATATGCTAACTTCTATGGAGCTATTAACCCAATTTACAATTTATTCTTCCCAATCATGTTAGGAACAATTCAAGGTTCACGAATTATGTGTTCTTATTTATATGGCTCTAATCAATATAAACGTTTTAGACAGACATATTGAATTGCAATGATGATAGGTTTAATTTATGGTTTCTTAATAATGTTATTAATTGGAGTTGCACTTAATTCACAAATGCTAGGTATTTTCCAAATTAATAATAGTCAACCAAATTTTGACATAGCTCAAATGATGCTTTTGATTGCTATGTTACAAATGCCTATATATGCTTTCACTATTGGTGGACAAATTATTTTCCAAGCTACAAGTAAATCATTATTTGCATCAATTTGTGGATTAATGCAAGGGTTTATTTGTAATCTTCCTATTTCATTCATAATAGCTATAGTTGCTATGAATATAAAAGTAATTGAATTATTTTTATGAAACCCTGTAATTGTTGTATGTACTTCAAGTGCTATTATTCTTACATGAACATTATGATATATGAGAAGATACTTTTCTCCAGATATATTAAATAACAATATTAGATATCTAAATGCACATAAATGTTTAGATCCTAAATCATATAAATAAACAATTATTTTCTATATAAAACAAAAAGTAATAATTCCTGCAATTAATGCAATTGATAAGATGATTGAAAAAATGAAACTACAATTACATCTTTTTCATAGTCTTCTACTAATATAATCATGTTTACCAAATAAGCTTAAAATTAATCCAACTGGTGGAACTAAAATAGATAAAATCATTGCAAAATTTGCTAAGATTGGATCTTCATTAGTTTCAACATTTCATAAAATCTTTGAACCACAGAATGGACATTTATGAGTATTAGGTTCAATTAACGAACCACAGAATGGACAATCATATAATTCCCTAATATCTTTCGTTTGAGTTTCTGCACCAGGAACATAATTATCATCATATCTCTTTCGTTTTTCAGGATTTGATAATACTTGATAAGCTTCTGAAATTTGTTTGAACATAAATTCAGCATTTTCTGATTTATTATGATCAGGATGATATTTCATCGCTAATTTACGATATGCTTTCTTAACTTCTTCATAAGTAGCATTGCGTGATATGTTTAAAATTTGATAATAATCTCTTTTAATAGTTTTTGTCATAAATTATCATTATTTTGATTATAATAAATCCATTATTTTCTTAGTAGAAAATATCGTTTAATACTATGTATGACTAATAATAAAAATAATTCTAAAATCTATAGATATTTCAATGATTCAAAAGAGTTTTTTAAAACATTATCAAAAATTGAATTGGTACTAAGTTTAATTAGTTGGGTAATATCTATTGTCTTTTTTATTATTGTTTGTTGTATACAAGATGATGGTAAATATGGTGTATTAAAATGACAGGTGTGGGTTGGTTTATTTGCAAATTTAACTAATACAATGTGTGTTATCCTGTCAGTTAAAATGCGAATTGCATCTTTTCTATGAGGTGATGTTTCTTGTGTTTTTTTAGGATTATTAGTATATGATGCAAAAACGTTTGGAACAATGATCAATTATTGAGTTATATGTATCATTGCTCAAACTGTTTTATACATTCAATGAAAAAGAAAGTCAGAAAATAAAAAAACAATTGATCCAAAAAAGATGAATTGATCAACTTTTATAATTTTTGTCATAATTACTATTTTATTTAGCGTTGGCTTTGCAGAAATTGAAAACATAGATGGTTTTACAAAATTCTGATTAGGTGAAGAAAAACAACCATATTTAGTTAGATTATTTGATTCACTAGGATTAATGTTTACAATTAGTAGTATTTACCTATTATGATATAAGTACAATCAAATATGAATTATTTACCTTTTAGGAGATGGTTTTTTATTAGCTTTATGGTGTACACAATTATCATTAGCTAATTGAAAAATTGATGATATCAGTAATTCAATTAATATGCTATTAGCTTTAGCAACTATGGTTTCATTAAATGTGTGTGGTATGTTTAATTGAAAAATACTAAAGTAATAGAAAGGAATTAATTTTAGAAATCTATAATTAACAATATATGAATGTTAAAAGTTTATCTCAAAAATATTTCAAGTCAACAAAAGACTTTATTAAAAGCTTATCTAAAGCAGAATTAATCATTAGTTCACTAAACATCTTAATATCAATAATCTTCTTTATTGTAATGTCATCTATTAAAGATAATAAAGGTGTATATGGTATTGCAACATGACAAGTTTGGATTGGACTATTAGCAAACATTTTTAACATTGTTTCTGTTATACTTGCTGTTAAACTCCGTGTTTCTACATATATATGAGGAATAATGGCATGCATATTCATGGGTGCTATTTCTTTTGATAATAGACTATTTGGTACAATGATCACATATTGAGTCATTTGTATTTGCTCTCAAACCCTTCTTTATATTCAATGAAAAAGAAAATCAGATGATAAAGTTTCTGTTAAGCCATTACAAATGGATTGATTCCTATTTGCTGTTTACACTTTTATAATTGTGATATTAGCTGTATGTTTTTCATTTGTTCAATATGCAATTCCAGAATTTTCTAAATTCTGATCAAATAGTGAAGAAATCAAATATGAAATTGCCTTATTTGACTCCCTTGGTTTTTTCTTCATCATTGGTACAATCTATTTATTATGAAACCGCTATAATCAAGTTTGATACATTTATTTATCTGCTGATATCTCATGAATCATTCTTTGAATAATTAAGCTTTCTTATGCATGTATGTCAAATGATACTTCATCTATAGTAGGATCAATTAACATGTTACTAGCATTAATTTCAATGGTTGCATTAAATGTTAGTGGAATGATTAATTGAAAAACTAAAAAATAGTTTTGTGTTAATTAAATAAAAATTAACATATTTTTTATTTTTTAAACCTTATTTATATAATATGTTCACAATGTCAGCAAATCAATATTAACTATCATTAGTTAGTAACATTCATGAAATGCTATTTAAGTAAGAATGCTGAAATTCTGAAAGAAACAATACTAAATAACTAGTTAAGAATTGATTAATACATTGTTTAGTGCTTATATAAATAATCACTTATTAATTAATAAAATACAAAGGAAAATTATGTCAAGATATACAGGTAGTATTAACCGTAAATCACGTCGTTTACACTTCTCTTTATTAGAAAATAATAAAGAATTCTTAAAAGGTAAAAAAAGAGAATACGCTCCAGGTCAACATGGTGCTGCTAATAAGAAATTGTCAGGTTATGGACAACAATTAGCTGAAAAACAAAAACTTGCTTTAATGTACGGTATCAATGATCGTCAATTCAGAAGATTATTCCGTATTGCTAGCCAAATGAAAGGTGCTACAACATTAAACTTATTAATTGTTCTTGAAAGCAGATTAGATAACTTAGTTTACCGTATGGGTTTTGCTCCAACAAGAAGAGCTGCTAGACAATTAGTTACTCATGGCCATGTTTTAGTAAATGGTCAAAAATGTGATATTCCATCATTAATTGTTAATGTTGGTGATGAAATTTCAATTAAAGAAAAATCACAAAAACTTCCAGTAGTTAAAGCTAATGAAAGTGAACCATTAAAATTTGTTACTGTAGATAAAGCTAAATTATCTGGTAAATACACTAGATTCCCAGAACGTAGCGAACTTAACCAAGAAGTTAACGAAACAAACGTAGTTGAATGATTCAGCCGTATCGTTAAATAATTTACTCAAAAAAAACAAATTATTGAAGGTGCTCAAATGAGTACCTTTTTTTATTTACTTTTCTCTAAAATTTAGAAAAACTGTTACAAATAAATACCAATAATGATATATAATACATACCACTCAATGAATAGTTTTGATAAATCTGGACAAACTTCTTCACCTGATATATCTATAACAGTCAAAACCGAAACTGCTAAAAAAATTAGTTTATTTAGTGCAATTACTATTGTCATTGGAGCCATAGTTGGCTCAGGTGTTTTCTTCAAAAACATTGGTGTTTTTAAAGAAAATCATGGTAATGCATACGGTATTGTTTTATCTTGAGTTATCGCTACAGTTATTGCTTTAGCTACAGCATATACTTATGGTGAAATCACAAGAGCTAAAACAAAAACAGCAAATAGTGGTTTAGCAGGTTGATCTGAAAGATATGTAGGTTATAAGTTTAGTCGCTTTTTAAAAATAATTTATGGTCTTTTTTTGTACCCAATTTATATAATGGCTACATCAATTTTTTGTGCTGAAGCTATATTAAATTGTAATCCTGATTGAGCAGGAACTGAAAGTGGAATTAATACAAGCTTTTGGTATGTTATATTAATAGCATTAGTAATAGTGACTGTTTTGATTTTTTTAAATTTAGCTTGTAAAACTTTTTCTAATAAACTTGCTAAATATACAACACTAATTAAATTTATTCCATCAGCACTTGTAATTGTTTTAGGAATAACTTTAGGTTGTTTAAAACCTGAAAATAATTTATTTATCCATCCTGAAAGTTTTAATCCTGGTAGTGATATTATTGATGATAAGAAGGGAAAATTTGACTTTTTAGGTGTACTAAATTCATTACCTGGTATTATGTTTGCGTTTGATTCTTTTTTGATTATTGGTAATGTAGCAAAAGACATTAAGAACCCTAAAAAGAATATTCCATTATCGATCATAATTTCTCTTGGAGTTTCTGGAATATTGTATTTATTAATAACTATTGGTTTCTGTTGTAGTGGTCAATCTCAACCTTACAAATTAATAGAGGCATTGTGTCAAGATAATAAAGCTCTTAATACAGCGATGAAAATAATTATTTCAAGTTTATTATTTGTCTGCATACTTGGAGTTTTAAATTCCTTTTTAATTGGTGGTACTGGAGCAGTTCAAACGTTAGTAAATGAGGAAATAATGGTTGGAACTAAAACAATCAATAAGATATTCAATGGTAAGCCAGAACACCACAAAGATTGAATCTTATTATTTAGTGTTTTCTTTATTTATTTTTTAATAATTTCAATTCCTTCAGGCATATTATCAACTGACCAAATGTATGATGGATTCACTTCGGTTATTCCTACTTTCTCATTTATGATATTTGCTTTTGTTGCAATCATGTCTGTAGTTAATCGAAAAACTCAAAGAGTTCCTGTTAGTGAAGTATCATACCAAAAGTTCCAAAAAACTGCTGCTATTATTTCTGCAATAGGATGTTTTGGCATTAATCTTTATGGTATGTTTTATCAATTCTTAATTAGAACAATTTTGACTCCTTCTGATAACAGCTCTTGAGGATTATTCTATCACAATTCAACCACTCTAAATTTATACCAAGCAACTATCGTTTTTTGAATTGCTGCTATTACTTTTATTGGTATTCCTTTTTTAAATGATTTATTAATTAAATGTACTAATAAAAATTATCAACAAAAATTATTAGTTTAATAAGTAATTATTAATATCATGTTGGATCATAACTTTATTAATTAATGCACTATGTAATAAAGTTTTGCACATATAAGCTCTTTAAAATAATTAGATCGTATTATTAGAATACATACACAAATTATTTCTATAAAAGATATTTACCAATACACATAGTAATAACATCTGATGATAAGTAAAAAAGTTAGGAAGAATCCTAACTTTTCTTATTAGTTGTTTGTTGTTGATCTTTTGATAAATCAAATATTGTAGTTCTAATTAATGGACGTTTCTTTTTATTTGATCAAATAAAGAATTGAGAAACATTAATAACTAATTTTTTTAAGAAATTATAATTAATGTATTGTGTTCTCTTTAAATATGCATCTACACGTTCTTTAATTGAATAAACTATTTTAGTAATTAATGGTTGACTACCTTTAATAAAGAATGATCCTTTAGAAGTAATAACAGGTAAATTAATTAGTTTTCTTTGTTTAGAATCAAGGATTAATGTTACATAAAAAATACCATCTTCTGATAATGCTTTACGGTGTTTTAATAATGTAGATGTGTCACTATTGATTTCATTACCACTAACATAAACTTCTGTAGCATCAATAAAGTTGTTAGTTATTTTTATTTTATGGTCTAACATTTCAACAATTTGACCATTAACGATTTGATAAACATTATCTGGGTGAACACCGGAATCTATTGCATTTTGTCTTAGTGCTCTTAACATCTTATATTCACCGTGAGTAGGAATAATATATTGAGGATTAATTAGTTTAAATAAAAGTTGTTGTTCTTGTTGAGTAGCGTGTCCTGTTGTATGTAATTTAGTTTCTTTAGAATTAATTGCAACTCTAACTCCACGACGGTATAGTAAGTTAACTAATCTTTCTACACTTTCAAAGTTTCCTGGAATTGGATTAGAACTAAAGATGACAGTATCTGTTGGTTTAAAAGAAATTCAATCATTACGACCGTTTGCCATTTGATTTAATGCAGCCATTTCTTCACCTTGACTACCAGTACATAAGATTAATACTTCATTATCATTGTATTTACCAATCTCTCTTGCTTCAATAATTTCAGATTTAGAGATATTAAGATATCCAATATCAATTGAGACATTAATATTAGTATTCATACTTCTACCAATAGTACAAATTTTCTTATTAGCTTTAACTGCAATTTGGATTAATTCATCAATTCTTTGTAAGTTACTAGCAAAAGTAGCAATAAAAATTCTTCCAGGAGCTTGTTCAATTAAATTTTTTAATTCATTAATAACTATTTTTTCACTAGGAGCAAATCCAGGAGTTTCGGCATTTGTTGATTCTGTCATTAATAGATCAATATCTCTTCTACCAAGTTCTGCCATTTTTAAGATGTCAGATTCATCTCCGTTAGTTGAAAAATCAAATTTATAGTCACCTGATTCAATAATTTTTGCATTTTTTGTTTCAATGTATACACCAAATGCATCAGGTATAGAGTGACAAACACGATAAAATTCAATTTTAAAATGTTTACTTGTGATCTTAGTGTCATCTTCTATAAAAACGAATTTAGTTTGTTTAACACCATCAAAATCTTTAATTTTCTTTTTGATCATTTCACATGCTAATCTTGATGCATAGATTGCAGGAATTTCAAGTGTTTTTAATAAGTAAGGAATTCCACCTATGTGGTCTTCATGTCCATGCGTTACTAAAACAGCTTTTACTTTTTCTTTATTTTCTACTAAATAATCAAATGGACAAATAATCCCATCTATTCCTGGTAATTGTTCATCAGCAAATTTAATTCCACAATCAACAATATAGATTTCATCATCTTGTTGAAAGCAATACATGTTTTTACCAATTTCTTCAATTCCACCTAAAGCTCAAATTTTAGTAGGATTGTTTTTAGAATCAGTATTTTCACCAAGTTGTTCCTCTAGTTTTTTATCTAATTCTTCTTGTTCTTCTTGATCATTTAAAATAACATCATTATTATCATTAGTTTCTAAAGAGCTATCATTTTTAGCTTTAATGTTTTTATTATTTTTTATAACTTCCTGTTCCTTTTTCATAATTGTCCCCATAAATATAACATTAAGAAATCTTTATTCAGTTTGGTTCAGCATGAAAAGGATCATTCTTGTTTATATGATCATAATACAACTTACCATATAAATGATCAATTTCATGTTGTAAACAAATTGATAATAAACCTTTTGCTTTAATTTCAATATTTTTATGTCTATTTAAATCATATGCTTTAACAGTTATTTCAGCATATCTTGGAACATATCCTTCAATATGACCTTGTACACTTAAACAACCTTCACCATATGATAAATAAGCAATTGTTTCACTTTTTTTAATAATTTCAGGATTAGCAAGTAAATATTGATATTCTTTATCATCATTATCGAAATGTAAATAAATAACTTTTTTATTTAACCCAGCTTGCGGAGCTGCAATTGCTATTCCTGGTGAAATTTGATATTTCTCACATAAATCATAGTAACATGCATCAATATAGCTAACCATGAAATCAATTACTTCCTTTTCATTGTTAGTTATATTGTTAATATCAAAATCAGTAGAATTAACCCTTAATTTTGGATTTGTATCCATGACTATATTTTTTTGTGAAATATCCATGAGTAAAAAAACTATTAAACAAAATGATTTATTATTGTAATAAATTTAAAAATATTATATATTATTAATAATTTTTTTGTATAACACATGCTTTTTTAGTGAAAAATAACAAAAAAAATAGAAAATTATTTATATTTATTGAATAAATTTATAAAAATTATTATAATATTATCCTACAATAACCTTTAAGCTCAAACTAGTTTTAAGGCTTATAAATTATTGTGGATATAGCACTATGTGCGCCTTTAGCTCAATTGGATAGAGCGTCTGGCTACGGACCAGAAGGTTGCGGGTTCAACTCCTACAAGGCGCGCCAGATTACCGGGAAGTAGCTTAGCTTGGTAGAGCACTTGGTTTGGGACCAAGGGGTCGCAGGTTCGAATCCTGTCTTCCCGACCATAGATGGCAGGGTATCTCAATTGGTTAGAGAACTCGGCTCATACCCGGGGTGTTGTGAGTTCGAGTCTCACCCCTGCTACCAAAATGGAACTTTAGCTCAATTGGTTAGAGCCCCCGACTCATAATCGGTTGGTTATAGGTTCGAGTCCTATAAGTTCCACCATTTATAAGACAAAACATTGCCATATTGTATAATTTATAGCAATGTATGGATGCTTACCCAAGTCTGGTTGAAGGGATCGGTCTTGAAAACCGACAGGTGTCGAAAGGCACGCAGGGGTTCGAATCCCTTAGCATCCGCCATTATATCGCGGAGTAGAGCAGCCTGGTAGCTCGTCAGTCTCATAATCTGAAGGTCGATGTGTTCAAATCCATCCTCCGCAACCATGGTTCAGTGGTGTACCGGTTAACATGCCTCTCTGTCACAGAGGAGATTGCGGGTTCGATTCCCGTCTGAACCGCCATATTATTGGTTTCGTAGCTCAGTCAGTAGAGCAAAGGACTGAAAATCCTTGTGTCGACAGTGCAATTCTGTCCGAAACCACCATAACATTTGGTCAGTAATGGCCATTTTTTTATTTATTTTAGACCAGAAAACCTATTTTACGCCACTAAGATGTTTAAAAAAAATACACAAACCTTGATAAGCAACATAAAATAACTTTTTTTACATATATTTATACTTTTGTTTGAATTTCAATAATTCATCTATAGGTTTTGCATACACATAAAATTAAGATGGGTATATTATTAAATACAAATGTAAAAAAATTAAAGAAAAACAAATAGAAAAATTAGTAGATAAATTTCCTATTCTGTATTGATATCTTACTATACCTATTGCAAATGCTGGTACAACTAACAACGTAAAATTATTATTAAACCATTAATATATAATATAGTTTTATCATGAGTAGATATATACATATATATGAAGCCTTTTCTGGAATAGGAAGCCAAATAAGAGCTCTTCAAAAAATTTTTGGAAAAAGCAAGATTAAAAGTGTCGGCTGTGTTGATTGATTTATTGATGCAATAGTAGGATATTCTGCTTTAAATTTTAAAAATAATAAATATGATAACACTAAATCTCCCACTCAAGAAGATCTATATTCTCTATCAAGTGATTCAAAGAAACCAGTTACAAAACAGTTTCTATCAAAAAATTTAAATAAGATTAAAGAATACATTGATAGAGCTTTTTGTAGTGGGTTTTCATTTGATGTTAATAAAGTAAATGGTGCATGTGTTCCTAGTGGAATATCAATTTTTACATATTCTTTTCCATGTCAGGATTTGTCAGTTCAAGGTAAACAAAGAGGTTTAGACAAAGACTCTAAAACTAGATCATCATTAATATGACAAATAGGGAGAATATTATCTGAAATGAAAGAAAATAATATTTCTCTTCCAAAATATCTATTAATGGAAAATGTTCCTAATGTATATTCAAAAAAATTTAAAAATGGATTTGATGAGTGAGAGAAATTTTTAGAAAGTTTAGGATATAAATCAAAAAGACTACTATTAAATGCTGCAGATTATGGTTCGCCTCAATCTAGACAAAGAGCATTTTTAGTTTCATGATTAAATAGGGAGCCTAATTTTGACATTATCCTAAAAAAGACAAAAAGATCTAATATTAAATCCATATTAGAAAGTAAAGTTGATGAAAAATATTATCTTGATAATCTCTTACAATATAAAAGAACAGATTTTAAATTAACTAAAAGTAATATTAGAAAATGTACATTATTAAACTACACAAAATTTAACTCAGAAAATTATATTTATGACCCTAATTATTGTGGCCCAACATTAACAGCTAGTGGTGCAAATTCAAGAATAAAAATTATTGATAATGAACGAATAAGATATCTTACTCCTATTGAACTCACTAGGTATATGGGTTTTGTAGATGATGATTATCACAAGTTTAAAGAAACAAAATGATTAACAGACAATAAAATTGTTTACCTATTGGGCAATTCTATATCAATCGAATTATTAGAAGCTATTTTTAGGGGAATTGATTTTAATGAGTAAAATAATTGTAAATTTACCAATTGAATGAGCAAGTCATGGAACATACAGAATTAAAGGTACATATAAATTATTAATTGATAGTGAATCAAATTTTATTGAAGATTGATATGCACAATTTGAAGAATTTTCAATAAATTCTTCAACAACATCTAGTCATGAATATCTTAAAAAAAATAATAAAAATTTAAGATTCAGAAAAAAATTACTTGAATTACTTTCTGTACCTCATTCTTTTGGAGGAAAAAATAATAGGTGCATAAAACATTTTACATTGCAAGAAAACAGTGATGAAATTAACATTATAAATAGTTTTTTTAAAAATGAATATAATAGTACTTTTCAAAATATAGAATATTTAATTTGTGGAAACAACCCTTCAGGAAGAGGTTCAATAGTAACTACTATAGATGACAAAAAAGTTGAATTATCATTTTTTTTCCAATTTAGAAATATTGTAGATTATGAAGATAGTAGTTCATGAAGGGATAGATTAAACTACAGAAGCTCATGACAATATAACACAATTTCTTTTGAAGAATGAATTTCAAATTATTACATAAACTTTTCAGAAAATAGAAAAACAATAAAACAAACTATTTTTGATATTAATAATTTATCATGTGATAGTTTTAAGGAATTAATAAATTCAAGAAATGAACAAATTAATGAATTACAAAAACAACAGGAATTAGAAGAGAAAATTAATAGTAAGAGAAATCTTATAAGAAGCAAGTTATTTTCAAGCACAGAAAATATAGTTGCCTTTTGTGAATCTAGATGAGGAAATATACACAATATTAATAGTTCATTAGATGTTGCTCATATATATCCTGTTTCACAAATAAGAAGACAGTGTATTCATGAAAATTATAATTGAGATATTTTAAATCAAGTTAATAATGAATATAATATATTACTTTTACCACCTACTCAACATAGAGATTTTGATCGCTACAAATTTTATTGAGAAGATAGTGATGGTAGGATAAAATTTATTGATTCACAATATCCAAATAATAACCGTGAAATATTTGATTATCAGCAAATCAACTTACAAAATAATCCACAAATTAGACCATATTTAAAAAAATATAAAGATTATTTAAAAAATGAAAATATTATTTAGCATTCAAAGAATGACTAATTAATTTAATTAAAAAAATAAAAGAGTAGTTAAAAAACTACTCTTTCGATGCATTGAATGTTCCAATCAAAAACTAATTTTCTTACATTGATTTAGATGGTGGAACTATTTTGCTCATTTTGTCTTTTCTATAGCAAACATGACCTATAATTCCTCCAACAATTGCAGCAGAAACACCTACTGCAACTAACAATCAAATTCATCAAGTAGATTTTGGTTGTTCACTAATTTTTAGAGTAACTTTTTGAGTTATTTTTAATTGTGGGTTTTGTTCACATGTAGCAGTTAATCTAAATGAATAAACTCCTGGTTTATTATCTTTAGATATTTTAATAGTTGTACTAAATTGATCTTTAACACCATCATCATCAGTATCTACATAACTATTAGTTAATGATAATCAAGTA
>JAQXJX010000020.1 GCA_029009155.1 Mycoplasmataceae bacterium | reverse complement strand
CAATTGATGTAATTTCTCAACAAGTTGTTTTATTAGTTTTTACTAATAATATGACATCTGAAGTAGTTAGCCAAACCATTAATCATTTACCAAAAACCACTAAGATAATTAACACTGATTATGGTAAACAATATTTTGAAAGTAATGTAGTCAATGAGCTTAAGCAACAAAATATAACTCATTCTTGTGGAAATGTAGCAAAATCAACAGATAATGGTTGGATAGAAAGATTTTGAAAGAGACTAAGATCTGAATGTCTAAATGTTCATGATTCTTATAATGCATCTGACATGTATTTAAAAACTTTACTTTCTGACTATCGAATTTTTTGAAATTCCAAAAGAGTTATATCAACTTTAAACTGGTATACACCTAATGAGTATGCTATACTAAATAAAAATGGCGTAAATTAACTTTTACTGTCTAAAATAGAATAAATAATATGCCAAGAAAATTTTTAATTGAAAATCTAGCAATGAAATTAATTTTGATTAATAAGTAAAATATTAAATTCTTATTTCCAGAATTAGTTGATTATTTTTAATATTCTAATATTTTGATATAAAAATATGTGATCCACTTTTAATTACAAAAAAGATCCCTATAGGATTTTATGTTGATCTTTTTTGCCTTATCATTCTTGTGTCGCACAATGGTTAATATGTAAAACTTTTCAATTTTGTAAAAAGTAAGTTAAAATGTTTTTCATTAAAAAGATAATAATTATATTACTTAATAAAAATTAAATTTTTGATACTTCTATAAGTGATATTAAAGTGTTGATGTTGCAAAAGATTTAAATTTCTATTAAAAAAATGATGACTAGTCATTTAAAGAGTTATAATAATACAATTATTATGTAACAAATATATAAATAGATTTTTTGAATTTGAAAGAACTAAATGTACTAAGTATGAAAAAAACAAATATTTTTAAAATTATTTTTGGTGTAATACCAGCTTGTTTTTTAGGAAACATAGTTACTGCTCATTTGAATAATGTTTTTGCAAAAAATAATAATCAAATTATAAGCAGCATTAAAACAACTAGCAACGAACAGAATATTAAAAAAATTGATGCTAAATTAATTGGAGCACAAAAAGGAACTGTTGATGTTAAATTTATAGGTCATCAATGTACTATTGTAAAAGCCAATAATGATTTTCTAGCAACTGGAAATTTTAATTTTAATAATGGTAAGTTCATGTATGAAGGAGTTGAATACACAATTACAGAAATTGGAGATGAGGTTTTTGCAACTGAAGGTTTTGGAAATCGATATTTTAAAAACTGCAATTTAACTATTCCTTCTACTATTAAAAAAATAGGTGATTATGCTTTTGCTGGCAACACACATACATGAAGTTTTTGTAGTGATGAAATAATTAATATTAATTTTGATGAAGGTATTGAAGACATTGGAGAAAATGCTTTTTGTGTTCTTAATGACATTAAATGAAAAAAAATTATTTTACCAAATAGCTTACAACATATTGGTAATGGAGCTTTTTCTTGTTGCCATTATTTAGGAGAAATAGATTTATCAGCTTTAGATCATGTTATTCAAATAGATACTGACCCTTTTGATAAAGATGGTTTTTTATGTTCAACTCCTATACAAAAAATTTGATTTAAAAATCAAACTATAAGACAAGCATATTCTATTGCTAAATTTTGATGTTTAAATACAATCCATTTTGTAACTAAAGGTGAAATTTTTAAAACAATTAGCTCAAACTATATCGGTGGTAATAGTAATAGTACATTTAGATTCAGCTATTTAAATTCTGATAGTGTTAAAATATCAGGAGTATCTAATAATTTTGTAGCAGATAAAAACTTTAACTTCAATGGCGGGAAATTTACATATGAAGGAATTGAATATACAATTACAGAAATTGAAGCAGAAACTTTTATTGCTATGGCAGATAGATGATATTTTAAAAATTGTAATTTAACTATCCCTGCCAGCATCAAAAAAATCGGTGATCGTGCTTTCTATGGTAATTCACGTAATACATTCCTTTCAAGCAAAGAAATCGTTGGACTTAATTTTGAAGAAGGAATAGAAGATATTGGAAAAAAGGCATTTAAAAAATGTGATGATCTTGAATCTGATAAACTTGTTTTACCAAATAGCCTACAACATATTGGTAATAATGCTTTTGAAGGTGTAAGTCCATTAAAAGAATTAGATCTATCAGCTTTAGATCATGTTATTAGAATAGATGCTATTCCTTTTGATAAAGATGGCTGTTTATATGGCACTAATATTAATAAGATTTGAGTCAAAGATCAAACTATGAAAGACAAATATTGCAATGATCCATACTGATCTTTTGCTGCAAAATATTTTGTACTTAAAGCGCATACTTTTGAAACAATTAGTTCTAGCTATATCGGAGCAAATAACGAAGGTACTTTTGATTTTAACTACTTAGATCCTAAACAAACAAAAATCACAGGTGTATCTAATAAATTTGTACCAAACGGAGATTTCAATTTTAATAATGGTAAATTTACATACAAAAATGTTGAATATGCAATTTCAGAAATAGCTAGTGATGCTTTCCATGTTGGTTCAACTCATTGATATTTCAAAAATTGTAAATTAACAATTCCTTCTACTATTAAAACAATAGGTGACCGTGCTTTTTATGGAAACTCACGTAATTCATTTGTTTCTAAAAAAGAAATCATTAACATTAACTTCAATGAAGGTGTTGAAGATATTGGAAAAGAAGCATTTAAAAAATGTGATGATTTAACAGATACAACAATTAAACTACCTAATAGTTTAAAACATATAGGTGATAATGCATTCAGTGAAACCAATTTAGAAATATTAGATCTAACAGCATTAGATCATGTAATTAATTTAGATGCTAATTCTCTTGATAAAAAAGGTTTCTTATGTGACACAAAAATTAAAACAATTTTAGTCAAAGATCAAACTATTAAGGATAAATATTGTGCTAATCAATATTGATCATCAGTTAGTCAAAAAATTAAAATTAAATAATTTACTGTAAAAAATTAAAAATGTAATAGATCAACATAGGATTTTATGTTGATCTTTTTTTATCTTATCATTCTCATATCCCACAATGGTTAATATGCAAAAGCTTTTTAAGTTTATAAAAAGTAAGTTAAGATGTTTTTTCTTAAAAAGATAATAATTATATTACTTAATAAAAATTAAAATTTTTGATACTTCTATAAGTGATATTAAAGTGTTGATGTTACAAAAGATTTAAATTTCTATTAAAGAAATTGATGACTAGTCATTTAAAAAATCAAAATAATGCAATTATTATATAACAAATATATAAATAGATTTTTAGATTTGAGAGAGCTAAATATATTAATATGAGAAAAACAAATATTTTTAAAATTATTCTTGGTGTAATACCAACATGTTTTTTAGGTAGCATAACAGGTGTTTATTCAAACAACACTGTTATCAACAATATTAAAATAACCAACAATGATGCAGATATTAAAAAATTGATGCTAAATTAATTGGAGCACAAAAAGGAACTGTTGATGTTAAATTTACAGGTCATCAATGTACTATTGTAAAAGCCAATAATGATTTTGTAGCAACTGGAGATTTTAATTTTAATAATGGTAAGTTCACATATGAAGGAGTTGAATACACAATTACAGAAATTGGAGATGAGGCTTTTTATATTAATAATTCTTACGGATGATATTTCAAAAACTGTAATTTAACTATTTCTGGTACTAGACTAGAAAAGTTAATTTACGCTACTATGAGGTTTAAAAAAAATACACAAACCTTGATAAGCAATGTAAAGTAACTTTTTTTTACATATACTTATACTTTTGTTTGAATTTCAATAATTCATCTATAGGTTTTGCATACACATAAAAATATAAAAATAAAAAAAATATTTTATATGTTAGACATATTTAAAATATACTAATGCTTAAGATGAGTATATTATTAGATACAAATATAAAAAAAATTAAAGAAAAACAAATAGAAAAATTAGCAGATAAATTTCAATATATTTTAAACAATTACGTTAATTCAAAAAGACTAGTTAATAAAGATGATGAAATCTATAAGTGTATTGTAAATACAATACCACAACAATTAGATGCCATATTAGGTCATAATCAAGATTATGATATAAGGGGTTCAATAGGTAAAGGTACTAAAACCTCTACGCCATGAATTGCTCTATTGAATCGTAAGTGTGCGTCAGAAATAAATAAAGGGATTTATATTTGTTATATTTTTAAAGAAGATATGTCTGGTTTTTATTTAACACTAATGCAAGGCATAGTGTTTTATGAAAAATTTAAAAACAAGAAAAATGAATATTGTCAAATTGTAACTAATTACTTTAAAAATGAATTAAAAGGAGAAACAAAATTTAGTATAGACAATATTCATCTAACTTCTCTAAATAATAAAGGTTCTAGGCAATATAAATATTCAATTGCCACCATCTTATCAAAATTTTATAAAACAAATTCTTTTAATACTCAAACATTGCTTGATGATTTAAATAACATGATTAATGTTTATGAATTTGTAATAAAACATTTTGATGTTGGTAATTACGAAGAAGTTATTCGGAGAATATTAAATAGAATATTAAATGTAGATAATATGCTTTCGGCTGATAAAGCATTACAAGAAATTAATCAAAAAATAGAAGATATAGACGGATCTGCTTTTAGAGTTAATACTTTAAAAGAAGAAGAGCCTTTAAAAGGAAAAAGTAATAGATTTAAAGCTATTACTTCCTCCCCAATAAAAAAGACAGATTGAATAAATAAAGCCAAACTTGATGCTCTTAATGGATTAAAAGGTGAAGCCTTATGTTTAGAATATGAACAAAATAAACTTAAACGATTAGGCAGATCGGATTTATGTGAACAAATAAAACAGGTATCAATTAAATCTGATGCTTACGGATACGACATTGAATCATTTGAAATTGATCCAAAAACAAATAAAGAACATAAGATTTATATTGAAGTAAAAACTACTCAAAACAAAACAGATACTGATTTTTACATCAGTAAAAATGAAATAGAACAAGCAAAGAAATTTCAAAAGAAATATTGCTTGTTCCGTATTTATGATTTATATGGAAATACACCAAAATTTTACCGTCGTTTTGGAGAAATTGAGGAAAACTTTATTGTTGATCCAATTAGTTATATTGCACGAATCAAAAACTAATTTTCTTACATTGATTTAGATGGTGGAACTATTTTGCTCATTTTGTCTTTTCTATAACAAACATGACCTATAATTCCTCCAACAATTGCAGCAGAAACACCTACTGCAACTAACAATCAAATTCATCAAGTAGATTTTGATTGTTCACTAATTTTTAGAGTAACTTTTTGAGTTATTTTTAATTGTGGATTTTGTTCACATGTAGCAGTTAATCTAAATGAATAAACTCCTGGTTTATTATCTTTAGATATTTTAATAGTTGTACTAAATTGATCTTTAACACCATCATCATCAGTATCTACATAACTATTAGTTAATGATAATCAAGTA
>JAQXJX010000019.1 GCA_029009155.1 Mycoplasmataceae bacterium | reverse complement strand
GATTTTAGAATCATTAGCTGGAGCTACATATGAAGAAATCATTAATGATTATTTCAAAACATATGAAAATATGTACCATGTTAAAAAAGAAGAAAAACCAAAAACCTTTGAACTTGTAATTGATATTAAACTAAAAGACTCTTTTTTATGTCCTTTTACAGGTTTAAAAATAGATGATGATTTTTCTAAAGTAAATTATCAAGAAGCTGCTATTAAATATTTAAAAGATAAAATGAATTTTACTGATGAAGAAATTCAACAATTAATAGCAAAAATTACACAATAGTAAACATAACTAAAATATCATAAACTTTGTAAAAATTGGCTTTGTTTATACTCAAGAAATTAGAGTAATCTATTATCTTAAGTTCTAGTTTTATAGTTTTTTAACATAATTACATTGAAAATATTAATTTAAACATGCTTAGTATTTCATATTTAATTGGATAAAGTATACATAGTAGAAAGTACATGTATAACATCAGCTTACTTTTTATGAAAAGATAATGTTGATCAAGACTATATTAACTTTTTAAGATAGAGAAGGAAGACTTGCTTATCAATTAAAGAATGAAATTGATAAGGTGCCATCAAATATTATGGAATATAGAGTTGGTTATGAATTTGCTTGAGTAAATTCAATAAAGTATCAAGAATTAATGGAATTAGAAAAAGAAGTTAATAGATCAAGATAGTTGTTTATTATGTTAAACAAACTTAAAAATACTATCACATATTTTAATCAATCGTTTCTAAGTAAATGAAAATAAAAATTGATGAAAAACTTATCTATTTTTCATCAATTTATTTATTTTTTAACTATCAATTATATGGCAGGGGTGGCAGGACTCGAACCCACAACAGGCGGTTTTGAAGACCGCTGTTCTACCATTGAACTACACCCCTATTAATAGTCATTATTTGTGTAAATAATGTTCTATAACTTTAACAAATTCACCTATAGTTTTTATGTTTGTTAAATCTTCATCAGCAATATGGAAACCATGCTTGTTTTCAATTGCTACTATTATTGCAATAGAATTAAGAGAATCTAAATTCAATTGAGCTAATGTTTCATCACCTGTAACTTTTGAAAGATTCAAAGAAATGTTGCTTTCACTAGCTGCATCAGATATCATTTTTAATACTTCTTTATTCATAGTGCACTTATTATATAAAATAATTAGTTATTTCTTCAACTGTATCCAACTGGTGATATTTTAAAATAAATAGATTCTTCGTTTTCTCTAGTTGAAATTTCATCAACGTATTTAATTTTACAAGAGAAATCAAATCCAGTTTTTAATTGTTCAACTGAAGGAGCTTGTGAATCAATTGTTAATGACATAGTTCCTTCTTTTACTCCAGATTCAGATAATACAATTCCTGTTCCTGTTAATTGAGCAGATAATTGTTCATCTCATGAAATTTTTGCATTAGCATTTATTGGAGTGTAATTAGGAATAAAAGTTCAATTCAATAAATCTGTTATATATGGATTAACATATGGTGTTGGAGAAGTTTGGCCATCACAATCTCAGAATAATTTTTCAGGTATTATATATGGATGTTCCATTGAGCCGTTAGCGGAAAGTAATTCATTTTTATCAGATGGAGAAGCAGCAAATACATAACCTTCTTTATCAATAAAATCATCTGAAGCTAGCATTTGGTCTCAATTTGTCAATAATTTTAAATTTTCAAAGCCTGTTATTTTATTTTCTTTTTGTGCATCTGATTCAAAAAAGATGTTCATAATTGATTCATAATCAGCTTTATATTCATTTGAACTCTTTCATGTACTTTTTTCAAAAGTATTAGAAGCTAAAATAGATGATAACAAATCATATGCTTCATTAGTTAAAGATAATTTAGTGTATGGTTGAAGTTTTAAATCATAATCATTGAATGATCATGCTCCTGTTGTTGTTTCATTAACTTCTCGTAAATCAATACGTGAACCATTTATCATTGCTTTAGTAAAATTAAATAAATTATCAAAGCTAGAAAAAGTAACTTTATTTTGTGTTGGTATTCCTAATTCATTAATATATGATTCACATAATTTTTGGAAACATTCTCTTATTTTTTTGTCAACACAAACATTATTTAAATGTTGGTTAATTAACTTTCCATTATTTTTAATGTATTCATCATATTCAGCAAATGCTGCTTTTAGATTATCTAAATCTGCTTTTGGAACGTTGTTTAAATTTGATAAGTTTAAGTTCAATAAAGCAGCATATGGCTTAGCTAATTCTTTAAAGAAAGTTGGTAATAATTTTTCACCAGCTGCATCTGTTGCTTTTACAAAATCAATTAATGATACAACACCATCAACTGTTCTTGTAATATCATGAACATATCCATATGATAATGCATAATCAGTTCAATTTACATAGTCATAAACTATACTATTAATTTTATTTTCTCTAGTTTTATCATATGTCATTGTAAAAGCATATGCTGTTTCAGTTAATGAGTTAACAATAGGAGCCATTAAAAATAAACCAGCAACACCACCAAAGAATTTTGATAAAACATTGTAACGTCTTGAATGAATTACCATTGGTCTTTTAATAGTAATGTTTGCACGAGATTTTGCTTTCACTTTATTTAAAAGCATTAAACGTTTAGCAAAACTATAATAGCAAATTAATAATACAAGAGTACCAACTACAAGGGATATAGCTACCATAATTAAGCTAGTAAATGGTAGTATAACAATACCAATTTGTTCTTGTGAAATTTCACCGAATAATTCTTTAACAAATTTTAGTGAAGCTAATCAATTTGCAAATGCTGTTCCTAAAAAAGCATTTAACATTCATCCAATACAATAAAATCCTAATAAACCACCAAATCAATAAAGAGCTCTTTTATGACCACCAAACAGACCGATTAAAATAAAAATTACAAACAAATTAAAAAATACTACTAACGGAATTCACCCTCATTCAGATCCTGTTCTTCAATCCATATTACCCTCAATTATAATAAGTAAACTTACTAATTATTATAACATAAAGACTTTTAGTTGATCATAGTAGAAAAATGATGAATTTGGTAAGTTCCAAACTAAATCAAATAATAATGATTTTGAATCTGGACTTATTTGAAAATTCACAGTAAAAAGATATTGATCGGCTTTTGATTTAAACTTATTAATTTGAAGTAAAATATTCTTTAAATTGTCTTTAAAAAATTTTTTTACTTTTTCCTTATCAATTGACTTTACTATTTTGCCATCAATTGTTTTATAAGTTGATATTTCTTCAAAATTAGCATATTTTTTAAAATAAGAAGAAATATCATAATGTTCATAATTGTCTCCACGATTTAAAGGTTTTATATCCTTTGGAATTGGGATATCAGTTTCCTTATTAAAAAAATTTGAAACAACTAATATTGTTGATGAAACCAAAATTAATGACATGCATCCTGCCATTAATGGTATTAATTTTTTATTATTCATTTTTTATACCTGCAAAGAAATAAAGTTTGATAAGTTATCAATAAAGAAAGATTTGATTTGAAAAGTATTAGGCACAATACTGTCAACAAAATTAAAATTGTTTGTTATTTTAAAAGTCATGTATATATTGTTGACACATAAAACAATAGTAATTGTGTAATAACCTATAGCTTTTTCAGGAATAAAGAAACCTTTTTCACTATCAATGGTTATATAGGCTTCATGTTTTGAAAAATCATACTCTGTTGAGTGTTCAAAATCAATTTGAAAATTAGAGTTAATATTCTTAACTTCCTTATTTTCATATGACAATGATTTTACTTCCTTTTGATTATCTACTTGATACACAAAATTAACTTTATAGCCATTAACTGTAAATGGTCCATCATATCTAAATGATAAAAGTTTGCTAATTGGAGTTTTAGTATCTATATAACTGTTAGCTTCATAGAATAAAGTTTTAATGTTTGTATTAGTAGCTTTTCCGTTTTCAAAATGATAAGAATTATTAAGATCATAATGATTATTTGTTTTATCATTGTAAAAATTAGAATAATAAAACAATGTGTTTGTATTAAGCAAGTTAAACTCATTAATAAATTTATCAATTTCGTTTGGATTGTTATCTAATTTAGCATTATTTAAACTTTCTTCATCGATAGTAAATGTTATATTCATATACATTTGATAATTAGTCAATTGACAATCAAAAAATGTATTAGTTGAAGTATCAACCATAAATGATGTTTGATATAAATCACATGTAGTTTTATCAATTACAAAATCTGGTATTTTAGAAGTTTTATTTAATGATAAAGTAGTTTTTTTAACTTCACAAAATGGTAATGATACATTTGCTAACAATGTATTCACCGGTAAATTTAACTTTTGATTAATGTACATATCAAAGTTAAAAAATCATTGATTCTGATAGATTTTTATCTCACCATTAAAACCTGAAAAGTAAACATATTTATTATTGTTTATTGGATTAAAATCTAATTGTTTTAAATAATATGTTTTATCTATTAAATTGATTGACATAATGAATTATCAAAAAACTCCATAAATGTCTTAATTGCAATAGTTAATCTACGATATGCACTAGTAATAGAGTATCCTAAATCATCCATGCCTATATGTTTAAAATAAATAGATTTTAATAGATTTGCACATTCAGGTGAAAGACAATCAAAAATCGTGTCTATATAAGAAATATAGTTTTTATAAATTTTCCAGTTATTATTATTTGACAAGTCATCTTTATTTTTAATTTTTTCTAATGTTTGAATTTTTACTTGACATATCATGTATTGACGAATTATTTTTTTCATCTTTTCATTGATATTTTTAAATATTTGTTTTTTATTTTCCATAAGTTCCCCGTTTCAAGAAAAAATGGTAGCAAAAAAAATGAAAAAAGTTTATAGGCAAAATAAATTTTTTCATTAAAAAAATTTAAAAAAAGATAACTTTCCAAAAATTGAAATTTTCCCTTTATTTTTTAAGTTTTTGGATAATTTCTTGTTGTTTATCAGTCTTTTCTCAAGGGTTCTTACCGTTTTCTTCAGTAAAATGACCATAAACAGATGTTGATGTGTAATCAAAAGTGTCAAGATTAAACATTTTAACTACACTTGCAATGTCTGTATCAAACACTTCACCAACTACTTGGTAAATTTTTTCTAATGGATATTTATTAGTATTAAAACAATCTATATACATAGATAATGGTTTAGGGTTACCTATACAATAAGATAATTGGATTTCAATACGATCAGCCACTTTTGCAGCAACTAAATTTTTCGCAATATATCTTGCAAAGTACGCACCAGTTCTATCTACTTTTGTGTAATCTTTTCCACTAAAAGCTCCACCACCATGGTGAGCAATTGAACCATATGTGTCAACCATTAATTTTCTACCAGTTAAGCCTGTATCTCCAAAAGGGCCACCTATAACAAATTCACCATATTCATTTATGTGTGTTTCAAAATCTGTATTCATGTTATATTCATTAGCTAATGGAATTAATATTTGATCAATAATTTGCTTTCTGATTTTTTTCATGTCAACATTTGGTTCATGTTGAACAGCAACAACAATGTTATCAATACCAACAGGAATCATATCTTCATCATAGAAAACAGAAATTTGACTTTTAGTGTCATATTTTATCCCCTTGATCTTGTTTTGTCTAGTTAATTTATTTAGATTTGACACAATCTTAGTTGCTAACACATAAGGCAATGGTAAAAATTCTTTTGTTTCATTTGTTGCATACCCATAAACTATACCTTGATCTCCTGCCCCTATTTTATCTGATTCTTGTCCAACCATTGTATTTATATCTGATGATTGTTTATTGATGTTAGATAAAATAGTAAAGTCATTTTCAGTATAACCAAGTGGAATTAAAACATCTCATGCTGCTTTAACAACATCTACATATGATTGTGTAGTAATTTCTCCACCAATTACAATTAAATGATTACTTGCAAAAACTTCACATGCTACATGGCTATTTTTGTCATGTTTTAAACACTCATTTAAAATTCTATCTGATATTTGATCACAAATTTTATCAGGGTGTCCAATACCTACTGATTCTGCAGTAATTAATGATAAATGTTGACTCATAAAAACTCCTATTAGATAAAAAGATATATAAATTCTATTTATATATACTTTTTATTATATTTATAAAGCATAATTCTTTACAGTTAATATCGATAATTATGGTCTTTTAAATTTATTATATTAGTGCCGCCAATTAGTGCTTTTATTCTTTCAATAAGTCTTAAAGCATCTTTTCCAAGCAATTGACATTTGTTCAGAAGTTTTGCATGGAATTCATCTATTGTGTAATTGCTAGTAAAGCATGTAAGTTTATTATTAGCAAAACGATAATCCAAAATATTAAAAAGGTATTGATTATAAAATCAATCTTTTGTTTGTTCTGCTCCAATATCATCAAGAACAAGAAAATCTACTTCTTGTAGATCTTGAATTAATTTTTGATTATTTGATGGTTGCATGCTAAAATTTTCACTAATTTTAGAAACTAGATTAGGCACTCTTATCAACGCTGCAGTTTTTTTGATTTTTTGAATAAATGTGTTACCTAATGCATACATAAGATAAGTTTTCCCTATACCATACGATCCAAATAAATAAACACCGGTATTTTTTTGATGAAATAATTCATTATCAATAAGTTTTCATAAATACATTTGAATAGTATGTTCTTTATTGCATTTATTTATATCTTCATTTTTATGTTCTTCTCATATAGTATTTAAAACTGGAATACTGTAAGTTTTATCATTAGTAAAAAAATCTAATATTTTTCAGGATTTATAATAAACCTTTTTTTCACATGGTATGAAGCTAGTAGTTATCCTACCATTATCATCTCTAAAAATAATTTCATGGTTAAAATGACTATTAACGCATTTATTGAATGGTAATTGTTTACATTTTTCATTAGCATCAATAATGGTAACAATTTTTGTAATCCATTTACAAATTTCATCATCTGATAAATTTAATTTTAAAATTTCTGGATTATTCAAATAGTCACTATATTTTTCTTTGATTTTAACAATGTAATTATTTAAATTTCCCATATATTATTTTTCAAAAAACCAATCTGGTAATTTTGGCATATCGCTGTCTTTTACATCTGAGAAATCAATAACTTTAGTTTCACCTACAGAAAACTCTGCTGGTTTCTTTTCAACTTTTTTAATTTTTGGTGCAGGATGTTTGGTAATCAAATATCTGTACATATTAACTAATGTTAATAAATTAAGATTATTTGCAGTTTGAGCCATCTTAGTAATGTATTTTTTATTTAAAATTCCTCTTGTTTTTAAAAGGCTGTAATCAATCATTAAGTTTATTAGTGAATCATCAATCTTATAAGTTGTTCTTAGAGTTTGAATAATTTCAATTTCTTCTGGTGTTAATGGTGTTTTTTTAATAATTGAGTAATATTGTTCGGAATTGAAATTACGATATGAATTAAACACATCTTCAATTTCTTCTTCTTTAATTTGTTCTAAAAACATTTGGGAGTTACGATTAACTTTAGCTTGTTCAAACACATTAACATTTTTTGAAAAGTTAACAAATTTTTTCAAATTTAATTGCAATAAATTTTCATCTACTGTGAATTCATTATTGTCATTTTTGACAATAGATTGGTGTACACAGTATTGAATATCATTTGTACTTAAGTTGTAGCTGCTAAAAAATGATTCAATTATTTGTTTAACTTTTGTACTTAAAATAATTGTTTGATGAGAATCAGCAATAAGTGCTGAATATAGACGTTCAAAGTTAAATTGATAAATTTCTTTTAATTGATTTTGATTATTGAATACTTGTTCAAAAGACGCAGAAATATTAACTAAATTTTCAGGGATGACATTATTAGAATATAAATATTCTAATTTTTCATATCCTGCTTGATCTATTTTATTTAATAAAAGATGTCTATATTTTTGGTTATCTATAAACTTTTCAAAGCTTAATGGAGAAATTAATTCAAAATAATAATTATCTGGTTCATTTTGATCAACATATGTCTTAATTAATCCTATAGCTTCTAACATGTTACGGATTTCTAAAAAACGTTCATCGTTAATATTAAGAGATGTTAAAAAACTATTAGCATCAGTAAATTTGATGCCTATTTGTAATAATTTATCATATTCATTAGATAAATTGATATATAGATTGGTAGCATCTGAACCAATAATTGGAGTGTATAAATCATACAAAGACTTATAATCTATTGAAAAATCATGCTTTTTGATAATAGAAAAAATAAGATTACACATCCTTTTCACCTTCTTTATTAGAAAAAATTAGTATAGTGTTAGCAATGAATAGTGTCGATTGTGCTAAAACATTGTTAAAAATAGTATATGTTTCAAATATTGTTTTTTATCTTTTTTTTAAAATATTTTTTTAGATATTTTTTTATTTTTAGTTATCAACAATAAAATACTACAAAAAAACTTTATTTATCCCTTTATTTCTTTAGGAAAATTCAAGTTTCCCACATAAATTGTGGAAAAGTTTTTGACACTTCTTTTTTAAATTTTTTTTGATTTTTTTTCAAAAAAATGCTATGTAGAAGTTTGCTTATTTTTTGATAAAAAAGTATCAATGAAATATTGTGCATTCTCTTCTAACTTTTGAATTGAATCATTATTAATGATTTCAATATAATCTTGATTAATAGGGTCGATAATAGGGTTTTGTTTATTATCTCAGTCTTTTTCAATTACTTTTTTGTCTTCTATTTCTTTTTTACCTTTAATTACAACAATCTTATCAAATAGGCCCTTAAATTTATCTATGTAGTTAAAATAAATAGCTAATTCAACTATTGCTTCATCATTATTTTTTTTAATCTCTTTAATTCAATTAATAATTAGAGGTAATATAGCTTTATTTAATTTATCTAATTCTTGGGGGTTGTTAAAAACTAATTTCCCTATTTTTTTTCGATCAACTTCTGTTTCGTTAACAAACTCTTTGCCAAATGTTTCAATGATTTTGTTATAACCAATACCATCTTTCTTATAAATTTCTCTTACATAAGCATCAGCTTCAAATACTTTATAACCTTTATTGGCTATAAAGTTTAGAAAAGTGGTTTTACCACTACCCATTTTACCTGTAACACAAATTAGCATAATTATTTAACTTTTTGACAATTAGGACAAAAATATGTTCCTCTTCCATTAACTTTAATTTTTATTATTTTGGTTTTACACACATAGCATTCTTGATTTTCTCTACTATGAACTTTTAAAAAATTTTGATAATTACCTGTATGGTTAGGATCAAACTTAAAACTAAATACTGTTGTCCCTTTATGAGCTATTGCTTCTTTTAAAATATTTTTACTGTGTTTAACAATTGATTTACATTCATCTAAAGAAATATTTTTTGCTAATGATTGAGGATGAATTTTTGATGCAAACAAGATTTCATCAGCATATATATTACCAATTCCTGAAACAATTGATTGATCCATAATAGTAGTTTTAATTGCTCGATTTACTTTACATATTTTAGAGAATAAATAATTTGCTGTAAAATTCTCATCTAAAGGATCAATTGCAACTTTATTTAATTCTTTAGAATTCTTGATTTCATCATCAGTATATATATGGAAAGTTCCGAACATTCTAGAATCATAATATCCTAACACATAATTATTATCAAAAACAATTTCTACCATTAAAAAATTATTAATGATTTTTTCATTACTATTTTGATAAAACAACTTACCTTCCATTCTTAAATGAACTACTCATCATTTGTGATTAGTTAGTTTAAATAAAATATATTTACCTTTTCTTGATATATCAACAATTGATTCATTTACTAAAAATGATTTAAAAGAATCAACAGAAGCATTCTTAATAACTTTAGGTTTATAAAAAACTACATCAATGATTTTTTTACCAATCATTGAAGTGTTTTTTAATTTATTTATTATTGTGGTAACTTCAGGTAGCTCTGGCATATTATTTCTTATATAGGGTTTGAATATTTCTAATAAAGGAATCTAAGAAGTTTAAATTATGTTTTTTTGTTAATTCAAATAACTTATCAAAATTTGGTAATTTTGTTGCAAACATATCTAACTCTTTTTCATTAAATAAGTCCTTGTAAATTGTTGCTAATTCTTTACAATCAAAAGCTTGTTGTTTATAATCGTTCATTTTTGTTTGGATTTTAGCAGGTAATTCATTAATATGATCATATATTCCTTCTAATGAACCATATTGCTTTAATAATGATGCAGCAGTTTTGGGTCCAATTCCTGCTATTCCCTTTAGATGGTCAGAACTATCGCCAGCAATACCTTTATAATCAACAACTTGATTAGGTGTTAATTCAAAGAATTTAGTTTTGAAATTATCAATATTAATATCATCAAATACACTAACTCCTGTTTTAATTAATTTAATTTCATTTAGCTCATTTACCAATTGAAGCATGTCACGATCAGAAGAATATATTTCTACACTTACATTATTTTTATTCATTAATTTAGCAAAACTACCAATCAAATCATCTGCTTCATAATTTTCTAAACTCATTCCTAATACTCCCATTAATTCAGGAGACATCTTAATTTCAGGAAGTTGAACAACTAATTCTTTTGGCATTGGTTTTCTACCATCTTTATACAAATCATATTTAGCAGTTCTAAAAGTTCTTTTTCCATGATCAAAAGCAACAATAGCATAATCATATTTATTACTTGTTAGTAACTTTAAAATAGAATACACAAAAAGATTTAATGCATTAGTTGGTTGAATATTATGTTGAGCATAATATGGTAATTGTTTAAATGTTGCGTAAAAACAACGATATAACAATGAATTACCATCTATGGCTATAGCTTTTCTATTATTATTTGACATATCAAAATTATAAATTAATAATCAATCTTGTGAGCATTAGCAACAATAAAATTTCCTGGTTTTTTTATATCGGTTCTTAGTGTTAAAATCAAATATTTATTTTTTTCTAAAATATCACTAATTTTTTCATATACTCCAGCAAATACTACGGCCTTACATGTTTTTGTTTCATCATTAAAAGTTATAAATGCCATTTGCTTTTTATTTCTATCTACAACACATCTAACATCAGTTAATTGTACTAACACGTGATAGAAGTTTGATTCAAAAGAATTAATTTCATTTAAGCAATAAAGTTTATGTTCTGTATAATTTAAATTCTTTTTAATTTTCAAAATTGGATCATCAACAAATAAAATATTAGTTAAAGCAAATTCACTTTTTAACATTAACTTGATATCATCATTTGTAGGTTTATCTTCAATAGATCATGATATCTCTTGTTTTGTTTCTTCAATTGAAAATTCATCACAGATATTAAATGTTTTTTCAATATACTTTAATAATCATCATCTATTTGATAAATTATCTAAATTATTTTCATTATCAAAATTATCAAATGCACCTGATGTTATAAGTAAAAGTATTGTTTTTAGTCCAATTCCATTTGTTTTAAATAAAAGAATTGTTGGGACAAGACCATCAAATTTTTTATTAGGTAAAGAATTTCTAAGAGAAATAATTTTATCACTAATTGAAACACCAATTCCTTTTATGCAATTAAAACCTAATATGATTGAACCATCATTAATTGAATATGTCTCTACTGATTGATTAATATCAATTGGTGATATTGATATTCCATTTTGTCGTGCTATTGCAACATATTCAGCAGTTTTTTCACTACTTCCATCATTTGATATTAATAGAGTAGTGAAAAATTCAAGTGGATAATAATAAGCAATATATGCTAATCAATAGCTTATGTATGAATAGGCTAATGAATGAGAGTGATTGAATCCATAGTTAGCAAATTCAAAGATGTAATCAAAAATTTGTTTTACCTCTTTGTAATCATAACCATTTTTAATTCCACCTTCAATAAATGTTTTCTCTAATTTTGATAAACTATCAATTTTCTTTTTGCTAATAGCTCTTCGAAATAAATCAGCTTCTGCTAGACTAAAATTTGCAACTTGTTGAACCATTTGAATTACTTGTTCTTGATAAATGATTATGTTATATGTTGATGACAAAATATTCTTAATCTTATCATTTAAATACTTTATTTCATCTGGGTGGGATTTATTATGAAGATAAGTAGGAATATTCTTTTGTGGTCCTGGTCGATATAAAGCTGAACAAATAGAAATGTCTTCAATATTAGTTGGTTTAATTTTCTTTACTAATTGTGTCATTCCTGAAGATTCTAATTGAAATATTCCTGCAGTGTTACCCATTGCTATGTAGTTGAAAACTTTACTATCATCCATAGGGATTTTACGAAGATTTAAATCAATATTTTTTGTAGTCTTAATCAATTTTAAAGCTTTATTTATTGTGGATAAATTCACTAACCCTAATATATCCATTTTGATTAATCCTAATGGTTCTAAATATTCCATTGAATATTGTGTTAAATAACATCCATTAGGACCTAATTGGACTGGAATAATATTAGATAAAATATCATCAGATAAAACTACACCAGCAGCATGTATTCCTACTTGTCTAGGAAAGGTATCAATCTTTTGTGCTATATCAAATAACTCTTTATATAAATTAACATATTCACTAATTTTTTTATTTGTTATTTGTTCAACTAATGGTTCATCTAATAATAGTTTTGAGATGTTGTCTAGAACTGATTTTTCCATACCAAGAATTCGACCTACATCTCGAATTGCCATTTTAGCTTTTATTCTTTGGAAAATAACAATGTGAGCAACATGTTCTTTTCCATATTTTTGAAATAAATATTCAATAACTTCATTTCTTCGATCATCCATGAAATCAACATCAATATCAGGCATGGTTGATCTTTCTGGATTTAAAAATCTTTCGAAAATTAAATCATGTTCAATAGGATCAATTTCTGTTATTCCTAATGAATAAGCAATTAAACTACCTGCAGCACTACCTCTTCCAGGTCCTACTAATATTCCACGATTCTTAGCTTCTGATACATAATCTTGAACAACTAAAAAATAATCATTGAATCCCATTTGATCAACAACATTTAATTCATATTTTAATCGTTCAATATATTTGTTAACATCTATTTTTCTATTTTTTAATTTTAAATTTAATCCATCTACACATAATGTTTGTAACAAAACTTTAGTGTTTTGTTTAGTTGGAAATTTAATCATGTGTCTTTGGGTATTAAATTCAATTGATCATTCACATTGATTAATGATTTCATCAAGTTTATTAAGTAATGAATCGCTATATTTATTTTGTGCTTGTGATGGAGTTAACATGTAATATTCATCATAAGAATGATCATTGACATATTCACTTAATTGTTTAGAATTTGCAATAGCTAATAATGATTTAAAATAAATCACATCTTCTTTTTTTTCAAAAAAAACAGGATTTACAGCTACTGTTGAAAAAGAGAATAAATCAGTTGTTTTATTCAAATTTAATGCATCTATATTTTCT
Organism: Mycoplasmataceae bacterium; assembly: GCA_029009155.1. Lineage (GTDB taxonomy): Bacteria > Bacillota_I > Bacilli_A > Mycoplasmatales > Mycoplasmoidaceae > Malacoplasma_A. The sequence continues at coordinate 63,313 of JAQXJX010000019.1, read as the reverse complement.
GAAAAAATAAATAAATCTGATGAGTATACATTTAAATCAAATTGTTCATTACTTAGTGAATGGCTAGATATTTTAATTAAATTTTTATAACCATTATTATTTTTAGCTATTAAATAAACATCTTGATTGTTATATTTAATATTTAATCCAATAATAGGTTTTAAATTATTTGCTTTTGCTTTGTTATAAAATTCTATAGCACCATATAGGTTTGTATCAGTTAAACAGACATGAGTTTGATTGTTAGCTTTTGCAAAATTAATAATGTCATCAATTTTGATTGATGACATTAACAAAGAAAAATAAGAATGATTAAAAAGATTAATAAACATTATTATCTTTTTTGCTTAATTAATTTCTTAATAAGAGCAGTTCTTTTCTTATCACATTGTTCATATTCAAGAATGTATTTTAATTCATCAATTGATAATTTTTCTAGCTCTTGTTCATCATAATCGCTATTTTGTACATCTTGCATAGCTTCTGTATTAATAATCTTTGTATCTTCAACTTTAATACGATTGAACTCTTCTGTTTTCATATGTTTTCTTGACATAGTGATTTACCTACTTATATATCTATATTTTACTTTAATATTATTAGTTTATTATCATTTAAGTGGAAAATGACAATGTATGTTTTAACTATATTTAATTAGTATTTTTAAAATAATAATCTTTTATTTACATAAAAAGCACCATCTAATAAAGATAAGTGCTTTTGAATTTATTGCTTTGTAAAGTTTGTTTTATCTACGCCGCAAACTGGGCAATGAAAGTCTTTTAGTGAATCCCATTTTGTGTTTGGTTTAATGTCATGTGATGCATCGCCTTTTTCTTCATCATAGACATATCCACAAATATTACATATGTATTTGCTCATATTATGCCTCCATAAATATTATAAAGAAATATTATTCTCATTCAATTGTTCCAGGAGGTTTACTTGTAATATCGTATACTACTCTGTTTATTCCTTTTACTTCATTAGTGATTCTGTTAGAAATTTTATCTAAAACTTCATAAGGAATTTTTGCATAATCTGCAGTCATTCCATCAACTGATGATACTGCACGAATTACTATTACATTCTCATAAGAACGTTGATCACCTTTTACTCCAACTACTTTTACATTAGGTAAAACAGTAAAGTATTGTCAAATTTCTTTGTCTAAACCATGCTTTGCAATTTCTTCTCTTAAGATTGCATCAGAGTCTTGAACTAGTTTAATTGCTTCTTCATTTACTTCACCAATAATTCTAATACCAAGTCCTGGGCCTGGGAATGGTTGTCTTGAAACTACTTCTTCTGGTAAGCCAAGTTGTCTACCTAATTCACGAACTTCATCTTTGTATAAATTGTTTAATGGCTCAATCAATTTAAATTTCATGTCTTTAGGTAAACCACCAACATTATGGTGTGATTTAATTGTTTGAGCTGTTTTTGTTCCACTTTCAATAATATCAGTATAAAGTGTTCCTTGTGCTAAGTATTTAATGTTATTTTGTTTAGAAGCATATTCATCAAATGTATCAATGAATAATTTACCTATAATTTTTCGTTTCTTTTCAGGGTCTGTAACACCTTTAAGTTCAGATAAAAATTTATCTTTTGCATCTTTAAAAACAAAATTAGCTTTGAAGTTTTTCTTAAACATGTTTACAACCATTTGTGATTCATTTTTTCTTAATAAACCATGATCAACAAAGAAACATGTTAATTGACTTCCAATAGCTTTATCAATGATAGCTGCAGTTACAGAACTGTCAACACCACCACTTAATGCACATAAAACTTGATCATCACCTACTTTTGCTTTAATTTCAGCAATTTTTTCTTTTAAAAAATTTTCAACTTTTCATGTAGGTTCAGCTTTGCAAATTTCAAATAAAAAGTTTTTTAAAATTTGCATACCATTTTTTGTATGAACAACTTCTGGATGAAATTGTAATGCATAAATGTTAGATGATTCATTTGAAAAGATTGCATTTTTGCAAGTTGTTGAACTAGCATTATTAATAAAACCAGTAGGTAAAATTTCTACTTGATCTCCATGACTCATTCATACAATTTCATTTTGGTTTAAGCCTTTAGTTAATTTGCATGGATTTGTGATTACAATTTCAGTATTACCATATTCTTTTTTATCACATGATACTACTTTTCCATTGTTCTTATGTGCTATTAATTGAGCACCATAGCAAATACCTAAAATAGGTAATCCTAATTCAAAAATTTTAGTGTCAACTTGAGGTGACCCATTTTCATAAACTGAATTTGGTCCACCAGAAAAAACTATACCTATAATACTTTTATCTGCTTTAATTTTTTCTGCTGTAATTTCATTACTTACTAATTCACTGTAGACACCAAGATTTCTAATTCGTCTAGTGATTAGTTGATTATATTGACTTCCAAAGTCTAAAACTATAATTTTATTTTCCATAATTAGTTTATTATAAATAATAAACTTGGTTTACTACTAATTATGTTTATTTGATTAATGGTTAAAAAACACATTTATTATTTTGTCATTTAATTGATCAGTTAAATCTTTTATGTCAATTTTTGTTGATTCACTTAAAAAAGTAGCATCATACAAAAAGCTATCATGGGTAATACAAATAATATCTTTAATAAGAATAATTATTTTTAAATTCATCTTACCTTTTGAATTTTGAATTTTTGAAATATCTTTAAAAATTTTATTGTTATATAAATTAGCAACTTGAGTATTTGAATCAGAATAAACCTTAATATTTTTAACAAATTCAACTAGAATCACTAAGGCTTCATTATTAATTTGTAATGCTCTACACTTTTTATTTTGCTTTAGATTAATATAAGTAACAATAATAAAAAATGCAATTAATGAAATCACACCAAATGATAACATGACTGCTGGAAAAATAACTTTATTAAGATGAAGATTGTTGTTTTTTAATCATTCCTCTACATTAGTCATATCTGGCATACTTAAAATTAAGAAAATTACAAAACCAAATAAACATTGTCATAAAAGGATAATGTATCTATTTTTAATAATTAATATGTCTAATATTTTATTAGAAAAAGTTTTAAATAAAAATGAATATTTTAAACAAGAATTAGCTCTAGTTTTGCTTAAAAGTCAAAGTCCTAAACATAAACTTAATACAAAAATAATCGAATAAACAATTATGGTAGTCATGCAAATTATGTGATACTCCTTAATAATAATTAAATGTCGATTTTATTCTAACTAAAAACTGTTAGTATACTTTATGAATTATTTTATTCTATTTTTTTAAGTTTATTTTGTACACGTTGTGTATTTAAATTAAAAATCAAAATGAAAAAGATAATTCAGTATATTTAAATGTAAGATCTTTATTTTTGCCCCCTCATGAAACAAAACATTTGTTTATCTATAATAGTTCTTTGTTTTTAATGATGTTTTTGTTAAAACTATCATTAATAAAATTACAAACTTCATCATTTTTGTTATCTTGATAAATAAACATATTGTAGTATAACAGTATGCAAGAATATGATAATGAAATTTGATCATTGACACGAATTAAATATTGTGTCTCATAAATCAATTTATAAATTTTCTTAACTTGTTTTCTATCTTTTTTTGAAATAGGGTTAAAGTTAATTAACTTTAATTTTAATAAACTATCTTTTATCCCTTTTGTATTCATTGGTTGAAGTTCTACTAATTTATTATTTCCAAACTTAACAAAAAAATACTTGAGTTTTATCGAAAATATTCTAACTATAAATCAAATTAAGAATAAAATTTGAAAACTTAATGATACATAATTGAATCAACTAAATTCAAGCTTTGAAACAAGAATGTATATTCAATATGCAATAGTAAAAATAATAAAAACAACCAAATCCACTATTTTATTTTGATTAAAATAAATAAAGCCTTTAATGCAAAATACAAATAATTTGTTTTCTAATGTTTTTTTAATTGTTGGACTTGTTTTTATATTTGCCAAATTTTTTTTATATTGTTTTTCTCCCATAGGTTGAAAAATGCCATAGTTTATTGGATATGCTATCACTATAGGTAATATAACAAATAAAACAAATAAAGCAATTGTAATTCTTGTATTGCTACCAAACATATACCTACATTATAAAATAATATTAATAACATCACATAAATGTTGAAGTGTAAGGATGACTAGCATTTTGCACCACCCAATAACTATATTGCACAAGATTTAAAATATTTTATTGAATCAATTGGTTTCATATATCTGTTCTTGGGGTCAATCTTATTTAGTTCACCATAGTGTAAATAACGTTGTTCATTGTAGTAATAACTAAATCTTTCTAGTTCTTCTTGAATATCATCTAAATTGTCATAATTAAATTCATTGTCCATACTTCTATGAAAACGTTCAATGCATCCATTAGCTTCTGGTTCCATTAAAGGAATTAAAGATCTGCTAATATTATGATCTATACATCATTTACTAAAATCTAAATCTCTAATAAAATTTGTTCCTTTAAACATCATTGCATTATCAGTTTGGATGTTAATTATGTTAATTCCATGTTTTTTAAAGAATAAATAACCTTCATTCAAAGCTTGCATTACATGAAATTTATCAGCTTTATAAAGCACTTTAGAAAAAGTAACTTGAGTTGATGTATCTATCATATTAAAGATGTAAATGTGTTTATTCATTTTGGTATCTTTATTATTTGTAACCTTAAGATCTAATTGGATTTTACCAATTGGAATTATCCATTTTCTAAATAAATGAGTGTTTTCATATTTCTTTAAAGGTATGCTTCTTCATCTTGGGTCATTCTTTAAAATTTTGATAAAAATCTTTTATGATAAATTAGTGAATTTATCATCCAAATTCAATATATTTCTTTTCTAATTTTTAATCAGATATTTGTTTTATTAAAATATTCAAATTCATTGTCAATAGTTTCAAAATAGTAGTTATGAATTTTTAATCTAGTTCCTTCATCATAAATGTATTTAATGGTTTTATTTCTTTTAGATTTTCAAAATATGTAAATAATAATATTGTTCAAATAACAAAACTTTAAAACTGAAAGAGCTGTTTTAATTGATTTATCTAGTTTTTCTAAACCTTTAAATTTTTGTTCATCTTTCAGATTTTCAAAACCATATTCTTTAACAAATTCATATTTCTTGTCATAAAAGGTTAGAAAATCCCGGTATAAATCATTAATTTTCTTGAATTGATCTGAAATATTTAGATTTTTAGTTAAATTTTTATAAGCTTTTGCACTTTTGCTTGTATTAATTTAAAATAACTCGTGTACACCTCACATATAGGTATTGGGTGTACTATTGCCACATGGATCTTGTCATCCTTGTGGTTTTTTAATAGTACATTGATATCTTACTATACCTGGTGCAAAATGCGGGTACAACTAACAACCCTACACATAGTCATTTTTTTAAAAAAATTGTAATATATAATATTTGTGTAGGTTTAACTACAAGGTCTACGTATACCTGCCCTTCGAGGCTACCTAAATACGATGTAAATTTTAATGAAAACTAACAAAAAGCGATTTCGTATGTACGAAGTTGATCAGGATTATATTAACTTTTTAAAAGGAGAAGGAAGATTTGCTTATCGATTAAAAAATGAAACAGATAAACAGGTCTATTCTCATTTTGGTCTTGACAAAGAAAATACTGATAAATATATTGGTGTAATAATTGAATTTGATAATATTAAAATGTTTGCTCCAATAACACATGATGGTGATCGAAAATGATTTAATCGTGATGATACTTGTGATATTGAAAAAATATACAATCGCAAGAATGAATATACTGGTTCGCTATTACTATGTAAAGCAATTATTGTTCCAAAAAATTCATATAAACAATTTATGTTTAATAACTTTAACTCTATTAATAAGAAATATCTTATTTTGTGCGATAATGAAATTAAATTTTTGAACAGAAGTGATATCTATGATAAGATTCAGCATAAATTATGAATGTGTATTGACAATCAGCCATCTAGTGTTATGAAATATAGAGTTGATTATGATTTATCCTACAAGAATTCAATTAGATATCAAGAATTAATTGAGTTAGAAAAGCAAAGTTCTCAAGTTAAATCAAAAGACAAAAAAATTAATCATTCAAAGTAATTCTAAATATACATTGTTTTATTTCTTGTCTTGAGTTCATAAGCAAATAGTAACTAATAAAAACATCCCTAACCTTCAATTTAAAGGAATGGGATGCTTTTAAAAATTTTTGTTATTTGTTATATTTACTCATGATTTTTTCAAAAGGAACGTCATTGATAAAATCATCAATTAAATTACAAACTTGATCGCTAACAGAGAACATAGATACTAATTCATTAGGAGTAAATTTCCCAATTACATGACTAATCATATCTCCGTGTGTAGGTCTACCAATGCCTATTCTGACTCTTTTAATGTTTTCACTACCCATTAATTGAATGATATTTTTTAAACCGTTTTGACCGCCACTGCTACCAGATTTTTTAACTCTGATTTTTCCAACAGTTGTGTCAACATCATCACAAATAACCAAGATGTTATCTATTGGAATTTTGTAAAAATGTGATAATGGTTGAACAAATTGACCTGAAAGATTCATATAAGTATATGGTTTAGCTACAATAATTTGTTCATCATTGTTATTTTTAAAGCAACAATATCAACCATTAAAATCATTTTTATTTAATTCAAGATTATGCTTCTTTAATCATTCATCAACAACAAAAAACCCAGCATTGTGCCGAGTATTTGTATATTCTCTTGGATAATTACCTAAACCAACTATTAGTTTCAAAATACTATTCCTTATCTGACTTTTTAGTAGGAGTCATTCTCTTAACAATTTTAGTGTTTAAGAATCATTCTTTATTTTCGCTTGGAACATGGAATCAAATGATTTTTGTAACCATTACTACGATAAAGATAATTCCTTCAAATAAGATTACTAATCCACCACCAGTGAATGAGTAATGTCCATCACTTTCATTAAACATTCAACTACTTGAACTTTGTGACATTGGACTTGCTGTTAATCCTAAAATCATGATAAACCATGATGTAAGTAAAAGGATTATTGAATATTTCTTAACATATGGAGCAAATAATTTAACACCATTTAAACGCATTCCTATTAATTGAACAATCATTCCAATCATTCAAATAACATTAAAGGCAATGCAACAACCACCTGCACCTGACATAGAATATTGTTCACCTGACTTAAATTGATAAAATCCCATTCAAACTTCATCTTGTTTAGACATGCTTGGAATCATAAACAAAACAAGGAAATTCATAAAGAATGTTAAGATACCAAATCCTAAAAAGGCATAAGCTCAATTTCTAAAGAAAATTTGTTTCTTAGTAAAATAAACTTTTTCTACTTTAGGTTGATTGTTGTTTTCAGCACTAGGAACTTTTACTTCCATGTGTTGAGTAGGTGTGCTATTGTTATTTTCCATATTACTTATATTATCCAAAATAAATTAGAAAATATTATTTATTTTTGCTTCCTTCAGCATCTTGCTTTGCAAGACTTTTAATTTCATTACCTTCGTGAGCATCAATGAATAATTGTTTTAATTCTTCAATACGAGGTAATCTTGGGTTAGCACCTGTACATTGGTCATCAAATGCTTCAACTGCCATTTGGTCAAGAATTTTGTAGAATTCATCATCCTTAACACCGTATTCTTTAGTTGATTTTCATAATCCAACAGAAGCAAATAATTTTTGAACTTCTTTAATTAAATTATCAACTTTTTCAGCATCTGTTTTACCTTTAATACCAATAGCATCTGCAATTTCACAGTATCTTTCTCTAACTGCATTGTATTGGTTTTGAGGTCAGTACATTTGTTTTTCACATTCAAACTTAGCAGCATTGTAACGCATTACATATGGTAAGTAGATAGCATTTGCAGCACCATGCATTACACCGAAGTGACCACCAATTTTGTGTGATAATGAGTGAACAACACCTAAATATGCATTACCAAATGCGATACCAGCAATTGTAGCTGCATGTGCAATAGCTTCTCTTGCTTCTTTATCAGTAGTTCCATTATCAACTGCACGTTTTAAGTATTTGTAAATTAACTTAATACCTTGTAATGAATATGGTTTTGAGAAGTCTGTAGCTAAAATTGATACATAAGATTCAAAACAGTGACTGAAAGCATCTGCTCCTGTAACTGCAGTCATTCTTGGAGGTAATGACATCATGAATTGTGCATCGATAATTGCTACATTTGGAATTAATGCATAATCAGCTAATGAATATTTAACATGAGTTTTTTCATCAGTAATAATTGCAAATGGTGTAACTTCTGAACCTGTACCTGCTGTAGTAGGAATACAAACTAATTGTACTTTTTTAGGTGTAGGGAATTTAACTACACGTTTACGAATATCGATGAAACGAATTGCTAAATCTTCGAATTTTACATCTGGATATTCATTGTAGAATCACATCATCTTAGCAGCATCTAATGATGAACCACCACCGAAAGCAATAATAGCTTCTGGGTTGAATGATTTAATTAATTCAGCACCTTTAAATGTAGTTGCTTTTGAAGGGTTTGGTTCAACTTCAGTAAATACCTTAGTTGTCATACCATAGTTTTCTAAAATACTTGTAATTTTTTTACCAAACATTCCTCAAATGAAGTTATCTGAAACGATGAATACTTTTTTAACACCATCATCTTTTAAGTCTTTTAAACCTTCTTCAACACAACCGAATTTAAAGTAAACACGGCTTGGAATTCTTAATCATAACATGTTTTCTCTTCTCATAGCTACCTGTCTTACGTCTAATAAATGTTTTGGGCCAATGTTTTCACTAAAACTATTTCCACCATATGAACCACAACCTAATGTGAATGATGGTTCAAGTTTAAAGTTATAGAAGTCACCAACACCACCTAAAGAAGATGGAGAGTTAACAATTAATCTACCAGCTTTTGCAGTATCTCTGAATGTTTTAATGTGGTCAGCACCAACTAATTCATCACAGAAGATTGAAGCTGTATGACCTTCACCTAGTTTTAGTAATTCACTTTGAATTTTAATTGCATCTTCAAAGTTTTTAGCTTTGTATAGTGAAACAAAGTCAGCTAATTTTTCATGTGCTAATGGATTTGATGGATCAGTTGATTGAGTAGGAACTACTAACATTTTTGCTCATGAAGGTACTTTAATACCAAATAATTTAGCTAAACCTTGAGCATTTTGACCAACCATTGCTGGGTTTAACATACCAATTTTTCCTTCACGGAACATACCAGCACCGATTTTCTTAACATCAGATTCACTAGTTACTACATATGCTTGTTGATTTTTGAATTCTTCAACAACTTTGTCATAAATTGATGAAACAACTACTACAGAGTTTTCAGTTGCACAAATAACACCATTATCAAATGTGTTAGATTGGATAATTGAAGCAACAGCCATTCTAATATCTGCAGTTTCATCAATAATTGCTGGACAGTTACCAGGACCAACACCTACTGCTGGTTTTCCTGAAGAATAAGCAGCTTTAACTAATCCACCACCACCAGTTGCAAGGATTAAGTTACATGTTTTCATTAAAATATCAGTATCTTCCATACTTGATTTTGGAGGTAATCATGCAATAATTCCTTTTGGAGCTCCTGCAGCTTCAGCAGCTTTTAAAACGATTTCAGCAGCTTTAGTTGTACATTCATAAGCTCTTGGGTGAGCAGAAATAACAATACCATTTCTAGTTTTTAAAGCTAATAAACATTTGTAAATAGCTGTAGAAGTTGGGTTAGTTGTAGGGATAATTGCAGCTAAAACACCTTTTGGTGCATATAATTTTTGATAACCAGCTGCAGCATCTTCTTCGAAAACACCACAAGTCTTCATATCTTTATATTTGTTGTAAATATATTCAGCAGCATAGTTATTTTTAATGATCTTATCTTCAACAACACCCATGCCTGTTTCTTTTACTGCCATTTGTGCTAATGGAATTCTTTGTGTATTAGCAGCTTTAGCAGCTTCGTAGAAAATTTTATCTACTTGTTCTTGTGTAAAGTGAGCAAATTCTTCTTGTGCTTTTCTTACATCTTGCACAATTTTTTCAACATTACTCATATTTTATTCTCCTTTTAAAATATTAATTTGGGTATAAAAATAAAAATATACGCCTTAAATATACTATTTTTTTAGCATTTTTTAACACATATTTTAGATAAATTAAATATAATTATGCTTTATATTGTGTGTTCTATAGTGCATGTACATAGATAAAATATAAAATAAGCAAAATTTACGCAATAAAATAGGCTTAAAACGCCTATACCTAGTGCAAAATGCGGGTACAACTAACATATAATTAACAATTTTGTCAAAAATATTTCTAAATATATATAATATTTATGGCTTGTAATGGATAGTGATACAAGCTGTAATATATTTAGCGCTTGTTAATTTTTATTAATGAGACAGTAGTGTTGATTGTTCAATTTATTTTTTAAACTACATAAATATAAATATTTCATTTTAAAATTAAAATTTTACTCTACCCTATGTATGTTTAATACATAGGGTTTTGTCTTTTATTACAGCATAAACTCTTTTTTTATCTATTACATTAAAAAAAGCGTATACCAGTAAATGTAAATGGTATTACGCTTTTAATTACAATACAAGAACTAATTAATTATTTAGTTTCAGCTGGTTTTTCAACAGGAGCTGTTGCTGCTTTTGTATAGCTTGTTCTATTAATGAATTCTTGGTTTTGAACACGTTTAGTTGTTTCTGGTAAAACGATTTCTTCATCTTTTTTACCAATAACTGCTAATGGTTCTCCTAATCCTTCGCAAATTGCATCACAAAGAATTGAAGTTAATAAGTAAACTGTCTTAATAGACATTGTATTACATGGGATTAAGAAATCAATGTTTGTTGGATCAGCATTTGTGTTAGCTAAAGCAACTACAGGGATGTGTAATTTGTGTGCTTCTTCAACAGCGTTGTGTTCAACTACTGGGTCTAAAACAACAATTGCTTGAGGTAAACCTTTCATAGTACGAATACCACCAAAGAATTTTCCTAAACGTTCAGTTTCTTTAATCTTTTGTAATTGTTCTTTTTTAGTGAATTTCTTAATTTCATCATTCAATTGCATCATAATTAAGTTGTTTAATTTAGCAATTGATTTGTTAATAGTTCTAAAGTTTGTTAATGTACCACCTAATCAACGTTGGTTAACATAGAAACATTTAGCACGTTTACATTCTTCTTTAACGTGATTTTTAATTATTTCACCACGAGTACCTACAATTAAGATTCTTCCACCTTCTTTTGTAAGATCTCTTAAGAAATTATAAGCTCTATCTAAATAAACCATGCATTTTAGTAAATCAATTGTTTGATTTTTACCAGTTTTCTTTGCATAGATATAAGGTTTCATCTTTGGATTTCAATATTTAGGTTGAGATCCAATATTAGCTCCAACTTCCATTAATTTAGTTGCAGAAATTAATTTTCTAATACCAAATTCTTTATTTGCTTCAAAAAACATATCAATTTTAGCTTCAATGTTTTTCTTTACATCAATTGGAGAATGTTTAGTAGATGAATTTGCTTTTTTATAATTTTTCTTAGTTGCATCCATAGCTTTTGGGCTATTCTTAGAAGCACTAGATTCAGTGCTTTGAGTTGAAGATTTAACTGCTTTTTCAGTATTTACTACTGATTCATCTTTATTAGTAACTTTCATTATTATCCTTTATTTTTATTTAAAAAAACGCTTAAATCATTTCATAGAGATAAGCTTTTACAATTATACATATTTTTATGTTAATAGAAAAAAATATATTTGTTTTGTTAGTTATACCCTCATTCTATGCCATGTATGACAAGATATTAATATGTTATTAAAAACTAACAAGGACTGCTAGATCCTATATGGTAAATATTGCACCTAATACCTATATGTGAAAGTGTATATGAGTTATTTTACGCCACTAGAAGGAAATATGGGAAGAATACACAAGCCTTGACAAGTAACATGACTAATTGAAAAAAACAAGATTTTAACATAGAACAATTGTATCAATTTGAATAAAAGATTTGTTTTCAGCTGATTTTATGTATATTCAAAAAAGCTATGGGAATAGATATGACATGGGGTAATTGGTGTAGTTTCTAATCGAATTGTTTTATTAAAAGAATTACCAAAAACAGCTAAAGTAATTAATGATGATTATCGCACTCAATATTTTGAAAAAATCAGGTCAAAATTATTTATCAGCAAATAATATTAAACATTCATGTGGTAAATCAATAATGATGATTGAATTGAATGATTTTGGAAGAAATTAAGATGTAAATGTTTAAATTGTCATAATTTATTCAAAATATCAATTTACACATTGAAAGACTGATTGATGAATATAGAGAATTATGGAACAAAAAAGGAGTGGATCAAACCTTAATTGACTCACTCCAAATGATTTTTTTATATATAAAAAAGGATGCAAATTAGTTTTCTACTTTTACTACTAATAAAAGCCTTATGGTTAAATTTGTTATTGTTTAATGTATTTACTTGATCAAACATATCCTAATGTTATTAGGTCTAATAGTTTTCATTTCAATACATTTTTAACTTTATATGTTTTAGAACACATAATTAAATAAGCAATATGAACAATTAATTTAACTATAACTAATGTTACTAATTGAATCAAGAAGAATGATGGAATAAAACCCAAACCAGAAGAGAAAATTATTTTATTTGTATATGGAATAGCATTTAACAACATAAGAATTAATAAAGAAAATAAAATGAATCAAGAAACTGCATTTAATTTATTTTTTTCACTTTTCTCATAAATTAATTTAAATTGAATTTGTTCATTTTCTTTAAGTTTTTTTCTGCAACAAAATAATACAATTACACAAATAAATGAAGTAAATACAGATAATAAACAGAATATTGAACTAACAATAAGTAATGATAATGTTGTTTCATTTCTAACACTTCAGTGATAAAAATTTAATAAAACTAGAAGAATAAGATATAAAACAAAAGCTATCCCTATAATTGAAAATATTAATTGCTCACTATAGTTTTTAGCAAGCATAAATCCACAGATTGGAATAAAGCATCCTAATATTGTAAATAATGTAATTATGCTTCAAAATAAAGCTTTATTTTTGTATTTTAATAAAAACATTACTCCACCTTATCAATGATAATTTCAATCACAATTTGTTTCTTTTTTAAAATTTAATGCACCATCAATTGTTTTTTTATGAATTCCATCATATGTATTTCATGTTGAGATTACATCGAAATCACAACCTGAGCCAGTATATCAACTGTAAATATCACTAGCAAATGATATTCCAAATAAACTTATAACAACTACTCATGAACAAAAAACTGCAGTTTCTCACCCTGTTGCAATTCAAAAATGGCTTGTTCAAAATCATCCACAATTTTGTTCTTCTATTTCTTCTCTTTCATGATCATATAATTCAAAAATTTTTAAAGAAATTCCCTTTGACAAATTAGTTTTATTGATATTATTATTTTCATTAAAATAAAATGATAAATCATTATTTAGTAAAAAAATGATGTTTTCTTCTATTTGTTTTTTATCATTCTCTTTTAAAGAAATTGTTTCTTTACCAATACCGTTAAAAACATTATGACCAATATTTTCAATATTCTCATTTGATAATAGATTTTCTCATTCACTATTATTTTTTACATCATTAATTTTTAATATTGAATCATTTGTACAAAATGGCAAAACAGTAATTGCTATAGATATAGGTAATAAACATTTTTTTAAAATTTTCATACTTATCGCCTTTTTCTCTTATTAGATGCTAATTATATTATATTTTGTTAAATAGTTGGTGTTTGTGATTTATTTATAATTGTAAGGATGACTAGCATTTTGCACCACCCAATAACTATATTGTACAAGATTTAAAATACTTTATTGAATCAATTGGTTTCATATATCTATTCATGTAATCAATCTTATTTAGTTCACCATAGTGTAGATAACGTTTTTCATTGTAGTAGTAACTAAATCTTTTTAGTTCTTCTTGAATATCATCTAAATTATTACGATTTTTAATTTTTACAATAAATCATTGTTCGTACTTCTATGAAAACATTCAATACATCCATTAGCTTTTCTATCTCCATTAAAAGAATTAGAGATGTGCTAATATTGTGATCAATACATTGTTTACTAAAATTTAAATCTCTAAAATGAAATTAGTTCCTTTAAACATCATTATATTGTTAGTTTGAATATTGGTTATGTTAATTCGGTGGTTTTTAAAAATTAATCTTTAAAACTGAAAGAACTGTCTTGTTTGATTTATCTAATTCTTCTAAACATTTAAATTTTATTCATCTTTAAATTTTGAAAAATCGTATTTCTTAACACACTTGTATTTTTTGTCATAAAAGGTTAGAAAAATTTTGATATAAATCATTAATTCCTTGAATTAATCTGGAATATTTAGATTTTTAGTTAAACTTTCATAATCCTTTACACTTTTGCTTGGCATGAATTTAAATAACTCATGTGCACATTGTTTATTAATGATTGGTTATACTATTTACTACATAAGATCTTGCCATCCATCTGGTTTTTTAATAGCACATCGACAGCTTACTGTACCTGATTCAAAGTGTAGGTACAGCTAACACAAAATAATTAGAACAACATTTGCAAAACAAGTATGTTAATAGAAAAACACCTTTATTTAAGAGTGATAAAACTAGATCAAAATAAGAAGTTTTGGCATGGTTCATATTTTTCTGTAGTAACAACATGGCTACAAGCACATTCTAAACCATAAGAAAATTCTTTTGTTTGTTCAACTGGTTGAACATAAGCAATTTTAGAATAATCATTTTCTGATAAATGATCTTTATCTTTTGATGTTTGTAAATAAAAAATTAATTGTTTACCAGTTGGTAATTTGAAATCACATTCAAGTAGTAATTTAATTCTACCATCATTAGTTCGATCAAATGTTATGAATGCAATACTATAAGTATTTATATTCATAAAAGGAACTATCATTTGAGACATATAGTAAGCCAAATCTCATTTCATCTTGTTATCGCTATACTTAGTAGGATCTAACAATAAATTTGTAGCTTCTTGTTCATCTTTAACTTTATAAAATGCTGGTTTAATTTCTTTATTGTCGCTATCAACAATTAATGTAGTAAGATCATCTGATGTTTTGATTTCTTGATTAATAGTTGCTAATATATTAGGAATAGCAACATTATCTTTAAATTTAATTGATGAATCACTATTTTTAGAATTCTTAAATAAAATAGTATCTTCATAAATAACATGATTATCAGAAACATTAGTTGAAGAAGAAATGGTAATTGTAAATTCATTTGATGAGCATAATAACTCTTTATCAATAGATGAATGAAATGCCTTAATAATAAATTTTTTTGCATTCATTTCTTCTGTTGGTGTTCCACTTATTTGACCAGTTAAACTATTAAATGTAAGTCCACTAACACTATTAACTGATTTTTGTGCTTCAACATCAAATAATTGAAAATACAATAGATTTCCTTTAAAATTTTGATCAAATCCATCGGTTGGTATAAGATTTCTCTTATCTCATTCATCATAATTGCTATTTGAACATGATGCTTGCATCAAAATAGGAGGAATAGTTAATATTCCTATTGTTGATAACGAAAATAATTTAGCTCTCTTACTCATCTTTCTCATATTATTTTTAACCTATTACAAAATGATAACTATAAATTGATTCTTTTGTTTCAATAAATGAAACTTTTATTCCTTGTTCTTCATTTAAAAACTTTTCAAAGTCTCTCATATCTTTAACTGTAGCATCACTACCAAAAAGAACTATCATTTTTAAGTTATGTCTACGACGTAATGATCATGTATTTAGTATTTGTTTTGCAGCAGCTTTCATAGTATCTATTGCACATTTGTTAGCACAAATAACATTTTTGTTAACTATACCAATGTAGTCATTTAAGTGAATATCTACTTTACCAAATTTAACTTCTTTGCTTCCTCGAGCAATTTTAACATAAGATTTTTCAACTATTTTCTTTATTAAATTTACATTATTGTCAAAGCTATCAATTGGGTTATATGCCAAACAAGCAACATAACTTAATGAAATATCTTTTGCATTAATTAATGTAACACTAATTGTTTTTTTAACTAGATCAGCTGCTTCTTTAGCTGCTAACATAGCATTTGAGTCATCAACTACAACAATTATCTTACTAGATTTAACTGCTCTAAAAGCATTTAAGAATTCTTGTATTGATGGATTACCATTAATTTCATAATTAATAACATGATCAACTTTAATTTGTTTTTGATATATTTCGCTTAATGTTTGAGTTGGAACAGTTGCAATAATTTTTGGTGTATCCAATATAATTGTTTTAGTTGAAGATGAATTAGATTTTTTAGTTGCATTTTTAAATTGTTCTTCTAAAACAGTTCCTGGATTATTTTCCAAAAATTGTAAAGTCATGTTTTCGATTTTTACTTTTATAAATTCGCCATATTTAGCACCTAATTGAAGTACTTTATATGGATCTAATGTATGAACATGAACCTTAACAATATTGTCATCAACAACTACTACTAAACATTCACCAAATTCTAAAAATTGTTTTTTAAAAGTTGATTCAACAAATTCTTGTTTATCAGGTTGAGATAAAGCAACTTTAGAACCTAATGACATTATAAATTCACAGCAATATCCAAATCCTTCATTATTATCTTCAAAATTTTCAACAATGTTTTTCTTTTGAATTTTAGGAAGAGAATATTCATTAGATAAAGCATCAACCGATTTTCCTAATAAAACATCATTCATTCCTTCAAGGAATTTACAAAGACCACATCCTCCAGAGTCTACAACTCCAGCATTTTTTAAATCAGGTAAAAAGTCAGGTGTTTTTAATAAAATGTTATTTGATTCTTTTAATGCAAATTCAAATAATTCTTCAATACTCTTAAAAGTATTCTTTTTTTCATTAATTTTTTCTGAAGTTACTCTAATTACTGTTAAAATTGTACCTTCAATAGGTGATGTTAAAGCTTTATAAGCACGATTTTTAGCATTCTCAAAAGCTAAAACTAAATCTGCTATTGATAACTCAGTTGCTCCTGCAGCAAAGCCACTAACAAATCCTTTAAAAATTTGTGAAAAAATAACTCCTGAGTTTCCACGCGCATTCATTAGTAATGCTCTAGAATAAACTTTACCTAGTTCTAATAAATCAGAAAATTTCTTACCTTTAATAGCAGTTGCTCCACCTTCAGAAGTAACTTTCATATTACTTCCTGTATCACCATCTGGAACAGGAAAAACATTTAATTGGTCAATGTATTCAAAGTTTTTAGAAATACATTCTGCACCACCGATAAGCATTTGTTGAAATTTTTCAATATCAATTTTAATCATTTTTGTTGCCTAACTACATTGATTGATAATAGAGTAATAATTATATTTTAATTGCTTTTACATTTACAATAAGTTTTGCTAAATCAAACTCACTCATGATTTTATGATAAATGTTATCTTGAATTTTCAATGATAAATCATAAATGTTAGTTAAAAAAGGCTTTGGTGCATATTGTACATTGATACATGGATCTTTTTTACAAACTTCAATAATAGCATTGAAATCTGTAGCAACACCAGGAGTGCTGTACAAGATGTCATTTATAATTTCTTTGATAATTTCTTCACCAAAACTAATTTTTTTTACCTTTTGCATACTCATTAAAATTATACTTTATATTTTTTAATATATAATTGTTAAACTAATGAATAAATATCATAGGAGGAAATATGGCTGTACAACAAAGACGTGTAAGTAAGTCTCGTAAGGGAATGCGTAAAAGCCACTTAGCTTTAGAAAAACCAACAACTGGTGTTTGTAGAAAATGTGGTAAACCCGTTAAACCTCACCATGTTTGCCCACATTGCGGACATTACGACAACAAAAAAATTATTGATGTTGAATAATGATTAATGATTCAAATTTAGTTAAACAAAAAGCAAATCAAAAAGTAGAAGAAGAAAATATTGCTAAGCTTTCTACTCTTTATAATCAAGGTTTAACTAGTGATAACAAGATTGATCATAGTCACTTATACAATATTGTTGTAACAATGTTGTCTTTAATAAGTGCTATATCAGTAGGGGTAATTGTTTGTTACCTTATCTATGTCTTTTGTTAATTTGTATAATGAAAATACATAGATGTTATATGGTATCTTAGCCAAGCGGTAAGGTCCGAAGCTGCAACCTTCGTATTCGTCAGTTCGAATCTGACAGATACCTCCATATCATAAAAGACAGAATAAGATTCTGTCTTTTTTTATTTAGTTAGATTATCAAAATTTTAAATTTACTGCTATTTAATCAATAGATTGTCTTTTTCTCTAAAAATAAATTTATTATTACCTATTCTGTATTTATTGTTCTGAGTCTTTGCTTTTAAAAAATCAATAATGCTATTAATCTTATTAATTGATACACGATTTATTCCCTTATTAGTTAATAACATAAAAATTAAACTCTGTTGAGTGTTTAAATCAAATGTTTTAAATAGTTTAAGAGAATAATTTGATTTAACTCATTTATCATTTAAATACAAAACTTGTTTTTGTATTTCTTTAAGTTGTAAGTTAAGTTTTTCAAAATAATTAATTTTGGTCTTAATTTTTTCACTAGGTCATTTGGAAATTTCATTTCTTATTTTATTTCTTTGGTAAGTTAAATCAAAATTAGTTTCATCTATACCATACTCTATATTGTTTTGATCACAATATTGTTGTAATTCTTTTTTGGTTTTATTAATAAAAGGACGAAAAATATTTAATCCATTAATGTTATTGGATTGTTTAATACCATAATAAAAAGTTTTGACTTTTTTATTTTCTTGCATTATTGCTGTTTCCAATCAATCATTTAAATTATGTCCGATTAATATGTCATGAATGTTGGCTTTATTAGCAATTGTGACAAAAAAGTCATATCTAGTTTTTCTAGCTCATGATTCGAAATTTTTAATAGTTTTATTTTGGTAGATTTTTGGATCTATGGATAAACAAAAAAAAGGAATATTGTTGTTTTTACAATACCTTTTTACAATTTCCTCATCTCTGTTTGATGAATCACGATAATGGTAGTTTACATGACAAACTCCATATATTTGTTCTTTATATGAATTCATCAAAGCCATCGAATCAGGACCACCTGAAACAGCAATTAAATATTTTTTATTTTGAAGCATTTGGTTGTTTTGGTAAACCTGGCATTCTAAAAATACCTTGACAAATAGGGATTATTAATTGAGCACCATTTGCAATAATAATATCTTGAATTACTATCTCATCTTCAGGGTTATAAATTAAGTTTTTTGGATCTGTTGATAAAGATAATGGAGTTTTTGCCATACATACATAGTATGGTAAATTATTAAATTTTACTAGTTTTTCTTTTGCTTGATCTAGGTAAACAATATTGTGTAAACCATATGCACGATTAACAATAGATTTAATCTTATTTTCTAATGTATCTGTAACTTTATAAATTGGTTTAATTGTACAAGGTTTATTAGATTCATCAATAACTTTTTTGGCTAAATCAACTGCACCTGCAGCACCTAAATTAAATCCATCACATAGTGCAAATGGAATATTTTGTTCATTTAATCAATTAGATAAGAAATTAATTGATTCTTCACTGTCGTTTGTGAATTTATTAATTGCAACAACAAAATTTACACCAAAAGCTTTAATATTGTTAATATGTTGTTGTAAATTTGTTAATCCTAGTTTAATGTCTTCAATTTCATTTCCTGTTTTATTACTATGTTGGATAATAGATCTTAAACTACATGCAATAACAACACAATCAGGATACATATATTGTTGTCCAACAATATCAATGAATTTTTCCATTCCTAAATCACTACCAAATCCTGCTTCAGTAATAACATATTTACCATATTTTAATGCAGTGTTTAAAGCAATTATTGTATTGCAACCATGAGCAATGTTTGCAAAAGGTCCTCCATGCATTAAACAAAGATTATTATTTAGACTAAATACACCATTGGGTTTAAATACTCTTTCCATTAATTTGCGGATTGAGTTTTCTAAATGAAATACTCTAGCATAAACTGGTTGATTGTCTTTTGTATATGCAACAATAATATTGTTTATTCTTTCAATCATTTCATCAATTGTTTTTGATAAACAAAAGATTGTCATAATCTCACTAGCTGCAGTTATGTCAAAACCACCATTGTAAGATAGTCCTTTTTTAGCATCAATATTAATTTTGATATCTCTTAAAGAACGGTCACTAATATCAATAACTCTTTTTCATACAATTTTATTCAAATCAATATTGTATTCATTTCCTCAATAAATTGAGTTATCAATCATACTTGATATTAAATTGTTAATTGTTTCAATAATGAAAGCATCACCATTTAATCCTAAATCTATTAAATCTTTAGGTACTATTTGAACTTTACCTCCACCATTAGCACCACCTTTAAAACCAAGTGTTGGGCCAATTGATGGTTGTCTTAAGCATAAAATTGTTGATGCATCATTCAACAAATTCATTGCATCATTTAAAGCAATAGCAATAGTAGTTTTACCTTCACCTGATGGTGTTGCGTTCATTGCTGTGATTAGAATAAGTTTTTTTCCATTAGGTTTAGAGAATGATTCAATATTAGGTTTAATCTTAATTGAGTCATTTCCAAACATTTCATATTCATTACTTGGAATTGAATATTTTTCAATTATTTTTTTAATATCTATACTCATTGATAATCCTATAGTTATTGATTTAAAAATTTATTAATATTTTTTAGAATTCTTTCTTTGCCAATTATTGTCATTATTTTATTCATTTCAGGGCCATGTTCTTTTCCGATGCAAACAATTCTTAAAGGCATAAAGAATTCTTTTCCTTTAATTGGAAGTTCTTTTTTTAATTCATCTATAATTTGCTTAGAATTTTCTAATGTTAATTTATCAATAGATGATATTTTATTTTGCATAGCTTTAATAACACTGATTGAATTATCAGTTTTCATGAAATCTAATAATTCACTTGCTGTATTAGATAAATCAATATTGTTAAAAATATCTTCTACTAATTCATTTATTTGATCAGCATATGAAACTTGTGGCTTAAATGTTAATAACATTAAATTTTGATTTTCTTCATTTGTGATTTTGTTAATATCAAATTTAATAAATGGTTTAACAAAGTTTAAATATTGTTCATCTGACATTTTCTTAATGTATTCATTTGAAATTCATAGCATTTTTTTGTAATCAAAATATGCTGGTGATTTAGATAAACGATCAAAATCAAAAACTTTAACTAATTCATCTAAAGAAAGAATTTCTTTATTATTTTTATCACTTCAACCTAATAAAGCTAAGAAATTGTCAATTCCTTCAAAAGGGAATCCCATATTACGATAATCTTCAATAAATTGTTTTAAGGCTTTATTTCTCTTTGAAAGTTTTTTACCTGTTTCATCAACTATGATTGACATGTGACCATATCTAATTGGTTGTTTATCATATCCTAAAGCTTCTTTAATAGCAATTTGGTATGGAGTATTAGAAATATGTTCTTCGCCTCTTAAAACATGTGTAATTTTCATGTCATAATCATCAATTACAACAGCAAAATTATACATAGGGTAGTTATTTGATTTTAGTATAACTGGGTCAGTTAATGCTGATGTTGGTACACACATATGGCCTCTTACTAAATCATCCCATTCAATATTTACATTATCTTTCATTTTTAAACGGATAACGTAAGGAATTTTTGCTGCTAATTTTTGTTGAATTTCTTCTTCAGATAAATGTAAACATTTTCTGCTATATTTTGGAGTTTGATGATTTTTTAAAGCAATTTCTCTTTGTTCTTCTAAATCTTTTTCATCACAAAAACAACGATAAGCTTTTCCTTCTTCTAATAACTTATAAGCTAATTTTTTGTAATGTTCTAGTTTTTGTGATTGAATATAAGGACCATATTGGCCTGGATTTAAAATTGATTCATCAGGGTTTAAATGTAATCACTTTAAATTGTTTAATTGTGATTCAATTCCACCTTCAACATTTCTTTCAATATCTGTATCTTCAATTCTAACAATAAATTCACCACCCATATGTTTCGCATATAAGTAATTGAATAATGCTGTTCTTGCACCACCTATATGAAAATATCCTGTTGGACTAGGTGCATATCTTGTTCTAACTTTTAATTCACTTGACATAATATTAATATTTTATATTAATATCAATTAAGAGTTAAGTTTTTATATAGTTAAATCTTTTTTGAAAAAATATTTTTATTTTTAATTTGTAAGAATTGTTTAACTGTTAGTATTGCAAACCCAAAAATACCAAATATCATAGGGATATAAGAAGAGAATGTTCTTCAAATTAATACACCATTATTAATTAAACTTCCTGTATCAGGATTATGACATGTTGGTTTTGGTTCAATACCTCCAACACTTGAAATAGTAAGCTTTAAAAATGCCTCAATTGTAAGTTCACCACCTGGAATAGGGAGCATTTTATTTGCAGTAATAGAAACGTTAGCACAATTAAATATATTTCAAAGACGCATTTCGTAATCATAACCAATAAATTTTAATGAAAAGAACATTAGTAAGTAAATATAGATTTCATAAATTAAAAATCAAAAAATTAAATACAATGTTATTTTTCAATCTTTAATTAAAACTTTTAAATCATTAAATAGTGTGGCTTTAACTAAATATTTTTCTCTAATTTCTTCTTTAGTTGAATATTTTAAATGCAATATTTTTTTAATTTTGTTAAAAAACATCGATACATACATATGAATATGTTTGTTAATCATACACAAAATTAAAAAACCAAGAGAAATAAAATCAAACAATAAGCCAACAACCATTATTCAAAAGGTATAAATACCTCCTTTACTTTCGATTAAAGATGAATATTCCATACAAATGAAAACAAAAGAAGGTAAAGTAACTATGATTTGTACTAATTGTCAAATACTTACTGTACTTAAAACTAATGCTGAAGCTTTATGAGTTGGAAGACCTTGAGTTTTTAATCAAAATACAGTATAAGGGTCCGTTACAAAGTTTGCAGGTGTTACACCTTGTAAAAATCATATTGTTAATGTGTATAAAAGTTTTTGAGAAAAACTAACTTTAATTCCAATCTTTTTTAGTCTTGTAGTAAAAACAATATAAGTAAAAAAGTATCTACATACCAAAAACAATAATAGTGAGATTAGCCACAATCCAGCAAATCTTCCACCTGTAAATGCATTCTTTATTTGCACAAACAATGCATCCCATTTAATATCTAAAACAAATATAAAAGTTAAAGAAATAAAAACAATAGATAATATAATTCCTAAAGTTATTAAAATAATGTTTTTAGTGTTTAAAAAACTTTTATTATTTGGATTAGAATTATTTACATTATCAATTTTTTGTAATTCTAAATTTGATGTTTTAATACAACTTTTTTCTTTTGCTGTAGGCATACTATTTATTACATTAATTATATTAATTAGTAATAAAGGATTTTTTTAAAACTTTAATATTAACAAACTACTACCTGCGCCATTGACAATAATATTGTTTGTGTTATTTCTGTTTAATTTGCGATAATCATCTAAAATCTTAGAATAATTTTCAAATACATATTGTTGCAAATCGTTATAAATCAGATTATTATCAAATTGACCATCTTTTAGTTTTTCATATAGCTCTTTAGTATTCACATGAGATTCATACTTTTTATCATTATCTAAGGCATAAAAAACTTTTTGAGTAGAACAATTAATATTAGTTAAATAAACATCAATAAATACTTGAGGAATTTTAATTGGAGTAACTACATCTCCATAATTAGAAACATGAGCAATAATGTAACGTTTATAAAAAAATGGAATATCACTACCAACATCAATTGCTAAACTTTTCAATTGAATTTGATTAAGAACTATTCTGTTCTTTTTTAGAATGTAATATAAAACATATCCAGCATCTGATGATTCACCGCCTAATCCTGATCCAATTGGAATATTTTTTATAACAGTTATTTTGTAATTTAAATTAATTTGATTAAAAGTCTTTTTTAATCAATTAATTGTTCTTGTAATTGAACAATTCTCTATGTTAATTTTTTGTTTTGCTTGATTTAAATAAATTACTGAAAAGTTAGTTGATTTATTAATTTTAATTTTGTCATAAATTTTTTTATAAATCATTGTAACAGCATCAACTTTATGTTTTTTATGATCAATATCTTTCTTAAATATTTTCAAAACTAAATTAACTTTACTAAATGCTTTATGAAACATGTTTATCCTTTATTTAAAAATTTAAAAATATCATGAATTTGTTGAGGATTTAATTCTTCTGATCTTATTGTTGGTAATAAATTAAATTGTTCAAAAATACTATTAATCTCATTAGAATTAAAACGTGCTTTAAGGTTATTATTCAATGTTTTTCTTTTTGAAGAAAAAATAATTTTTAAAAACTTATCAAATTGTTCTTCATATTGTTTATTTTTAGAAATAGAAATAAAAGAAGAATCTACTTCAGGCATAGGATAAAAATTATTCTTATTAACATCTACTAAAAATTTTACAGATGATTGATATTGAGCAAGTACAGAAAAAGAATTGTATTCTTTTTGTCTAGGCTTTGCTATTAATCTTTGTGCCATTTCTTTTTGAAGCATACAATACATAGAATCTATATTTTTACACTTTAAAAACTTGACAATAACTAATGAACTTATTGAATAAGGTAAATTACTAACTATCATAGTTTTACCAGTATTTTGTGTTAGAAGATCAAAATCTTCTCTCAAAACATCATTATTAATTAAAGTTAAATTTTTCACTTCTTTAAATTTAACTTTTAATTCACTATATAATCTTTTATCTAATTCTATACAAATGACAGGCTTGTTAGTATTAACTAAGTGTTTAGTTAGTGCACCTAAACCAGGGCCAATTTCAATAATAGTATCAACATTATCGAAAGAAATAGATTCAATAATTTTTGTAATTATGTTTTCATTAACTAAAAAATTTTGACCCATCTTTTTTGATGGATTAAAATTTTTACTTTTTACATATTCTTTAGCATCTATTTGAATCATGAATTATTCAATCTTAATGTCACCAATACGGTATGAAATTTCATTTTTCTTCTTACGTTGGTGAATGATTAATAAATGCATGCAGTAAGATTGTAGAATTGAGAAGCAAGCATTAAAGAATCAATAAATACCAACACCAGTAGGTAGGAATATAACAACTAATGCCATTACACCAGTAATACCATATTGGATTAACATTTTCTTTTTAGTTTCTTTATTACCTTTTAATGAAATAGCTGTAGCATTACGGTTTCTTCGTTTTGCTCAGAATTGAGGTAAGAATGTTGATAAGAATTGAACAGGAACAACGATTAATACGAAGAACATATATGTTCATCCGCCATTTACAAAGTTATTTACAACTTCACTAGATGGTGATAAAGAGAAGTTTCAAATATTAAATAAAACTGTTGCTTTTAAAGGTCTTAAAATAATTACAACACGATAAACAATTAAGAAAATTGGTAGTGTAATTAATATTTGTTCAAATGCAGAGAAAGGATGAACATGGTTTTTTCGGTAAAGTTCCATTGTTTCTTGTTGTTTCATTTGCTTTGATTGAGCATCTTTTAAGCCTTTATATTTAGCATTAATTTCACTCAATTTTCCATTAATTTCACTCATCTTTTCATTTTGAATTGTTGATTTAATAGTAACAGCAATTGTTAATAAACGAATGATTAAAATTAAAACAAAAATAGATAATAAGGCATTTAATCCACCTCATGCATTGCTTGATGCTCAACATATTTGCATAGTTAACCAAGCACCTGGCCAAATAAACCATGCATAGAAAGGACCATATGCCATAGTTCATTCATTAAAGGTGTGATATTGTTGCATTGAAGAACCACAAAGATCATATCTCCAATCCCCTGTTTCGCCAAAATTAAAACCAAATTCTAAACCTGAACCAATATTTGAACTTGATGCAATTGATGAATCAAAACTTGATTGAAAACATCCTCATAATCCCATTACAAAAAAGAATAATAGGATGAAAATTTTTGCTCATTTTCAAATTACTTTTAGCAAAGATTTAGCTTTTGAAATATTGCTTTTTGGCTTAACTCAAAAAGGACTAGAGATGTCTGAAGTCCCGTTGTTTCCAAATGCGTTGTAAGTAAAAGCACTTTTTTTAGCCATAAATTTATCTTATCTTATTTAATAGTTTAACAAATATTCGATTATTTGTTGCAAAATCATTATCCAAATATTTTTGATTAACAATAATAAGGATATCAAAAGTTACTGATATATTATTAATATTCCTAATAATCGCACGAATTTGACGCTTTATCTTATTTCGTAAAACAGCTGTGCGAAAAACTTTTTTATTTACTGATATTGCATACCTTATTGTGTTACTATGAGTTTTTAAAAATTTAAATCTAAATTCTTTACACAATAAAGAACTACCTCTAACTACTAAGTTCTTAATTTCACTATTCTTTTTTAATGTAGTGAATTTAATACTACTTTTCATCAGAACTTGATAATTTAGCTCTACCCTTTAATCTTCTTCTTGCTAAAACTTTTTTTCCGTTTGTTGATGCGTTACGAGCTCTGAATCCAGATACTTTTGCTCTTTTCTTTTTATTAGGTTGAAATGTACGTTTCATAATTTTTTATATATATGTTTTTTAATTTGTAAGTGATATTATATAAATTAAAATTAACATTAAAAAATATAATACATAAAAATAAAAAATAAAATGAGCATAAATTACGATTTTGAAATTATTAAAAGCAAATTTCCTGAAATAAAACAAGAATTAAAATCTACTATTAGTAATCAACAAGTTTACAACAATTTTATAAAAACTATTACTTTGTATTCTCTAAAAGAGAATACATTATATTTGTTGGTAAATAATGAATTTATTAAAAAAACATTAGAATACAACTATTTAAAATTAATCCAATCAGTTATCAACAAGATATTGTTGGCAAATTTTAACATTAAGTTAATAACAAAAAATGAAACTGTTGATACTACAGAAGCATCTAAATTAACAACAAATACACAAAATAAACCTAAAGAAGTTAAACAAATCGAAAAAGAAAGTGTGTTATTTGAACCAAATACTAATACAAATCCAAAATACACATTTGAAAATTTAATTATTAGTAATTTTAATAAATCTGCGTACACAGCAATAAAAAGTATTTTTGATAAAAAACTATGGAACCCTATTTTTATCAATGGTGGTGTTGGATTAGGTAAAACTCATTTACTTCATGCTGCTGGTAATGAATTTATTAAATACAACCCTAATGCAAAGGTTCTTTATGTAACTAGTGATACATTTATTCGTGAAGTTTATAATGCTTTAGCTTCAAATAATCATTTAGAAATTGAAAATTTAAAAAATAAATATCAAAGTTGTGACTTATTATTATTTGATGATATTCAATTTCTTTCGAAGAAAGAAAAAATAAATGAAATCTTTTTTAACATTTTTAATAACAATATTGCTAAAGATTTGTTTATTATCATGACTTCTGATAAAAGACCAGAAGAATTAGAAAATTTTGAATCAAGAATGCAATCACGTTTTAGTTCAGGATTAACAGTAGAAATCAATAAACCAAGCTTAGATTCAATTGTTAACATTTTAGAAAATAAAATAAGTTCCCTTAATGAAGGATATATTTTCAACAAAGAAGCTATAAACTACATTGCTAGAAGAAATCAAAATGATATTAGAAAATTAGAAGGCTTTTTACACCAAATAATTTTCTATGCAATTAATAATTTGGCTCCAAATTCAATTATTACAGTAGATGTTGTTGAAAATGCTACTAAAACATCAGCAAACCAAGAAATTAAAGAATTTGGTTATGATGTTGACCCTAACATTGTAATTGAAAATATTTGTATTGCTTATGGTGTGGATCCAAAAAGTGTTAAATCAAAATTAAGAAAAAAAGAAATAGTAAATACTCGGAATGTTTGTATTTATGTTTTAAGAAAAAAATTTAACATGCCATATGAACAAATAGGTAAGTTCTTTGCAAATAGAAACCATTCAACAATTATTGATTCTTATAACAAAATTAATTCAATGATTGAAAAAGATTCAAATTTAAAAAGTTTTATTGAAAAAATTTATAAAAATATATAGTTACCAACAAACCAACATTGCATATAATAATATTAAATAAATATAAAATAATAATAAATTAATATAAATATAAATAATTAAATTTAAAAGGGCATTATGAAGTTTACAATACAAACAAAAACACTACTTAGTAAGTTATCTTTAGCTAATCAAACTGTTGATAATTTAAGTCTTAATCCTATTCTATCAGGTGTATTAGTAGAAGTTAATGAAAATGGGATTATACTAACAAGTTCTAATTCATCATGCTCTAGTAAAATTTTTATCAATGAAAATTTAAATGTTGAAAAAGAAGGAAAATTCTTAATAAAATCAAAAACACTATATGAAATAATTAATAACATTAGTGATGATGAAGTTAAATTTGAGATTATTGATAATGGAATACTAAGACTAACAACTAAGAATTATCATAGTGACTATATTTTATTAGATACTAATTCATACCCTAATATTTCTTTTGATCACCAAGATTGAACAAGAGTAGTTTTAAAAAAATCATTTTTTGATAATATCAATACTAAATTAACAAATTTCATTGATGTATCAAATGAATCTTTAAATCATAATGTAACAGGTGTTTTAGTTGATACTACAAGAAAAGATAATAAAATTGAATCTATTGCAACTAATGGCTCACAATTAGGTTATTTAGAATGTGAATACGAAGGACCTAAATTCAAAATCGTAATTAATCCTAGTAATATTAAGTTTATTTCATCAATTACAAAAGATGATAATAGTGACATTTTATTTTATTTAAAAGATTCAAAATTAATGTTGGAAACTAAGAATAACTTATTTTTATTCAAATTAATTGAAACTAACTATCCTTCAGTATATCGTGCTATTGAAACTAACTATCCTTACAGCTTTGTAGCAGATAAAAAAATGTTAAGTAGTGCTATAAGTAGAGCTACTGTAATTGCTCAAGGTGATAAATCACCAATGATTAAATTCACTATAAACCGCAATAGCTTAACTTTATTTGCTAGAAGTGCAGAAAAAGGAACTAGTGATGAAACTATTTTAATTGAATCAGAAACAATTGATAAAACTTATGAATTCTACTTTAATATCAAGTTTTTAAATAATGTGATTAAAACTTTAGATGATACATCTATTTCATTTAATTTTATCGCTGAAGGAAAACAAGTGGTAATTAAAGAATGTAACTCTAATAATTTTAAAACACTATTATTACCAATAATTGCATCATTTTAAGGTACAAATGTGTTAGTATTGAATTACTATTTTAATTATGTTAAATGTAAGAATGATAAAAAAGGAACATTCTTGTGTTTGCATGATTTTCAATCAAATCAAAACACTTTTAATGGAATTATTAACTCAATAAGTGAAGAATATGATTATTATTCTTTAAATTTACCAGGACACTCAATACAAGAAAAGAATTTATTAACTAAAAAAGAATTTCAAGATCAATTAAATGTTGAAAGTATAGTTAATTTTATTATTGCTTTTATTAAAAATAATGACTTGAAAGATTTAATAATATTAGGCCATTCTTTTGGAGCTGCTTTAGCTACTTTAGTACAAACTAAAGAACCAAATTTAGTTAAAAAATTAATACTTATATCTCCATATAACTGAACAATATTATTTCATAACAAACTATTTAAGAAAATTTATTTTTCTAAAAATATTGATAAACACAATGAATATCAAATATGTTTATACAAAAACATCAGCTATTGTTCAACCACACCATCATGATGAATTGAAAGTAAAAAAAGATTTGAGTTCACTATTGAAAATTATGATCGTTTTTGATTTTTATATAAACAAATGAAAAAAATAAGCAACATGTTATCATATCATGATGCTATAAGGAAAAATACAATACCAACGTTGGTTATTTTAGGTAAATTTGACACATTATTAAACTATAAAAAGAACCAAAGATACTTTTCCAACAATTTAAAATGTGGGAAAGTTCAAATATTAGAACATTCAGGACATTTCCCACATATTGAACAAAAAAATGAAACAATTGATTTAATTTTTAAATTTTTAAACAATCAATTAATTTAGCTAATACTTCAATATCTTTTTTTGTAGTAATCTTGATGTTGAAGTAATCGCCTTCAATAAAATTTTCTTTTCTTAATTTAAAATTTAAAGAACTAAACAAATCAGTTCCTTCTTGTTTTGTGTCATTTTTTCAAATTGAATACTTAAATGTTTGTGGTGTTTGAACTGTAAATAAATTAGTTCTATCTACATATGTAAAATTATTTCTTTTATTATTAATTACAGAATCGTACACTTTTAAAGAAGTATTGCAAGCATTATGGATTGATGTAACTTCAATACTTTTATTAATTAAATCATTCGAAACTAGTGGTCGATCCCCATCTAATGTGATAATAATATCATCTAGACTTGGGTTATATTTTTTTTCTATAAAACTAATTCCCTTTTTTAATGATTCATATCTTGAAATATTACTTCCTAAAACTATTGCTGTTTTTTTAATTTCATATTGTTTTAAAAATGACTTTATTAATACTTTTTCATTTTTGTTAACGACTAAGATAATTTTGTCAATATTAGAGTTTTTAAAGCAAGTTTCTACAGGATAAATGAATAATGGTTTGTTATTTACTAATAACAAATTTTTAGAAACTTTTTCATCAAATCTTTTACCAGAACCAGCTATTAAAATTAATGCATAAACCATTATTTATTTCTTTCTATTCATAAATTTGTTAATTGTATTAAATTTTTCAATAACATCATAACTGTCATTGGGCCAACACCTCCAGGAACTGGAGTTATTGCACTTACTACATCTTTAACATCTTCGAAATTAACATCACCACAAATTTTTTTATTTTCTAAATAATTGATACCAACATCAATTACTACAGCATTATTTTTAACAAAAGATTTGTCAATAAATTTTGCTTTTCCAATAGCAACAACTAAAATATCAGCAGTTTTACAAATTTCTTTTATGTTAGTTGTTTTTGAATGACAAATAGTTACAGTTGCATTTTCGTTAAGTAACAAACCAGCTACTGGTTTTCCCACAATATTACTTCTACCAATAACAACTGCATGTTTGCCTTCAATTGATATATTAGATCTTTTTAATAGTTCAATAACAGCCATTGGTGTGCAATTTTTTAAGAAAACATCTTTTTTTGATGAGGTTCATAATTTTCCAACATTATAAGGGTTAAAACAATCAACATCCTTATTTGGTGAAATATAATTTAGAACAACTTGTTCACTTATGTGTTTAGGAAGTGGTAATTGTACTAAAATACCATGAACTTTATTATCTTCATTAGCTTCTTTAATTTTGGCTAATAATTCATCTTCTGTAGTTTCAGTTGGTAATTTAATTATTTCAGTGATTGTATTAATTTCTTGACTTAATTTTACTTTATTTCTTACATATATTTCACTACTTGGGTTATTACCAACTAAAAAGATAACCATTTTAGGAACTACATTATATTTCTTATTTATATCTTCTACTTCTAATTTAACTTCTTGTTTAATATCATTTGCTATTTTTTTGCCATCAATTAGTGTCATAATTTTTAATCTTTTTATTACTTATAATAAATATAACATATAAAACATAGAAATATGATTACAATAGGACAAGGTATTGATTACCATAAAATAATAGAAAAAAAGAATAATCAAATTAAACTAGGAGGGTATAGTTTTAATTCAAACTATACCATAGTTGCTCATTCTGATGGTGACCTTGTATTGCATTCTATTAGTAATGCTATATTAGGTGCTTTATGTTGTGGAGATATTGGTGAATATTTTAAGGATACCGATATAAAAAACAAAAATATTGACTCAAAAAAAATTTTAGATTTTTGCTTAGAAAAATTGAATGGAAGAAAAATTGTTAATATTGATTTAACTATCATTTGTGAAAAGATTATTTTAAAAGATATTAAAAATCATATTAAAGAATCATTAAAAGTATTAACTAAATGTGAAAACATTAATATTAAAGCAACAAGATTTGAACAACCAGATTGTATGATGATAGGTTGTCATTCTGTAATTCTTGTTGATTAATTGAATTGGTATAATAAAAAATGTTTTAATCAACTATGTTAGACCTTTTTAAGAATACTTTAAGATCTATCAAAAGCAATAAGTTATCAGTAATTGGATTAACTTTTTTAACATTTTTAGCTACAACTGTTTTTACTACATTAAATTCATCTGTAACTTCGATTAACAACAAATATAATGACATTGCATCTGAAGGTAAATTACATGATTTTACTGTATCAGAATTATATGATGTTGGTATTCCTAATTATGTTAATAATAAAGAAAAATGATCTGATCAATCTGCGACTTATTTATTTGATAATGATTTCTTAGTTAAATCAAATGATGCTGTTGCTCAAATATACCCTTATATTAAAGCAACATTACTACCTACAAGAAATAATAATAAATACCATTTTGAATATCATTATTTATTAGATGTTGATAAATTAGATAATGTTACATCAATTAAGAAATTTTATTTAACTTGTAAATCTGACCCAGAATTGTGAGCAAAATATCAACAATATTTTGAACCATTATTTTCTGTTGATGTAATAGCTGATACTTCAGCAGTTATTGCTGACATGAATGAGGTTTATAATTATTGCACTAATGTTCAAAAACCTTATGGTAAAAATTCATCTGAAATAACATCATTATCAGGTGAAGAAATTAACAGAACAATCAATAAAATCAGTTATGGACTTATCTCTAAACAAATTGAACAAAAAACAAAAGAATTAATTCAAGTTGTAAGTGAACAAAGTACTTTATTAAATGATTACTTATCAAGACAACAAAAAGATTATGTAGATTTCCGTTATTTTTCATCTGTAAATATTGGTAATACTGCAGATGATAAAACAGGTGAGCTAAAGTATTATAAAGCGGTTTTATCTAACCCAGAAGACACTATAGATAAAATGTGTACTTTATCTGTAAATAGCGAAGATAAACAATGAGGAAATTTTAGTATTCAAGATTGCACATATGGAATCTTAAATCATGCTATAGATGATAATTATTCTATCAACGATACAATTAAAACACTTCCTAAGGATATTACTGATGAAGCTGATATTCATTATGTAGAAAAAATTTTTTTGATACCTAAAGGATCACATGGTAGTACTCCATTACCAGCACCAATTGATACTGCATTAAAAGCCTTAACTGAAAAAGATGGAAAATTATTGCCTGTTCCCAACAAATCAAAAGAAGAATGCCAAAAATGATGAACAGAGAATAAACAAAAACTTGTTAATTTTTTAACTGCAGAAAAAAATTATAATGAAGAAATTTATTTGAAAGATTCAAAAGCTGTAATTCAATGAATTGGTGGAGCAGGAGATCCTGCTTCTTGAGAATTACAAAATTGAACATCATATTTTACTGTTGTTGGTTCTCAATTTATGCAAGCTAACAACAAACATACAATTGATGATGCAATGTATGTTAATGAAGAATCTTATCAAGAATATGTAAAGAATAATCCACGAATATTTGATGAAAAATCAAAATTTATTGGTTGATTAAATACATTAACATTTCCAGAAATTGAAGATTGATTTGTTAGA
Source organism: Mycoplasmataceae bacterium (assembly GCA_029009155.1). Classification (GTDB taxonomy): domain Bacteria; phylum Bacillota_I; class Bacilli_A; order Mycoplasmatales; family Mycoplasmoidaceae; genus Malacoplasma_A. The sequence goes on along the minus strand of JAQXJX010000019.1, from coordinate 29,221 downwards.
ACAACAAATAGTGGAAAATTTGATAAATCAATCATAAAACCAGGTGGTTCAACTTCATACATTATTACTGGTTCAGGTTTAACTCCAGATTACATTTATCCAATTGTTTCTTTAGATAAATTTACTCCAGACTCAAACAAGGAATGTGTATTTTTTGCAAGTAGTGGTGCTTATGCAAGAATTTATGATGCATACCGTGGTAGTCAAACTGAAAACTTTGTAGTTGGTAAATTTAAAACATCTAATAAACAAAAACAACAACAAATTATTGATGAAATTAACCAATTTGCAATTAATAATATGGTATTCCCAAAAGGAATGAAAGCAGCATACTTTGCTTCTGATACCTCAAATCTTTTAAATACATCTGCTTTTAGAATTTCTTATATACCTAAATTTATTGATGCAATAAATTCTGTTGCACTTTCATTAACTATCTTTATTGCAATATTAACTTTTATCATTAGTTCAATTACAATCCACCGTTATATTGTAAACAATCAAACAACTTTAGGGATTATGAGAGCAAATGGTTATTCAAAATTTGCTATTGCAACTTCTTTAATGCCATTTGCAATAATAACTTCATTAATTGGCGGTATTGCTGGTATTTTAATTGGTGTTGTATTGGAAGTTCCAACATTATCACTATTTAAAAATTATTGGACATTGCCAACACCTACAGTAGGATTTAGTTGATTATCGCTAGTCATTTGTGTTATTGCTGCCTTTGTTTTATTGATGTCAGTAATTTATATTACTTCATTATTGATTTTAAAAAAGAACACTGTTGATTTAATGAAGACAAATAGCCAAGATAACCCTTCATTCCTATCAAAATTTTTTAAAGCAATTTTCTTTAAAACAAATGTAATAACTAAATTTAGAATTTCAGTTGCTTTTAGTTCATTTTGAAAATTAATTATTTTAATTATTACTACTTCCTTAACTCTTTCTTCATTAGTATTTGCGATGTCTATTCATGGTAAGCTGGAAACATCAATAAATGCAACTAATGAAAGTAGAAAATACAAATATGCAGTTTCCTTATATACACCAACAATAGAAGGTGGTCAATATACACCAGTGGCATATTCAAGTGATAAACTTGGAAATTTTAACGGTATAGGAATGAGCGGTTTTAATCAAGCTGGTAATGATCCACGAGATAATGACTATACTCAATCAATTTACTATGGTTTGCCATTATCATGAAGTGGTAAAGCAATGACACAATATTCTTTAAATTTTAGTGTACCAGGTTTAGATTATGGTAATTTATTACCAAAAATCTCTGCATACGGATGAGAAAATAGTGCTTTAAATCAATATATTAATAAACCATATTACTATTCATCTTGAGCTTTAGCTGCCCAACAAAATAAAGAAACATCTATTCAAGATGCAATTAATTTATTTTGATTAAATGAACGTGTTGGTGAAAATACTAATAATATGTTAAGTAACCTATTTATGCCATATGCTGGAGATACTTTAGGTCAATCATTAGATATCTTTTACTTAAAAGATCGTGCAATGACTAAATCATCACTAGATTACAATGTTGGTGTAGGTAGTGCTATTAGAGCTAACCCATGAGATATAGCAGTTTCATTAATGCCAGATAATCAAAAGAATTTATGTGAAACTAAAACACAAAATACAATTGATTTTGTTGGTAATGCTTTATATTATGTAGAAGGTAAAAGTAATCCAAAATATGAAGAATTGTACAAAATATTATCTACTGATCCATATTATGATTTGTATAAAACTTTCATTCCAGCTTTAGATAATAATGAATCTTCATACCATATTGATAGAAATAAAGCAATGTATGAAAAAATGTCTGTTTCTTTAAAACCACAATTTGTTAAGCTTTTAAAGATTATTTATACATATGAAAAAGTTGCAGAAAATGATTTTTCAATTCTTTATAATAGTGTTCCAATTGGAAAGAATGATGAAACATATACATGAATTGATGCTTCTGTAAATAAAGATAAAGAAAATGTAAAAATTTTAGGTATTAAAGCCACTAAAGGATATGAAACTAAATATGTTGATCTTGTTGACAACAAAGGTAATAATTTATTACCATTAATAGCATATTCTTATGATGATTTAAAAACTAATAAATCATTACCTATTGTAGCTAATGCTTATGCTCAACACAAATATAATCTTCATAAAGGTGATAAGATTAGTTTTACAATTAACAATTTAGCAAATCGAATTCACCACCAAATAAGATTAGATAACAATTTAACTGATCCAAACTATAATGATCAAGTTACTTTTGAAGTTGTAGGAATTTGTAATACATATGAAGGACAAGAATATTTCGTTGATCAAGATGTAGCAAATTATGTTTTAGGTTTAAAGAGTCACTTACTAGATGCTGATCCTTTCTTACAAATGAGAAATCAGCCAAACAACTATTACCCTTTTATGTATGACACCATTGGTACTGATACAATGATGAAGATCGACTTCCAATCAGAGGGACTTAATACAAAAGCAAGTTTGATTAATTTAAAAAATTATCAAAGTCCACAAAATTCTTCATTAAGAAATTACAACATTACCCCATATGGTTTTAATGGTGTATTCACTGAGAGTGAAGATGGTGGTCCTGAATTATCTAAGTCAACATATCTTTATTCATCATCAGGACTATATCCTGCAAATGATAAGATAACTTCAACTACAAGTCACACTGTGTTTAGATATGGTTCAAATACACAAATTGCATGTCAAATGGCATATGACGCAGAAACAGAATTGGGTAAAAAAATTAATCAAGCATATCTTGATTTCATTAATGCTCCTGTATCAGAAAAAGAAGCTATGCATGATGAATTTATTAAATATAGTAATGAATTAATTGAAAAAATTCGTTACTACTATGGTGAAACAGCTTATACTGGATTAACAACAAGTGTAATTGATTTTGATTCCAATAAAACAGTTTATGAAACTATGTCACAAACTATTTCAAGTATTACATTTGCTGTATTAGTAGTAATGTTATTCATGGTAATGATTATCACAGCATTAATTACTAACATGATAATTAATGATTCTAAACGATTAGCTTCATTACTAAAAGCAATAGGTTATACAGATATTGAAAATGCATATTCATTCTTATCAATTTATGTACCAGTTATTTTCATTGGTTTATTATTATCGCTATTACTATCATGAGGATTTGTTGTAGCATATAATTCTATTGTCTTTAATGGAATAGGAATATGATTAAATTCATCAATTCAGTGATGATATTACATTATTGGTGTTGTATTTATTCTTACTATATTTGGAGTATCAGCAACAGGTGCTATTTATTCAATTAAGAAGAATAAATTAACAAATGCAATTAAATAATAGAGGTGAAGTATGAAAAATAAAACTGAAGTTATTCAAAAATTAAATACTAAAAATCAAATGCATGAAAATGCAATTAAAACACTAACAGAATTAATCAATTCTACTCAAGAACAATTTAATGACATTAGTGTTAAAAATAAAGAAACATATAAAGAATATGTAAAAAGCAAAAAAGTGCTTCACAAATTAAATAAAAAAACTAATTGTCTAAAGGGAAAATTATGTAAAAACAAATTTTTAATTGAACAATTACAATCAATCCCTGAAAGTGAATCACGTTCTAAATTAAATAGTGATGAATTGTACCAATACATTAAAAAGATTGAACAATTAAATGAAAAAGAAATTTATCCATTTAAATTTTCATATGTTTGAAAAGTTAATTATCTTTATTGAAAAATATTACATTTTTCTAATAAAAGAGTTTATTTACAAAATGTTAAATTACCACTATCTGATTCATCCAATCAATCTAAAATTAAAAAGCAAATTGATAAGATAAGCAAAAAAATTGAAGAATCTAATAACTTTTTGAATAGTCTTTTTTCATTGTTTTATACTTCATATCATGCTAAATTAGTAAATAAACTAGATGCAATGAAAAAAGTTTCTAGTTCTAATTCAAATAATAATCAAACTGCAAATAATAATGTTATTGAATTAAAAAATGTAGTTAAATATTACCACACTAAATCTTTAGCAACAAAAGTTTTAGATAATGTTAATTTAACTATTAAAAAAGGTGAATTTGTTGTTATTTTAGGACCAAGTGGTAGTGGTAAAACTACTTTACTAAATATTATTTCTGGCATGGATAATGCTACATATGGTGAAACTATTGTTGCAGGTGAAAATTTAATCAATTATAATCAAAATCAATTAACTTCATTCAGAAGAAAAAATATTGGATATGTATTTCAACAATATGGTTTATTACCAAATTTGAATGTAAAAGAAAATGTTGAAATTGGTAAAAACTTACAAACAGATGAATCAAAATCAATAGATGTTGAACAGGTATTAAGATCCATTGGATTGTACCAACAAATTAAGAAGTATCCAAATGAATTATCAGGTGGTCAACAACAAAGAGTTTCAATTGCCCGTAGTGTTGTTAAAAACCCTAATATTTTATTTGGTGATGAACCAACAGGTGCCATTGACCAAGAAACTTCTAAACAAATAATGGATTTATTTTTAACAATTAATCAAAAATATAAAACAACAATAGTAATTGTAACTCACAACCCAGTTTTAGCTGAATTAGCATCATTAGTAATTAATGTAGGCGATGGAACAGTTAAGAGTGTTGTTAAGAATGAACACCCTAAAACAGTAAATGATCTAAATTGAAGTATGACTTTTGATTCTAAAAAAACTGCTGAATAAAATATTTATCATTATGTGGATATAACCAATAGTGATTCATTGTTATATAATAACAATAAAAATAAATATAGGATAAGGTGCAAAATGCGGGTACAACTAACAATTATTGATTTTATTGTATTCTTTTTGAAAGAAATATAATTTTATATGTCATTTTATTTTTATCTATCTATAACTTTTGCGTTCTTCTTTTTGATTCAACTTTTTAGTGTTGAATATATTACTAATAATGTATTATCTCCTATCAAGAGGCAACATCAAAAAATAATTTATCACTAGAGCTTTACAATACTTTTTTTAACAAGAAAAATTTTAAACTATTATATTGAAAAATTCAATTATTACCTTTTTCTTGTTTAACAATCGTAATTTTTTCATTAGCTATTTGAGAAGGTGTCTCAATAGATTGAAAAAGTAAAAGTCAAATTTTTGACTGAGTATTAAGTGTTATTATGTTTGTAGTAACATTTATATCTACACTTTATGTATTGATTACAATATACCAAAACAGTAATCAATTAAAAAAACACTGTGTAATTAATAAAACTTTATATGGCCAATTATTAAATAATATTAATTATTTTCAATTAAACTGTAATAACAAAAAAGCAATGACAAATTGAATCAAATTAGAAAACCAAGTAATAAAATTAAAAAATAAAGATTTATCAATTTTATCTCAAACAAATACTATTAAATCATTCCAAAAGGTTCTTTATTTATTAATTAAATATATGGATAATTTTGAACAAGAAAATTTTTCAACACAAGAACAACAACATATTGCTCAATTATGGTTAAATATTAACAAAGAATTTTCTGATTGTATCAATAAACAATAGAAATAACCTTGTATATACAACAAATATTTTATATGAATAGATAATCACATTAGTTAAAATTTACTTTGATAGTAAATTTAGTATTTAATATGATTAGAATAATATAAAGATATAAGAAGTATCAAATCAATAACTAACACTCAATGATTTATTAATTTTATCTATAATGGTAAAATATTGATAGTATGCCTAGCATTGAAAAAGACAAAAATATTACAGTTCAATCATTGTTGAAAAAGTTTCCCAATGAAATACTTTATTTGGGTGATATTTCTTCTAATAAAATTTTTTCTCCATCATGGAATAGAGCAGGTTTGGAATTAGCTAGTAATTCTCCTTTATCATGTTTTACTTTTATTAGATCCATTATATTCTGAGGAACTGATGAATGTTTTTTTCTAAATTTATTAGGCAGTAATGCAAAAAGAACTAAAGCTATTGAACGTGTATTTAAATTATGCCCACCATTAATTATTCTTTGTGATGGTTTTAATTATGCAAGTTTAGTTACTGAAATTGCAGCAAAATACAAAACAACTGTTGTTTCTTCTAAATTTAATTCACATCAATTATATTTCTCTTTATCTGGATGAATTAATGAACAACTAGCTAATTATCAAACTATTCACGGTACTGCTGTATATATGAATGGTGTAGGAATTTTAATTCAAGGAGATTCTGGTATTGGTAAATCAGAAATTGCTTTGCAATTATTAAAAAGAGGTGCTGTATTTGTTGCAGACGATGCAGTAGATATTACAAACATCAATAGTCAATTATTAGCTAAACCAAACCAAATAGCTAAAACATTTATGGAAGTTAGAGGTATTGGTATTATTAATGTAGCTCGTATGTTTGGTGTGTTAAAAATTAGAAAGCAATGCATCATTGATATTGTTATTAATTTATCTAAAGTAGAGAAATTAAGTCAAAAATATTTTGAACGTGTTGGTCAAAAACAAACATTTATAACATTATCAAATGTTAATATTCCTTTTTATAACATTCCTGTAACTATTGGACGAGACATTAGTGATATGATTGAAGCTGTTGTTGGTGACTTTAAACTTAAACAAGAAGGTTATAATTCAGCTAATGAATTTATTCAACACGTTAAACAAATTCAATCAAAAAAATAAGTTTTTACATTCTAAAATATAATATGTTTTCAAATTTATTATTTATCCCTGATCCATCTACGTTATGAAATGATTCATATAAAATTGCTTTTAAAATAGGCTCATTAGAAGTGGCATGATATGGCATTTTTATAATGATAGGTTTTATTGCATCAATTACACTAGCAATAGTTAAACTACGTTATTGATATAAAATCCCTATTGACCCATTTTATTATTTTTGTTTAATGGGAATACCAACTGCTATTTTAGGTGCAAGAATTTGATCATGTTGTATAGGTGATGCTAGCTGGTCTAATTTTTTTAATTTTAAAACAGGTGGACTAGCAATAGAAGGTGGAGTTGTCTTAACTATTTTATTAGCTTTATGATGATTTCCTTTTATTCTAAAAAAACCAAAATATTGTATTAGAGATACTCTTACTTCTGATACTCCTGTAGTTCGTCAAGTTTCAATGTGAACATATGCAGATGCTATTATTCCTTGTATTTTAATTGGACAAGTAATTGGACGTTGAGGTAATTACTTTAATCAAGAATTATATGGTTCAGAAATATCTGCTGATAATATAGGATACATAGAGTTTTTAGCAAAGCATTTGCCATTCATGTATATAGTTGATAAAGGATATTATGCTCATCCATTATTCTTGTATGAATCATCAATCAATTTAGTTGGTTTAATAATTCTTTATGTTGGATTAGAATTTATCCCAGCAATTAATAGTGGTACTATTAGTTCAAGTTATATATTATGATATGGAATTGTTAGAATAATACTAGAACCATTAAGAGATAATAAATACTCATTTGGATCAACTTATATAATGACAGGATTATGAATAGCTATTGGAATTACATTAATCATTTTAAATCAATTAAATATTATTTCTAAAACAAGAAAATACAATTGTAAATTTGCAATTATTAAAACAATTAAACATTGATTTAAAATATGAATTAATAAAATAGTTTTATTTTCTTTGAAAAAATATGAAACTATTAAACCACAAAACCAAGAACAACAGCAAAAACAAGCAAAATTAAAATTCTATAAAGAAAAACAAATTAATGAAAACAAAGAGTTTGAATTATTAAAAAAACAATTTGTTAGAAAACCAGAAAACTACTTATACTATTTAGGGAGATAAATATGGCATTACAAGCAATAATAATGAACGACGGCAATACTTATGATGTTATTATCACAGGTGGAGGACCTGCAGCTTTTTCCGCAGCTATTTTTTTAAGAAATGGAAATTATAAAGTTGGGTATATTGAAAAAAACATTCCTGGTGGAAAATTAGTCAATATAAACAATATTGAAAATTATCCTGGATATAAATCAATTAATGGTGCTGATCTTGCTTTAAACATGTATGAACAAGTTGATGCTTTAGGTGTTGACTCTATTTATGGAGAAGTTATTCAAATTAGTAAATACAATGATTATCATGTCATTTATACTAATGATGGAAAAACAAGATATACTAAAGTTTTAATTATTGCTACTGGTACTTCAATGAATGAACTAAGTGTAACAAATTATCAAAAATTTTTAAATAAAGGTATATCACATTGTGCAACATGTGATGGTGCATTAACTAAAGGAAAAGATGTAGCAATTATTGGTTCATCTGCTGCAATTGTAGCTAATGCTATATATTTAGCTAATATTTGTAAAAAAGTTTATTTATTAAATGAACAAAGTAGTTTAGATGTAAATGAAAAATTAATGAGTTCATTAAATAAATTAACTAATATTGAAATTATTAATAATGCAAAAGTAACTGAATTAAATGGTAATGATTTATTAGAAAGTATTAAGTTAGATAATAACCAAAAAATTGATGTTAGTTTCCTTTTTGTTTATACAGGTGTAAAACCAAATACTTCATTATTATCAAGTTATGATGTATTAGATAAAAAAGGATATGTAGTTGTAAATGAAAAGATGGAAACATCAATACCTGGTTTATATGCAATAGGTGATGTTACTAACCAAGAATATAAATTAATAACTATAGCTGTTGCACAAGGTACTATTGCTGCTATGGAAGCAATGAAGTATATGAGTAATAAAAAATAAAATGTTAACTTATAGTGAAACTGTAAAAGAAGAAGTAACACATTTGGAATTTAATACTGATTGTAAAAAAGCTATTCTTTCTGCTTTTTTAAGTAATGTATTACAAATGTCTATTGTGAATAATAATGTTGTTTGATACATTGATTCACATTTTTCTTCTATATCAAGATTTATTACAACAATTCTAAATGAAATTTATCATTTAGAACATGAATTATCATATTCAGAATTAAATAATTTTTATAAGAAAAGAACTTACCGATTAATTATAAAAGATCAAAGATTTGAAAAGATTTTAGAGGAACTAAGTGTTTTTGATGAAACACATAGGAATGTAGTAAATTCAAATGAAACTAAAAGAGCTTTTTTAGTTGGTGCATTTCTTAGTGGTGGTAGTATTAGTGATATTAATAAAAGTATCTATCATTTAGAGATCAGAAGTAGCAAGATAACTTATTTACGATTTATTCAAACACTTTTGTCTGATTTTTCTATTTCAATAACTTTATTAAAAAGAAGATACACTAATGTTCTGTACATTAAAAAAGCTAATGATATTTCTGATTTTTTAAAAATTATAGGTGCAACAAATAGCATGCAAAAATTAGAAGATGTAATTATATCTCGAGATTTTAATAACCAAATTCATAGATTAAATAACCTTGACATTAGTAATATGACTAAGACTGTTAATTCAGCTAATGAACAAGTTAAAATGATTAATGCTATTAAAAATTCAAAAGAATATAATGAACAAAAAAATAAGTTCAAATTCTTTTGTGAATTAAGATTAACTAATCCAACAAGCTCGCTACAGGAATTATCAGAACTTTATTTTAAAAAATACAATATAAAAATTTCTCGTACTGGAATTAACCACCACATTATTAAACTAAAACAAATTTATCGAAATTTATTAGAAAAATCTGCTAAATAATATCAAAATGTAAATTTTTCATTATTTCTAAAGTTTTATTATTTAAATCTTTTGAAATAGTAGTAGTACATTTTTTATCAATGATAATTTTTGCATTAGGACAACAAGTTTTAGCTATGATTGCATTAGCTAATACACACATATTAGATAATAAACCACATAATTCAATAGAATCATATTCTTTATTCTTTAGATATTCAAATAATAAAGTAGAACCAAAAGTATTCTTTTCAAAAATCTTATTATTACCTATCAGATCAACAACCTCTTTAGGCAAGTCTCAACCATGAGTATTTTTAATAGTATGAACAATTGGTAATTTTTTACCTTCAATAGTATTTAAGTAATTTTCATCATGTGTATCTTTTAGAAAAATAATTTCACTATTGCTTTTTTGATATTCTTTTATTTTGTTAATGATAAATGGTTTTATTTCAACAGCTTCTTTAAAACCTAAAACACCGTTTATAAAGTCATTTTGATAGTCTACAACAATTAATATTTTTTTATTCATACATTTAATGATTATTTCTATAGTCAATATAGTTTATAATTTAATTAAAGATGATCAAATTTAATTTTCCGAGTGAAGTAATAATTGGGCTAAGTTCTATCATTCCTATAGTTAAGTTTCTTACTGGGAATAAACATAAAAAAATAGCAATAGTTTATAAGAAAAAATTTTTTCCATGAAAAATGTTTTGCTTATGATTTAGTTTAAGTTTTAGATTAAAAAGAGCTAAAATGATTAATTTTTCTAAGCAAAAACAAATTGATCAATTTAATAATAAAAAATATGATGCAATTGTTTGTATGGGTGACAAAAGATTTATTGATGAAATTAAAGTTACAAGATATACACCACATTTAGTTACAATTGAAGAAACATCTGGAACATTATATGGTTTATCATCAATAGTTTATGATCCTGTTAATCAATGCTTAATTAAGAATAATAAATTTATTCCAGAAATTGCTTATGATAATTATCGAAGAAAATTAAAAATGTCTGTTGATACTTATGTTCATTTATTTGCTAATTTATCAATTGCAATTTCAACATATTTATTAAATGAAAATGAAGTATTAAATGCTTTATCTTTTAAAGCAATTAGAACATTGAATTCTTTAATTAATTTTTATAAATTAGATAAATATAAAAAAATGAATTTTTCTCAAAGGCGTAAAATTAGATTAGTATTATCACAATTAGACCAAATAATTTTTACAATAGTTAACAATTGTGATGATAATGAACTTATTGAAAAGAACATTAAAAAATGTTTAAACTATGAAATTTTTGAAAAAGAGTTAGCTAAAAATTTTAAAACTGAGTTTGATAAATTAATAGCTGAAATGAAAAAAAGAAAACAAGAATCATCAAAATGACGTTTTAATAAATGTGATGTATATGATTGAGATAAACTTGAAAAAACAGTAAAGGATTTTTATGCCAACATTCATATTTAATACTGTTTTATCTTGATTCTTAAGAAACAATGCAATTGTTTTAAAACATATATTGCATTTTTTGATGCGTTTTCAAACATCAAGAGAATTAATATCTGTTAGTAAAAATATAAAGTTCTTACAATGATTTATACCTTTCTTAAGAGAGGTGTATCAATTATCTTACATTACAGGATATACACGTGATATTGTAATAGGGGAAAACAGTGTTAAATATTTCAATAATTTAATATCTCATTTAAGAATCAATAGTGATATTCCTAGGGCTTTAGTTTCTAGTAATGAATCTGATATAAAATTTCTAGGTGAAATTTTTACAAACAATCGTTTTCAATATGTTGTATCCAAAGAATATGAAGATTACATTACATGACATTTAATTAACAGAATTGAAATTGAATATTTTGCAGCTAATTTAAATATGGTTGTAACTGTTGGTAATTATCAAACACATAATATTGGTAAAGCAGTACGCTCACAAATAGGTACAAATAAACCATTATTAACATTTGAAATATGAAACCATATTAATAAACCTTTACCAATACAAGTAGCAATTCCAACATCATTATGTGATGGTAGTGAATTTGTCAAAACAACAACTGTATATATTCAAAAAAGGCAAGCTACTTTATTAGACAAAAACATTCAAATAAATCACATTATAAAAGATACCAAATTTATTCAAATGCAAGATAAAAAAGATCTTGTAAGAGACATCTTATCAATTTTTAATAATTCATTTGAATGCTTTTTATCTCGTACTGATGATTTGATAACTCAAGCTTTTGCTTTAGATTCAATGACCATTTGTTTAAATAATTTGAATTCATGAATCTACAATAATGAATTTGATTATGAACAATTAAATCAAGCTTCAATGATGTCAGGGATGGCAATTAATCATACTCAATTCGGAATTATTAATGCTTTATGTGTTGCAATTAGAAAAGTATACAATTTACCAATTAACAACATTAAACCAATAGTATTAATGTCGATATTGAAATTTCAATTTAATAATCCTACCATTTTTACAACATTAGTTAAATGTGCAAAAGGAATTGGTTATAATTGTGAAAACGATGAACAAACTGTTATTTTATTTTTAAATGAAATAATTTCTTTTTACAAAAGATTAAATATTCAACCAAAAATTATTTTACCACCAGATGTTTCTTTTTCAAGATCTTCTGTTAAAAAGATTTTAAAGTATACACTTTATGATTACCCAACCTTATTTTCAAATATTCAAATTGATAAGAAGAGTATAAAAAAAATTATCATCAGTATTTTTACTAATGATAATTTTGAAATTAAAAAATAGGTTAATTATTTTTTTAAATCAGCTACTAATAAAATAATTCCTGGAATGATTCCTGATAATCAAGCAAAAATTAATTTTATTAAATCTGAAGTACTTTTATCAAAAGATAAAATGTTTTCATCTTTAAAAGTTTTTCATCCTACATAAATAGGAATCAAAAATAATCAGAAACCTAAAATCATCATTAAAATTCCTGCAAGTTGCTTTAAACTCATTTTTATACTCCTTGTATTTTGTACAATTCTAATTATATATAATATGTTTTACAATGTAAAATCATCATGGAATTTAAATTAGGAGTAATATGATTAAAAAATTAGTTATACCTGCAGCAGGTTTAGGGACAAGATTTTTGCCTGCAACAAAATCATTAGCTAAGGAAATGATTCCTATTATTAATGTACCAACAATTCATTTTATAGTAGAAGAGGCTATTAAAAGTGGTATAGAAGAAATACTTATTATTGTATCTTCACAAAAGAATTCAATAATTGATTACTTTGATCATTCATATGAATTAGAACATCGTTTATTAGAAAAAAATAAAAAGAAAGAATATGACATGATTAATCATATTTCTAATATGGCAAATATTCATTTCATTCGTCAAAAAGAACCAAAAGGACTTGGTCATGCCATTAGATGTGCTAAAACTTTTATTGGTAATGAACCATTTGCTGTAATTTTAGGAGATGATTTAGTATTTGCTGAAGAAAACCAAAAACCAGCACTATTACAATGTATTGAGGCTTATAATAAAACATTAAGTTCAATAGTTGGTACTCAGCCTGTTAAAAAAGAAGACATTCATAAATATGGTATTGTAGATCCAACAGATCCAAATGAAGTTAAAAATGGTGTATTTAAATTAAAAGGAATGTTAGAAAAACCTGATGCAAGTATTGCTCCAAGCAATCAAGCAATACTAGGAAGATATGTATTAACTCCAGATATTTTTGATGCTATTGATCGTGTTAAACCTGATAAATCTGGTGAAATACAAATCACTGACGCATTAATGGATTTAGCTAAAAATAGCAAAAATGGTGTTTATGCATGTTGCTTTAATGGAAGACGTTTTGATATAGGATCAAAGGTTGGTTTTATTGATGCTATTTTATATCAAGCTTCTAAAGATGATGAAATTAAAGATAGAATAAAAGAGTTTATAAAAAATAATTATTAATCAAGATTTCTATAAAAATGAAAACCATTAGTAAAAAAATCTCATCCATTGTATTAGCATTGATTGCTTTACCTTTTTTGTCTCTATGTTCAAAAAATAGTACGACTAACTTAAAACAATCAATTAATACAACTTTAAAAAGTAGTTCTGATGAACCAATAACTAATTTGGAACCAAGACTTTACTATTCAAAAAATAATGAATTTAATTATCCAAAATTTTCAAACATTATTATTAATGTGGATGATAAAGAAAAAAGAAATAGTCAAGCTCCAAATTTTAAAGAAATATATGAAGCTAAATTTCCTTCATATATTTCAATTAGTCCAGATGTGGAATTTTTATCAAATGGTTGACCTACTCTTTCTTCTTGTAATAAAATGACATATTTGCAATTATTTTTAAATTGAGATGTTGCAACTTATTTTGACCCTGAAGGTGATCCTGCAAAGGATTTATTTAATATAAATTCATTATTTACATTTACTACAAATACTCCAGATTGAGATTTATCTCCCCACTATGATGAATTTTTAAAGAGAGATTTAAATTTTTATTTAGATGATCCATATGCGGATGATACAGTTAAATGTTTAAATAATCCATTTTTTTATCAATTGGTATCTAGTAATTCATCTGTTCTTTCACAAATAAAAAGTATTAACTTGTCAAATAATAAATTATGGAACATTCCATTATTTAATTTTTTAGATTTACCTTATGATGAAGTATTAAAAATTAATAATCAAGATCCTAAAAGATTTGACTCTTTATTTTTAACATCATCTTCAATTTCAGTTTCATTAAAATCTGAATCTAAAGTAGTTAAATTTATAAAATGTAATAAAATTAAAAATTTAAATTTAATTAGTAACCATATAACAGCTCTACCTATGGTTAATATTTATAAATCTGATAGTGATATCACTAAACATGATTTAACATATCAAGCTAGTTCAGACTTTAAGATTTCATTAGATGATAATTATATTGGTGTTGATCCAACATGAACTATTGGTGATCACCCATTACATGCTATTTCTTTTGATGTGTCTTATGAAAATACTAAAACTCTTATACTTTCAAAAAAGAAAATTGGTGAATCTGATCGCATATTTCAAACTTCATGTTTAATGACTAATGAAGAATATGTAGCTAATTATTTATCTGATTATTCTAAAAAAAATAAGATAGATATATCATCATTATCTAATACAGAAATAGAACAAATGATTTTAACTTATATTAATAAAAATCACTTATCATCTGATTATATTTATACAGGTAGTTGATTATCTGAAATGCTTGTTAGTCAAATTGAATATGGAAAATACATGTATGCATATTGTAATACAAACAGATCAAAAGGTAAAGTAGATATTTCTATTCGTCTTATATCATCTCAAACATGTTATTACAATGAAGATAAAACTGATTTTAATGTCACAATAAATAATGATGAATTTCATCAATTTGCTTTTTTGTCATACAGATTTACAAATGGTAGAAATGTTACTCTGAATGTAGTTATTATTTCAATTGTATGCTTATTGTTAGTAATTGGCTGAATAGTATTCTATTATTCATGATTTAAAAAATATAAAATTAAAAAACGTAAAAATAAAGATTTGGAAAATATTAATAATACAAAATAATAACACTATGATTCACTTACTAAGAATTTATAATAAAAACTTTTGAAAATCAATATTTGGTCCATTAATCACTTTTTTATTACCAATTACTTTTATTTGATTAATTGTTTCAATATATACTTTTACTTACAACTACAATCCTATATCATTAAGTTCTGCAACAATTCCAACTGTAATTTTTACTTGTTCATACATTATTTTATTGATATTGTTGCCACAAGCAATTTTTGAAATTAAGGATTCTATTTTAATTAAGCAATTAAAAACATCTTCAATTAAATTATGACATGTGTTATTGGTAGGATGAATCTACTATTCATGTATGGCTGTAATTGCTTTTTTCTTATCAATCATATCATCCATAATTACACCAGAAAAATTTGTTATTGAACAAACATTAAAAATGTATAGCCAAACTAATTGATGAATATTACTCTTTGTTTTATTCTTAAATATTTGTATGGGTGGATCATTTGGAACAATGATAGCATCAGTATTAAAACGTTCATCAACAATTAATATGATTGGAGTAAGTGTTATATTCTTATCATTATTGTTAGGTGGTTTAATGGTACCAATAATGATTGCATCAGAACAATTGCCAGTAGTATGATATGCTTCATATTTTGATTTCATTAGATATGGTACAACACAAGCATATGAAGCTCTATATTCAGTTCCTTCAAAATTTAATGTTTTTGGTTCTAATATGTTTGATGTTTCAACTCCTTATGAAGCATTTGCAACAGATTTAGTTCCAATTAAATTTACAATTTTAAGGGAACATGATAAAATTCTAAACTTGTCAATTCCTTATCTATCAACAATAGTATTTACATTAGTGTCAGTAAAAACATTTAAAATTTAAAAATATGATTAAAGCAAAGAAAATTATTGAAATTATTAATAAAAATAAAGTTGTTCAAGCAGCAAATGCTGATATTAATGAACAAACTAAAGTTTTAAATCAAAAAATTGCTTTTGAAGAAGATTTAAAAAGCCCTATTTTAGTTAAAATAGAAAATTTGTCAAAAGAGTTTAAAATTAAAAATAAAGTTAAAACTGTTTTAAGTAATATAAATTTAACTATTCGTCAAAATGACAAAATAGCTTTGTTAGGTGTTAATGGTGCTGGTAAAACTACATTTTTAGAAATAATTTCTGGTGTGCAATCAAAAACATCTGGATATATTAGTTATGGATATGATTATAATGAAACACCATATGAAAAAATTGGTATTCAATTTCAAATATCACATTATCCACATGGATTAACTGTTAAAGATTTAATTATTTTTTTATCACATATAAATAAAAAGATTCAAATTAAAAAAGATGATGTTGAACAAGCTATTGATATGTTTGGTTTAAGACCACTATTAAACAAAGAAGCTAATAGTTTATCTGGTGGCCAAAAACAACGTTTGAATATTTTATTGGCTTTAATTAATAAACCAAAATTATTGTTACTTGATGAATTAACAACAGGACTAGATGTAAATTCACAAAGAACAGTTATTAGTTATTTAGATAAATTCTTAAAAAAATCTAAAATCCCATTTATGTGTGTTAGTCATAATATTATTGAAATTGAAGGTCTTTGTAATAGATTGGTATTATTAAAAAATGGTGAAATATTTTGTGATGCAGATATAAATAAAGTTAAAAAAGAATTTGGATCTGTTGAGCAATTTTTAATTAAATATATTAAGTAGGTAAATATTATGAGAAAACATAAAATAAATTTATTGAAATCATTCTTAATATCATCTTCAATAGTTGGAACTGTCCTTCCTATTTGTTGTGGCAATTATCATAATAGTGTTTTAAATAATGATAATCATTTAGTAAGTAACTATTCAAATGAACCTAGTTATCATTCAATGGATCAAAGATTTTCATCTTTGTTTTATCCTGATATCAAAAAAGAAAATGTTGAACCAAATAGAATACATACAAATGATTCATCATTAGATCGTTTTAATTATGTTTATTATTCACCAAATACAATAGTAAATTGTTTCCATTTATATGAACAATCATCAAGTGAATATAAAAATGTAAGTATTAATACAAACTGAAAATCTGAAAGTGGTTTTGCTTATATTGCTGAACATGACTATGATCCTAAAGCTAATACTTTTCTTGATGTATTTGCAGGAAATAAAGCTGTTGCAAATTATTTTAGTTTAGGCGATTACAATAAAAAATGTACTTTAGATGCTTTAAAAGTTTTTTTAAAAGTTGAACCATCAATTATTGATAATAAAACATTAAATTTTTCTAGAATGTTTAGCAATGACTTAGATAGAGACAACAGCGTATTAGCGTTGTTAAATCCTACTCTTTGAGCACTTATTTTAGATTATGGTGAACAACACCCTGATATGAAAATCAAAAATATTGATTTGTCATATAACAATTTAAGAATTGTCCCTAATTTTGCATCAATTGTTTCAGATAATTCTGATTCAGAATGGCTATTTGAGAAAAATGGTAGAAAATATATGAATCATAAATATCAAGGTGTTACTGCAAGAGATGAAGTTATTGATGCTTATTTTGATAACATTGATTTAAGACATAATGAATTAACATATGTAGAATTATCAGCATACATTAAAAGATATTTAGTTCAATCATCAGGATATTATCCTGGATTGCCTACATTAATCAATAAAATTAAAGTTGATGAAAAAACTAAAGCACAATTAACTAATGGGTTAATGCTAGATTATAATCACATGCCTTACTTGTTTTTTAATCAAACATCTAAATTTATTCCTAATGAGGCAACATGATCAGCTAAAGCCTTAGATACATGAAAGGCAGTAACAATTGGAAATGAAGCCTTAATTTCTATGCTTATAAAAGGTCTTTTAGGAACTGATATCCCTCCTATAATTCAATCAATTGAATTAGCTAGTCATATAAAATATTCATATTTAACATATACTGTTTGGGGTTCAGAATTTGATAACTCAATATTAACACTATTATTAATGCTTATTGCTCCATTTGGTCAATATCAAACAGATGCAATTACTGTCACTCCAAATGAAATCGCTAATTATTTCAAATCAAATAATGAAATTGCTTCATTAATAGAAAATAAACTTCCTAGTCAATTAGAAACAGCTAATGAAATAAATGACAAAATGTGTACAACAATTAATAATTTACATATGATGTCAGTTGGTATTAATAAAAAAGTTTCTTTAATAGATTTAATGTCAGTTTTACCAAGTATTAGTGCAACATCAAGCAATGATTATGATGGAATCTTTTATCTTAGTATAAAATTTGGAATAAGTATTATCAAATATTTACCATCTAACATTGATATTGAAGTTGATAAGTATACATTTAATGAATTATTGACAGCAATATTATCTTACGGGTCATTAAATAAAGAATATTTAATTAGTATTTCTGATTTTAAAGAAAACAAGTTTTTAATACCAGTTTATTGTTGTACTTTTATACCTTTATCTTTAGGGATTATTGGTTTAGTTTCTTGAAGACTATATATTTATCTTAAACGCAAGAAAAAAATTAATTTAATTAATAAGCAAAATGGTGAAGCAAATGGAAAATAAAAAAATCACAGCATCAACAAAAGTAGATCGAAAATTTTTAGATTTACTTAAAACTTTTGATTTATTTCAAGAAACACCTCATAAAAATGAAGTAATTCTAGAAATCAAAAATTTAACCAAAAAATTTTATGTATTTCCAAGAAAGTATGTTCATGCTTTAAATGGTATCAATTTAAAAATTTATAAAGAAGATAAGATTGCTTTATTAGGAGCAAACGGTGCAGGTAAAACTACATTGCTTGAAATAATTTGTGGTGTTAACAAACAAAGTAACGGGACTATAAATTATAACTATGATTATTTAGAAACACCATATGAAAAAATAGGTATCCAATTTCAAGATGCTTCATGTCCAGCAGGGTTAACTGTATATGATTTAATTAATATTCAAAATTATGTTATTTCTAAACCACTAACAGATAATGAAATTGTTAAATTTATTGAATATTTTACCTTAGATAAAATATTAACTCAAAAAGCAAATCGTTTATCAGGCGGACAACAACAAATTCTAAATATTGCTTTAGCTTTTATGAGTAATCCTAACATAATTTTACTTGATGAATTATCTACAGCCTTAGATGTTGATAAACAATTCTATGTAAATAAAATCGTTAGAGATTATATTAATTACAACAAATCAACTTTAATCTTATCATCTCATAACATTAAAGAAATTTTATTTCACACTAATAGAACAATAATTATTAAAAAAGGGAAAATAGTAGCAGATGTACCAAACTCTGCAATTATTGAACATTTTAAAGATTTTGATTTTTTCTTAAGTAATTTTTTAAAATACGATGCATAATCAGTTAATTTAATAGTCAATTTACTTATATATAATTAATTTACATATTTAAATTGAGACTATGAAAATTGCATTAGATGTAATGGGATATGAAAATGATATCTCTGAAGCTATTATAGCTGCTAGGAAATTTGTTAAAAAATACCATGATGTAAAAATTATTTTAGTAGGTGATAAAGATAAAATTAATCCATTAATCCAAGAAGGTGAATTTGAAGTGTTCCACGCTTCTGAAGTACTAACTATGGAAGAATCTGCCTTAACTGCTTTAAGAAGAACTAACACAAGTATGTTCCAAGCAATTAAACTTGTTGCAGATAATAAAGCAGATGGTGTTTTATCAGCTGGTTCAACTGTAGGTTTTATTTCTTTAAGTTACTTTATTTTAAAATCTATCCCTGGAATTTCTAAACCAGCTTTTATGCCTTATATGCCAACAGTAAATAAAAAAGGCGTGATGCTAATTGATGTTGGAGCTAATAAAACTTGTACAGGAGAAGATTTGCATCAATTTGCTATTATGGCAGACATTTATTGTAAAACTGTCCGAGGAATTGAGTCACCTAAAATTGGTGTAATTAATATTGGTACTGAAGCACAAAAGGGCTTTGAATATCATCATGTAGCAAATGAATTATTAAAGAAGAATGATAAATTAAATTATCAAGGATTTGTAGAACCAAGATATATTTTACAAGGTGTAGTTGATATATGTGTTTCAGATGGTTATACAGGTAATTTAGTTTTAAAAGCAATAGAAGGTGGATTAAAATCACTAACTTCATCATTAAAACAATCATTTAAGAAACCTTGAAATTGATTAGGAGCTTTATTCTCAATTGGTTCAATTTTATCATTGAAAAAAACTTTTGATTATCGTAATAATGCTGGTGCAATTGTTATTGGTTTAAATAAACCAGCAGTTAAAACTCATGGTTCTGCTGATATGAAACAATTTTATTCATCTTTAGAAATGCTAAAAAAAGTTATTGATGTTAACCTTGTTAAAAAGATAAAAGAAAATATAAATAAATATGATAAATAATACTTTTTCTGAGTTATTTAAAAAACTAAAGATTAAACCTAAATGTTATTCCTTTTATATGGAGGCAATGACACATATATCTTTTTCTAATGATAATCATTTATCATATAACTATGAACGTTTAGAATTATTAGGTGATACAATAATAAGCTTAGTAGTTGTTCAATATTTATTTGACAAAATTCCTAAGATGTCAGTAGGTGATATCACTAAAACTAAAATCATGATTGTTCAGTCAAAATCAGAAATTATGGCTGCTAAACAATTAAATTTAAAAGAATATATTTTATTAGGTAATTCATTAGCACATGATAAGAATCATGAAAAGATATTTGAAGATGTTTATGAATCTTTAATAGGTGCAATTTTTTTAGACTTAGGATTAGAAGTAGCAAGAAGAGTAGTTATTGAAACATTATGCATACCATATGAAAAAAGTAAATTAAATAGTCTTGTAGATTTTAAGAGTAAATTCCAAGAATTAATGATGAAATATGGTAAAAAAAGTATTAAATACAAAGTATTTAAAAATTCCCATGATAATTATCATGCAGAATTATGGTGTAATAATATTAAGTACGGTACAGGAATAGGAAAAAAAATTAAGGATGCTGAGCAATTGGCAGCTAAAGAAGCTTGCAATAAGTTTACAGGAGGAAGGTAAATGATTTTTTTAAAGAAATTTATAGCAAATGGTTTTAAGTCATTTGCATCAAAGATAGATGTTGAATTTAAGAATACAATGTCAGGAATAGTTGGTCCTAATGGTAGTGGTAAATCTAACATTATTGATGCTATTAAATGAGTAATGGGTGAAAAATCTAATAAGATGCTTCGTGGTAAAGTAAGTGAAGATGTTATTTTTCATGGAAGTAAAGAACACGCAGCATCTAAATTTGCTGAGATTACTCTTGAATTTGATAATTCTAATCATGCATTACACATTGATTCAAAAGATGTAATAATTACTCGTAGATTAACTAGAGGAACAGGAGTAAATGAATATTTTTTAAATGGTGAACAATGTAGATTAAAAGATATTCAAGATATCTTTTTAGACACAGGTTTATCAAAAGGATCTTTAGGTATTATTTCCCAAGGTACTGTTCAATGATTTGTTGATGCTAAACCTGAAGAAAGAAGAACTATTTTTGAAGATGCTTCAGGAATTGGTTTATATACAAAGAAACGTGATGACGCTAATAAACAATTACAACATACACAAGAAAACTTAAACCGTATATCTGATATAACTAATGAATTACACAACTCATTAATTAAATTACAAAAGCAAGCTGACAAAGCAAAGATTTATGTTGAAAAACAAAAAGAACTTAAACAACTAGATATTACTATCATGGTTAAGGATCTTAAATACTTTACTGAAAGACTTAAAGTTATTAGTAAAGATGTTGAAGATGCAAAAGATAAATTACAAGTTTTTGAACCAAATACTAAAGAATTAATTCAATCTTTAGAATTTGCAAAAGAAAAAGCTGCTCAAGCTGATAAGAACATTGAAATGTTGACAAATGAATTTAATGAAATAATTGAAAAAATCAATAAACTTGAAATTCGTAAATCTTCAATTCAATCTAAAATGGAAACTGATTTATCTAGTGATAATTTACAAAAGAAAATTGAAGCATATAAAAACTTAATATCTTCTACTACTTTTACAATTGATGATGCAAAAGCTAATATTCAAAAATTAAAAGAAAGTGTTGACACATACAATGAAATTGTTGGTAGTTTAACAATTAGAAGAAATGAATTAAATAATAAAGCTAATGAACAATCAGGTAAACTAATTGAAACTCGGACAAAGATTAAACAATTAGTTGAATATTTAAGCTCTAAAAACGGAATGGATCTTGGTCCAAGAACAATAATTGAAAATAAAGCAGCATTAACTGGTATTCATGGACTAGTTAAAGATTTTTTAATGGTAGATGATGAATATCAACAAGCAATTGCTACTGCTTTAGGTAGAGCTACTCAAAATGTTGTAGTTGATAAAAATGTTGATGCTCAAAACGGTGTAGAATTTTTAAAACAAAATCGTGCTGGTAAAGCAACATTCTTACCATTAGAATCAATCAAACCAAAATCACTTCGTCCTGAACATTTAGAAGTAATTTCTAATAAAGAAGGATTTATTGGAATAGCTAATGAATTAATAAAATTTGATAAAAAATATACTCCTGTATTTAGCTATCTATTGGGAAATGTAATTATTAGTGAAGATATGAATAGTGCTTTCCTATTATCAAAATTAACTTACCAAATGTATCGTGTTATTACATTAGATGGTGATATTGTTGCACCAGGTGGTAGTGTTACAGGTGGTTATAATTCAAAAGTAGCTACTCAAAATGAAATGAATCCACAAAAAACTTTAGATATCTTAAATAAAGAATATCCAAAATTAAATGAGCAATATCTTCAAACTAAAAAAGAATTAGAAAAATGTTTAGCAGATCTAAACGAAAATTCTGCTAAATTAAGTGAAAGAAAAATTCTTTTATCTCGTTATGAAGAAACATCAAGAGTTGCAGAAAACCAATTACTTAAATATCAAAGTGATTATGAACAATTATTGAAGAATAATGATATGCAAGTATCTTCTTCTGATTGAAATGAAAACACTATTGAAAAAGAATTATCTAAGTTATCTGCAAGAAAGAATAAGATTAATGAAGATTTAAGTGTTAATCGTCAATCAAGAAGTTTATTCCGTAGCCAAATTGAAGACCAAGAAGCAAAACTTAATGAATTACGTTTCCAAGTTGATGCTGCAAGAGATATGGTGGCAAAACATGAAGGTGAACGTGTTAAGTGTGAGACTGTAATTGAAAATGCAAAAAATAAGATCAATCAAACCTACCAAATGACTATTGAATTTGCAATGGAAAATTACAAAGATGAACTTCCTATGAGTGATCAACAAGCAAGAGATGCTATTATGAGATTACAAGCTGAAATAACAAGACTTGGTCCAATTAACATGGAAGCATTAAAAGAATTAGATGCTAACCAAGAGCGTTATGATGAAATGTATAAACAACAACAAGAACTTGAGTCAGCAAAATCTGATATTGAAGCCGCTATTGCTGAATTAGATAAAAAAGCAAAAGAAGATTTTGGTAGAACAATTGATAAAGTTAATGAAATGCTACCTGATGTATTTAAATACTTATTTGGTGGTGGAACTTGTAGAGTTGAATATACTGATCCAGAAAACATTTTAACTTCTGGAATTGATGTAACAGTTGCACCATTTGGTAAAAATGTTACTCGTTTAAGTTTGTTATCTGGTGGTGAAAAATCATTAGTAGCATTATCAATTTTATTTGCTATCTTAAGAATTAAGAGTTTCCCACTAATTATCTTAGATGAAGCTGAATCAGCACTTGACCCAGCTAACGTTGAAAGATTTGCAAATATTATTCGTAAAGCAAGTGACAAAACTCAATTTATAGTTATTACTCACCGTCCTGGTACTATGGAAAAATGTGATGTATTATATGGTGCTACAATGCAAACTAAAGGTGTAACAAGTGTATATCATGTTGAATTATCAGAAGCACAAAACAATTATTCATCAGATAAACCTGAACAAGGAGCTAATTAATGGGAATTTGAAATCGTGTTAAAAGTATTTTTAGTGGTAAAAATAAAGTTGTTAAAGAAATTCAAAAGAAGAATGAATCTAATTCATTAATTACACAAGAAAAATTTGATGCAGGATTACGTAAGTCTAGTGGTTCTTTAGATACTTTTGTAAACAATATTGCTAAAAAGTATCATAAAGTTAATGATGAAATGATTGAAGAAATTGAGGAAACTCTTCTTCAATATGATCTAGGACCTAAAGCTTGTAGTAAGATCATGGATTCAATCATTGAAGAAATTAAATTTCAAAGAGTTGAAGATCCTAATTTAGTAAAACAAATTATAGTAGATAAATTATTTGTTTACTACATTCAAAATACTGACATAAATGTTGATATTAACATTAAACCTAATACAACTAATGTTGTATTAGTAACAGGAGCTAATGGTGTTGGTAAAACAACATCAATTGCTAAGCTTGCAGCAAAATATAAGAATGAAGGTTATAAAATCTCTTTAGTAGCTGGTGATACTTTTAGAGCAGGAGCAATTGAACAATTAAAGGTTTGAGCTAATAAATTAGAACTACCTATATTCACTCCTTCTAAACCTGGTCAAGATCCAGCAAGTGTAATTTATAATGGTGTTTCTCATGCTAAAGAAAATGGTATAGACATAGTAATATGTGACACATCAGGAAGATTACAAAATAAAGTTAATTTAATGAATGAACTTAAAAAGATAGATACAGTTATTAAAAAGTTTGATCCATCTCAACCTTGTGAATCACTTTTAGTAATTGATGCAACTACAGGCCAAAGTGGAATTAACCAAGCTAAAGCTTTTAATGAAGTAACTAAAATTACAGGAATAGTTTTAACTAAAATGGATAGCACTTCTAAAGGTGGAATTATTCTAGCAATAAAGGATGCATTGAATTTACCAGTTAAATTCATTGGTTTAGGTGAATCATTAGAAGATATAGAAGAATTCAACCTAGAACAATTTATTAAAGGATTAACTGAAAACATTAATTTGTAAATACATAAATTTAATATTACTTAAAACGATATTTACCACATAGGATTAGTTATATACCCTTTTGTGGTTTTTTTAATATTTTATAACAACAAAAATGTACTTGTTTTTTATGGCACAATACATTTTTAGTTATATATGGAATGTAATTAAACTTTCTTAGTTAGAGATTGAAAAATAGTTGATTAACCAGCAGCCTTGCAATTGTCTTCACCAATAAATGGTTTGACATTCAACACAAATTATGTTTCCTTGATCATTTTTATAAAAATAGTATTAGTAATACACTATAAAAAACCTTTTGAAGCAATTTAAAATTTTAATAAAAAATGCACTCCATTTATTAGAGTGCATTTATATTTTTTTTATTTACCTTTGTAGTTAGGAGCTTCTTTAACTATATCTAAGTCATGAACATGAGATTCATTATATCCAGATATACTAATAGAAACAAATTTAGCTTTTCTTTGAAGTTGAGGAATGTATTTAGCTCCACAATATCCCATTCCAGATCTAATACCACCAGCTAATTGGTAAAGTATATTGCTAACGTCGCCTTTATAAGCTAAACATGCTTCAACACCTTCAGGAACAAACTTTTTAGAATCTTGGTTGTTTTGGAAATAACGATCACTACTACCACGGTTCATAGCAATTAATGATCCCATACCAACATATGCTTTAAATTTTTTACCATCAATAGTGATGATTTTACCAGGAGCTTGTTCAGTAGCAGCTAACATACCACCTAACATAACACAATCAGCTCCAACTGCTAAAGCTTTTACAATATCACCAGAATATTTGATACCACCGTCTGCAATTACAGGGATGTTTTTTCTTTTAGCATACTTACAAACTTGTTTAATAGCAGTTAATTGAGGAACTCCAACACCTGAAACAATTCTTGTTGTACAAATAGAACCAGGTCCTATACCAACTTTTAGTGCATCAGCACCTGCTTTAATTAAATGTTTAGCAGCAGCAGTTGTAGCAATATTTCCGGCAATTAAATCCAAATCTGGGTATTTTTGCTTAATGATTTTTACTTTAGAAATAACATTGTAAGAATCACCATGAGCACTATCTAAGGATACAACATCAGCACCTGCTTTAAATACTGCATCAACACGGTCTAATACATTATCAGCAATTGATATTGCAGCACCAACTACTAATTTACCATTAGCATCTAAACTTGCATCAGGATATTTACTTTTATCAACTTTAAAAGTTTTTACAGCTTTAACCATAGACGCTTGTTTTTCAATGGTTAGATTTTTATGAATAATTCCAATACCACCATTTAATGCCATTGCAATTGCCATTTTATCTTCTGTTACTGTATCCATAGCAGCAGATAAAATAGGAAGTTTTAATTTAATGTTTTTTGTTAATTTTGATTCAATATTAACATCACGTGGAATAACTTCAGAATATTGAGGAACTAATAAAACATCCCCAAAAGTTCTTCCTTCTAGTATTTTTTTATTCATAATCATTTCAGCTCCTTTTATTTTAAGTATAAATTATACATATATAAAATAAAATATTTTATGTTTATAAAACATTATTGCCTATTTTTGTTTTTTTAAAATGTTTTTATATAATCAAAGCATTATTTACCTATAAGACTTTTTTGTTATTAAGGATTTTTAAATGAAAAAGATTAAAAAAATTTTATTGATAATTTCGCCATTATCTATATCTGCTTTACTATGTTTAAACTTTAATGCAAATACAAAAAGTATTTCAAAATTAAATAGTGAACATCATACAAGTGGAGATAATACTAGATATCAAAGATACAACTTTGCAAGTGGTTTAATTGGAAGTGATGGAAAAGATGCATGTAATGCACAAAAATTTAATTCTAATCAAAGTTTAAACCATAGAAAAGGTGGAAATAATATGAGAGGACAAGATGGTACTGAAACTTTCATGTTCTCATATGAAAATGCATGATTTAGTTCAAATCCTAATGATTTTCCTGGTAAAGGTGGAGCTAAAGGAGATCAATCAGATTTAGGAATTCCAGTTGTTATTAATAGATGTGATGGAATTCAAACCTCTAATTTAAACTTTCAAGCTATTTTAAATGCTGATGAAAAAACTAAAGCACATCCAGGTGTTTTTAAAGACATGGATGGTGATGGTAGCTATGGTTGAGAAGGAAACTATAATACTTCAATAAGACAACATCATAATGTAGAAAAAGGTTTATATTATTACATCTATGCAATAGGTGATAAATTTAATATGCCTAATTTAGAAAGAATGTCTGCTTTTAATGCTAACTTAGGAAATAAAATTGATGGAGAAATTTCCTTACCAGAAACATGTTGCATTATTGGTAATTATGCATTTTATAATGCTAAACCAACAGGTAGTTCAACTTTAAATCTTCCTAAAAATATTAATTGATTAGGAAACTATGCATTTGGTGGTTGTAGCTTTTACGATATTAATTTTGATCAAAATGATATTTCAAAAGTTAATAATATTACATTTAGTAAACCAACATGAAAACCAGAATTACTATATGTAAGTGAAAGTAATAGAGGATATGTTTGAATTCCATATCAACAAGAAACACAAACTATAGTTGAAGATGGTGTTTCATATCAAGTTACAGACTTAATGAAAGCATACCATGATGCTAATAACTTTGGTTTTAAATACAAAGATATGAAAAATGGAGCAAAAATAAAAGCTCCTGTATTACCAGAATCAGTTAATGGATTTGTAAACAATGAAATTTCATTATCTGCTGACATGGGTGCTATTGATCCAAATATTGAAAATAACATTGTTACTTGAACAAGTAGCAATAGTGATATATTGTTTTTAGATGAAACAGATAACACTTGAAAGCAATCTATTCAAACTTCATTCAAAACTCATTATGATATAAAAGTAAAATCATCATCAGTTATAGATAAAGAATCAATTACTGCTACAGTTATTGATAATCATGAAGATTCTTTATCTTCAACATGTTTAATTTCAACTGATTATGCAGGCATTAATAAGTTTGAATGAGAAAATAGTGAAGATATAGAACAACAATCATATATCTTCAATCAATTAGACCAAGTTGTATTAAATGTTATTGAAGACAGTAAATACGATGAAACAACATATAAACAAGGTGGAAAAGTAACTATCATTCCAGGTAATGATGGTGGTAAATTCTATGTAAAAGAAGACCTTGATAAAATTTCTAAAGGATTATATTCTTGTTCTATAAGATACAATCCTTTAGAAATGGGAATTGGAGTTTATAGTTGTTTAGTAAAAGTAACTTCTAATGCTTTAGATGAAACAACTGGTAAACCTATTGAAATAATTAAAAAGATCACTGTTGTTATTAAATATGATGAAATTGTTGACTTTAAATTTATTAAGTCACCAAATACAATAGAATTAATAACAGGTGAAGAAAAAAATATTACTTATAGTATTAGACAAACATCTAAACATAGTATTTATAAAAAAGGTATAAACTATAAACTAGAAACTATGGAAAATGATAACAGTTTACCTACTTGATTATCATTAACTAATAGTTATGTAGATACTGATGATGATGGTGTTAAAGATCAATTTAGTACAACTATTAAAATATCTAAAGATAATAAACCAGGAGTTTATTCATTTAGATTAACTGCTACATGTGAACAAAA
>JAQXJX010000018.1 GCA_029009155.1 Mycoplasmataceae bacterium | reverse complement strand
TTAGCTAAAAATGTTATAAAAATCTTAAACGATTGTTTAAAAGAAATTAATAACAATCAACCGATTGATTTACTAAATGAATACTTTCATAAAGCACATCAACAATTGTTAACAATCATTGGTAAAACAGAAAACTTTAATTTTATTGATGAATTATTTAAATCATTTTGCGTAGGAAAATAATATGAATTTTAAAGACACAATAAACAAATATAGATATTACGATACTCATTCTCATATTAATTCAGATCCGTTATTATCACAATCAGATCAAATTATTAATGAATGTAAAAATCAAGATGTAATGATGAATGCTATTGGAACTAATGAAATAGATTCATTAAAAGGATTAGAATTATCAAACAAATATGATAATGTTTTTTCTGTAGTTGGTTTTCATCCAGAATGTATTGATAATCATTCACCTAATGAATGTGTATCTTTAATAGAAGATGTTATTAAACAAGATACAAATAAAAAGATTATTGCCATAGGCGAAATCGGATTAGATTATGTTTGTTCTGATGTAGATCACCAAATTCAAAAAGAAGTATTCATTAACTTTATTCAACTAGCTAAAAAATATAATTTACCAATTGAATTACACATTAGAGAAGCACATGATGATGCAATTGAAATATTAAAAAATTATGCTTCTGGTGTTAAAAAAGTAGTTCATTGTTTTAACGGTAATAAAACTATAGCTAAGAAATATTTAGATTTAGATTGTTTCTTTGCTATTAATGGCATTGCAACTTTTAAAAAGAAGAATGAAGAATTAATCGAAGCATTATCTACAACTATTCCATTAGAAAAATTACTTCTAGAAACTGATTGCCCTTATTTATCTCCTGAACCAGTAAGAGGTACTCAAAACACTCCATTAAATGTAATTCATATCTTTAAAAAGATAAGTCAAATTTACAATGTTTCCATTAGCAAATTAGAAGAACAACTTAAACTAAATGCAATTAGCTTATTTGATAAATAGTTAATGCATTATTAATCAAATTGCAAAAGTAATGTTAAACTTTTTTTGATATTAAAATTTATATCTTTATGAATTTCTCAGATAATTTTATAAATTGAACTATAGCAATTATTACTATTGAACTTACAACAATTGTAATTTCAATAATTGCTTTAATTGCTATTTGAATTTAACTTTGTCGAATATCTAATAATATTTCAAAGAAAATTGACATTGATAAAAAGAAATTACAAAAGATATATGAACTATGTTTTTTCAATCCATTGTACATTTTCACTTTGTGTTATGTATTTTAATGGAATTTTTAAAAATACAAAAAATGAATTATCTTCAGCAATTTAAGGTATAGATACTAATAAATCAATTGAATCACTAAGATATTTAGAAAAGATAAATATTGTTAATTTAAAAAATGAAAATGATTTTAATAAAAAATTTAAAGCATTCATTTCAAATTCAATTAATGAAATCAATAACTCAAAAGATAATTACGAAAATATATTATTGTTTTTTAAGTTCTATAGATCAATAAACTTATGAGTTAGAAAAGTCAAAATGAACAAAGGTATATTTGAAAGTAATAACAACAAAATTGATTTAGAAAATTCTAATGAATTGTTTTATAAAAACTTTAATTCATCTATCATATCAAAACCAATAATCTAAATAGTTTAGGAAATGATAACTACCACAAATAGTTATTGTTTTATTTATAAAAAGTGCTCACCGTCTTTAAACAGTGTTGCACTTTATTTTTAATTTAGTATTTTATCTCTTTGAATTTCTAGATAATTGATGAATAAAAGGAATTAATATCATTTATTAATTTACTCTTAGTGTCTTCATCTTTTTGATTTAAGAAATAATATTTCTTATAGTTTGTAAAGATTATTAATTTTTGTAGTAATAAAAGAGAATCAACAACACAGTTCTTTTGTTCTATGTAATCTTTATTGTTTAATTTAGTTAATAGATTATTTAGATTTTTACTATTAAGTTCATATGTCAATAAACTACTAATAAATCTTTTGAAGTTATCACTATTCAAATTGATGCCAGTAATTTTCTTATTATATTTCTTGTAACATTTTGTTTCAAAGTATCCTATTCCAATACACAATGAACACATGATAATATAGAAAGTTACTAATAGCCCAACAATTAAATTATTAGTAATTCAATTTTGAATAATACTATATATTAAAAGAAAATTTATGCCTATAAATGTAAGTACGCAAATGATAATTTTAGTTAAAAAATCATTAAAAGGATAGTAATCTCCACTATTAATAAAATTATCAATCATTTTGTTTGATAAGAATTTTGATTTTTTACATAAAACGAAATGTGTCTTTGCTTATCTTTAAAGTAAAAATACATAACGGGTGCAATAGTTACAATTGCTACAAGCACGGAAATTAAAATTGTTAAATCAGTTCAATTCATAATTAAATAATTGAGAATATTATATCAATGATAAAAATAACTTATTTTTATTTACATCATGTAAATTAACATAAGAATATAAGATTGGAGTTACCACTCCCACTGATAAAATTCCACTAAAAATTAATGATAATATTTTTTTATTTTTCATTAATGTTTTTATTCCTTATCTCAAAACAAATAAATTATATATCAGTTTTATAAAACATGCTTTTTCATATCAAATATCAAAGAACATAAAACAGAATTAGAAATCATTAATCTTGTTGATCAAATGATATATTGTCATCTTACTTCATCTAATAAAATAACTGCTTTAATCAAAAAAGTGCTCACCACTATTAATATGGTGTTGCACTTTTTTCAATTCAAATTATTTTTACTTATTCTTTACATTTAAGTAAAGTTCGTCTAAAGATTCACTTGGAACTTCACATGGAGATTCCATCATTTGATCATATCCATGACTATCTTTAGGGAATGCTATAACATCACGTATACTTTCACTATGAGTTAATAGCATCATTAAACGGTCAATACCTAGAGCAATTCCCCCATGTGGTGGTGTACCATATTGGAAGGCTTCAATCATAAATCCAAATTTCTTTTGAATTTGTTCTTGACTTAATCCAATAGCATTAAACATTCTTTGTTGAATAGTTGGATCAGTAATTCTTATTGACCCTCCACCAACTTCAAAACCATTCATAACTATATCATATGCACGTGCTTTTGCATCTTTCATATTTGTATCAAAAGTTGGTAATGATTTTTCATCAGGACTAGTAAATGGGTGGTGTGCTGCAACATATCTGTTTTCATCATCACTCCATTCAAATAATGGTCAATCAACAACTCAACAGAATTCATATCTGTTTGGATCTTTTAATCCTAAAATTTCACCTAAATAGTTTCTTACTGCACCTAAAGCTTGATTTACAATATTTATATCGCCAGCGATCATAAAAATTGTACCTTCTTTAATATTATGATCTGTGAAGATTTGTTTAATTGTATCAAGTTCAATTACTTTCTTTAATTGACCTTCTAAAGCATTATTTCTATATGCTAAATCAATTAAATCAAAAGCTTTATTATCTTTAGCATATTTCTTTAACATTGTAACTTGTTCTTTGTTAAAGAATTTATCAGTAATGATGTATTTAATTGCTTGGTTGTTTTTTAATACATTTTGAAAGACTTTGAATTGTGTATTAGCAAAGTATTTATTTCCTTCATTTAAAAATAAGTCAAATCTTAAATCTGGTTTATCAATACCATATTTATTCATTGCTACATCATAACTTATTCTTCTAAAAGGAGTTGGAATATCAATATTCATAACTTCCTTAAATACATTATGCATCATTCCTTCAATTAAAGTTTGAATTTTATCTTCATTTATGAAAGATAATTCCATATCTAATTGAGTAAATTCAGGTTGACGGTCTGCTCTTAAATCTTCATCTCTAAAACAACGAGCAACTTGAAAGTATTTCATTAAACCAGCAACCATTAAAAGTTGTTTATAAATTTGTGGTGATTGTGGTAAAGCATAAAAGTGGTTTGGTCCCATTCTAGTAGGAACAATATAGTCTCTAGCACCTTCTGGAGTTGCTTTAGATAAGTTTGGAGTTTCAACTTCTACAAAATCTTCATTTAACAAATACTTTCTACATGCATTAATAAATTTAGAACGGAAGATTAATGCTTTTTGTAAACAAGGTCTTCTTAAATCTAAGAAACGATATTTTAAACGAATGTTTTCTGCTACATTTGAATCATCATCAACACTAATTGGTAATGTTTTTGCTAATGAAATTAAATCAAATTGTTCTAGTAAAATTTCTACATCACCATTTTTAATATTTGGGTTAGGTGTTTTTCTTTTTCTAACAGTTCCATATACTTGAACTACTGATTGTGTTGTAGTACTTTTAACTTGTGAAAAATATTCATTACTATCTTCTACAACAACTTGAGTATAGCCATAACGATCAATAACATCTAAAAAAATTAGTGAACCAAGTTTTCTAATAGTTTTAACTCAGCCTCTTATAGTTAAACTTTGTCCAATAGAGTTTGCATCTACTTGACCACAATAACGTCAATTAATCATAATTTATTTTCCTTTTTTAATGAAAGAAATCATTTCATTTAATCCAATTGTTTTTTGTTCCATAGTGATTTGATTTTTAATTTCAATTGAATTATTTTCAAATTCTTTTTTACCTGCTATAATTACAAATTTTGCTTTTAAAGTTTCAGCTAATTTGAAACCATTTTTAATTTTATTTGAACTAAAATTACATGTGCATGAAATATTATTTTTTCTTAATTCTGCTAAAATTTGTTGTACATATAAGTTAGTTGATTGATCTAATGATATTACAACTGTATCAGCAGTTTCAATGTTATCTCATTCCTTATTTTCAAGATCACATGCAATTATTAATCTTTCAATTCCAGTAGCAAATCCTGTTGATGGAGCGTCAATATTACCATTTAATTCTTTAACAAGATTAGCATATCTACCACCACCAATTAATGTTGGTTGACCAGCAAGACCTTCATGTGTTGAATTAATTTCAAAAACAAAATTTGTATAGTAATCTAAACCTCTTACCATTGATTTATCAACAACATATTTAATATTTAGCTTATCTAAAGCATTTTTAATGTTATCAAAATATTCAACTTCTTCTTTTGTTAAAAATTCATCAATAGCTGGTGCATTTTTAACAAAATCTTTTTTACCATCAATTTTATCATCAAGAATTCTTAAAGGGTTTACATCTATCCTTTTTAAAGAATCTTCAGTTAAATCTTTTTCATATTTATGGAAATATTCACTTAAAGCTTTTGTTCAAAGAGCACGAGTTTGAAAATTACCAATATTATTTATTGATAGTTCACATTGTTTAATTCCTAATGCTTTAATGATATCAGTAGCCATTAATATCATTTCTACATCATCATTGTAGCTATTTGTGCTGATGCATTCAACACCAAATTGATGGAATTGACGTAATCTTCCACTTTGAGGTCTTTCATATCTAAACATTTGTTCAATATAAAAGAATTTTAAAGGATGTGGATATTTGTCTAACATTTTATTTTCAACAACCGCTCTAATTACACCAGCAGTTCCTTCAGGCCTTAAAACTATTTCACGATTACCTTTGTCGACAAAATCATAAAATTCTTTATGAACAATATCACTGCTACCAACACTACGAATAAATAATTCTTTATGCTCAATAGTAGGTGTTTCAATAAAAGAATACCCATACATGTGGGCTAATTTATAAAAAGTTGTTGTTAAAGTTTGAAACTTTTGAGAATATTCATAATAAATATCTTCAGTGCCTCTTGGGCGAATAAATTTTGTACTCATAATCACATTAATTTTACATAATATTATAAGTTTTATCTAATGTTTCACTTGAAAGTGAAAGAATTAACAACTGAAGTTAATATTATCAAAGAAATTGGTAGATAAATATTTAAGGTTTTATCTGCACTACTAAGAATTTGAGCAACAGGACTTGAAGTTATTGTTTTACCACATAATTTAGCTGAAATATTAAATATTGAAGAACCGAAAGTATTAAAGTAGTCATTTGGTTTTGAGAATCAAGCCTCAAATGACATTGATGATGTATATCAAAAAGGATCAATATAAACTACCTTGTATAAAGGCGAAGAAGTATTATCACTTGCTCAATATGTGTGTAAGAATTGAATAGGAGCACCAAATCCTGCAAATATTAAACTAAAGATAACTATAACAACTGCAATTGTTAAAATTACAAAATTTCGATTTGTAAATGATAAAACAAATAACCCTATTCCTGAAGAAAGAATAAATGTAATTAGTGTTACATACAAAATAGATCAAAAGTTTGCACCATGTATTAGTGTGTAATAATCTTCTAAAGAATTAATAAAAATTAATCAAGTTCATAATATAACTCAAGCTATTGATAATAGTGAAATTACAAAGTAATAGCACAATGTGATAGTGATAAATTGAAGTGGAGTAATTTTAGATGATCCTAGTCTTTTTAACACAATCGATGTACGTAATGAGTTAATTGTTGTTGGTATACAAAATAAACCATTTAAAACAACAATAAAAGAAACTACAGTTGGTACTATACTAATAGGTTTAATTTCGCCTAATAAACTTCAACATGACACAATAATGAACATGTATAATGCTGAGAATACGAATAGAATACCTGGGCCAAATAACGATTTTCAAAAATAGTTATTTATTATTTTTAAACATGCTTTCATATTTTTAAAAACTTCTATATATTATAAATTAACTATTCTTTTTAGTTTTTTTATTAGATTTTGTTTTCTTTGGTTGAAATTCTTTAATAATAATTAACTTTAGCTTAATAAAGTAAAATCAACTCAACAATGCAATTACCATAAAAATAAAAGTTAATGTTGCATGAATAATAGCTAATATTTCTGTTAAATCAATTTTTTTATTTTTATAAGTATAACCACTTATTAACATAAGTGTAATTGCAGACATTACGACAATAAAAAGTGATAATTTTAAAACTATTGCAAGTTGTTTTTGCATTTTTTGCTTTTTGATTACTTCAGGTTTAAAACCAATTTCTGGTAAGATAATTGGTGTGTTGGTAATATTAATAGCAATTCATATCAAACAAAGTAATAAAGCAGTTAATGATGAAATTGATATAGAAAAACCCATGATTGTATTTACATCATTAGCATTAAAAACTAAATAAACATATACAAAAGATAAGATTGAGAAAATAATTAAAATGGTTGCACTTAAATAAAACAATGGCATTCAAATAGGACTATACTTATATGAACGATCAACAGGTGAGTACAATTGTTTTCTTTTAGACTTTTTTTTGAACATATTGGATTATTAATTTAATTATAGTTTAGTTATTTTTAACATTTTTTCATAATGATACCATTATGATTTTTGTAATATTTTTTTCTAATTGATATTTGTTGAAAACCATTTTTTAGATAAAAATTAATAGCAGTATGATTAATTTCATTTACTTCTATAAATATTGGTAAATGAAAATTTATTAAATAATCAATTAATTGAGTACCATATGATTTATTTCTAAATTCTTTTTTTACGGCTATTTGACATAAATCAATATGATCTAAAGTCAAATTACTAAGACAAAATGCAACTATTTCTTCATTAATAGTAATTTTTAAGAAAAGATAGTTGCTATCATTAACACAATCAATTAATTGTTGAAGTGAATATAATTCAACATCTTCAAAACATTCATTTTCTATCTTTGCTATTTCATTGATATCTGAAAGATTAACTTTATCAATTTTCATTAGTTTGTAAAACCTTTTATATAAAGTGGCACTATTTTTTCACCATTAGGCAATTTAATAAAAGCACTATTTATATTAGCTAATAGATTTTTAAAAACATCAATATTTTGATAATCTAAATAAATTTCAAAATTTGAATATTGCTTTTTGATTGAATCTAATTCATTTGCATCAATTAATTTAGGTGATAATATTTCTTTATATTGATCATAAATAGCAGCAAAAAATTTATTGCTCTTTGCATCAATTAAGCTAATACCTGTTCCTTTTGGTAATTGGAATAATAATGAATTTGTATATCAAATGTTGCAGTTGTTAACACTTTTAAAAGATTCAGCAATTATATATCCAACTCTACAACCAGTAAAACTACCAGGACCAATTAGCAAATAAATATTTTTAATATCTTTTTTATCAACATTAGTTGAATTTAATAACTCACTAATTTTCTCAACAACAACATCTGTCATATTATTGTGAGTTAATATTTGTAATTTATTCACAATTAAATTTTGATCATCAATGATTGCTAAATTACAATAATTTTGTGTAGTATCTATAAATAAAGAATATGACTTATTCATTATTTGTTTTCACTTTCTAACTTTTTAATCAATGATTTAAAAGTATCATCTGGTTCTTTTTCAAATTCCATTATTTGGTTTGTTAATGGATGAATAAATCTTAAATAATGAGAATGTAAAAATTGACCATAATTTTCATAACCATCAAATTGGCCATATAATTCATCATTATAAACAGGATGATGTAAATATGATAAATGTACTCTAATTTGATGCGTTCTTCCTGTTAGTAATAAACATTCTATTAAACATGCATCTTTAAAATGTTTAATTACTTCAATGTTAGTTTGAGCATTTTTAG
Source organism: Mycoplasmataceae bacterium (assembly GCA_029009155.1). Lineage (GTDB taxonomy): Bacteria > Bacillota_I > Bacilli_A > Mycoplasmatales > Mycoplasmoidaceae > Malacoplasma_A. The sequence continues at coordinate 2,356 of JAQXJX010000018.1, read as the reverse complement.
CTTTTGGATCATCACTAACTACCATTTTAAGTTTATCACCTTTACTTCTTGCAATAGGTGCTTTAATAATGATTTCGTCTTCTTTAAAATTATGATGAATAATTGCTAAATATTTTCTTATCAAAATATCTTCATTAATTTGAGCAATTAAATCATCTGATACTTTTTTATTTTTAGCAATTACCATTAACCCTGTTGTATTTTTATCCAATCTTTGAACAATACCAGGACGAACTTGATCATCAAATTCTTTAATGTTAATCTTATCTTTTAATAAACCTACTATAGTTTCATCTTCGTTAAATGTTGTTGGATGAACTAAAATGTTTTTAGGTTTATTAATAACAATTAAAGAATCATCTTCATAAACTATTTCAATTTTATTTTTTTGATTTATCATTTTCTTTTACCTTTTTCTTGTTTTTATTTTCGTTTTCAGTAAATGTTACACAAATAATACCAATGCAAAAACCAATAACACCAACAATAATAAATACATCAGGAAAATTAAAGATAGCGCTTTTACCAAAAAATTGAAAATAATCTAAAACTGAATCATTAACTACTCCAGGTGAACATGCTAAATTTTTAGGACACATTCGATCAATTAAATTAAATAAACCACCAATTGTAGCAATGCCAGATGATAAATTTAAAAATCATTTTTTAGTAAATAAAACAACTGATGTTAATAGTAATACCATCAATGTCTGAATTGCATAAATAAAACCAGAATGACCATCAAAAAAACTAAAAGAGACACCACCATTCAAAATAATATTTATTTCTATAAAACCACCAATATTATGTCGAGCAACAATTGAATTCATTGCTCAACTGTGCATTGGCCAACTACATACAATTACAACAAAAGCTGCAATAGCAATCATTAAAGCTCTTTGAACATTTAGCTTTTTTGTGAAATTTGCTTTTAGAAATTTATTTATTTTATCTAAGGAGTTTTGCATATGTATCTATTAAACAGATGATATGTTATTATGTTAAATGTTAATAATTATATTATTTAATAAAAATTAAAATTTGTGATAAATCTATAAGCATAGTAAATCTTTATGATATTAAAGTGTTGATATTGTAAAAGTTTTAAATTTCTATTGAAAAATTAATGACAAGTGATTAAAAGAGTTATAATATTACCACTATTTTGTAACAAATATATATAAATAGATTTTTTTGAATTTGAAAGAATTAAATATACTAATATGAAAAAAACAGATATTTTTAAAATTATTTTTGGTGCTATACCAACATGTTTTTTAGGTGGAATAGCAGGTGCTTATTCAAATAACACTATTATAAGCAATATTAAAACAACTAATAATGATAATGATATTAAAACAATTAGTGCTGCATTGTTTGGAGCGAAAAAAGGAACTGTCGATGTTAAATTTACAGGTCATGAATGTACTATTGTAAAAGCTAATCATGATTTTGTAGCAACTGGAAACTTCAATTTTAATGGCGGTAAATTTACATACGATAGAGTTGAATATACAATTACTGAAATTGGAGATGAAGCTTTTTATTGTAATAGTGTTAGGTGGTTTTTTAAAAAATGTAATTTAACTATTCCTGCATCAATTAAAAGAATTGGTAAGGATGCTTTTAATTGAAATTCAACTATTATGCCTTTTCCTAGTAAAGAAATAATTAATATTTATTTTGAAAACGGTATTGAAGATATAGGAGAAGGTGCTTTTTCAACATGTACAAATCTTGTATCTAATGAACTTGTTTTACCAAATAGTGTAAGACATATTGGTAATAATGCTTTTAGTCAAATAGGTCCTGTAAAAGAATTAGATTTAACAGCATTAGATCATGTTATCAATATTGATGTCGATCCTTTTCATTGATATGGTTGCTTACATGAAACTAATATTAAAACAATTTGAGTAAAAGATCAAGCTATGAAAGATAAATATTGTAATGATCAATTTTGGTCTTCTGCTGAAGAATATTTTCAGACTAAATACCCTATTTCTAAAACAATTAATTCAAAATACATTGGTGGAAATATTGATAGCACATTTGATTTCAATTATTTAGATCCTAAACAAACAAAAATTACTGGTGCATCTTGTTTGTTTGTAGCAACAGGTAATTTTAACTTCAATGGTGGTAAATTTAAATATGATGGAACTGAATATGTAATTTCTGAAATAGGATATGACACTTTCCACCCTAGCTCAAATGGATGATATTTTAAGGAATGTAATTTAACTATCCCTGCCAGCATCAAAAAAATTGGTGATCGTGCTTTCTATGGCAATTCACGTAATACGTTCCTTTCAAGCAAAGAAATCATTGAACTTAATTTTGAAGAAGGAATAGA
>JAQXJX010000017.1 GCA_029009155.1 Mycoplasmataceae bacterium | reverse complement strand
GATAAAAAATAATTTTGAATGAAGGAAAGATAGTAATTATTTATCAATAAATAGAATTTCTAAAACAAAAATTTACAAGTTTCAAAGGTTATTTTCAAAAGAATTTAAAGAAAATTTAAGTTGTATTAATAAAATTGATTGAAATGTATATGATAAAAACTTATCATTTTCGTTTAGAAAAACAATCAATAAAACAATATATAACAACTTATCTAAACAAAAAACTAAATCTCATTCATTAGTAGATAACAATGAAATGGAGATGTAATTTATGGTACCGACTTATAAATATCCAAATTTAAAAAATGAAACTAACTCTTCTAGTCAAGTTGATTTAATTAAAGTTAAAAAATCTGGTAGAGTTCCATCTAAACCAGGTAAAACTTTAAGAGAGTTAGTAATGGAAGGATTTGCTGAAATTAATAAGCATTTAGCAAACCAACAACAATCTATTAATGAATTAAAAATTGATAGTAAAAATACAAAGAACCTTTTAATAGATGTTATTAAGACTAATGATTTAAAAGTAAGTAATTCTGAATTAATTGAACAAGAAGATTCAAAAATAAAAATATAAAAAGCACCTATTGGCGCTTATTTTTTTCTTTCTCTTCTAATTCTTGAATTAATACTTCTTTAGAAAACATATATCATTCAGGTAATGTTTCTTTTTTAAGTTTTTGTTGATGAGTTGAATTTCAAGAAATTAAATGGTATTTTTGGAACTGTTCTTCAGTCTCCAATACTTTACAATGTCTTTAGTTATCTTCACAAACTTAAAGCATTAATCAATGAAACAGGATCAGGTTGATCGTTAGCACTTGCTGCCCAATGTCAAATTGGTGGTAGAATTCACATCCAGAATATTTCTGCAAATGATAATCAATAAAAATATAACCTATGCAGTGAGTAATATGAGATTTAGACTCTTTTAATTTCTTTTTTTGCTTCTTCATTATCGAAAAACAAGACTCTGATTGCTTGGACCATAATGTTAAACCACCTATTATTGCAGTGGCACATATTAAAGCTATTTCAAATATTTGATAATAATTATAAATAGTTCCTGCTAATTCTTTTTCAATAATATTAGCAATCTCTTTTCAAAGTGAAGGTAATTAAAACATTATTGCTCATCTTTTGATTGTTTGTATAGGTTAATTCTTACCACAACATTTTTTAAATAAAAATATATACGATCATAAAAAGATAATTAAATCTTCTTAAAAAAGAATATACAAAGAAAAACAATTGGTAAAAATATAAGATTATTAGAATGCAGATTAACATCTACTTTAATATCGTTTAGAAGACTTATTAGAACTATAAAAAAAGTAATTACCCATGTGGAAGTTTAAACAAGATTATAAACACAATAATAGGTGATTAAAAATAAAATAATACTGGTATTTAATGAATTAAACAAACTTAAGGTTTGTTTAAAATATGTAACATCCTTAGTAATGATGGAATAAAAAAAGTATTACCAAGCCTTAATTGATTCACTCCAAATGAATTTTTATATCCTAAAATGAGGATAAATTAACTTTTGAGATTTGGTGCATTGATATATTAATATACCTAGTGCAAAATGCGAGTATAATTAACAACATTGCTATTATGAAAAACAAATAATAAAAGTTAAGTTTTATAAAAACTTAACAATTTATTACACTTTTTAAGAATGATTTTAACTATTTTTTATGATTTGATTTCTTGTTCTTTTTAACTGAATGTATTACATATCAAGCAACACCAATTACTGTTAAACAAGAAATAGCTACTATCATTCATATTCATCAATTTGATGCCATAGACCCTGTAGTAATATCTAATTTAATGATTTTAGAAGAAAATTTAGAAAGATCTTGAACACTAGTTGCTACTACTTTTAGTTCATGTTTACCATATTCAGCTTGTTTTTTAATTGAAATTTGACCATTGTTTTTGTCAATACTAATTCAATTAATTTTTTCAATGCTTGTATCATGACCATCTACATATAAGTTGAAATGAGCTTTATTATTTGATCCTTCATTTACCTTAATATCAAATAAATCAAAGTTTTGTTCAATACCATTAACTAAAACAATTTTGTCATCAGCAGATGGTTTTAGTTTTAATTCAAAGTCGTTTAAATCAAAGTATTTAACATTTTCAAGGAATACTGAAACATTTCCATCAAAGTAGCTTGCTACTGTATAATTTGGATCTTCATTGTATGGAATTTCAATGATTGTATTCATGTTAGGATCATCAATTGAAGTTAATCAATCAATACCTAATCTTGGAGCTGAAGATGATTTAAAAGTGATTTTTTCAATTTTTACATCACCAAAGAATGCTTTAGTTCCAATTGATTGAATAGTTGTTGGAAAAGTAATTTTACTTGATAATGAATAACAATTTTCAAAAGCAGAATCACCAATAGTTTCAATCTTGTCATTCATATTAACAGCTTTTAAACCGCTGCAACCAATAAAAGCATTATTTCCAATTGAAATTGTTTCTTGTGGAATATTAATTTGTGTTAAACTTGTACAATCACTAAAAGCATTTGCTTCAATATTTGTAATTGTTTTAGGTAATCTAATTTTTTCAATTTTACTACATCCATTAAAAATA
>JAQXJX010000016.1 GCA_029009155.1 Mycoplasmataceae bacterium | reverse complement strand
TCGCGTGGCACTTTCCTATTCTCAGATTAAATTCATCCTACCTTCGGCTCCATGGTGCTTAACTGCTGTGTTCGGGATGGGAACAGGTGTTACCACACACGATATGTGCACCACACGACAAGAAGTCATTCTTCAAATGTTTTATAAAATCGTCATCTTCTTTATCAAATGAAATAAACAATTCATCACGGTTAAGTCTTTCGAATTATTAGTATCAATCAGCTAAATGTATCACTACACTTACACCTTTGACCTATCAACGTTGTAGTCTACAACGATTCTTATCACCCTTGCGGGTGGGGAAGATTAATCTTGAAGGAGGCTTCACGCTTATATGCTTTCAGCGTTTATCCGTTCGACACGTAACTACCCGGCGATGCATCTGGCGATACAACCGAAACATTAGTGGTGTCTCCACTCCGATCCTCTCGTACTAGGAGCAGCTCTTCTCAATCTTCCTACGGGCATGACAGATAGGGACCAACCTGTCTCACGACGGTTTGAACCCAACTCACGTATCTTTTTAATCGGCGAACAGCCGAACCCTTGGGACCTGCTACAGCCCCAGGATAAGATGAGTCGACATCGAGGTGCCAAACACTGACGTCGATATGAACTCTTGGTCAGTATCAGCCTGTTATCCCCAGAGTAGCTTTTATCCGTTGAGCGATGGCCATTCCATTTTGAGCCACCGGATCACTATGACCTAATTTCTTACCTGTTCGACTTGTAAGTCTCACAGTCAAGCACACTTATACCATTACGCTCTTAACATGATTTCCAAACATGCTGAGTGTACCGTTGCGCGCCTCCGTTACCTTTTGGGAGGCGACCGCCCCAGTCAAACTGTCCACCTAACACTGTTCCTTGACCAGATAATGGTCTTAGGTTAGAAAAGAGATATCATAATGGTGGTATTACAGTGTTGACTCCATAACAACTAGCGTCGTTACTTCAAAGTCTCCCACCTATGCTCTAAAAACGATATATCTTTTCAATATCAAGCTACAGTAAAGCTTCATGGGGTCTTTCCGTCCAATCACGCCTATGGGGCGTCTGCACCCCAACCAGGATTTCACCGAGTCTATTGTCGAGACAGTCAAGAGATGGTTACACCATTCAAGCGGGACGGAATTTGCCCGACAAGGAATTTTGCTACCTTAGGACCGTTATAGTTACGGCCGCCGTTCACTGGGGCTTTGGTCACAAGCTTCGCATTGCTGCTAACCCACTTCCTTAACCTTCCAGCACTGGGCAGGTGTCACCTCATATACATCGTCTTACGACTTAGCATAAAGCTGTGTTTTTGGTAAACAGTCCCCCCTCGCTCTTCACTGCGGCTTAGATTGCTCTAAGCATCCCTTATTGCTAACTTACGGGATCAATTTGCAGAGTTCCTTAACAATAGTTAACTCGCTAGCCTTAGGATATTCTCCTTGACCACGTGTGTTCGTTCTCAGTACGGGCAAATGAATGATAAACTTAGGAGTTTTTCTTGGAAGCGTGATATATACGACTTTAATACTTGTATAACCGTTCTCTAGTACACACACCTCACTGTTTGAATAAGACGGGGATTTAGTCCCATCTCCAACTCGGTGCTTTCGCCACAATCCAATAAGTGGCTCGTATTAACCTTCTCCGTTACTCCATCATTCATTCATTTGGTGCAAGAATATTAACTCGCTTGCCATCGACTACGCCTTTCGGCCTCGCCTTAGGACCCGACTAACCCAGGAAGGACGACCCTAGTCCTGGAAACCTTAGTCAATTCGGCTTGAAAGATTCTCACTTTCATACGTTACTCACACCGGAATTCTCACTTGTATACTGTCCAGTAGTCCTCACGATCTACCTTCAGCCTGTATACAACGCTCGTCTACCGATTATATTGCTATAATCCCATAACTTCGGTAATATACTTAGCCCCGTTGAATCTTCGGCGCAGAATATCTCGACAAGTGAGCTGTTACGCACTCTTTAAACGGTGGCTGCTTCTAAGCCAACATCCTTGATGTTTAAGACATTCAACATCCTTTTCCACTTAGTATATTTTAGGGACCTTAGTTAAAGATCTGGGCTCTTCCCCTCACGACTATGAAGCTTATCCCCCACAGTCTGACTGCTAGAGTAAAATATATGGCATTCAGAGTTTAATTGAAATCAGTACCCTGAGACAGGGCCATCAGTCATTCAGCGCTTTACCTCCACATATTCATAATCTAACGCTAGTCGAAAAACTATATCGACGAGAACCAGCTATCACGGATTTCGATTGGAATTTCACCACTAGACACAGGTCATCCCCTGTCGTTTCAACGAAAGTGGGTTCGGTCCTCCATTAAATGTTACTTTAACTTCAACCTGCCCATGTCTAGATCAACCCGTTTCGGGTCTATTGTGACGTACTAAACACCCTATTAAGATTCGGTTTCCCTACGGCTCCACTTCTACAGCTTAACCTTGCACGCCAACAATAACTCTCCGGCTCATACTTCAAAACGCACGCCATCACACATTAATGTGCTCTGACTCGTTGTAGGCATATGGTTTCAGATTCTATTTCACTCCCATCTCTGGGTTCTTTTCACCTTTCCCTCGCGGTACTATACGCTATCGGTGACTGGTTTGTATTTAGGTTTACCCGATGGTCCGGGCAGATTCTGACAAGATTACACGTGTCCCGTCATACTCAGGATCCTACTAAGTGTGCAATTGATTTCGTATACGGGGCTATCACCCTATGTTGCGTTGCTTTCCAACAACTTCTACTATCAATTACATCTACTACATTGTAGTCCTACAACCCCTAGTCTAAACTAGGTTTGACCTCTTCCGCTTTCGCTCGCCGCTACTGACGGAATCACTTTGTTTTCTTTTCCTCTGGCTACTGAGATGTTTCACTTCACCAGGTATAACTTTGTTAAGCTATGAATTCACTTATACAATAACTAATATTCCTATTAGCTGGGTTTCCCCATTCGGTAATTTACGGATTATTGCCTCTTATCAGCTCCCCGTAACTTTTCGCAGATTAGCACGACCTTCATCGCCATCCAGTCCCAAGGCATCCACCATAAGCCCTTAGTAACTTATTTGTGATGTCCTACAAAATATTTAAACTATGTTTAACTATTTCTGGTTTTATTTTGGTTTGATTAGTATAGATAGAAACTTTAACATTTCTATCTATATTTAGAAAGAATTGATGATTTTATAAAACTTTCAAAGAACAACCTCTTGAGAGAGTTTATAGTTCTCTCAAAACTAAATAGAATCCGACCAAATAAATCTTTGTGATTAATAGACGATGCTAAGAAGATTTAATTGGATTTTTATTAAAAAATGTACACGATTCGTACAGTGTTAATTAAATAACTCCGTAGAAAGGAGGTGATCCACCCCCACGTTCTCGTAGGGGTACCTTGTTACGACTTAACTCCAATCACCGTTCCTACCCTAGACGTTCGCCTCATTGCTGTTAGCAAAACGGTTTTAGGTATTAACGACTCTCATAGTTTGACGGGCGGTGTGTACAAGACCCGAGAACGCATTCACCGCAGCATGTCTGATCTGCGATTACTAGTGATTCCAACTTCATGAGGACGAATTTCAGCCCTCAATCCGAACTGAGATTGGTTTTTGCGATTAGCTCCATCTTACGATTTGGCAACGTTTTGTACCAACCATTGTAGCACGTTTGTGGCCCAGGATATAAAGGGCATGATGATTTGACGTCATCCCCACCTTCCTCCAACTTACGTTGGCAGTCTCAATAGATAAAGTAACTATTAATAAGGGTTGCGCTCGTTGCGGGACTTAACCCAACATCTCACGACACGAGCTGACGACAACCATGCACCACCTGTGTTCCGGTTAACCTCCACTATATTTCTATAGCTTTGCCGGACATGTCAAACCCTGGTAAGGTTCTTCGTGTATTGTCGAATTAAACAACATGCTCCACCACTTGTGCGGGTCCCCGTCAATTCCGTTTGAGTTTCATTCTTGCGAATGTACTACCCAGGCGGGTCATTTAATGCGTTAGCTTCGTTACTGTTGTAATAACAACAACAACTAATGACCATCGTTTACGGTGTGGACTACTAGGGTATCTAATCCTATTTGCTCCCCACACTTTCGAGCCTAAGCGTCAGTTGTGACCTAAGTTCTCGCTTTCGCCACAGGTGTTCTTCCATATATCTACGCATTCCACCGCTCCACATGGAGTTCCAGAACTCCCTATCACACTCTAGAATAATAGTTTCCAATGCAAACAATTGTTAAGCAATTGCATTTCACACCAGACTTATTAATCAGCCCGCGCTCGCTTTACGCCCAGTAAATCCGGATAACGCTTGTAACCTATGTATTACCGCGGCTGCTGGCACATAGTTTGCCGTTACTTATTCAAAAGGTACAGTCAAATTCTAGTCATTTCCTACTAAAACCATTCGTCCCTTATAAAAGGATTTTACGATCCGAAGACCTTCATCATCCACGCGGTATTGCTCCATCAGGCTTTCGCCCATTGTGAAAAATTCCCTACTGCTGCCTCCCGTAGGAGTAGGGGCCGTGTCTCAGTCCCCTTGTGGCTATTCTACCTCTCAGCATAGCTATTCGTCATTGTCTTGGTGGGCCATTACCTCACCAACTAACTGATAAACCACACCCTCATCCTAAAGCGTTCCAAACGGAACTTTAAAAACAAATTCATGCGATCTTGTTTCCTATGAGGTATTAGCACATCTTTCGACATGTTGTTCCTCTCTAAAGGGTAGATTAGATATGTATTACTCACCCGTTCGCCGCTAAAGTATTACTACTTCCGCTCGACTTGCATGTATTAGGCATACCGCTAGCGTTAATCCTGAGCCAGGATCAAACTCTCAAAAAATTGACGGATTCTATTCAGTTTTCAAAGAACTATCCCCTTAACCGTAATATATACATTTGCATATACATATTTGGTTAGGTGATATTAATGATATATTAAAATTTTAATTTTTGAAATTTTTTTAATATTTTTTTAAAAAATTTTAATAAAAATAAAAAATACTATGCTATGCATAGTATATTTATCTTATTTTTTATTGTTTAATCTTATTTTTTTCTTTTTATTGTGACTACGAATAGATAATCAGATAATTAATCCAATAATTAATGCTCCAGCCAATGCGCATACAATAATTAATCAAATTGGGAATGGTTTGTAAATTGTAATTTCTTTTACAATATTGTCTCCAAAAACTTCACGTCCATATTGATCAATTTTATTAGCCTTTGATTTACAATAAATTTTGTAGCTAAAACCAAAGAAGTTATCTTTTAATAATTTGAAGTGTACTGTAGAACCTTTTAATGAGTCAACTGCAGTTGGACCATCATTAGATAAAGTTTCAAGTTTTTGTTTGCCAGTTTCTTTATCAATTACAAAGTGTAATAATTGAATTGCAGAAGAATCGCTAGTTGATCAGTATAACATTGATTCAGGTGCATTTGGTCTTAATGAAGGCATATTATTAGTTATTGCTTGAATTGAACCACTAAAATCACCTTCAGCAGGTAAACCACTTAATTCAAATTCGGTGTTATCTAAGTTAATTTCTTTTAAGTCAGCATAACCGAATGATAATTCAATATCAAGTGGAGTTCTACTATTTCCATCACCACTAGTTGCAACCATTTTGAATGTTATTATGTTAAAAGTTTCATCAGCTTTATCATTTCAATAGATAACATTTGGTAATTCCCCATTTTCAGGTTTACCTAAATGAATATTAAGATCATAAGCTTTTTCACCTTCAATAGGTAAATTTTGTAATTCATATGTTACATTAGGGTCAGTTTGACCAACTGGTTCAACTATTGCTTCATATTCATACCCTGTCATTTCTTTAGTGTTTCCTGCACCATGGAAATAACCTTTAATTTTTGTTAAATGATCATATGTTTCTTTAGTGAAAACAATACCTGTAGAATCACGGTATACTATTGTTAATTGAATAGGGTTAGAAATAGCAAATATCTTATTATTATCTTTGGCAGTAGCTCTTGCTTTAATTTCATATGTACCAATTTCTACTTTATTTTCCCCATTGTAATCTCAATAAATTAAACCAGTACTATCAATTTTTAATCATTTAGGAGTATCAATTTTTGTTTTCTTATCATCAATAATTTTTTCTACTGATTCAATTGATCAAACAATTTCTTGACGAGCAGTAGCTGGAGAAACTGTTGCTCCTATTTTTTCATCTAAACTACTTTGGTCTTGAATACCTAAAGTTTTAGTTGTAGAAGAAGGAGTTTGAGTAATAGTAACTTTTTGTGGTTCACGGTATCTAATATCTAAAACAACATCTTTTGTGCAATAATCATAACGATGTTTATTATCACTACCTACACCTACTGTTGTAGCTTTTACTTTAAATGTATAAGTTCCAAATTTAGCATCTTTAGTTCATTGAACTCGACCATAACCATCAACACTTAATCAGCTAGTAATTTCTCCTGTTAATGGAGTTGTGTCTGGGTTAACTAATTCTCAAGAAACTGATTGGTTAGCTCCTCTTGGATATACTGTTGCTGTAAATTGTGTAGCTTGACTTGCTTCTCCAATGTATCCATAAATTTTTGGTGTTGTTTCATCAATAGGACCACCAGCAATTTTAATTGATTCAACAGTAGCTGCAGCATTTATTAACTTTAAAGTAACAGGACGAGTAGAAGTAACTGGATTTCCATCAATACCTTTTTGTATTGTTGTCGCTCTTAAATTAAATGTGAAAGTACCAGCTTTACAAGTACTGTCTCAGTAAATAATACCATCATTTGGCATAATATGTAGTCAAGTAGAAACGTTTGGATCGTCAAAGTTTTCAATCGATCATACTACATCTTGTTGAGCTTTTGCTGGTAATACTTGTGCAGAACATGGTGGTAAGTTTGATGTATTACCAGCTTCCCCAGCCTTACCCTCAATTACATCACTTGAATCCATACCTGGGTAACTAACAATATTTACATCAGTAGGGAATGCACCATTAATAGTTATGTATGAAGTTTTAGTTTCAATTACTGGTTCAGAACCAATTGGAACACTTTTAGCTAAAATACCAGCAACTTTTCCAGATTCTTGTGCAATAATTTCAAATTCTGGGTTTTCATTGGCAGGCAATTTTGTTGGTCCATTAATACGAATTAAATTTTCATAACCTGGAGCAATTGATCAATCAATTAATGATTTTGGGTCAGCATATTGGTCAAGTTGAACATATACATCATTAAATGTTTCACCTAGATTTGCTTCACTTCTACCTGCAATTTGTAATGTCTTAATAGGAATACCACGAATATAAACACGACATGGCTTTGCATCAAATACTTTTCCTGATGGAGCAATATAGTGAGCATTAATGATCACAGGGTTTGTTTTTGGTTTACCACTATTTGTAGAAATAACTACATCTTCATGTTGTTTTACTTCAGTTCTACTTAAATTAAGGAATGGATCATTACATGTAAATTTAATGATTGAATTAGGGTCAACATATCTTGTATCATCTAATTCAGCAGAAATTGTATCTTGTCCACCTACATATTGAAGATCAATTTCATTTTTATCTAAGCTAATTCCTTTAACATCAGCATAAGTAATAACAATAGTACATTTCTTTTCAATACCATTATATGTTGTTGCTGTTAAAACAACTGTACCTACTTCTTGACAAAAGAAATTGATTGTTTGTCCTGAAACTGATGTATTTAATGGTAAAGGAACAGATTGATCACTACTTGTTGATCAATTAAATTTATTATTAGCAGGATCAATATTTTCTACATTATCAATTGTACATGTTAAGTCAAATGATTCACCTTTACGTTTTTCAAAGTAAGTATCAGATATATTTGTTGAAAGTAATGGAGCATATGTAATTTCTACATCACATACACATGTCATCCCATTATATATTTCTGATGTAATTTGAAGTGTTCCTACATTATCACAATTGAAATATAGTCATTCACCTGACTTAGTTTTATTTTTACCATCTGCAAAGGAAATTATGCCAGTTTTGCTTAATGTTCAATCAACATAGTTATTAGCAGGATCAATATTTACCAAATTTCCAATTGTAGCATACAAAGAGAAAATCTCACCTTTGTGAGCTTGAATTGTAACTTGATTGATGATAACATTAGTTGCTTCACCATATATTAAGTTAATAGTTCCTGAACAAATTTGTCTTGTAGCTGAATTTATATAACCATCGTTATGGTAATGTATAACATTAACACTATATGAACCAACCCCTGTAACTTTAAAAGAGCCACTAACAGAATAAGATTTTTGAAATGAAACATTAAAACTGTTATAAGGTGCGTATTTAATATTTGCACATGAAATTGGTGCACTAGTGTTAATTTTAATGTAATCTGTTGGGTTAAGTGTATTATAACTAGATGATCATCCAAATGAAAAAGAGTATCATTCTCCTTTTACCAAATTAGTGTTAAATGGAAATGATCAAGTACAATTATCATAGTTATGATAATCAACTGTAAGTGGATGAAAATATACATGAGCATCTTTTCTACCACCAGTACGGTGAATTTTTCATTCAAAATCAGAATAATTTCTAGGGTATGATGATGCAGAACCATACCCACCATTCCATTTTAGGTATGCAGAACTTTTATTTCAACTACAGCTCATTCCACTAGGATAGTCACCGTAGAATGTATAATCGTCACAGGCATCACCAACAACACCACCTAAATCATTAGAGGCTCAAGTTACTGGATCTCCATAATATATAGTTCGTCGAACAGTTGCACTTGTTGCTTTTAGTGAAGGTGTTTTATTATCAACAGAGCTTTCTTTTTTAGTATTTTGATCTTGGTTAGGATTAGCAACAGAATAAGTGTTTTTATCAACACTTGTAGTTCTATTATGCATTGGAATTGAAAATAATGCAATTGTAGTAATTAATGTTGTTAAAGCGGCTAATGTATTTCTAAAAAATTTACCCATAGATTTCATCTTAAAAAAACCTCATTGTTAATATTATAAAAATATTATTAGATATTAGATAAATAAAAAAAGTAGCAAAAGTGCTACTTATATCAAATAATTAATTAATATTCAAGTTGTCTTTTTGTTTTTTAGTTTTAGGGGATTCAACTTTAGTTTTCTTTATGGTATTTGAAACTTTTTCAAGTTCTTTTTGTTGTTTTTTTGCTTCTTTTTTATCTTTTTGTTTTTTATTACGTTTTACTAATCATCAAATTAGCAATCCAAATAATATTACCCCAACTGCACAAATTACAATAATTAATCATCAAGGGAAAGGTTTAAATATAAAAATTTCTCTGACAATATTTTGTTCTAATTTGTAACTACCTGCTTCTTCATTTCAAACATATTCTTTTGAAAAACATTTAATTGAATATTTAAATCCAAAGAAGTTGTCTTTTAAAATTTTGTATTGAATAGTTGAACCTTTTGTAGTAATTGCAGATTCATATTCTTTATCATCTTTATGTACAGTAGCAGATTCAAGAATTTCTAAAGCAGATGGGTCGCTTACTGTTCAATATAAATTTGAAGTAGGAACACCAGGTTCTAATGATGCCATATCATTAGTTGTACATTTAATTTCTCCATTAACTGCACCACTAACTTCAATATTTTCCTGACTTGCAGTAATTTGTTCAATTTTAGCGTATCTAGGTTTTAAAGTTACCGGTTGGGTAGCACTTGCTTTTTTATCAGCACTAGTTACTTTAACAGTAAATGTTATTGGTCCACTTCCTGGTGTTGGTGCATTTCAATAAAATACATTAGGTTTTTCGCCTGCAGTTGGATCACCAATATGAACATTAATTGCAGCAGCTGCAGCTGATAGTTTTTCCAATGTTCAAATTACATCAGGGTTAGCTTGGTGTTCTGGTTGAACAACAGCTTGTAATGTTCGTCCTGTCATTACTTCCAAATTTGAAGCTGTATTAAAGTAAGCTTTTAATAATCCAGGTTGACCAGAAGGAGCAGTTGTATTTTCATCAAATAATGCTTCAATTGATTCAGGTGTAAAGATTACACTTGTTGCATTACGATAAATGATACTTAATCTAACTGGGTTAGAAGTTGCAGAAAGGTAAAAACCATCTCGTGATTTCTCCATAGTTGTAGCTTTAACAACAATGTTATAATCTCCTACTTCAACAAGTGATTCTGGGGTATCATCTCAGAAAATTAAACCGTTGTTATCAATATTTAATCATTCAGGGGTAGGAATTGGATTAAAATGTCCTGTTTGTTTATCTAATTTTTCTACTTTATCAATTGATCAGCTACATAATGGACGGGCATTTGATGGATAAACTTCTGCCACAAAGTTAGAATCAAAACTCTTTTGACCATCAACGCCAATTGTTTTAACAGCATTTTGTGGTGTTTGAACAATTTCAATACCTGTTGGTTCACGATATTTAATATCAAGAGTAATGTCAGTTGAGTTAACTGCTGAAACTTTTTCACCTTTTACATTTTCAGCAATTGTTGTTGCTTTAACTCTAAATTTTCAACTACCCATTTGTGCATTGCTTGTTCATTGAATTTGACCAGACATGCTAATAGATAATCAATATGGTTGTTCTAATCAAACGCCTCCATCTACTGCTACAATGCTTCATTCTACTGTTTGGTTACTTCCAATAGGATCAACAATTGCTTGGAATGCAGTTGAATGGTTTGCTTCTCCAACATATCCAATATCTCTTGAATCAATTGGACCAGATTTAATCGTAACTGATGTTGGTTTACTTGAAGCCATTTGTAAATTTAATGAAACTAAAGTACGATCAGTAACTGGTAGACCTTCTTTGTTTTTAGCTCTTGCTGTAACTTTTACATAGAATTGGTAGCTTCCTTCAGTATTAGTGTTATCTCAATATAAAGTACCAGTTTCTGGGTGAATATGTAATCAAGATGGAATTGGATGATCTTCATCAGTTTTTTCCAAACTTCAAATTGCAGAACTACTTGCTGTTGCAGGAAGAATTTGATAAGAGTTTTCTCCATGAACAGCTTCATATTGTCCAGTGTTACCAGCTTCACCTGCAACACCTTTAATTAGACTACCTTCTTCTTTACTAGGATAACTTATAATTTTAATTGATTCAGGAAATCCTGCTTTAATTTGAACATATGCCTCAGCTGTTAATGTGTTTCCAGATTTATCTTCAGTTTTTGCAAAAACTTTTACTGATTCTGATGGAATTGAATCTGCAATAACTTCAAATTCAGGATCTTGACTTGCAGGCATTTGAGAAGGACCTTTGATAGATAGAATCATTGGATCAGAAACACTTCATTCAATGATTGTTGTTGGTGAAGCTTTATTATCTAATATAGCATGAAGGCTATTAAAAGTTTCTCCTAATGAAGCTTGAATAGTACTGGGTGCAATACTAAGTGTTTTAGGTAAAACACCTTCAACAATTACTTTACATGGTTTTTCTGAATAATGTCGATTACCTTGACGATCAAATACATAAGCAAAAACTGTAATAGGATTTAATTGTGGTAATTGGCTTGTAGATGTAATGTACATTGGTTCATTTTGCTTAACTGATTGTGATGCAAAAGAAATAGCAGCATCTCCACATGTGAAATAGATATCTGTATCTGGATCAACATAACGTGAATCAATTAATTGAGGAGTAATGCTTGTACTTCCTCCATATGAAACAATAACACTATCAGGTAGGATAACAGATCTAACTTCTGCATAAATAATATCTACTACACATTCTGCAGTTAATCCATTAGGAGTAATTGCAGTAATAGTAGCCATTTCTGTTGGTTGAGTAATTTCTTGACAAAAGAAATTGGCATCTATTCCTGATTTAGTTGTTGAATTCTTAACAACAATTGATGTACTTGAAGAAATTCATTGGATGTTATTAAGTGCAGGATCAATGTTTTCAACATTTTCTAATTCACAATTTAAAGCAAAAGTTTCACCTTTGTCTTTTAATAATTGAGTAGCACTAATAGTAATATTTTTTAGCTCAGCATAAATAATAGTAACTGTACAAGTTTGATAAATACTTGGATTTGATTTAACATATGCTTTAATCGTTGTCGGGGTATCAGGCGGGGTTATTTCTTTACAAGTAAAGTCAATATTATCACCAGATTTACTGATCATTGTACTACTTAATGTAGATGAAAGTAAAGTAGTATCATATTCTCAAACAATTTGATTTAAGGCTGGATCAACATTAATAACATTATCGATGTTGCAGAATAAAGTGAATGTTTCACCTTTATGCATATCTTTTGAAGTTGATGATATGGTTAATTTTTTAATTACTGCATAAGAAATATTAAGGTATAAATATTCAACTTGACCACCTACAGTGACTTTAACAGTAGCACTACCAACATTTTTTGCTGTTATTGAATTATACAAAGTATATTGACTTCTAAAGCCACCTGTTCTTGAACTATAATAATCAGAACTTTTAGAAAGACTAATATAACTTGAACCTGAATAAACGCTTCAATATACATATGTTAATGGATCAAGAGCACCATAATTTGATTTATATGTAGTAGCGATTGAATATGATTCGCCTTTAGTTAAACTTGTAGTACATGAAGATGAAAGATAACTAACTGACCCATATGAAATAGTCATTGGTCTCATTTCTAGATGGTGGTCCTTACGACCACCACCACGTCCTACCTTAATACAAAATTCATATTTGCCTGGTGATGTTGATCCATTATACAAACCACCATTTCAATGAAATCAGTCAGAATCATCGTTGCAAGCTCAGCTTACATTATTAGGAGCACCTCCTCAACAAAGGTAAAGGTTTCTACTTCAAGACATATCTAAACTTGAATTAATTGCACTGAAGTAAACTCTATCGACAGCAACATTAAAATAAAAAGTGTAAGTACCTGTGTATGTGTTTTTTAATGATGGAGTTTTATTGCTAACAGAATTAGTTTGATTTTCATTATTTGATTCAGATAAAGTATTTGTTTTTTCTTCTACTTTATTTTCTGTTGAATCAACAGTAGCATTTTCACGTTTAGTAGTTTGAATGTCAAAATTATTTTTATCAACTGATGATGTAATACTATAGCTTGTAGCAATAGATGATAAACTAGCCACACATGTGATTGTGGCAAATACTGCAACAATTTTTTTTCATAAACCTGATCAAATTTTCATACAATAACTATCCTTTTTATAAATCTCTCATCATTGTTACAAAAGAATTATGCCTAAAGCATACCTTTTATATGTATTATAAAAAATAAATTAATTTTATAAATGGTAATATTAGAATATTAATTTTTATTGCTTTTTATATTGAACATTTGAAAAATAAAAACTAAGAGCAAAGCATTGCTCTTAGCTTAAGTTATTGGTCTATTACAATTAAACTAATTGTAATATAGCAACTGTTGTGTTATCGCCATCACGTTCTTTTAAACGTAATACACGAGTGTAACCACCTTTACGGTCTTCGTATTTCTTAGCAATTGTGTGTGCTTTTTTAACTAAGTGGTCAACATCGTAGTTCTTAGTGTTTAAAAGAATGCTACGCATTTCACGATCATTTGCTAAACTTGCATTTTTAGCAAGAGTAATTAAATGATCAACGTGTTTTTGAGTTTCCTTTGCTTTTGTTAAAGTAGTTTGAATTTCACCATAAGCAATAACATCAGAAACTTGTTGACGGATAACCATTTGTCTTCAAGATGAAGTTTTACCTTTTTTATTTATAAAAGACATAAATTAGTCCTCCTTATCATCACTACGTTCATCTTTAAAAGATAAACCGTATTCAATTAATTTCTTTTGAATTTCACGTAGGGATTTTCTTCCTAAATTCTTAATTTTTTCAACTTCACTACGAGTTTTTTCAGTTAACTCATGGATAGTTTGAATACCAGCACGTTTTAAGCAGTTGTAAGAACGAACTGATAAACTAATATCTTCAATTGAAGCTGAAAGACGTTCAGATCTTTGTTCTCTTTTTTGTTCTTCAATTAATTTCATTTGGCTAATGTGTTCATTAATGCCAACAATTGGTTGTAAATAATCAGAAATAAGTTTTGCTGCATAAGCTAATGCATCTGATGGAGAAATAGCACCATTTGTTGCAATTTCAACTGTTAATGAATCACATGTTTCAGATTTAGATAATTTAATATCTTCAACTGAATAACCAACTCTAATAATTGGAGAGAAGTTTGAATCTGTAGCAATAATACCTAATGATTTAATTTCATCATGGTTTTGAGTGAAAGTAACAAATCCACGACCACGTCTTGCATATAATTTTAAATCTAATTTAGATTCTGGACTTGTTAATTCACAAATGTATAACCCTTTATTAACAATTTCAAATCCTGCAGGAGTTTTAATATCGCTTGCTTTAACTACACATTTACCACTTGCAGATACTTCCATTACAGGTCATTTTTCAATTGTTAATTCTGCTAATTCGTCATCTGTAAAAGCATTTTCATCAATCTTAATAGCTAAACCTTTAAGGTTTAAGATGATTTGGGTAACATCTTCTTTAACGCCTTCAATAGCTTGAAATTCATGAGTTGCATCATTTACTTTAACAGCAAATATTGATGAACCAGGAATATCAAATAGCATTGTTCTTCTTAGAGCATTACCAAGTGTGTTTCCCATTCCTTTTTCTAATGGAGAAATGACAAATTTGCATTGTTGAGGGTTTCTCTCATTTTTTTCAACTTTAATGTCGTATTTTAGAAATTTTTCCATACCTATTTTCTCTTTCTCCTATTAACGTGGTTTCTTTGGTGGGTGGCAACCGTTGTGTGGTAATGGTGTTACATCGTTTAATTCAGTAATTTGTAATCCAGCTGATGCTAAACTACGAATTGCTGTATCTTTACCTTGACCAGTACCATTAACAAATACCTTAACACTCTTTAAACCTAACCCAATAGCTGCTTTTGCAGCTTGAGTTGCTGCTAATCCTGCTGCATAAGGTGTAGATTTTTTACTACCTTTGTAACCTACAACTCCTGAACTACTTCAAGATATAGCATTTCCATTTAAGTCAGTAATAGTTACAATTGTATTGTTCACTGTTGAGTGAATGTGAGCCATACCATTAACGTTAACAAGTTTACGTTTTTTCTTTGGTTTAGCTTTAGCTGCTGCTTTTTTAGCACCAGCAGATTGTTGTTTCTTTTCTTCAGCCATAATCTACTCCTTTCCTATTTAGCTTCAACTTTCTTGTTAGCAATTGTCTTACGTGGTCCTTTACGTGTTCTTGCATTAGATTTAGTTCTTTGACCACGAGTTGGTAAACTCTTACGGTGTCTAATACCACGGTAGCAATTGATTTCTTGTAAACGTTTAATGTTCATTGCTACTTCTCTACGAAGGTCACCTTCTAAAGTGAATTTGTTACCAACTTCACGGATAGCAGCTAATTCAGCATCTGTTAAATCACTTGTTCTTTTTTCAGGATCTACATTTGCTTTTTGGCAAATTTCTAATGCTCTAGAATCGCCAATTCCATATATATAAGTAAGAGCAGTTTTGATCTTCTTACCATTAGGAATATCAACACCTAATATACGTGCCATATTTTCTTAATCCTTTCCTTTAATAATTAGCCTTGACGTTGTTTGTGCTTTGGATTTTTGCAAATAACCATAACACGGCCTTTTCTTTTAATAATTTTGCAATCTTTGCAGATTGGCTTTACTGAAGCTCTAACTTTCATTGTTATTCCTCCTAATTGTTTGTATAGTTTAATAAGACATTAAATTTAGCCATAAAAATTTGCATTTTTAATGACTAAATTTCTAATGAAAACTTAAATACTTCTCCTATTTGTTTCTATAAGTTATTCTACCATGTGTTAAGTCGTATGTACTTAACTCAACTGTTACAGAATCACCTTGTAAAATCTGAATTTTGTGAAGACGCATTTTACCAGATACATGGGCGATAATTTCACGTTTATCTTTTGTGTCTAATCTAACTTTATATGAATCACTGTTGATTACATCAACAACTGTTCCTGTTATGGTAACTAAATCTTTTGCCATATTGTGAGTAGTATTAATTAAGTTCACTCCTTATTAGAATATACAAACTATATTTTATAAATAAAATAGATTTTTTAACTTTTTTTTATAAAAAGAAGAGAAAATAAAAAGAAGACAAATTCACTAGTGAAATAATTTGTCTTCTTAGTGGGGAACTAATGTTTATAAAACATTAGCATGACTCTTGGTCATAATTGCACTTGTACAAATGCATTCTTATTATACAAACTTTTTATTAATTAGTAAATATGTAAATCTGTATATCAATTGCTACTTGTGAATGGATCAATAGCAATTTTCTTTTCAATCATTAAAGTTGGAGTAAATTGTCTACTATCAACTTTATATACTTTAATTCAAGAATTATTTTCACTATAAAATATTTTAACTTTAGCAGAATATTTAAAATCATATTTACCTAAGGGTAAATATACTTCTCCATAATCTGGATAGCCAATTTTAGCAGTATATATACCAACAGAAAGATTAGCATTATTGTATCTGTTAACATTACTTGAAATATATCCACCATCAATATTACAAATTAAATTATCTTCATTTTTTGGTGATACTTGATAACAATTTAAAAGATTAATAGCTCGAGTTTGAATATGATAATAAGCATATTCAGTTGCAAAATAATTTTGTTCCTCATAGCTTTGGTATTTAGGATCAGCTGATTTTAATCAACTTAATGATAATGGTGGTAAATGAGATTGAATAATTCAATCAATGTGGTTTAAAATAGTAGAGAAGATTGTTTGAATTTTTAAATCAAATAGTCCTTCAATTATAGGTCCAAGCATTTTAAAAATATACTTGTATTTTTCTTTTGTTGTAATCCCTTCTCCCATCGCTTTATCCATAATTTCAACAAAATTGTCTTGATATCTTATTACATAACTTTCAATACTATTCATGGTTTCTGATAAGGTATTAACAAATTCTATACCAGTTTCCATCATGTTAAAATTATTGAATTCATCTTTTATTGATTTATTGAATCAATAATAATTTCAATCATCTAAAAAGTATGTTTCATATCCTGGTTCAGGATTTTTAACATAATATTTTAACATGCGATTTCTTGCTGTGATGTAATTATCATTGATAAAAGGAGCATTTACATACATATCAATTCCATATCTTGTAAATCCTCAAGTAGCAGGAGCAACCTTTGGAACTAAATCTAATGGGTTAATAATATTAAAAATATTATTGTAGATTTTGTTTTTAGGATCATTTTTATATGAATCCAAATGACTAACACCTTGAGGAGCTTCAAAAGTATAAGTATAAACATTATCACAAGATAAATCAATATTATTACCTAAATAATCTTGAATTTTGTGATCAGCAATAGCTTTTGTTAATATCCCACTAGTAAGATTACTAACAGCTCCACCTCTTGAAAAACCGGATAATCAAATTTTTACTTTTCCATTAATGTTATAGGTAGTAATGTATTCTTTTAAAAAATCAATAACTTTAATGGCTGAGTCATAGAAACCTTTATGGTATCCTAATGTTTTATCTTGTTTATCGCCAACTGTAACATTAGATGCTCATTCTTTTGCATATCCAGCTGAACGGATTGGAGCAACTATTAAAGTGTAATCTCCATTATATGCTTTAATTGTTTGACTTGCTGCACTAACACCAATTGAAGTTGTAGTAGGAGCTTTTTTATAACCTTCATTGGCAAGAAAATTAGTTAAATGCATTTTGTCAACTAAGCATGATTGAACATACTTATATCCATGCTCAGGATCCAATTCATCATTAGTGCTAGCCATAGCTAATGCCATAGATGCAGTTGCCATTGTTGAATTATATGTATAACTTGATGAATTAAAAAATGAATTACTATAGAAGAAATCAAACTCTTGTTCTAATTGTGATAAATTAGCAGAAACAAATTTTACATCAAAGTTATTTTGAATATCATTAGAGTCATAAATGAATAATGTAATGGCTTTTGAATCAACTACATACTTATCAAGATAACTTATGTGGATTTGAAAATTATAAGTCCCAGGTATGATATTAGCATCCCAATGAATAGTTTTTGTTAATTTATCAAATCAAATTTGATTAGTATCAATTGGTTTACTATCACCATTAATAGTAACTAATGATGCTTCATATTCATTAGGCAACAATTCTATATTATTTGCTAACACACTATATGGTTTGTGGCTACAACCGCATTTATTAGCAAAACTAATTAAATTGTAATCTTCTTGACTATTAATTTTTAATAAGCTATCAACATTAAATTCGATTGTATTAACTTCACCAATTTGGGTATTATTACTATAAGCAATGACATTAAAATAATATTTTCCGATAGAAAAAGAATCATCTCATGTTAATTGCTGATTAATTGGATCAATTCAAATGTTTTTTGAATAATCAATATCAGTATAGATTTCGTGGCTTAACTTTCAAGTAACTTCGCTAGAAGGAATTAAATTAGAATTAAAATATAATTCTCATTTGTTTTTATCTAATCCTGATTGTTTTTCAATAGCATTAACTATTGTTGTACCACTCTTAATTGCATAACGATCATCAGTGCGTGGATCATGAGATGTTTTACAACTAGTTTGGAAGCAAACTAAAAGACTTGCTGGTACTAAAAATAAAGGTAAAAACCTTTTTTTACTCTTTTTCATAACATATTAAATATAACAAAAAATTTATTGTAAAAAATTATTTTTAGCTAAAATTTCAGCAAATTGTTGCTTCTCATCTTCACAAAAAGTTAGTACTTCACAACCAGTATTAGTAACTAACACCATATGTTCATAATGGCAAGTTAACTTTTTGTTTTTAGCTGTTACTGTTCAATTATTAGTAGGATTAACTTTATATTTATCTGTTCCATCCATTAACATTGGTTCAATACATAAAACCATATTTGGTTGCAATTGCATGCCAGTATTTGGTGTACCATAATCTAAAACAATAGGATCTTCATGAGGAGCATTACCACATCCATGTCCCCCATAGTCTTTAATAACTTCATAGCCATATTCATTAGCTGTTGCTTCAATTGTTGCACCAATTGTACCCAAATATGCTGATGGTTTAATTTCTTTAATAGCTCGAATTAATGCATCATATGTTGCATTTAAAATATGTTGCTTTTTAGAGTCATTAGATGGATCTACAATAAAAGTAAAAGCAGCATCACAAACATGATCTAAATATGTTACACCTACATCGCATGTAATCATGTCATTAGGTTGGATTACATAGTTATTAGGTACACCATGAATTAATTGATTATTAACGCTAATACAAATATTGCCTGGAAAATCATAAAGATGGTAAAAAGTTGGAATTGCATTATATGATTTAATTTCATTTGCAGCAAATTCATCTAGTTCTTTAGTAGTAATTCCAGGTTTTACAAATGATAAAATAGCTGATCGTACATTTTTTCAAATTGTACAAGCAGCTTTAATTTTAGTTATATCATCATTAGTTTTGATTAAACTCATGTTTTATTTTTTTAGAATTTGTTCTACTTCTAATAAAATTTTATCACTTGATTCTTTATCAGCGTCTACTTCAACTAATACTTTTTCTTCTTTGTATAGATTAATTAATGGTTCTGTATTTTGAATGTAAACTTCATAACGTTTTTTTGCAGTTTCAGCATTATCATCTGCACGTGTTTTTAATTGTGAACCACAAATGTCACATACATTTTCTACTTTTGTAGGTTTAAAGTATTTATTGAAGATTGCTCCACATTTAGGACAAGTAACTCTTCCAGAAATTCTTTTAACAGCAGTTTCTAATGAAATAGTTAAATAAATAGCTAAATCAATATCAAGAATAGATTTTAAATATTTAGCTTGATTAATTGTTCTAGGATATCCATCTAAAATAAAATGTTTATTTTCTTTTAAAGCTTTTTCAATGTAAGTTTTAATCATTTCATTAGTAATATCATCACTAATTAAAGAACCAGAATCCATAATTGCTTTAATTTTTTTACCAAGTTCAGTTGGTGTTTGAATGATTTCACGGAACATGTCTCCTGTTGAAAAGTGTACATATCCCATTTCTTTAACTAAATGCTTAGCTAAAGTTCCCTTTCCGCATCCAGGTGCTCCTAATAAAACTATATTTGGCATTCTCTTTATCATAATTCCTCCACTTTATCTGTATTTGTAGCTTGCTCATCATAGTAGTTAGCTTGAATTTTTGTTTTTGTAATAGTATATCCACTATTTGTTGCAGCTGACTTAATTGAATTCCAAATTTCTGTAGCTGCACTAACAATAATGATAATACCAGTACCACCAATTGCTAAACCACTTGGAATTTTAGTAATTAAACTAACAACATAAGGTAAAATTGCAACAACTGCTAAGAATGGCCCACCTAATCAGTTAATTCTGTTTAATACTTTTGTAATGTGTCTTTCTGTATCTTCTCCAGATTTAACACCAGGAATAAACTTACCTGATTTTTCAAAGTTTTCCGCTAATTGACTAGGGTTAATTTGAACATAAGAATAGAAGAATGTAAATAAAATTACTAAAACAAAGTAAATTCATACACCTAATCATGATTCAAGAGTGAAGTAATTTTGAATTACTCATTTTCCTTCACCTTCACTTAGAAATTGTGCAATAGTACTTGGAATTGTCATAATACTACTTGCAAAAATTACTGGAATAACACCGGCAGCATTAAACTTAATTGGTAAATATGGTAAATTCTTAACTTCAGTAGTTAAACCTTGACCTGTTTGTTGAACTGGAATTTTTCTAATGCAATTATTGAAGAAAGTAATTACTAACAATACAAGTAAATAGAAAATCATGTAAATTGCACATGTTAGCACAACAGTTAATCAGAATGCTGATTGAGTTGGAGAAATTAAACTAGCAATGTGTTGGAAAACAGATTGGAAGTTTCCGAATAAGTTAGCTAAAATACCAGCCAAGATGATTACAGTAATACCATTACCAACACCACGTTTAGTGATCATATCGCCCATGAAGATAGTCATATATGTACCACCTGTTAAAATCATCATCATTGAGAATATTTCACCAGCACTCATATCACCAATTGATGTATGACCAAAGATACTAAATGTATCAGATGAACCTGATTGGTTGTTAAAGCTTAAAATCAAAGCCATAACAGCATAAGCTTGAATTAAGGCAAAAGGAAGAGTTAATGTTCTTGTAAGAACTTCTAATTTTCTTTTTCCTCTTTCACCTTGTTTAGCTAATCTTGATAATGGAGGAACTAAATCACTTGATAAAAGTTGAACAATAATTTGACTTGTAATGTAAGGTCCTACACCAACAGCAAATATTGACATTCTAGTTAAACCACCACCAGCTAACAAGTTAAGCATTTGGGCAAAACTATTTTTATCACTATAACTACTTGGAACAGAAATTCCAGGAATAGTAATAATTGATACTGCATGGAATAAAACTAAAAGGAATATAGTAAAACAAATTCCAGCAATTACCGATTTATTAGTGATAATTGATAGAAAATTTCTAAAAGCACTGTGACGTGTCGCCATTGATGACAATGTTTTAGCTTGTTTAGTTGAAACGAATTTAGCTTTAATTGCTTTAAAATGATTTTTAATATTAGTTTTGTTAATTTTATATTCATTTCTAGCATTAGACAAATTAATTTGGTAGTGATCAAACAAATGAGATTTTTGAATTTCAGTTAAATCTGGTTGACTCATTTGTTCATGAAATGTTTGTTTAAAATATTGACATACATCTGTATATCATTTTTTATTAGCTTCAAGTGCATCATGTAAAGAAGCGTAATTAGCACTTGGATTAAAGTTTTCTGGTTTTATAGCCATAATAATAATATTTTAGTAAATAGTATATTAATTTTATATTAATAACACTTAATTAGATGATTATAATTTATAATTTTCAATTACTTTTAGAATGATAATAAAAAAATAAGCACAACTTGTGTGCTTATTAACTTAAATTAAATTCTAATTATTTAGCTGATTTAGCTACTTTTTTAACTGTAGTTTTTTTACTAGCAACTACTGGTTTAGCTTGTTTTTCAAATTTAACAATTTTAACTTCACCACCAGCTTTAGTAATTAAATCCATTGCACCTTTACTTGCTTTGTTAACAGTTGCATTAATCTTAATCATTTTAAGATCTGGATTATTAGTACCAATTAATTTAATTGGTAAATCTTGTTTAGTAATAATTTTTGCAGCTAATAAAGTTTCACGGTTAACTTCTGTTAAATTCTTAGCTACAACTTTGTCTAAACTAACTACATGGAAGTTTGTTCTAAAGTTAAAACTATTGAAACCAACTTTTGGAAATTTACGATAGATTGGAGTTTGACCACCTTCAAAACCAATACGAACTTTTCCAGATTTACGACTGTTTTGACCTTTTGTACCTTTACCAGATGTTTTACCTAATCCTGAGCTAAAACCACGTCCGTAAGTACGAACTTTGTGTCCTCTTGCACCTTTTGTATATTTAAGATTGTTTAATTCCATAATTATTTATCCTCTTTTTTAGTTGCAGCTTTTGCTTCTGATGATTCAATTGCTCTAGCTTCTTTAACTTTTGCAGGGATTAATTGACTCTTTAAACCATCAATTACAGCAAATACCATGTTTAATGCAGTGTTTGAACCTAAGTTCTTTGTATATAAATCCTTGAAACCTGCTAATTCAACTACAGCACGGATTACACCACCAGCAATAATACCAGTACCTTCTGGAGCTGGTTTTAGTAAAACTTTACTTGCTCCAGCACGACCAATTGCTTCATGGAAAACTGTGTGACGTTTATTCATAGCAACTGTAATAATATTTTTTCTTGCATTCTTAATTGCTTTTTTAATTGCGTTTGGAACTTCTGTAGCTTTACCGATTCCAAAACCTACACGTCCATTGTGGTCACCAATAACTGCAAGAGCTGAGAAACGCATTCTTCTTCCACCTTTTGTAGTTTTAGAAATGTGTTTAATTTTAATAATTTTTTCTTCAAAATTATCAACTGGAGCATTTCTTCTATTGTTTGATGTTGAACGTTTGTTGTCTCTACGGTCAGCACGACGGTTATTTGGTTGTTTAGAATCCTTGCTTTCTTTTACTTCTTTTTCTTTAGCTGGTGCAGCTGTTGTTGCTTTGTTTTCTTCAACTGTAGCTGTTGCTTCTACTTTGTTTTCGTTATCTAACATATTTCTGTCCTTTTCTACCTAATTAGAATTTAAGTCCTGCTTCTCTAGCAGCATCTGCTAAAGCTTTTACTTTACCATGGTATAAGTTACCACCACGGTCAAATGCAACTAATTGTACATCTTTTGCTAAAGCTTTTTTAGCTACATCTTGACCAACTACTTTAGCATTAGTAATGTTATCATTTTTTAATTTTAAAGTTAGTGTTGAACTACTTGCAATTACTTTTCCTGTTGCATCATCAATAACTTGGGCATAAATGTGGTGATCAGTTTTAGACACTACTAAACGTGGACGTTGATTTTCACACGCTTTTAAAGTGTTAGTAATACGTTTGTGACGTAATTGTCTTTGTTGTTTACGATCAAAATTAATTCTTTTCATAACTCTAATTCGCTCCTATTATTTCTTGCTACCTTCAGCAGTTTTACCAACTTTACGGATGATATGTTCACCAACATACATAATACCTTTTCCATTATATGGTTCAGGTTTTCTAACTGCACGAACATTAGCTGCAAATTCACCTACAACAATTTTATCATGTCCTGATATTTCTACATCTGTAGGAGTTTTGCAAACTACATGTAATCCTTTAGGAATATCGAAAACTACTGGATGGCTAAAACCAATAGCTAAAGTGAATTTATCACCATTTACACTTGCTTTATAACCAACACCTTCGATGTGTAAAGCTTTTGTGTAACCTTCACTTGTACCAATTAAAGCATTATGAATTAATGCGTTAATTGTACCGTGGAACATTTTTGATTGTTTTTCATCGTTTGCACGAGAAACTTTAATTTCATTACCATTAATTGCAACTGAAATAACACTAGGAAATGGAACTTCTAATTGACCTTTTGGTCCATTTACCATAACTTTGTTATTTTCAACTTTAACTGTTACGCCACTTGGAATTGTTAATATCTTATTACCTTTTCTTGACATATTCTATTCCTTCCTTATCAAACGTAAATTAGTACTTCGCCACCTAAATTAGCTTGACGAGCTTCTTTATCAGTCATTATACCTTTATTAGTAGAGATAATAGCTGTACCTAATCCATTAAGAACTTTTGGTAATTTAGCACATTCTTGGTATACACGTAAACCAGGTTTAGAAATTTGTTTAATACCATTGATTGTTGGTATAGAGTTTTTGTATTTTAAATCAATAACTGTTGTTTTCTTTTTGTTAGTTGAAACAACTTTGTATTGAGCGATGTATCCTTCTTTTTTTAATACATCAATTATTGATGTTGTTAAGTTACTACCTGATAAAGACACACTAGGAATGCGAGCTTTATTAGCATTTTTAATTCTTACAACTAAATCTGCGATTGGATCATTCATATTTTCTTCTCCTTTATTTTTATTATTAATCTTGAGCTAAATTATCAAGATGATTTTTTTAATCCTGGAATGGCACCTTTGTATGCAAGTTCACGCATGCAAATACGACATAAACCAAATTTTCCTATTACTGCGTGTGGTCTTCCACAACGAGCACAACGACTATATTTTCTTGTAGCGTATTTTGGTGTACGTTTTTGTTTAGCAATTAATGATTTCTTAGCCATAAAATTCTCCTTTCCTAAACTATTTTGTAACAATTGGTAAACCAATTGCTTTTAATAATGCACGTGATTCATCTTTATTTGATGTAGATGTAACAAATGTAACATTAAATCCACGTACTCTTTTAATTTGATCAAAATTAATTTCAGTGAAAATAATTTGTTCTTTAATACCGATTGTATAGTTACCTTGTCCGTCAAATGAGTTATAAGGTAGACCTTTGAAGTCACGTACACGAGGTAAAGCAATGTTAACTAAATTTTCAACAAAGTTTCACATTTTTTCACCACGTAATGTTACTTTAGCACCAATAGCTTGGTTTTCACGTAATTTAAATGTAGCAATTGCTTTTTTAGCTCTTGTTAATACTGGTTTTTGACCAGTGATTGCTTCTAATTCAGCAGCTGCAGCTTCTAATAATTTAGGGTCATTAGTAGCATCACCAATACCTGCATTAATGCAAATTTTTTCTAAACGAGGAGTTTGCATAATGTTTGTATAGTTAAATTGTGGTTTTAATGCTTCAACAATTTTTGCTTGATATTTTTGTGCTTTTGAGATTGTTTTTTCCATAAACTATTTCTTCTTTCCTGCTACTAATTCAGTATTAGTTTTTTTAGCAACTCTAACTTTTGTACCTGTTTTGTTTACTTTGTAAGCAACTTTACTAATGCCTTGAGGAGCCTTAGAAACAACTAAAGCTAATTTACATAATTTAATTGGAGCTTCTTTTGCAATAATGCCACCTTTATTTTGATTAGCTGGTGAAGCTTTTTGAGCACGTCTTACAATATTTAATCCTTCAACAATAGCAGTACCATGTTTATTGCTTACGCTTAAAACTATACCTTCCTTTGTTGATTCTTTTCCAGAAATTAAGCGAACTAAATCACCTTTACAAATTCTTTGCATATCGGTTATTCTCCTTATAATACTTCTTGAGCTAATGAAATAATTTTCATAAAGCCTTTATCACGAAGTTCTCTAGCAACTGGGCCAAAAATACGTGTTCCCTTAGGTGTTTTATCTTCTTTGATTAAAACACAAGCGTTGTCATCAAAGCAAACAATGTTACCATTTGGACGTTGAACATTTTTATGTACTCTAACAATAACTGCTAGTGACATTTGACCTTTTTTAACTTGACCTGTTGGGCTAGCATCTTTAACACTTACTTTTACAATATCACCAACTGTAGCATAACGTTGACGAGAGTTACCTAGAATCTTAATTACACCTACTTCTCTTGCACCTGTGTTATCTGCCACATTCATGCGTGTCATAAATTGAATCATAATTTATCTTCCTTTCATTAATTTTGTTTAAATTACTTAGCTTTAGTAATAACTTCTACTACACAATAGCAAACTGTTTTACTAAGTGGGCGAGTTTCAGCAATTCTTACAAAATCACCAACATGGCAAATTGATTTTTCATCACGAGCATGGTATTTCTTGTTAGAAATAACTTGTTTTTTATAAAGTGGGTGTAAGAATTTACGTTGAACATCAACTGTTACAGTTTTGTTCATTTTTGTTGAAGTAACGATACCTTTAAAAGTTTTACGGTGGTTACGTTCATTAGTTGCTTCAACTTTTTCAACTTTTACTTCATTAGTATTAGGCATTATTTACTCTCCTTTACTTCAGCAGTAGCTTCAGTTTTTTGTTCTTTTTTAGTTGCTTCTTTTAAAGTTCCTTTAGCTGGTGCTGATTTTTCTTTTTCATTTGATGGTTTTTTGCTAGTTTTATCAGAGCTTACCATATCATTAATTAATTTGCTAACTTTTTCAGTAACATCATTAATTTTGTTGTCTTTTCTTTCAATTAGGTAAATACCATGTGAACCTACACTAACTGTATAACCTCTTGTATTTAAGATGTACATACATTGAGCGATTGTAGTACGAATTTGACGAAGTAAGTGAGTTTTTTCAATTTCACCTGCTGCCATTTTAAAACGAGATTCTAATAATTGTGAATTAAGACGTGTAATTAATGCACAAATTTCTTCGTTAGATTTAGTTTTTAATTGTTCTACTTCTTTATTCATGGGCGATTTCACCTTTCTTTACAATTTTAGTAGTTACATTAAGCTTGTTACCAGCTTTACGTAAAGCATCTTTCATTTGTGCTTCAGGGATACCAGCGATTTCAGCAATAATTGTTCCTTTTTTAACAACTGCTACTCACATTTCTGGGTTACCTTTACCACTACCCATACGTACTTCTAATGGTTTACGAGTAAGTGATAATTGTGGGAATACACGAATTCAAATTTTACCAATTGTTCCAATAGCTTTTGATAAAACAACACGAAGAGATTCTAATTGTTTATCAGTAATTCAGTTACCTTCAGTAGCCATTAAACCATATTCACCAAAAGCTACATATTTGTTACCTTTAGCTTTACCGTCATAACGAGTACGGTGTGGTTTACGATATTTTGTTCTTTTTGGTTGCATCATAATTATTCACCATCCTTCTTATTTTCAGCTACTGGTTTAGTAGTTGTACTTTTAGCAGCTGCTGGTCTTGCATTTTTAGCTGGGCGACGGTTATTAAATCCGTTGCTACGGTTACGATCAAACATAGGTTTTTGTGGTTTGTTTTGGTTATTTAAACCTTTTTTGAAAATTTCACCACGGTTAATTCAAACTTTACATCCGATAATACCATATGTAGTGTGAGCTTCTTCAATTGCATAGTCTAAGTCACTACGAATTGTATTCATTGGGATAACACCTTCTGAATATCCTTCTTCACGAGCCATTTCAACACCACCTAAACGACCTGAAACATTAGTTTTAATACCTAAAGCTTTAGAAGCCATTACTTTACGAATTGCTGCTTTTTGAGCATTTCTAAATGAAACACGGTTTTCAATTGCATCAGCAATTTCACGAGCAATAACTCTAGCACTTCATGCTACATTTTCATATAAGATAGCATTAATATTAACTTTAATTTGACGACCTACAATTTTGTTAATTGCAAGAGTTAATTTTTTAATGTTTTCTCCGTCTTTTCCGATGATTACACCAGGTTGACCACAGTAAATGAATAAATCAATTGTTTTAACTGTTCTTTCAATTTCAATACGGTCAATTTGACTATTTTTGTAGTCTTTGTAGAACATTTTACGAATCTTGTCATCTTGAACTAATCATTCAGCCATTTGAGCATCACTATTAGCAATTCAACGAGATTGTCAGTTTTTATTTACTCCAAAACGAAATCCATTTGGATTAATTTTTTGTCCCATAACTATTTCTTTGCTCCTTCTTTAGCAATTTTAATCTTAGTGCTTGCAGGTTTTTTAGCAGGTTGTGCTTTTTTAACTGTAGCTGCTTTATTAACTTGGTTTTTGTGTTGGTTACGTTTAGCAATTTTTGCTTTAACTTGTAATAAATCTTTAGCTTTTTGGTTTTTATCATCACTTAATGTAAGAACTAAGTTAATGAAACGTTTACGAATTTGATTGCTACTTCCTTTAGCACGAGGTAACATTCTCTTTAATGTTTTACCTTGATTTGCTGTAATAGCATAAATATAAAGGTTAGCTGCATTCATAGAGTGATTATTAGTTGCATTAGCAATAGCTTGGTTTAATAATTTCTTAATGAATTTTGCACTTTTAGCTGGAGTATTGTCTAAAATTACTAGAGCTTTAGTTACAGGTAAACCACGAACTAAATCACAAACTAAATTTGCTTTTTGAGAAGAAACATGGATATTATTTTGAGTTGCTGTTGTTTTCATATTTATTCTCCTTATTTAGAACCAGCGGCAGCGGCAGCTTGACCATCTGCAGCTTTGTTGTTTGATGAGTGTTGTTTGAAAGTACGAGTTGGTACAAATTCACCTAATTTGTGACCTACCATATCATCTGTAACAAATACTGGAACAAAATCTTTACCATTATGTACTTCAAATGTTAAACCAACAAATTCTGGATAAATAGCACTTTTACGACTTCAAGTTTTAATATTTTTCTTTTTTGGTGCATCTTTCATTGCCATTACTTTCTTCATTAAAGATGGTTCAACAAAAGCACCTTTTTTACTACTTCTTGACATATTTTATACCTTTCTATTTTCCATTACGACGTCTCATAATTAATGCTGTAGAAGCTTTTTTGTTTCTTCTTGTCTTAATACCCATGTGACGTTTACCTCATGGAGTTCTTGGTGCATCATAACCAATTGGTTGACGACCTTCACCACCACCGTGTGGGTGATCATTAGGGTTCATAACACTACCACGAACTGTAGGACGAATACCCATGTGACGGCTTCTACCTGCTTTACCTAAGTTTACTAAATTATGGTCTGCATTAGATACAATACCAATTGTAGCTCTTGCATCATTAGGGAATTTTCTAACTTCACCACTTGATAATTTAACAACTGTGAAATTACCAGTTTCATCTTTACCTAAAACTTGTGCAGATGAACCAGCAGATCTTACTAATTGTCCACCTTGATTAGGATACATTTCAATGTTGTGAACAAATGTACCTTCAGGAATGTTTTTTAAACATGCAGTGTTACCTACTTTAATATCTGCATTTGGAGCTGATACAATCTTATCTCCAACTTTTAAATCCTTAGGAGCTAAGATGTAACGTTTTTCACCATCTGCATATACTACTAATGAAATAAATGCAGTTCTATTTGGATCGTATTCAATAGTTTTTACAGTAGCTACAATGTTGTCTTTATTACGTTTAAAGTCAATTAAACGATAGAAACGACGGTGTTGACCACCTTGGTGACGTGTAGTGATAGAACCATGCATACCACGACCAGATTTGTTTTGTAAAATCTTAGTTAATGGTTTGTAAGGAGTATCAGTTGTTAATTCTTTTTTGTAGTCGATAAGAACAGATGTTCTTTTACCGCTACTGCGTGCTTTAATATATTTAATAGCCATATTTACCTCAATTATTTAGTTGGTTTTTCGACTTCTTTTTTAGTTTCAGTTTCTTTAGAAGCTTCTTTTAATGTTCCTTTAGCTGGTGCTTTTTCAGCAACTGGTGCAGCTGGTTGTTGAACTTGTTTTGCAAGTTCTTGAGCTGATTCACTATCAATTGCAATTGCCTTACCTGCTGGTAAAGTAATGTATGCAATTTTTGTTAACTTAGTGTAACCTGGGTGAATTGTACCAGTTCTAACTTTTGCTGGTTTACGAACTTGTGTATTTACTTTAGCTGGTGCAATTTGATAAATTGCCATAAAAGCTTCAATAATTTGATGTTTACTTGCTTTTGGATCAACTTCGAAAACATATTGTCTTGGTTCAGTTGATTTTAAAATGTTAGTTTTTTCAGTAAGTAAAGGTTTAATAATTATTCTTGAAAATTCCATATTATGCATTAGCCTTTCCTAATTTTTCACAAGCTGATTCTTGGATAATTACTACATTTGCATGCATGATATCCTTTGTTGAAACTTGGTTGTAAGCTTTAACACAAGCTTTTTCAATGTTACGGATAGATTTTGTTACATTGTCTGTGCTATCATTTAAAACAAATAGAACTTTCTTATTAGCAAAATCACATTTTTCTAACATTTCAACAATTGTTTTTGTACTTGGTTTAGTTAATTTAGCTGCATCTTCTAATAAGCATAATGAAGCATCTTTAACTTTTAAAGTAATTGCTGATTTGAAAGCTAATTTGCTTACTTTAGCATTTACTTTCTTTGTGTAATTTCTACCAGGTTTTGGTCCAAATACAACACCACCACCTACTCATTGAGGGTTACGAATTGAACCTTGACGAGCATTACCTGTGTGTTTTTGTGCAAATGGTTTTTTACCACCACCACGAACTTCACCTTTTGTTAAAGTTGAATGAGTACCTTGACGATTTCCTGCGTTTTCAGCTATAACTGCATCAAACATTGCTTGTTTTGCAATTTTATCAACTAATAAGTTTTCGTTTAGTTCAACTTGTTTAACAGTTTCGCCTTTTAAATTTAATAACTTAACTTTTTCCATTGTGAACCTCCTTATTTCTTGTTAGCAGCATCTGCAGCTACATTTGCTGAGTGAAGAGCTTCTTTATTTTCTAATTGTTCATTAGATTTTAAGATGTCTTCTTGAATTTCTTTATTAATGATTGTGTAAGTCATGTTTTTATCAGCTTTCTTTTGAGATGACTTAATTAAAACATCACAACCTTGTGGGCCAGGAATTGAACCTAGAATTAACATAGCATTGTATTTAGGTAATACATCTACTACAACTAAATTACCAGTTGTAATAATTTCATGACCATATTGACCTGCCATTTTCTTTCCTTTTGGAACTCTTTGACCTTGGCTACCACCACGACCAAATGCAATAGAACCTTGGTAACGGTGAGCATAACCAGCACCATGAGATAAAGGACCAATTTTATAGTTTCATCTTACGATGGCACCTGTGTAACCACGACCTTTTGTATATCCTTGAACATCAATGTATTCACCTTTATTGAAGCTGTCAACTTTAATTTCATCACCAGCTTTAATTTCAGGGTTTACATCTTTAAATTCAGATACTACTTGGTATGGTTTAGATCCAAGTTTTTTAAAGAAACCTAATTGTGGTTTATTTAATTTCTTTTCTTCTACTTCTTTGTAACCTACAACAATTGTATTGTTAGGTTTAACACTAATTACTTTGTTTGGTTCACAAGTTACTACTGTAGCTGGTAAAACTTTACCATTAACATCGAATACTTGTACCATTCCTACTTTTTTACCAATAATGTATTTCATAATCTTTTATATCTCCTATAACTTGATTTGAATTTCTACACCACTTGGAATTGTTAATCTTTTAAGACTATCAATCGCTTTTGCATTAGTGTTAGATAGAATGATTAAACGTTTGTGTGTACGTCTTTCGAATTGTTCCATTGAAGGTTTGTTAACGTGAACACTACGACAAATTGTGAATTTTTCACATTTTGTAGGTAAAGGAATAGGACCTTTAAGTTCACAATTACTTTCTTTAGCTATTTCAATAATCTTCTTTACTGATTTTTCAAGTAAATCTGGATCATATGAGAATAACTTAATACGTAATTCTTGATTCATATATTGTTGTCTCCTTGATTTAAATACTCTAACAACTTGTTTTTTAAGTTCCCTGATACTTGACAACACTTCTTGGTGTATCAGCAATCTTAAAATGATTAGTTGTGTTTAAATAATACAATAAAAAATCTATTTTTAGCAAAAAATTGCATAAAATAGCTTTTTAATAGGAGGTTTTACAAAAAGAATTAACTATTATGGATGTTTAAAGTTTTTAACTTATTCATTATGATGTTCATTTTTTCAGTTAAAGGTTTAGAAGCATCAACAACTAAATAAGGAATCCGATATGCATCACATATATTTTTTAAATATTGACTATAAGATTGGTTTAATAATTGGAAGTATAACTTATTCTTTTCAAAGTTATTAATTTCAATATCTCTAGAACGTTTGTATAAACGTTTAACAAATAAATCTCATTTAATATCAAGGATTACATAAAGTTTAGGAGTACCAACGTTATAAACTAACTCATTAACCTTTTCTCTTCATAAACGTTCATAATATTCAAAAACTGAAGGTTGGTCTAATAAATTATGGAAAGCAAATAAACGGTCTTCAAAAATTGATCGATCAAAAATTTTTACAATATTAGTATTTGTTGTATTACCTTCTTTGTATCGTTCATATCGATTTAAAATGAATTGTAATTGACAAACTGATTCAGCTACTTTTTCTTCTCTTTCATACATTTTTTGTAGCAAAATATACATTAAATCATCTTTGTTATTACTTAATTCATACACAGGTTCAAACCCATATTTTTCTGATAAAGCATTAACTAAGGTAGATTTTCCAGCAGCAATCATACCACCAATAGCAATGCAATTGGCTTCTTTTTGTTTTTTTCATTGATTTAAAAAGCATCTTGTTTTTAATCTTTTATCATAATCAACTGGCTTTTTCATATTAATAACCCTTATTTTTTATTTGTTTTAACTCTTTTATTTTTTCTTGTTTTAACATAAATAGCATATGAGCATGTACTGCTAAATATAAAAAACAAGAAAGCAGAAATGGACATTGTTACCGGAATTCAAGTTCATGGACCAAACATAAAATATGGAATAATGATACCAAAAAACATGAAAAAAGTAACAAAACCAATAGTTAAAGCTCATCAATAAGATTCAATTGAATTAATCATTCAATCTAACATTCCATATCACAATAGAATTTCAAATGTAATTAAACCGATAGCAGAAGAACCTACTACAACTATTCATCATACTTCATAACTTTTTCATAGTCCTAATCAATCATATTCGCATGATTCAAGTTCAATTTTGTTTATTTCATCTTCAAAAACGAAACTATATTTTGAAATTTTAATTAAATTTGGAGGAACTTCTAAATTGCAAACAAATTTCTTATGGCTATCTATAACTTTTGATGCATTGAGACATTTAAAGTATAAAGTAGTATTACTAATGTCATAAATAGTATGATTTTCAACAATTAAGCTAAATGTAACATTTGTTGAACTATTTTCATTAGGTATACATTTAACATCAGTAATAGCTATTGATGTATCTTTTTGATCAATACTAGCACAACTATTTGAAAAACAAATTAAGAAACTAACAGGAAAAACTAAAGCAATTGCTTTTAAAAATGCTTTTAATCATTTTTTGCTAAATATTTTTCTTGTAATGGCTAGCATAGCATATTTAATTATATATTCTTTGATAATTATAATGAACTAATTACATACATGCATAAGTTATTCAGTAAGTTAGTATTCCAAATATGTAAGAAATACTCATCATAATTGACAAATTAATACCTAAAATTTTTCATCCACCTTCTTTTTTAACTATTTGAATTGTTGTTAAACAAGGTATATATAGCATAAATACCACAAGATAACTTAAAGTAATTGGTAACTCATTAGTCATGAAACTATTAAGTACATGTTCGTCGCCAAACAAAATTTCTAAATTACTAATAGCGGTTTCTTTAGCAGGAATGGAAGAAATTAAAGAAACAGTCATTTTTCATCCATTAGGATTATTAACTCATCCATGGATACTGTTTCCACCAAAAGGAAACATTAGATAATTAATTCCTTTTCCAGCATATGCTAATAATGATTCATCAATTTTATCGTCCATGATAGCGCCATTAATTGATAAATGAAGGAATAATCAAATCAAGAAATTAGCAATTAAAATAATGATGATGATTTTTTTAACAAAACTTTTAATTTCTAGTCATACATTTTTAAAAATAACAACAAAATCAGGTTTTCTTCAATCAACCATTTCAATCATGAAAAATGATTTTTGTTTTCTAAACATTGTTTTTGAAAAAATTAAGCCAATTGTTAGAGCAATAATAGCACTAAATAACATTAATCCTATCATGCCCATTCATCCAAAAGTTGCTCCCATAATAAGATTACAAATAAACGAATAAACAATTGCTCTAGCACTACAAGATATAAAAGGTGAGATTATAATGGAAACTATTTTTTCTTTTTTAGAATTTGAGCTTCTTGCCATCATAACACTTGGTACATTACATCCAAAACCAGTGATTAAATTAACAACACTTCTACCACTTAAGCCAAAATGTTCAAATGTTCGGTCTAATAAAGCAGATAATCTTGAAATAACACCAATCTGTTGGATTAAATTTACTAAGGTAAAAAGAATAATAATTGTAGGTAAAAAAGTTAATACTGCAAAAAAACCACCAAATATTCCGCTAACAAATAAATCTGTTGTCCACTCACTCGCATGAAATACATCTAAAAATAATGGTTTTAAGCCTTTTTCTGAAACAACTCCATTCAAAAATTCGTCAAATAAATCTTTTAATGAACCACCCATGTATGGTCCAAATGATATGTAGTAAATGGCCACAAGTAATAAAATTACTAATGGTATTCCAAATGCTTTATTAAGAATAAAACTATCAAATTTATGTTGTTTTGCCTTATTACTTTTTAAATATTGTATTGGTTGTTTATTTTCGGTTGTTTTATTCTTAAAGCACTGATCAATTAATCTATCAATAAAAGCTATTCTTGTTTTTTTAATTTCAGTAGAAAAATCAAAATCTTTTGTTTGTTCTAAAATATCATTAATTTCTTTAAATGTCTTAGGGAAATGTGATTGATAAAAAGATTTAACATAAACATTACCTTCTAATAACATTAGAGCGTAAAATCTACTGCTAACTTTTCTCTTTGGTAATATCTTTACTAATTTATCAATTCATTTTTCAATGGTTGGAGAATAAGTGATTAGATTTTCACCTACTACTTTATCTTTTAAAATACTTTTTATGGCTAAATCTGTGTTTTTGTTCCTATTTGCTTGAGTTGGAATAATAGTAACATTATTTAGCATTTTACTCATTGTTTGTAAATCAATGATTTTAGAATTAACTTCATCAATCATGTTTAAAACTAAAGTTGATAATACTCCTGTTTCTATTGCTTGAATAGAAAGATACAAATCTCTTTTAATAGATTGAGCACCAATAACATTAGCTATTCGATCAAATTTTTCATGACAAATTTCATGTGCTACTACTAATTCTTCATCAATAGGGTGAGATAAATTATAAAGACCTGGTAAATCAATTACTACATGATCTTTATGTTTTTTGATTCTACCCATTGCATCATCAACTGTCATCCTATCAATGTTAGAAACGCTTGCAGTAGAAGTTGTAATTTTATTAAAAAATGTTGATTTACCAACATTAGGAGCACCAATTAATAAAGTTATTGTTTTAGCATCTAAATATTTACTTTTAGTGTTACAACAATGAAAATCTTTATGTCACTCCTTAAAGGTTTTACTCTCTTTAAAATCAACGTTATTAAAGTGATTATTATTTGACTTCTTCGACATCGATGTTTTCACAATCCTTTGTTCTAAAAACATAGTCAACATTGTAAATATCAATGTGTAACAAATCCTCATTTTTGTCATAATCTAGAATTTTAACTATGCTGCCTGCAGATAGTCCAATGTTTTCTAGTTTATGGAGAATGTGAGGGTCTTTAAAGTTAATCTGTTTAATCAAAACTGTTTTACCTTTGAATTTACTTGTTAAGACCATACTTAAATTATAGTTTTCTTTACAAAACAATTTTAATAAATTGTTAGATACAATAACAACAATAGATAATATAAGATTGTTTTAAGTAAATAGGATTGACTAATTTAATTTAAGTTTTATATGCTAAAAGTAGTGTAAATTAACTTTTCTATTCTAAACAAACAAAAAATACTGTCATTTTGACAGTATCTCTTAAATTATTTTATAAACATAGACTAGTAAACAAATAAGTCTTGGGCCCCTGATCAATATTCATCATTACAGTATTTGTCTTTCATCATTTGATTTTTAACAATGATTTTCTTAATACCATCTCCATAAAAAGCACCTTTTTGATATTCAAGTGGATTAGCATCAAGTTTAATTACATGATCTAATGTGCTTAGATCTAACACATCTAAACTTTTCATAGCAAATGCAATATTACCAATGTGTTTAATACTATTTGGTAATTTAATTGTTTTATTAGTTAAATCATCACATTTATAAAATGCTGCTTCACCAATTTCCTCTACGCCTTCTTCAAATGCAATACTAATAATTTCTTTACTACCAATAGTTGATGCATTCATGTGAAATGCTTGATCTCCAATTTTTTTTGATAGTACCAGGAATAGTTAGATTACACTCTTTAAAGTTTCAATCAACTATAAGACAAAAGAATGCGCTTAAGCCTAATTCTGTGATTGTATATTCAATTCCATCTTGTATAAATTTCCCACCATTGAAGTTAAAACTTTTAGAGGCAGCAAATCAATGTCTGTCAGTGATTTTACAATGACTAGGGTCTGTATATTCAATATCAATATAGCCTTTATCTGCTCCAAGTTTTTTCGCATCAATTGATTTTCTTGTTATTTCATTGTAAGATATACTCTTTAGTAAAGTGGATTTATTTGCACATAAACTATAACATGCTCCAAATAATGAAGTAGTTGCAGTTAATCCTAAACTAATTTTTAAAATATTTTTTCTCGTTCTCATATTTACCCCTTTTTGTAGAAAAAAACATATTATCATATATTACATATATGATATGCTACTCCATCCTCTCTATAAATTTTAGAGTATTTTAATAAATAAAGCAACCCCTCTATGAGGGGTTGTAATGGTATTAACTATGCCACTATTTTGCATTATAAATAAATTAAATTTACTAATAGAAATATATCCATATAAAACCAGTAATTTTATTTAATTTTAGGGTTAATAAATTTTGATTTAAATAGATAGATTACTCTAATCATATATGATACAAGTATTAAAATCTAACAAGTACTTTATTATTTGTATTCATCAAGACCTTTCATTACTTTAATTGCATTTTCATTTATAGAAATATTTTTTATAAAAGTATTATTAACAAATTCAATAACTTCATTATTATCGCTATTTTGGTAAATAGATAATTTGTAATATAACAATAAACAAGAAGACAATAATGGAAATTTGTCATTAATATTAATAAAGTATTGTATTTGACTAATTAACTGAAAAATTTGTTTAACTTGTTGTTTATCTTTTTTAGAATTCGGATTGAAATTTATTGATTTTAATTCAAGTAAACTTTCATTAATATTGTCTATATTAATCCACTGAAAATAAGTTGTTTTTTTTCTTACTATTTTGGTAAAAAAGTATTTAAGTTTCATAGAAAATAACCTTGATATAAATCAAGCTAAAAATATAATGTGAAAAAATAAGGAAATATAATTAAATCAAATAAAATAACCGCATTTATTTGTTGTTGTAATAGCAAAGCCTCAATAAATCATAATACTCAAAATAAAAAATATTAAATCAGTTATTTTATTTTGAGCAAAATAAATAAAGTTTTCAACACAAGATATTGACCAATCACTTTTAAATATTTTCTTTGCTTCTTCATCTATTTTTGCTTTTGTTATATTTTTCATGTAATGTTTTTTACCTATAACTTGAAAAATATCCATGTTTAGAATGGCAATTATGAATAAAGGTAAAATGGTATAAAAAATAAAGTTGGCAATTGAAGAATTTAAGACAGTACTATAAGACATATAATTTCTATTTTAGAAAAATATTAATAATATCGCAAAAGTGTTGCACAAAAATTTCTATAAGTGTTTTTAATATTTTTTTAATTGTTATATTGTATGTGTATGACATTGCCGTTAGATTAATAATATCATGAATTATCAACAAACATTTGCATATAGTTTTATATAATATATCTATTATTACAATTAATTAATATGTTTATATCATTTATATATATATATATAAAAATAATTTAAATTTAACAAGTGGAGGGTTGTATGTCTAAATCCTCACTTGATATTTTTGATTTAAAAATATTAAAATCTGAACAAAACAGTAGAAAAGACTTTTTAATTAATAAAGAGAAAGAACTAACTTTTGAAGAGAAAGAAAAAATTGCTTTATCTAGAATAAAAAGTTTTTTAAAACAATGTCAATCATCTAACACTGAAAAACCCATTATTGCTTTTAGTGGTGGTAAGGATAGCTGTGTAGTAAGGCATTTAGTTCATAGAATTGACCCCAATATAAAGTCATTAACAGCAGCTGAACTTTTTCATCCAGAAATAGCTAAATTCTTAAAAACAATTGATGATACAACTTTTGTTAAACCATAT
Source organism: Mycoplasmataceae bacterium (assembly GCA_029009155.1). Classification (GTDB taxonomy): domain Bacteria; phylum Bacillota_I; class Bacilli_A; order Mycoplasmatales; family Mycoplasmoidaceae; genus Malacoplasma_A. Next base: position 49,230 of record JAQXJX010000016.1, on the reverse strand, counting down.
CATGATTTTGAATGAATTGTAAATAATGTTGGTTATCCAGTTTTATCTAAAGAAGTGGCTGAAAAAATAAATAATGTTAGAACATCAAAAACATTAGGTAATTGAACATTGGCGTGCTTTGGTTTAAAAAAATCAAGAAAAATTCCAAAAAGTAAACTTCATTTTTTAGATGAAACACTTATAGACTATAAGTTAACTGATAAATGTTGCTTTTATTTAAAAGGAAAAATTAAAACAAACAAAACACCTCAAATTAATGGAACAACTGTTTTTGAATCCCAATTAAGAAGAACTAATTGATTAAAAAACGGATGTATTTTTGAATCTGTTTATGGTTTAAGATGTAGGCCCATTAGCCTGTGGCGGGATGAAGATATATGAAAATATATAAAAAAATATAACATTCCCTACAGTAAAGCATATGATATGGGGTGATTAAGAACTGGATGTATCGCTTGTGGATTTGGTTTAAGTTTCGAGCAAAAACTTAGTGAAAAAGGAATAGCAAAAAGCAGATATGAACTCTTATATGAGCACTACCCAAGTTTATACAAAAAATATATGTATGGAAAAATAAACATGTATAAACCACTTGCAGATGCTGGTATTAAAATTAATGTGCCAGATGAAAGATACCAAGAATATTTTAATAAAAGACAAAGGTTGATTGAAGAATGATACAGTGATAAAAATTTTTTAAATAACTTAAATAAAATATTGGATCAAATCGAGAACAGAACAAATACAAAAATTGATCAAAAAACAAGATCAAAAATAATAAAGGAATATATTTAATATGGAAAGCAAGATAAAAGATAACGAAACTTTTTCAATAGACTATACATATGATGCCTTAGTAAAAAATTTTCAAACTGTTGAATCACGTCAAATTTATTCTTTTTCTGAATTTATTGATAATTCAATTGCTTCATATTCTTCTAAGATTAAAAAAATTAGCCAAGATTCTGAAGATATTGATGTAAAAGGTTTAAAAATTGACTTTAATATTGATGAGAACAAGTGCTTGATTAAAATAGTTGATAATGCAGGTGGTATGACATATGAAGAATTAAAAAATGCACTACAACCTGGATATGTATTTGGTAAAAGTGATAATAATCTAAATCAATATGGAGTTGGAATGAAATATGGAATTTTTCAACTTGGTAATAAATTTGAGATCTATACAAAACCTATTAATCATGTAATTCAAGGACAATATTATGTTAATTTCAATTATGATGAAAAAAACAAATCAGAACCTGTAAAATTTCACATAGACACTATAAATGATAATATTTGTAATAATGAACTTACTTCACTAACATCTGGGACAATAATAGTAATTAAAGAAACATTAAATACAAGACATTTTTCTAATGTAAAAAAGTTAAAAAAAGAATTAATTGATGGATTGGGTTGAAGATATCATCAGTTAATTAAAGAGCAAAATTTAGAAATAAATTTTAAATATGTTGATTCAATAGGAAAAGAAGAAGAAAATATAAAGGTCGAGGGGTTTATACCTAAAAATTTTTATAGTATCAAAAATACAGTAGATAATATTAAATCAGAAAATTCTAACATTGATATATCTACTGATAAATTTTATGAACACTTTATTAATACATGTAAAAAGAATGGTGTTGATGTGGAAAATAATTCCATTACTAATTGAATTGATTTATTGAAAAATCCAAATAAGGAACTATATTTTAATGATGTTATAAATATACCTGAAATAAATAAAAACATAAAAATTAATTGAGGAATATTAGGATATAAATGTAAAAATAATAATTCTAATCATTCATATTTTGAAATGTGTGGGATTACATTAATACATAAGCATAGATGTATTAAACATGGTTTTAATTTAGGTAATGACAATGGAATTGAAAAATTTGCAAATTTCTGTAGTAATAATGGTCAAAACAATGGAGGAAATAATACCATTAGAAGAATGTTTGGATGAATTGATTTAACAGGAATCGAATCTCCTGAAAGAAATAAGAAAGATTTTAAATGAGGATCTATTAATGGTGGTTATAAAACTAGTGATGATATAGAAAATTTTTGAAAAAGCAAATATTCTGACATAAAAGAAATATTAAATGCTCTAAAAGATACAGAAAAATATTTTGAAGATCAAGGAAAAAAAGAATCATCTAATAGCTTGAAAAAGCGTAATGATTCATTTACAAAAAGTCTACCTACCATAACACATTCAAAAACACATTATGACGAAAATAATACACAAATAGATAATATCTCTTTAAAAATTTTTGATGTTGAATTTCATTTTGAAATTATTTATCAAAATGAATGAAATTATGATAATTCTTATCCTTTCATGATTAAACACCTTTATAAAGAAAAAACAATACAAATTCTTGTTAACAAGCAAAATGAATATTGTTGTTATTTTTTAAAAAATAGTGATTCAGAAAGAAATAGAAAAGATTTATGTTTTACTTTTTTACCTACATGTATAATTGTTTCATTTTTGCAATTTTATATTGATGCTGAAAATAATGAAGGTCTTAGGGATCTTAAAGATATTAACCATGAAATTTATGAAGACTATAAAACTTTAATTGATAATTTAAAAACAATGGATCCAAAAGAGATTTTTGTAAGCATTCTTAAAGAATTAAAAAAAGTTAAAGATGAAGAACATGTATAAATTTAATGAAATTAGAATCAGAGACGATTATCATATTTGCAAAGATGATTGAATTTGCAAAAATAATAAAAAAGAAAAAATATTAGTTGTTGGAGAAGTTCAATCAGGAAAAACATCAAAAATAATAAAAGAAATTGAACACCTTATAGAGCTTAAATACTCCTATTTAATACTTTTTGGTGGCACTACTAATTTATTAACTGATCAAACTAAAAATAGAATAAAACAACATTTTAAGAAGAATAAAAAATATCAAGATAAATATATAAAAATCTTATCAAATGAAGATTTAAAGAATAATCTAAATCCACCAAATTTTGATAATACATTTTATATTTTTAACTTATTAAAAGGAACTATACAGATTGAAAAATTTATTTACAAAGTGATTGGAACCAATAATTGGACAGGTCCATGAAATAATGAAAATAATAATGGTATTGCTATAATTGATGATGAATGTGATTGAGGATCAGTAACAAATAAAGAACTGAATAAAAACAATAAAGCAATAAAAAAATTAATTGAAGATATTTGATCTCATGTATCAAAGGGAAAATTTATCCAATTTACTGGAACACCATTTGCCAACATAATGGCTGACAAGAATGACAAATTATATCCTGATAAAATTCACATATTAAATCCACCTATTGAATATTGTGGGTCAGAATTTTTTTTGAATGATGGCATAAATTGTTACCATATTGATAATAATTTATTTAATAAAAATAGTTGAAATAAGGAAATAATTAAAGAATATTTTTATGTATGATTAATTACTACTTACTTTTTTCAGCAACATAAAAATGAAAATAACAAATCGTCTTTCTTAATTAATGTTTGTATAGAAAATTCTCCTCATGAAAAAATAGAAAAAATAATAAGAGAAAATATTGAATTAATAATTAAAAATAATGATAATGACATTACACAAATATTAATAGAAAAGATTTTAAAAAAATATGCATCTTTATTTAAAATAATTGATACCAACAAAAAAGATTTAATAGATAATATTTTTGATTGAATTTGAAAAAAAATTATTCCATATTTTGATAAAAATAAAGAATCTATTGTGGTTTTAAATTCTGAACAAAAAAAAGAAAATTTTAATATTTCAAAGATTAACAATTATGAATATTCAATCATAATTGGAGGAAATTTATTATCAAGAGGTTGTACCTTTGAAAATTTATTAACCGAAATTATGATAAATTCACCTTATGATGAAAAAACAACTACTGCCGACACATTATTGCAACGTTGTAGATGATTTGGATACAGAAAAAAAGATGATAGGTATAAAAACATGATTATTGTAATTAACAAAAAAATCATGGAAACTTTAAAAGAAGTAAATGAAGTGGTTAAATTTATTAAAAACTCACAATTCAAATATTCCATTAGTGATATTAGAAGAAAATTAAAAGAATTTCAAAAAAATTTTAAACACTGTAAACTTACATATAAAGGATTGAAAAATGACAACAATATACTATATTAAAGAAAGATCAAATAAACAAGAAGGATATATAACATATGGAATTGATGAAAAATACGTTAGTAATACATCGAATCCAAAAAAATTAGAAAACATCGAATGAATTTCTAGTGAAAACTTAGTATGAGATAATGATCCCAATGACAAGATAAAAGTTTCACTTTTTAAGTTTAAAAATTTAGATAAGCAAAAAATTCTTTTTATAGAAACTTTTATGATTCAGTACATCAAGGATCTACTTGATCAAAATGATAAAATTACAATTGATGATTTACTATATTTTACTAGTGATTATTTTTCTTCAAAAAAACATAAATATTTATTAAAAGAAAAATTATTAGGTGACTTGGCTGAATTCTCATTTATTTTATTGCTACAGGAAAATAAAATAAATTATCTTGAACATTATCAACTTACTGAAAAAAGTTTATATGATTTTTATTTTGACAATATAAAAAAATATGTAGATATAAAAGTTATCTCAAATTATAAAAAAACTTTCATGACATCTTATAGACAAATGAGTCAAGAAGATTGTATATTTATTGGTTTTTTAATTAATAAAGTTCATGGTAAAAATAACATAATTCAAATTATGGAAAAAATTAAAAATAAAAATGAATATTTAAGCAAACAACTTGATGATTGAAAACAGCTGTATAAATTTTATCAAGAGGAAATTGATTCATGAACAATTGATTTTAATGAAATTGAAAACAAATACATTTTAATAGATGAAGATTTATTACCTCAAATTGAAATAAAAAAAGAAAACGGTTTAAAGGAAATGAATTTAGAAATCAGTATAACTAATGCTCAAAACAAAACAATATCTTCTTTTTTAGAACATATTAAAAATTCAAACTAATTCTTATCTTTTCAATAATCTTAATGAATTTAAAGTTGTCAATAATGTTAACACAACATCAGATACTAGTCCTAAAATTAATTGTGTTGTTGCCATATTGTCATAAAATGAGATAGCTAATATTGTTACAAACACAATTGCTTTAACAATAAAAATAAAATATAAATTAAACAAGATTGTTTTACATGTTTTCTTTGAATAAAAGATTAAATCATAAATAGGGTTTAAACTATTTGTCACATAATAATTTTTATCTCCCATAAAGATGATATCTGCTGTTGTTTTAATTAATTTTTGTCCTTTATCAAATGCTATACCAATATCTGCAAGTTTTAAGATTGGAGCATCATTTAATCCATCACCAACATAAACACAATTCTTATTGCCAGTTTTGATTTTTTTATACATTTCAACTTTATCTTCTGGTAGTAAATTACCATATCCTTTAGTTAAATTTAATTCTTGCACTACTTCATCTACAACACTTTGATTGTCACCTGATAAAATGTAAAAATTATTAACTCCAATCTTTTTTAATTTTTTAATAATATTTTTAGCATTATGACGAATTTGATCTTTTAATGTTACATAACCTATGATTTTATTTTGAATAGCTAAATAAATAATTGTTTCATTAGAGTCTAATGAGTCAAGTATTTCTACTTTGTTTTTAATCATTAATTTTTTATTTCCACATAAAACTTGTTTATTATCAAGCTTTCCAATTAAACCATATCCTGGAATTTCTTTTACATTGGTAATATTTAATTTTTTATTGTCAAGATTTTTAAAGGCTAAAGCTAATGAATGACTTGAATATAATTCTAAACTAGCAATTAATTCAACTATTTGTTTATTAGTATAGTGATTATTAAGACTAACTATTTTATTAATCTTTAATTGACCTGTAGTTAAGGTTCCTGTTTTATCAAAAATAATGGTTTTAGTTTTAGCTAATCCATCTAAATATTTACCACCTTTAATCAAAATACTATGTTTTACCATACTAGCAATAGTAGAAGAGTAAGCAATTGGGATAGATATAACAAAAGCGCAAGGACATGCTGTTAATAAAATTGATAGTGATGTATTTAATGATTTTTCTCATTGATTAGTATCAATACAAATGTAAATGATAAAAATCAATAAGGATATACCAATCATAATTGGTGTATAAATCTTGGCAAATTTGGTAATAAACTTTTGGGTTTCTGATTTATTCTTTTCTGATTCTTTAATTAATTTAATTGATTGACTTACTGTAGAATTATCGTATGTTTGTTCTACTAAACATGTAAGTGAACCATTGATATTTATTGAACCAGAATGTAAATAATCATTTTCACTTACATCACATGGTTTATATTCACCAGTAATATTACTATTATCAATAGAACTACTTCCTTTGATAATAGTACAATCAACTGGTATTTCCTCTCCAGGTTTAATTACTATGGTTTGACCAACTTTTAATTGCTTAGCATTTATTGAAGTTAATAAATTAGTATTTAAATCTAATAAATTAGCTTTAGTAGGATTTGTGTTAAATAATGATTGGATGTTACTAGATGACTTATAATTAGAATAATCTTCAATAGCTTCACCTAAATTAAATAGTAATACAATCATTGTAGCTTCAAAGTATTCACCTAAAATATAAGCTGCTATGGCTGCTATTGTCATTAATACTTTTTCATCAAATTTAAAATGAATCAGCGATTTAAAGGTATCAATAAATAATTCGTCTGCATTAAGAATGATGATAATTAAAAACAGACCAAATAATATTCATTTATTTCGGTCAAATTCAAACATCTTTTCACTTACATCAGAGTGTAAAATATTAAATGAAAAAATAAACAAAATTATGGAAATAATTAAAAAAGAAACTAGTCTTACTATCTTAAAAATATGTTTTTTAGTTTCACTTTTTTCTTTAAAAGATTTTTGCATAAATTAGTTACCTCTTATTTGGTAATAACCACAATTTACAATGTGTTTAGAATAATTAATTTCATCTAAATTTGCTATAGATAATGTTTCCATAGCTTGACCATTAATTGTTCATTCAATAAACCCATATACTATTTCCATAGAATTACTATTAGGTTTAGAAGTAAGATATATTAAATTAGTAAAACCGTTAGAATCAATTGATGTTTGTGCATAAAAATTAGCTCTAATATTAAAAACAAATTGTAAGAAATCACCTTTTTTAATACTTATATTGTCTTGATTAAAATCTGTTGTAAATTGTATTGTTAATCATCCTTGGAATCGATAAGTAAAAAAGTCATTAGTATTATTAAATTCATTTACTTCAATAACATAATTGTCTGGAAAATATAAATTGCATTTTCCTTGTTCATATCAATCAATTATTGATTCATTATTAGGTAAAATTTGTTTGGAATTGACTTTAATTCCTTTTTGACCAATAAAATTAAATTGACTATAAATAATCTCATCTTCTCTTTGTTGTTGATTTAACAAAGATTTAAAGTTTGTTAAAGCTTCATTGTAATCATTAACATCACCTAATTTTATTTCGTTCGGATTTTTATTAAAATTGTTTTTTATGACATCAACTATGTGAGATAGAATTGGTGAATAATTATTACATCCTGTTAAACAAAATGACAACGGAGATAATAAAGCCATTCCTAAAAAACAACATTTTAAACTTTTTTTCATATTTATTTCTTATTAATTGAAGTTGTAGGAGAAAGAGGTTGTTGGTTATTAGGGGTAGATTTTTGTTTAATAGATGCATTAACATCAACAACATAACCACTTACCTTACTTTCTTCAAATTTACATTTATACATTTTATATAAATTTTGGAGTTTTTCCCTACCAGTTCTTAATTCATAAAACAATGAATAATAAGCTTCTCACAAAAACACTCATGCTAGAATACTTAAACTTTCAGTACAAATAGCAGAAATTCTAAATATCTTGCCAACTTCTTGAGACATAAATTCAGATAACAAGTTAAAAGTTAAAACTATTGATAATACAAAAAACCCTGCAATGGATGAATATCAAATCTTTTTAAGCAAGTCGCGATTAATTTTAGTTTGACGAATAATTCTAACTTTAAAATAATTAATTCAAGTTTCTTTAAAAGTTTGTTTTATCTTTTCATCACAATTAGGATCAATTCTTACTGTTAATGCATCTTCTTCATTAACATAATATTTTCTAAATTCTGATAAAAAAGTGCATCAATCAGCTTTAAAAACTCAATAAATTTTTTCTTCTCCTTCTTTTAAATCTAAAGAGTTTTTAACTTCTTTACTTGTAAGTTTTAACAATAAATGGTCATCAGAGTCATACATAACTCTTTTAGACATGCTCTTTTGTTCTTCTTTAATCAACTTATATATTTCTTTTTTCTTCTTAAATCACATATATAAATTATTATATATGTTTAGATAATACTAATTAATATATCATCTAATTGATTAATATTTTTTGCTTTTAAATGGTTGTTTTTAATTTCAATTAGATTAGGATTAATATCATTTTTAAAAAACTCATAGGCTTTTAAATTTTTTTCGATTGATAAATCTATTCCTTCAATTAATCTTAATCCCATGATTAAGATATGTTGATAATATTCTTTTAAACTATATTGTTGGTTAACTTTTTTAAAATTATTGACATTACCTTCATAATGGTAATAATTCATTTTTTCTAACCCATATGCACCTAAACCTATTGCTAATCAATCATTAGTGTGTCAATATGCTAAATTATGTTTAGAACAAAAATTAGAATCTAAACACCAATTGCTTACTTCGTATCTTTCATATTTATTTTCTTGTAATTGATCAATGATTTGTTTAAATTGTTGATCAATTAATTCATCATTTAGTTCATAATTTTGCTTAGCAAAATAACTTCCTGGTTTTATTTCTAATGAATACATTGAAACATGAGGTATTTTGTTTTTTATGACAAAATCAATATCATTTTGAATATCATTCTTATTCATTAATTTAAAACCATAAATAAAATCTAGTGAAATATTGTTAATCCCATTTGCTCTAAAAATGCTAATAGCTTTTAATACATCACTAACATTATGTTTACGGTTAAATAGTTTTAAGATATGTTCATTAACAGTCTGTACACCTAGTGATATTCTATTTATTCTATATTTTTTAAATATTTCAACTTGTTGTAAATTAACCAATTCAGGGTTGCATTCAATTGTAAATTCTGTATCAAAAAAAATATGTTGAGCACATATAGATAATAGTTTAATAAGCTGATTATTGGTTAATGAATTTGGAGTTCCACCACCAATATAAATAGTATTAAACTTTTTATTATTATCGATTTGTTTTAATTGATTAATAATCTTATCTAAATAATTGTTAACTTCATTTTCACATTGTGGAACTTTTCTAACAAAATCACAATAAGCACATATATGCTTACAAAAAGGAATATGAATATACAAATGATTAGGATAATCTTTATCTTCTATTGTTTTAATCATTGTTCTACTTTATTAAGTATTTCAGATTCGTTATCTTGTTTAAATAATAAATGGCTTGGATATTTATTATTAATTCAAGTTATTTGTCTTTTAGCATAATGACGAACCTTTTGTTTAATTAATTCAATATCTAAAAGTGAGTTGTTAACAATATGATCATATACTTCACGATATCCTATTGCTTTATATGCATTATTAGTGTTAACATCTAAATTAGGATATTTATGAATTAATTGTTTAACTTCATCAACTCATCCTTCATCAAACATAGAACTAATTTTTGAATTAATTGATTGATACAATTCATCACGTGTAGGATAATTACATTCAATCATTAAAAAATCATATTGTGGATTTGATCTTTTAACCATTGCATTTGGATCATTAGTATGTTCAATTATTTGAACTGCTCTAATTAATCTTTTACGGTTATTTATTCCAATTTTATCAGCAATAGTTGAATTTAATTTAAATAATCGATCATATAATTCTTGATTAGTTAAATTATCATAATCACTATTACGTGGTAAATCTAATAATTGATAATTGTTAATTAGTGTATCAATATATAAATTAGAACCTCCAACTATTATTGGTAATTTATTTTGATTAGTAAGTTCTAATATTTTAGCCTCAGCCATTTCTTTAAATTTTTTAATATCCCATTTATCATCAAGTTTTAAAAATTGATTTAAATGAAAAATGGCTGATTGTTTTTCTTCTTGTGTTGGAGCATTTGTCCCAATACTCATATCAGCATAAACTTGATATGCATCAGCATTAATAATTTCACCATTAAATGTATTAGCTAATTTAATAGCTAATTTAGTTTTGTGACTAGTTGTTGGTCCAACTATAACAATAATTTTAGAAAGTTTTGTGTTCATCATATTTTTTTATTTTTGTAATAATGTCATTAATAGCAACTGCTGCTTCACCGTGGCCAGTAATAATCATGTTAGGACGATTTATATATGTACATGCATTACCTATAGCATAAATGTTATCAATATTTGTTTGCTGATTACGATTAACAATAATCTTATTACCAACATTATGTTCAACATTTTTAAGAATTGGTTCAATTAATGTATTGTTAATTTTTTGACCATATTGAATAATAATATTATCAAAAGAAATTGATTCTTCTATTTTAGATAAATTATCTTTAACAAATAATGCATTATCATTAATTTTTAAGCACTCTTTATTTAATAAAATACGAACATTATTTTTACTTAATAATTTAACATTTTCACCATTTGCTCTAAAAATATCTCGACGGTGAATAATAGAAATATCTGCAGTTGTTTTGTTGGCTAAATTATTAGCTCAATCAACTGCAGAATCTCCACCACCTAAAATAATTACTTTTTTATCATTATATTCTTCATATGGTTGAACTATATAATGTAATTTTTTATTGTTTTCACTACCTGGAATTTGTAATAGATTTGGAAAAAAAGAACCATTACCAGTAGCTATTATTAAAAATTTTGTTTCAATAATTAAATCATCATTAAAAACGAAATTACACATTCCATTTTGATTTTTAAAACTAATTAATTGTTTGTTTAAGAATATATCAATTTCATCATGATGTTTTAATTGATTCACTAAATTATCTACTAACTGTTTTGCATTAATAGAAGCAAAACCTGGATAATCAGTAATGTTTTTTTGAGCAAACAAGTTTATAGGTTGACCACCTAATTGATTAGTGGACTCTACTAAGACTGTTTTTAATCCTTTATCATTAGCCAAATAAGCTGCAAAACAACCTACCGGACCACCACCTAAAATTAATACATCATATACCATTTTATCGATCATAATTACATGTATTAATTATAAGTAATGATTATATTTATAAAGATAATTATTTTATTTCTATTTTTTTTGTTTGTTTTCAAAATATGCTGGAATTGTGCAACCACCAACAAATACAAATAACATTACTAGAGTCATAATTGCACCAATCATATCTTTAAAATGATCATCTTCTGTATAATTTTCTGTTATTTTTCAATTTGCTACTAATCCAATATTTGCAAATGCAGAGATAATCACAAATAGAACGCCAAGACCGATGATGATAATACTTACATAAGCACATGGAACAAATAATTTATCTTTTTTAACAGTTATTTTATTAGTTTTACGATTTTTAATACAACCAATCATTGCAATAATAATGTAAATAAATGTAATAATTGATGTTCAATTTCCTACTAAATCAACAAATGAATATAATTTATTAATTTCATTATTGTTATTTATTCCATATCCATTATTAGCTAATTGCGCACCTGCAATGTTGTACATTTCTGTAGTACCATAACCATTAGCATCTAAATAACCATATGTTCCAATAATTGTAAAGATAATGAATACAGTAGCAGCAATAATACCTGAATAGATTACACCTACCATTGGTTTATGAGGGTTTAATTTATTTTGGTATTTTTTAGAAAATGGTAATTCATTATCATGAATTAATTCTTCATAGAAACGTGGGTTGTACATTGCAAATGCATTAATAATACCTAATATTCCAAATGCAATTAAAATTTCTACTACTGTAATTACTCAATGAGCATTATCATTAAATCAAGTTAAGCCATTAATTTTTCCATTAGATGAACCAAATAATAGTGATAAAGAAATTAATACATCAATTACGGATACAATAATTAAGCCAATTAACATTGCAATTGAAGTTTTTTCTGGTTTTTCCATTTCAGATTGCATTCCAGCTGAAGTATAGAAACCATCAAATGAGAATACAATTGCTGGAATTGAACCTATCATTCCTAATCCTGGTAAAATTTGTGTTAATAATTTATTGTCTTTATCTCAAGTTGGTCATGGTGTAGGAACATCTCCAGTTGGAGAACCAGTTAAATTTAAACTTAATAAAATAAATCCTACTAATATTGCAAAGATTAAAGGTAAGAATTTTACTGATGTAATAACTCAGTTTTGAATATTACCAGCACGAGATGATAAACCAGATACTATTTGGAATCATAAGAATATTACAAATGAAATTAATGCTGCATAATATCATTCAGTTTGTCATCCAAATGCATCTTGGATTGTCATAACGACATAGTATGGCATAATAAAACAATTAATTGGCAAATAAAAGAATGCCATGAAGTTTTTAGATGATTTATAAAGAAATTTACTATTAAAGGTTTTTACTCATCCAATAATACCTTGATTACTATTTGTACTAGCACTTGATAATTCTGCAAGTGATAATCCCATTGCAATAACACCAACAATTGAGATTATTCAGGAAATAAGTGAGAGAATTATACTTCCGTTATTGTTATTTAAAATTTCACCATTTTTTAAGAATATACCAGCACCGATTGAAGAACCAATTACTAATAATATTGCTGAAAAAAATGATATTTTTTTATGTTTTACTTCTTTTGGGGAAGGTTGAGAAGATTTAAATGTTTTTTGTTTTTGAATATTTTCTGTAACTTTCATAATTAATTACTACCTATATGTAAAAATAAAAAGAACAATCTTTGTGTAGGACTGTTCTTTAATACAATGAATCTATTTTTTTCTAAAAATCTATTAGAGAACAATACCTAAAAATAGCATATGCTTTGCAGCATACTTCTTGTTCTTCCTTAAAGTAATAGTTCATGAATTTATTTTCATATATGACTAAATTATAATTAATTTTTAAAAAAATAAAAAATAATTTTAAAAAGTTAATTTTTTATTAAAATATAATGAAATTAAGAATAACCATATGAAAGTAAAAAAGGATAAAGCGAATCAAAAAAAATATTCACTTAAAAAACAAGAATCTCATTCGTTTAGAGAACATAAGAAATATGCTTGGTTAGTGTCACTTATTACATTACTAATTTACATAACTTTTGTTTCTTTTGTACTCTATTTTGCATTTGAATCTTATTTTCAAAATGAAAGAGTTCCTATTGTTGAAGCATTTGTTATATTATGCGCAATAGTCTTTGTTGTATTCTGATATCATTCAATTTTTTCTCTTGTATTACTTGTATTAAAATTTTTATTTAGAAATAGACTATACAAGTTCTATGATAATATCATCAATAATTATCACATTACAAAGAATCACAAAGTTGCAATATTATATGTAACTATGAATGATTTCATTCCTGAATCATTACAATACTCTCTAAGACAAAGAAGAACAGATGGCAAATATAAAGCATTTATCGATGTTTTTGTTTTAGATGATTCAAATAAACCAGAATACATTAAACAAATTGATGAATTTAAAAATCAATTTAAAGGAAGAGGAAAAAGAAAAATTCAAATTATTAGACGTAATGGAGTAGGACCTAAAAATAAAGCTGGTAACATTAATTTCTTTTTCAAGAAATATTTAAAGAAATATGACTATTTTGTAATTCAAGATGCTGATACATATTTACCATATACATATGTAATGAATTCATTAAAGTACTTCACATACTATAAGGACATTGGTATTTTACAAGCAGCTAATAATGCAATTGTAAACTCAAAAACAAATTTCCAAAAATATATGACTCCATCTGTTACTAAGAATCCTTTATATTGAGGGTTAGATGGTATCTTATTAGACAAGTATGGGGCAACACAATGTACAGGTCATGCTTGTATGATTTCTAGAAAATGCTATGAATCAGTTGGTGGTATGTATCGTGACTGTATTTCTGAAGATTGATCATTATCAATTGATGCAAGAAATCAAGGTTTTCATACAGCATATGCTCCAAATATCTTATGTTGTGAAGAAATTCCACCAAATTATACTGCATTTAAAAAACGTCAAATGAGATGAACTAGATCAGCTTTCCAATTTTGTTGTCAATATCATTTCAGAATTTTATTCGGTAAATTTACATTAGCTGAAAAGTATTTCTTAATTAATTACACATCAAATTGTTGAACTACATCATTTATTAGTTTTATTTTAAATATACTCTCATTTATTATTTTATTCTTCATTCCAAGTGGAACCTCGTTCTCTTTATTACCTGGAATCTTTTTCTACATGATTATAGGTCTGTTTATTGTAGGATTGCTGTTAGTAATAGGAAATGCAATTATAACAAAAACTAGTATTAGAGAAGCTTTGTTGTTTTCACTCGCCTCTACATTAACAACTACTAGTATGCTTCCTAGTTTATTCTTTAAAGTTGTTATGGTTTTATTTGGTGGTAAAAATAGATTCAATCGTTCAATCAAACATAACACAAAAATGACATTTGGAGCTATATGAAAAACTAATTGAGAAGATTTTATTTCATGAATTGGATTATTTAGTTTAGCTATAACATCATGTTGATGTTCTGGTCTATGATGATGGTTACTAAACCCATTATTATTCATCTCATTCTTATCATTCCTATGAATTATCCCTATTTCATATTCTTCAAACCATGATGCACCTAAAGATTTTAACCCTGTTACATGGGATTATGTTGATGCAAAACCATTAAAGAAAATTGAACGTCCTATTATTTTAAAACCTAATAACGAAGCAAAAAGTGGAGATTTAAAAGGTAAGTTTATTAAAACTCAACCTATTAATATAGTTGAATCATTATCAGGTGATAAGCAAGAACAAAATAAATAATAAATTTAATAGTTACTGTTTATTTCAAAACTCATACTAAATCAAATATCTTAATTATGGAATTGTTTTTATTCTACTAGTTAAGATATTTTATTTTTTATTTACCAAAACATCATTTAGTTAATTAATAAAAAGTGCGTTATTTAGCATTGCTTTCAAAGCATTAATCTCACTTTTATCTAATTTAAATCAATATAGTTTTGTGATATGTGAAATTCTTGTTTTGTTTTTTTAATTATTCATACTGCTTGTCAGGGCTTGGGTCTTCTTGTTATAATTCCTCCTAGTGGTATAAATTAACTTTTACTGTCTAAGATAAAAAAATAGTTAGACTAATGTCTAACTATTTCTAAATTATTAAGCTACAATGATTATTTTTCAAATGCAACTTTAATTGATGGACCCATTGAAGATGAAATATAAATTGATTTAATGTATTCACCTTTAACAGTTGATGGTCTCTTTGTTTTAATGAATGAAATTAAAGCATCAATGTTTTCAATGATTTTTTCATTAGCAGCAGAAGCTTTACCAACAATCATGTGTACATTACCATAAGTATCTGTACGGTATGTTGATTTACCACCTTTGAATTCTTTAATTGTTTTAAGTACATCAGTAGTAACTGTACCTAATTTAGGGTTTGGCATTAATCCTTTAGGACCTAATACTTTACCTAATTTACTAATTTTAGGCATGAATTTTGGTGTTGTAATTAAAACATCGAAATCTAATCAACCATCTTTAACTTCAGCAATTTTTTCATCACCACCGAAGAAGTCAGCACCAGCCATTTTAGCTTGTTCAAATGTAATAGAATCATCAATTACTAAAATACGAGAAACTTTTCCAAAGTAATGAGGAAGAGTCATAGTACCTCTTAATTGTTGTTCAGCTTTAGTTGTATCTACGTTTAACTTAATAGCAATATCAATTGATGAATCGAATTTAGTTGTTGATGTTTTTTTAGCTAAATCAACAGCTTCAGCTACACTATAAACTTTTTTAGGGTCAACTAATTTTTTAGCAGCAATATATTTTTTACCAGCCATAATTATTTATTTCCCTTCTTTGCTAATTTTTCAGTTTTTCTTGGGCAAAGATCTACATCTTTAATTTTAATACCCATTTGTTTTGCTGTACCAGCAATCATTCTTAGAGCAGCTTCTTCATCATAAGCATTTAAATCTGCCATTTTTTGTTTAGCAATTTCTAAAGCTTGTTCTTTTGTAATAGTTGCTACAGTATCAGTTAGTTGGTTTTTACCAGCTGTTTCAACTTTAGCAGCTCTCTTTAATAAAACACTTGATGGTGTTGATTTAATAACAAAATTAAATGATTTGTCAGAATATGCAGTAATAACACATGGTACTACATCACCATTACGGTCTTTTCTTGTTAAATCATTAAATTGTTTAGTGAATTCAGCCATGTTAATACCAATTGATGCTAATGCAGGTCCTGGTTTAGCTTGTCCACCGATTAATTGTATTTTTGCAATACGTGATATTTGTTTTTGTTTTGCAGCCACAAGTATAATCCTCCTATATAATTGTGATATATCTCTACGTGGTTTAACGTAATTAATAAATTACTTCCACTTGCTACAATAAAAATAGCATACTCCTTGAGAAAAAAGAGTATGTATATATAATACATAAAAATAAAATAAAGATTTGTTTTTTACAAAAAAATTAATATTTTTTCAAAAAATCAATTAATTCTTCAACTGTTTTGAACAATTTACCATATTTTTTAATTGCTCCAACACTATAAAGATTTACATATGAAAATTGACTTTCAGCAATATTATTATTTAGCATTGCAGCTTTTTGATCTAATGTTTCTTTAATTGTTACATTAGTACCATCACGACAATCTGTGTATAAACCTAAGATAATCTTATTGCTATTAGGATTTAACTCAATTTCTCGAGCAAATCATCCTATTTCTGTAGCTAAACCAGGATCAATAGCAAGTCCATCAATTACTGCTATTAAAATATCTGTTGTAAGAAGCTCGTTTGTATCACCATCATAAATTTGAATTGCAGTAGCACAATTTCTTTTATCATTAATAGCCTCATTTCTTTGAGGAACATAAATTTTAAATTTGTTTAACTCGTCAATTTTATTTGCTACAAAATCATTAAACATTTGTTCTGATTTACTAAATAAAGGTGCACCGAAGTAGATTTTTTTCATATTGTTATAAATTAGACTTATTTAAAGTTCTTCTTATTATATGATGTTACACCAATAAAGATAAATAAAATGCTATATGCAATTTGAACTATGCAGCAATATCAAGCACTATTAAAATTAACTAATATGTTGGATTTAACACCTACACCATTAGACCATTCTATGCTTAAAAAGTAATGATATAAATTTGCAACATTAGGTGATCCAAATGGTAATGAAAATGGAATAAAGAAACATGTATTATTACTATAAACAATCTCTTTTCTAAAATCCAAATCAGGAACAATATCCATTAATGAACAAAAACAACTTATTAGAGAAAGAAAAATAATTGATGTATATATAATAGTTTGTTCTCATTTGATACTAATGTTTAACACACTAACAATCATAGTAACAAATGAACAAACTGTTAAAGCTGTAAAAATATCAGTTAAGACATATAGAGGAAATGTACTATTATATAAACTTAATAATTTCCCAGCTTTTCATAGTGCACTTTCACCACCTAATGATGGATTACCACTAATCGAAACAATTGAATACATTATTGGTTGAATAATAATTATAACAAGTGCAAATAAAATACTAATAATTGCTGCAAATGTTAAATCTGCAAAGTAAATTGAACTTCTATCATTACCTGTGATAATTTTATTACGATAAAACCCGTCTCGATATTGTGATGATAATAAGTTGAATAATGTTATTGATAAACAAATTGATAATAAGAATTCAGGAGTTAGTGTAGATAATGCTATTCTAAAACTTCCTCCATTTCTGTAGATCAAGAAATTAATCAGAATAGATCCAACAAATAAAATAGCTAGTATTACATAAAAACTAATACTTTTTGTTAAAAGTTTAAAGTTTAATCTTAATAGATTAATAAAATTTGTGTATCTATTAATTTGTGAAGATTGAATCATTATTTTAGCTCCTTTTGTCTTCATACATAAATTGAACCAATTGCACATATGATATCTCAAGGTATTAATGTTAGTGACATGTAATTATATGAGTCAGTATTTATATGTAAAGGAGTATAATTAAAAATTCCAAATTTAATTTGACAAGATTGAATTGCAGTCATTGGACTAAATAAAGTAAAAGTAAATAGACCTTCATTCTCTTGTATTATTGAAGCAGTAAAACTTGCAGCATAATAGGAAATCATTAATACTGCTAAGAAAATAAATCCAACAAATTTTAGTTTTAAATCACAAAACAAAGAATTCAACAATAAAATAGTAATTAATCAACTAATTCCAACACAATAAGAGTTGAATGCTTGCATACCTAAATTTTGATAATAAGGATTACTTAATACTTTAGCTTGTGTACCAATAAGAATTGCAAAAACAATAATATTAGCTAATATAGCTATTATGAAATAAAGTGTAAAAATAATAAATGATGCAATATATTCAGAAGCCAAAATTTGTAATCTTGAATTACCAGTTAGAATTTTATTTCTTCATATTCCATTTTTATTTTCATCTTTTTGTTTTACTGATATTAAAATGATAATAAAAAGAGTAGTAAATATGCCTGCATAAAAAGGGGAAACAATCGCAAGATTTCCAAGACCTGATATACCAGGTTTACCTGCAGAATTTGTGATACAAATAATTAACAAAATAAGTAAGGGTAAGAAAATTGATGATAATACTGACAAGCCTAAAGCGACATAGGTAAAAACGATTTTTTTAAAATATAAGAAATTAAATTTTGTTAAATTAAACAAATTTTCTTTTAACATTGGATCATTAAAAAAGTTTTGTTTTTTCATATTTTATTACACACCTTTTGAAGAACTATTTACTAAGTTAATGTAGTATGACTCTAAATCTTCTTGGTTAACTTTAATGTCAGTAACTTCTATATTTGTACCATTGAAAATTTCATTAACTTCTTTAATTGTCTTTCCACCATCAAGAATAATTTCATTTGGTTTGCTTGACATAGAATATTCAATCTTTTTATCATCTAAAAGTTTTGTAGCTTCAGCAGCATCATTAACAATGATTGATGTTTTTTTAGAAACTCTATTTTCTAATTCTTCAGCTGATATTTCTTGAACTAACTTACCTTTATGAATAAAACCATATTTAGTTGCTACTTTTGATAACTCACTTAAAATATGACTAGAAATTAATATAGTTATTTTTTTATCTTGACTTAAATGATTAATTAATTTTCTAATTTCAGCTACACCTTCAGGATCAAGACCGTTGATTGGTTCATCTAAAATTAAAAATTCTGGTTTTCCGATTAAGCACATAGCTATTGCTAATCTTTGTTTCATACCCAAAGAAAAGTTCTTTACTTTTTTCTTATCTAAAGTACTATCGCTTAAACCTACACTAGTTAAAATACTCTTTAATTCTTCATCAGTTGTTTTAACATTTAATAAAGTAGCTTGAAATTTAAGATTATCAAACGCTGTAAAATTAGGAAAAAATGAAGGTGCTTCGATTATTCCAGCTACTTTTTTGCGAGATTGAATAATTTTCTTATCATTAAAATTAACATTAAAAAGGCTGTATTCTCCACTTGTTGGGTTTTGTAATCCAGTAATTAAACGCATGAAGGTAGTTTTACCACTACCATTTTCTCCAACTAAACCATAAACATTACCTTTTTCTATTTTAATGGAAATATTATTAAGAACTTGGACATTTTTGTAAGATTTAGAAATGTTTTTTGAATCTAGAACAATCAAATCATCTACTTTAATATTTTCATTAATAGTTTCTTGATTTTGAGTTTTTAATTCCATAAATTTGCTCCTTTTATTACAAAGAAAATACATACATAATTATAATTAATTTCATTTTGTAATTACATGTTTATAGGCAATAATGCTAAAATGCATTTTTTTATTCTTATAAAGAATACATATAATTATCTTGTAATAAGTCATTAATACATATATAATAATTTCATAGAAGAACATAAGAGAGGATTTATGGCAAAAATAACAGAAGTTAAATTAACACCTTCTAAGGAATTAGCAAATGTGATTGGTTCAGAAAAAGTTACTCGTCCTGAAGCTGTTAAGAAATTATGAGATTATATTAAAAAAGAAGATCTACAAGATTCTAAAAACAGAAGACAAATTAATGCTGACAGTAAATTACTTCCATTATTTGGAAAAGACAGCATTACAATGTTCGAAGTTGGAAAAATCATTGCAGCTAATTTAAAATAATCATTAATAAAAAAATAACAAGGTTGAATCAATTATGATTTAGCCTTGTTTTTATTTCTACTATAAATGCAATAACCTAATATTGTTAAATATGTAACTGGATATAAATAATCAATAAAGAATGATAAATAAGGGTAAAGTGTAAAAATACCTTTTGTTGGTATATAGAAAACATGATCTTCTTGTTGACTAATATTTCCTGTATAGAATTGACTAATTATATTACCTTTATAATCTGTAGCAATAGAATATCCACATTTAACAGGTCTAATAAAATTTACACCATTTTCTACTGCTCGAAAAGCATTAGTTAATGAATGGTTAGTTGGAACTGTATCTCAATCTCAACTTGGAGCAATTAAAATATCAGCACCATTTCTCCCAACTGTTGAAACGTAATGTTCAAATTCTAAGTCTAAGCAAATTACTACAGATATTTTTCCAAATGGTGTATCAACTAAAGGAATAGTTCCATCACCTATTATCATTCCGCTTTCAGCACCAGGTACAGGATGTACTTTTACATATGTATAAAAATAAACTTCATTAGGTTTATTTTGTAAACCTTTACCAAATATTCAGGCTTCATTTCTAAATTTTTGTTCATTATTATCTTGTATTAATCTAACCCCGATAATAACACATAGATCATTAAAAGTACAATTGTTTAAACAAAATGTTTTAAAAGTATCACGTTTGCTTTCTTTTATGTAAAAGCATTCTTCTGCTGTTGCTAAAATATTCGCATTAATGCTATTATTATGTGCTCGATTAACGCATGATAATAAAGCATCTTCGGTTTCTTCATAAGATAAGGGTTTATCAGAATTAATTTCAGGACAAATTGTTGTCATTACTTTTGCTTTATTTAATGTATTAGTTGTAGGATACATTCCGTATATTCCACCATAAACTGATGCAAATGATAATGCAACAATACATGGGATTAATTTTTTAATTTTTCTATTTTCAATAAAATCAGCAATACAAGCATCAAAATAAATAATTATTAAAGTTAAAAAATTTAATCCAAACAAAGAAAGTATTCCACACAAGTGTAATACTTGACATAAAGAATAAGCTATTGAAGAAACGTTACCAAAAGGTTGGAATGAAATTATTACATCAATAGTAACTCATAGTAATGCAAACATTAAAGGTTGTAACCATTTACTTGTTTTAAAAAAATTACAAACAACAAGTTTGTCAACTAAAAATGGCATTAAATAAACAATAGCAATTGCAAATGAAACGCCTATGTCAATTATTACAGATTCTAAAGCATTGCTTAAGCCAACACCCCATCCAATTACTAAACCACAGTAAATTAATGGTAATCCTATTTTTGCATTTGTTCTTCTGCTAAATATTAAAAAACAAGTAGGGTAAATAAATACACTAAAAAATATGTTATATGAGAATCTTGATAGACAGCAAAATGTGATACCTATCAAGAAAATAGCATAAGTTAGTATTGTAGCAAGGTTATTTTTAATAAAAGTTTTCATTATTATTTATATTTTTTTAAAGTAATCCATTTTATGAAATTCACCAATAGAACAGAATTGTTCATATTCATATTTTAAAAAATCTAAATTATTTTGATACATATCATCACCAGTTACTCCACCAGAATATTGAAATCTTGTTGGTAAAAACATTGATTTATTACTTAACAACTTCAATGCATTATTTCATCCTAAAAGATCACCATTAGGCAATTTATAAAAAGCTAATGCATTCATGGTAGACATAACACAGCTTGTATCAAAACTAAAACCAGCGAATAAACCACTAACCTCATTTTCATCTTTTGCAAATGAATTTGGATCAATCATATGGTATTTAGTTTCAACATTGTTTTTAACAAGATCCCAATCTAGAAATGTTAGAAATTCTAATGGGTAAGTATTTTTTAAAATAATGGTGTTTAGTGGTAATTGATTATTAAAAATTCGTTTGATTCCACTTTCAATTTCTTCTTGTGTTGAACGTGGATGAGCTTTTCAAATGTAATTGTATTGTTCAATAGGATATGATTTAACTATTTCATTAAAAATACTTATTATGTTATTGTCTCTAATTTCATTGGCTGTATTAACAAATTTTGGTAATGGAATAATTAAATTTTTCTTATTTAGATCATATGTTCCATAATTTACAAAGTTTTCAAATTTTTCACCTTCATGCCAATTAAAGAACTTTTTAATTTTATTAGAAAAATCATTATAAACATCTGATGTCATGTTAAATAAAGTTTTATATTCTGTTCAATCTAATAAGGAACGAGAATATTTAGTTCATGTATCTGGTGTTAAATTTTTATCAGGTAGACTATTTAATTCTGATTTATAGAAATTGCTATCAGCAGCAAATCATTGGAAATAATTTTCATTATTTTGTAAAGCAATTTTGTTTTTTGAAAAAATTTTTGCTGCTTCATCTATACTACTTGCATTATGTAAGCTATCCCATATTTCTTTTTGTTTAGAAGCTGAAGTATAGCCATTTTCTTTTCATTGATTAATATACTTATCTTTAACATATGATCAACTATTACGACCATCTGAGCACATGTATATTTTATTTGCACGAGGTAATATTAATCCCATAAATTTTGAAAATATTTCATCATCAACTGTGTAGGGTGTGTAATCATTAAAAAAGAAATTGAAATTCATTCTTTTCCCACTTGCTTCATCATACATTTTAAAAATATGATTATAAGTATCAATAACTTTATTAAAATTACCTAATGAAAGTTCATTGCTTTTATCAACATAATCAGGTAATGATAAATCAAAATCTTCGTAATTGCTTATTAACATATTATTAGCTTTATCAATACCATCTGTAAGAATGTCATTATCTGAAACATATTCACCATAGTTATATGCATATAATGAAGGTGAAGTTTTAGTTTTATATTTATATAAATCAGAAGTAATGATCGATATTCTATCAGCAAACTTATATTCTTCATCTTGATAAGTATGACCTTTTTGCTTTGCTAAACTATCAGCTGATAAAACCATTAATGTGTTTTGATAAATTTGAAAAGAAGCACTTACATTAAAAAATATTGTTGGAATTTTTGCATTTGATAATTCTTCAACTGTATTTTTTCATCCATTTTCATCATGTTTAGCAATTTCTGCATCAATTTTTACATTAGAACAACTTGATAAAATTGAAGGTACTAAAATAGAACTGCCAATAAACAAAGAACTGATTATTTTCTTAAAATTTAAATGTTTCATACACTATATTTTTCTACCTAATACAAAAAAATAATTTAACTCTCATTAAGTATAAAAATTATTTTTGAATAATAAAAAAAGAAGTACTATTTACTTCCTTTTCTTGATGCTAATTTCTCAATGTAATTTGCGTATTTTTCTTTATTACTTAAATAATAGTCTGGCATTTCTGCATCATAATATGCACGTTTTCTAAGTCAAGAAGCTTTACGATATTCATTTCATTGAGTTTCATCCATCTTACGAATTTGATCTGCTGAAACACCAATTTTTCCTTGTTCTTTTGACATATATAGCTCTCTCCCTTCTTTGTAATACTATTATTATATATATAATTACAATACAAATATTTTAAGGAATCATTATATGTCTAATTGTGTATTTTGTGCAATTTTAAATAAAGAAATTCCTGCTAGAGTCATAGCAGAAAATGAAAATGCTCTTGCTTTTTTAGATGTAAACCCAATATCAGATGGTCATACTATTATTATTAGCAAAAAACACTATAAATTTTTAAGTGAAACTCCAGTAGAGGTTTTGTCTGACATGATTAAACTATGTCATGAAGTTGCTAATAAAATAGCTAATTCTTCATTAAAACCATGAGGTTTTAACTACTTATCAAATGAAGGTAAAATTGCAGGACAAGAAGTTATGCATATACATATGCATGTTATTCCTAAATACGGAAAAGAAGAAGGCTTTAAATTTGGTTTAGAAAAAAATCATTATGTCAATAATGATTTAGACTATATTCAAAAACAAATTAATAAATAATTAATTAAATTTTGTTGTCTTTTCTTCTAAAAAATTGTTTAACTAAGAAAACATTTTTATTTACGCATTCTTTAAGTTCATCAATGTCATGAACTTTTTTTAATTCATTGATATACTTTAGCAATTCTACTTTGATTGGCTGACCAATATTTTCTTGTTCATC
The DNA here is from genome assembly GCA_029009155.1 of Mycoplasmataceae bacterium. Classification (GTDB taxonomy): domain Bacteria; phylum Bacillota_I; class Bacilli_A; order Mycoplasmatales; family Mycoplasmoidaceae; genus Malacoplasma_A. The sequence goes on along the minus strand of JAQXJX010000016.1, from coordinate 24,406 downwards.
AACGTAAGGAAAATTTTCTACAATATTAGCTTCTAGCAATTGCAAATTATTTTCTGGAGTAGCTACATATAACGCTGATTTATATTCTTTATTATGAATTGATACAATACATGCATAAACACCAGGTTTATAATCAATTGTTTTATCAATATCAATATAAAAATTTAAAGTTGGAAAACTAATTTGTCTTCCTAACTTTTTTCCATGAGTTACTATTCCTTTAATAAAAACAGGAAAACATAGCAAATCTCTTGCTTGTTCAATGTTACCTGCACTATATAATTTTCTAATTAAATATGTTTGATAATTTTTATTACATGGTATTGGTTTAACTTTAAAATAAGAAGATAATAAATCTGACCCATTTTTAAAATCAATACCAAACATAAAATCTGATCCAATAATTACTTGACTTGGTGCTATTTTGGTTAAGATATTTTTAACAAAATCAATTGCTGTCATATTACAATTATTGACATCGTAAACAAATATAATCTTTGGTCTTAGTTTTTTTACATTTTCAATTCTATCTTCTAATGAATTGAAATTTTGTTTTTTTCTTGGAATATTATCAATAATAAGAACACAGAATTCATCTGGAGTTGTTTCATTAAATAGTAACATGTGTCCTTTATGAATAACATCAAAACCACCAATAATCAATGGCATTCTAGTTTTTTTAATAACAGATGATAAACTGATGTTAATTATTTGCATTTTTTCTCCAATTGTTTTCTAGCTTCAAATAATAAAATACCTGTGGCAACAGAAACATTTAAAGATTGCATTGTTCCATACATTTTAATAATGATATTGAAATCAGAATTCTTTACTACTATTGGAGAAATGCCTTTTTCTTCATTTCCTACAATTATTGCAGTTCTATTTTCATATTCAATTTCATCATTATATTTTGCATCATCACTTAATGATGTTGCATATACTCAAAAATTATTTTGTTTTAATAATTCAATAGCATTAGATAAATTAGCAACTTTAAACATATTTAATGTTAGTGTTGCACCCATACTTGCTTTTTGAACAAAATCATTAACTTGAACTTGATTTGAATTTTTATAAATTACAGCATCAACACCAAATACATTGCATGTTCTTAATATAGCACCAAAATTTTGTGGATCATTTAATGAGTCAACAATTAACACAAGCATTTGTTTTTTATCTTTTTTTTCTAATAAAAAACTTTTTAAATCATTAGCATGTGATTTGGTTACTTTAGTATTTTTAATTTCAGTAACAATATATTGATGATTTAAATGTATAGGAAATTGTTTAAAAAAATCTTGATTTTTATGAGCAACATAAGGAATATTTAATGTAGCTAACTTATTAATTAATAAATTATTATTTGCCATTAAGTTAACTACAGCTATATTGTCTTTATTGCTTTTTAAAGCATCAAATAATGCTTTTTTACCAAAAATATAACTCATTATTTACGAACATTAGATAGTCTTGTAAAAAGCATAACTACAATTCAAACAACTCTAATAAAGCTTGATAATAATAAGTATCCGCAATATAAAGATACAAATGTAATTTCTTTTTTATCTGATGTGTCACTAATTTTTATAAATTCACTTGTTTTTTGAACTTTTTTAATGTCAAAAATTACATTAATGAAGATGTAAACGCCAAATAAAGCGTATACTAAGAAATATCATCATTGTAAAAAATTAAAACCACCATAAACAAGTATTAATGGGGCAGCAATAAAACTAACTAGCATTACTACCATTAATCCTATGCTTAATGACATATAAATTTTTGATAACGCTAATGTTCCTTTTCAACCTAAGATTGAAGCAATTAAACCTGCAATTAATAAAATGATTGCTCCAACACCAAAGCAAATAAGTAATAATGTAACATTAGAACCATTGAAAAGTAACTGTGAAGCAGATGCGAATCAGCCAAATGCCAAAGCATTAGCTAAAATAGTGAAAATATAAACACTAATAGCAAAAGGCAATGATCTTTTTGCAATTATTGATGTTCAAGCTCCACTTAAAATAGCAGAAATAAAAATAAGAATAGCAAATATCGGAGCTAAAGCTTGAAATAAAGATCAATCAGTTTTGATGGTTTTTTCAAATAAAACAGCGGCTGCAATTGATAATCCGCATAAAAGCAAGTAAGATAATCCACTAATAAACATTGAACGAGCAAAAACAGAAAATTGGTTTTTGTTTAGTGAAAAAACTTTAGTATTACTATTATTTATGTTTGGTTGATTTGTATTTCTACGAGAATCAGAATAAGTAAATTTTGATGAATCTAACATATTTATTATCCCCTTCTTTAATTTATATTAATTATATAAATATTGGAAATATATTTTGGTATTTGTTTTAGGGCTATATTCTATGACCTAATATTGATATTATTTCATTGAAAACTTGTTAAACTAGCAATAAACATTAAGCTATAATTCAACAACATGCATATTTTTTCAAGGATTATGTTGTCTATAGTAATCAATATTTTCTTTTATTACATATAAATTAATGTTTGGAAGAGTTCTAGTGTTAAAAGTATTGTTTGGACATGAAAAATATTTATCGGAATTAATAAAAATACTTTTGATGTGAGTACATCTTTGAAATGTATTTTCATCAATTGTTTTAGGAACACCATTAAATTTTATTGTTTCTAAATTAGTACAATCTTTGAAAGCTTCTTTTGAAATAGTATCAATGTATTCTGGAATATCATTGATTGTAGTTAAAGAAGTACAACCATCAAAAGAATTTTCTCCAATAAAAAGAGGTTTTAATTGATCATTATTTTTAAAATTAACACTCTTAATACCTGTACAATTATTAAAGGCATGAGAACTAATTTTGTTTAAAGAAGATCCAAAAGAAAGATCACAATCTAAGTTTACACAACTATAAAAAGCATGATCACCAATTGCATCAACATTCTCCAAGCCTTCAATTTTATCAAGTGAACTGCATTCACTAAAAGATAGATTACTAATTGTTTTTACATGCTGAGGAATAGTTAATGTTCCTTTTAATTTGTAACACTTTTCAAATGCTGAAGGTGCAATATATTGAAAGCCAGCATTATCTGGTAAATGAATTTCACCATTAAATAATGTAGAATTGCAAAAGGCATGTTCAGCAATAGAATTAACAGTATCAGGAAGAATTAAATCATATGAATGAAACTCACTAGCAAAATCAGTACATGTTGTACTACCGAATGCATATCTACCAATAGAAATTAAATGCTTAGGAAATGGTATTAAGTGTGTAGATGTTACATATTGAAAAGCTGAATCATCAATAAGTGTAATACAATCAGGAAAAGTTATTGTTCCATAAAAAAAACAATTTTTAAAGCATCCTTTTGGAATAGAATGAATTCCATCTTCTTCAAATTCTACATCGTTATAATAACCACTTTTTTCAAATACATTATTGCCAATTTCTGTAATGCTATTTGGAATAAATAAATCTTTTCTAAAGCAGTTATTCTTAAAGCATCGCTCTTTAATAGTTTTTAATCCTTTTGGTAAAACTAATTGACCCTTAAACTGATCATTAATAAAAGCAGCCGGACCAATTGTTGTTAAATTTTTAGACAAAATTAGATTATCATGGTGATCAGCATTTAGTAAAGATCCAAAAGCACTATCACCAATGATTGTTACAGTATCAGGAATAGTCAATGCACCTGAAAGATTTGCACCACGGAAAGCGCCATCTCCAATTTCAACAATTGTGTAATTGTACCCATTATTTGAAAATTTACCACCATTAAAATTGAAGTCAACAGCTTTAAAATTACTATTAACGCTTACAATTTTAACATCACGATTTTCATTTAGAATTTGAAAAAAGAAACTACCATTAGTTGCGCCAATATTTTTTGCACTTGCTTTAATAATATCAATTGGATCATATCTTCTATTAAAACAACTCGGTAGTAAAATAGATGTCGATAATACAACAAATGAAGAAAATAGAAATAATATAAGTTTATAAATTATTCTTTTCATACACAGAGTAAAACAAACAAACACAAACATTATATATTAAAAAACACTTTTATTAAACTATTCAAAAATAGTATTAAAAACATAAGTTATAAATAATAATTAAATATTTGTATTTTGATTAAGTTAATATTAAGATTTACTATTTTCTATTATTGAATTTTAATGGAACGTTCAAACCAGATAGTTTGTGTAAATTATTAGTATGATATTTTCTAATTTTTTCTAAGCTTTGAGTATCAATTTCTTTTCCTTCTAAGAAGTCATCAATAGCTTTGTATGTTAAGCCCATTTCAGCTTCATCTGTTTGACCTTCATACAAACTAGCACTTGGGGCACGTTGGATAATTGAAGTAGGAACATTTAATTTTTTAGCTAAATAAAAAACTTGATTTTTAGTCATATCTGCTAATGGACAAATATCACTTGCTCCATCGCCATGTTTAGTAAAATAACCTAAATATATTTCATCAGCATTACTTGTTCCTAATACTAAACAATTATTTTCTTGAGCTAATGCATATAAACTGATCATCCTTAATCTTGGTTTAATGTTTGCAACAGCAAGTTTATTTGTAATTTTTAATAAGTTCACAAAATCTTGATGCATTGGTTTTAGATCAATTGTTGGAATGATCACATTAAATGTTGTTTCCATATCCTTAACACAAGTTTTATCTAATTGTGTTGAATTGATATCTAAAAATACTGGGATTATTTTTTTAATATCATTATGTAATTTAGCAAGAGCAAAACAAACTGCTGAATCTACTCCCCCACTTATTCCAATAACAACTCCATCCTTATGAGTTTTATCTAATTCGTTTTTAATTCATGTATGTAAGTATTCAATGTATTCATCTAATGATTTAAAATTATTCATATTAATTAATCTAATGTTAACTCATTATCATAAATTAACATTGTATCTCCTCTTTTTCCACCTAATTGTTTTACTTTTTCTTCAATTTCTAAATTTTTTAATTTTTGATTGTACCTGATAATATTATCACTTGTATCCAAAGGAATTTTGTGTGTTCAATATTCAAGATATTTTGATGTTATTTTGAATATACCTTCATCAATTTTTTCAATTTTAATGTCTTTAGAATAATCAGGAAGTTTTTTAACCTCTACAACTTTAACAACTTTATTTTTTTGTTTAGCAAGTTCTGCTAATTTTTGTTGTTTTTGAACTATATATTTTTGATAGATTTTTTCTAATAGTTCTTCTAAGTTAATTGAATTTAATGCACTAATACCAATGATTTCTACATTTGGTAAATGTGATTTTAATTTATTAATCTGTTCATTATCAATATCACAATCTATTTTATTAGCAACTACTACAATTGGTTTATTGATAATTTGTCTTTGATAAAGTTTAAGTTCAGACATAATTACATCATATGCTTCATTAATATCCATGTTGTCATCAGGATTTAATGAAATCATATGAATCAATATTGAGCAACGTTCAATATGTCTTAAAAATTCATGGCCAAGTCCTTTTCCTTCACTTGCTCCTTCAATAAGACCAGGAATATCGGCAAATACCATTCTTTCATTTTTATATTCACAAACACCAAGCACAGGGGTTAAGGTAGTAAATTGATAATTCGCTACCTTAGGATGAGCAGTTGTTAATTTGCTTACTAAAGTTGATTTACCAGCATTTGGTAAACCTACCATACCAATATCAGCAATATATTTTAAAACTAACTTAACTTTTTTACATTCACCTAGATCACCATTTTCATGTAATTTGGGAACTTTATTTTCAGGATTTTTAAATCATCAATTGCCGTGACCGCCTTTACCACCATTACAAATAGTAAAAGTTTGACCGATATTAATAATTTCTGTTATTACTTCATTAGTTTCAAAATCAATGGCTACAGTACCAAGTGGAACTTTAATATATAAATGTTCACCACTTTTACCTGTTGAAACCTTAGTTCCACCATTTTCACCATTTTGTGCTTTAATTCTTTTAGTATGATGTAAATCGTTAAGAGAATTAATATTATTATCACCAATTAAGATGATATCTCCACCATCTCCACCATCTCCACCATAAGGTCCACCATATGGATTATGAGCTTCTTTTCTTCAAGAAACAATTCCGTTTCCACCATTTCCGGCTTTTAGCTCAACAACACATTCATCAATAAATTGCATAATTCTTAGTTTTATATTTTTATTTAGTTTAAATTTGATATTTCCAAGATTATACCAGTAAGGTTATCATTTGATTGATTTTCTAAAGCATATTTAATTAAAGTAGGGCAAATTGTATCAAACCCTTTATTTCTACTTGTAGAAATAACTTCATTTATTTTATTAATATCAATATAGTTGTATAAACCATCACTGGCTAAAAAGAAAACATCATTAACTTTAAATTTTACAATTTTTGTGCTATAGTTCATTCTTTTTGTTGAATTAGAAGAAATATAGTTAGTTAATGATAATAAATTATCTTTATGTTTGATATATGAACTTTGTGGGGCATTATGAGTTAAGAAAAATGTATATAAGTTGTGGTCAACAGTCTCTTGATTTCATGAATGAAATTCAATGTTGTAAAAATAAGCTCTTGAATCTCCAATATTAAATATGTAAGCAACACCACCAGATAATAAAGTAAGAACTAATGTTGTTCCGATATCTTTATTAATATTAAGTTTTGATGCATAATTATTTAATTCTTCATATGCAATGTTTAGAACTTTTCTAAATCAATATTTTGGGAAATAAATACATTTAGTTTTTTCAAAATATTTTTTAAAAGTTTTAACTATAGTACTACTAGCAATCTCACTATTTTTTTCACTACCAATTCCATCACATACAATTGCTAAACATTGGTTAGCAGTATTAAAACCAACTCAACTTGAATCTTCGTTAGTTTTCTTTATACCAGCAGATGAACTAATTGAAATGTTAACTTTGTACTTATTTTTTTTCATATTTTGCTCTGAGTTGGCCACATGCCGCATCTATGTTAGAACCACGTTCCAATCTTAATGTAGTAATTATATTATTTTTGTTTAACTCATCACGAAAATAGTTTAGTCTTTTGCTTGTCTTAAATTCAGTGTTGTCTACTGAATTATAAGCAATCAAATTTACATAACATAATTTATTTTTAGTTAATGCTATTAATTGTTTTAAACACTCATCAGTGTCATTTAAATCTTTTAGCATTAAATATTCAAAACTTACTCGGCGGTTTGTAATTTTTCAATATTCATTTAAAGCATTAAAAAGTTCTTTAAGATTATATGCTCGGTTAATTGGCATAATTTTTGATCTTAATTCATCATTAGGAGCATGTAATGAAATAGCTAAATTAGCTTGAGCCTGGTCTTTAGCAAATTGAACAATTTTCTTTACTAATCCACAAGTTGATACAGTTATATGTCTTGCGCCTAATCCAATCCCATGTTGACAGTTAATAATTTTGATAGCTTTAATTAAATTGTCATAATTATCAAAAGGTTCACCAATTCCCATTACTACAATATTACTAATTTTGTTACCATTTAAATCATTTAGGTATTTATTAGCCATCACATATTGTAGAACAATTTCACCTGGCGAAAGTTTTCTAACTAACTTTAATTGACCACTAGCACAAAATTTACATCCCATGGCACAACCAATTTCTGATGAAATACAAACACTATATCCATAGTCAAATTTCATCAAAACTGTTTCGATTTTTTCTCCAGGAGCTATTTCAAAAAGAAATTTTGTTGTTTCATCCTTTGGATCGATTAAAACTTTAATTGTCTTAAAAAACTTAATTTCTAGATGTTTTTCAAGTAATGGTAATGTAGTTTTAGCTATATTAGACATTTGTGAAAAATCATAACAATTTTTCTTATAAACTCAATCATATATTTGTTGAGCATTAAATTTTTTGGCTCCAATACTTACAAGTAATTCTTGAAGTTCTTCCAGTGATAAGTTAAAAAAATTTATTTTTGAACTAGTCTCGTTTTTCATTTTCAGCTATTTCATTTAACAAAATTCTATAAAGTTCTTCTGTAGAACGTTCTGGATAATTTTGTTTATTAATAATTACATATTTGTAATGGTCTTGTTGTTTAATTTCTCATTTAGCTTGTTCTAAACGTTCTTCTATTACTTTTTCAGACTCAGTTTTACGATTTAATAAACGACTACGTAATTCTTCAATGTGTTGAGGAGCAACAAAAATACTAACAAAGCGGTCATCATGGTTTCTTTTTGCAATTCCCATGACTTGTAAACCACCTTTTGGCTCAATCTCTAACAATACGTTTTTTCCTTCATTACGTAATTTTTCTACAAAAGATATTGGTGTACCATAGTAGTTGTTAGCAAAAGTTGCATATTCTAATAATTCACCATTTTTAATTGCTTCTTCAAATTGTTCTTTTGTTCTAAAGAAATAGTCAACTCCTTCTACTTCTCCATTACGAGGTTTTCTTGTGGTCATAGACACACTAAAAACCAAATTTAAATCAGCATTATTGATAATTGGTGATCAAATAGTTTTTTTACCAACTCCACTAGGACCTGTTAATACAATTAATAAACCTTTTTTCATGTTATTTATAATATTTTATAATTTTACACTTTTTATCCAATTTTTATATCTTCTGTTGAATATTTAATCTCTTGTGTAGTAGGAATTTTTTTAAATCACGCTAAAAATGAGGTAGAAACACCTAATTGGCCAATAAACATACAAACAATAATTGCTACTAGTCCATATGAGCTTGTTAATGAAGTAACACCATAAGATAAACCAACTGTTCCAAAAGCTGATGATACTTCATATAAAACACTAACCAAATCTCAATCTTGTTTGTAAATTGGTTGTTCAACTGGGTTACTTGTTGGTAAGTAGTAAATGATAATACTTACAAGGATAACAATGAATAAACCTAGAATAAAAGCTAAAAATGAATTCTTTACTGTTTCATTTGGAATTGTCTTTTTAAATAGAGTTGTATGTGATCTTCCTTTAAAAGTACTAATAAATGCTGCAATAATTACCATTAATGTAGTAGTACGAATACCACCAGCTGTTGAACTTGGGGAGCCACCTACGAACATCATAACAATGTAATTTAGCATAGTCCCTTTTGTAAATACATGTTGATCAATAGTAGAAAATCCAGCAGAACGTGTAGAAACTGTATTGTAAAAAATAATTCAGCATTTATTAAATGTAGGATGTTCTCCAAAAACTTTAATCGTCTGACCGTTTTCTAAAACAAATTCATTAGGTAATGAGACTAATGTCTCATTACCTGGTACACAAAATTCATATGTGTAAGATATTGCTAAACCAATCAAAAGAACACCTAAATATGAACATAAGGCTACCTTAGTGAATAAAGAAGTGTTATATTTTAATCCTTTTCGTTTATGTCTTATTTTTTCATAGTAATCAAAAATTAATGGGTAACCGATACCACCAATGATAATTTCAATCATTGTAAATAATTGAAAAATAATGTTTCAATCATTTCTAAAAGCAGCTAAAGAACAATCGCTTTCAAAAATATCAAAACCAGCATTATTGATGGCAGAAATTGAGCAAAACATTCCTTGTCATAAAGCTAACCCATAATTACCATTAGCTTCAATCAAAGCATCTTGATCATATGTTATTGTTAAATTCTTACCTACAATACTTAATTCACTTTGAGCATGAACAGGAAATCAGCATAATCAAAATGACATCAAAAAACCAAAGATTATTTCAACTGTGATTATTAAATAAACACTAAAACGAATGGATTTGAAAGAGGAATTTAATTTTGTTGTTCCTCTTTCATTTTGAAGCATAATGATTTGATTCATTTTAACTTCATCTTCTTTTTTAAATAAATTTCATAAAACAAAAGCTAATGAAACAAGTCCTATACCACCAACTTGAATTAAAAACAATAAAACTATTTGGCCAAAAATATTGAAAAAACTAGAAATTGTTAACATTGATAAACCAGTGTTACTAAATGATGAACAAGAAAGAAATAATGCATCTCAGAATGTATATTCCCTTTCATATCCCATTATCTTAATATTTCAATCAGAGTGAGTTAATGGAGTGTATAAAAAAATTGCACCAACCAAAATTGTTAATAAGTAAATTCTAAAGAAAACTTGGAAAATATTTTTTCCAAAAATTATATTTTTAAAACTTTTTCAAAATTTTCTTTTTTTAACTCTTGAATCTATTACACTCATAAAGTTTTATATTTTATATTTTATAATATAAATATTTACAAGTTAAGTTTAATTTAAGGCATTACTATTTATGGTAAAGAATGAATATTTTATTATTGGTTGTGGTAAATTTGGAGCACAGTTAGCTTCAACACTATCAAGTAATGGTTTACAAGTTATTGCTATTGATAAAAGCCAAGAAGTAATTGATCGCAACAGTAAGAATTATGATTATGGTATATGTACAGATACAACTGATATTGATTCATTAAGAGATACAGGTGTAACAAAAGCAACATGTATTATTGTTGCCATTAGTGATATCCAAGATTCAATCATGACATGTGCAAATTTAATTGAATTAGGTTTTAGTGGAAACATCATTGCTCGTGCTCAAAATATGGTTCATAAAAGAATTTTAAAAACCATGGGAGTGCAACATATAACTGTACCAGAAATAGAAGTTGCAAATCGAGTTGCACTACAAGCTATGTACCGTTTTGATGAAAGTGTTCATAGTTTAACTGAAGGTTTTAGTTGAACTAGATTAACTGTTTCTAATCGTGCTGCTACCGACATAGAAATTAAGGACTTAGGTTTAAGAGAAAAAATTCAATCAATGATTTTATTCATAAAACATAACAACCAAATTGAATTTCCAGTTAAACCTCACACAAAAATTTCTTTGGGAGACATTGTTACAATCATGTGTCCAGATTTTTGCTTAGGTAATGCAATAAAATTTTTTACTGATCAAAGTTTTAGTAATGTTGCTAAAAAAGAAACAAAAAAATTACAAAAACAAGTAAAAATTAAAAATAAAATTTCTAATAAAACAAAAAGAAAGGGAAAATAATGAGTATTAATCAAAAAATTGAGGCATCATTGTTAGCGTTTAATACTAATGATGAAACTATATTGCAAGCCCAACTAAATAAGATGCAAAAGGCAGGAATTGATATTATTCATTATGATGTAATGGATAACGTTTTTGTACCAAATACTGCTTTCGATGTGGAATTTTTAGATTTGATTTTTTTAAAAGGAATGAAATCAAATGTTCACTTTATGGTACAACATCCTTTAAAATACATTAAAAGATTTTTACTTCATCCTTGTAATTGCATTATTTTTCATCCTGAATGTACAAATAAATTATTTGCATCATATTTACTAAACAAGATTAAAAAAGCTAATGTTAAATGTGGATTAGCTTTTAAACCTCAAACTGATTTAAACAAATACAAAAAATTAATCAAAAAATGTGATTATGTAACAATAATGGGAGTAAATCCAGGTTTTGGTGGTCAGAAATTCATGGAAAATGAAACTATGAATAATTTAAAAGTCATTAATGAAATTAAAAAAGAATTAAATCCGAATTTAATCATTCAATTAGATGGTGGAGTTAACTTTGAAGTGGTTAAAAAAACTGCTAAATATGTTGATAATTTTATTTCTGGTTCTTTTTTAATAAAATTAGAAAATCCAAAAGACTTTGTAGAAACAGTTAAGAAAATCTAGTAATATGCAAGGTAATGTTACTTCATTTTTAATTGACCACAAAAAATTAATACCAGGAGTTTATTTACATGAAGTCAAAGAAATAGCTCCTAATGTTTTTGTTACTACTTTTGACATAAGATTTAAAAAACCTAACAGCAATGATTATTTAACTCCATTAGCATCCCATTCACTTGAACATATTATTGCTACTTATTTTTCTACTAAACACCCAAATGAAAAAATTTATTTTGGACCTATGGGATGCTTAACAGGCTTTTACTTATTATTAAAAGGTAAAGTGACAGTTAACGAGTTACTTCTAACGTTTAATGATTTAAATGATTTTATCCATTCATTAAATGATGTTCCCGCTAAAAATCCTGATTCTTGCGGAAATTATCAACTACTTAGCTTAAAAGAAGCAATTAAAGCTTGAGATAGTTTTTATTCTCAAAAAGACAAATGAGGAACTAAATATCCCATATTAACAAAATAAAAAAAGAACTAAGATCCAAAAAATGTTCTTAGTTCCTTTAATTTTTTAAGCATTTCACAAGTTGTTTGAAATGGTATTATAATGAAAATCACTTATATAATAGCATTTTTTTAAAAATTATAATATTAAATTAATTAAATAAAAGTTACCTAATATTTTATATTAGGTAAATTTTTTTCATTTTTTGTGTAAATAATTGTATAATTACACAGATTTTTAAAGCATTTAGCAATTTTAAAAGATCTTATATTAGATATAGAGGAGAAATAGTATGAAAAATAAAAAAATAATTAGTGCACTTTTTGCATGTACCTTACTTTCTAGTGGTTTAATTGCTACTAGTGTTGTTACTTCCAATAAAACTTCAAGAAATACTTCAATAGCATTAAAAAATGTATCTTTTGATAAAGTTGATGCTAAATTAATTGGAGCAGATAGTGGAAAATTTTGTTTTGAAGAAATTAATACTATAGCTCACACTGTTAGATTGATTAATGGTGCTGCAGATAATTGTCCAATTCATGCAAAGGATTGAACTATCCCTAGTACTTTTCAATTTCAAGGTGTAACTTATACAATTGAAGAAATCGGATATAGAACTGAAGACCAAAAATTACCATTATGACAAAGATGATGTTTTAACGGAAAAGGCCATGAAGGTTTTAATATTTCTGGAACATTAACTCTTCCTTCTACATTAAAATCAATAGGTCTTTGTGCCTTCCAATGAAATAATAGACTTTCAGCAATAGATTTATCTAAATGTGAATCGCTTGAATACATTGGTGCTTCTTCTTTCTTTCAAGGTAAAACTGGCATTGGTAGAGTTCCAATGGGTAATTTAATCATTCCTAAAAATGTAAAGAATATCTGTGCAAATGCTTTTGAAGGTTGCATGTTTAGTGAAAAAATTCAATTTAAAGGAATTGATACTATCCCTTCATTTGGATACAATACTTTCTCTACTGATACAATTTCAGGTAAAGTTTATGTTCCAAAAAATATGACTCAAGTTTATAAATATCAACCAAACTTCCCTTTTGTAGAAATTTATGAAGATGATGAGCCTATTATTGATAGTTCAATTGAATTATCATTAATTGATGGAACAAGTGTTAAATATAATACTAATGATGTTAATGCATTAATTTCAGACAAATCATATTTTGATATTAATGGTACTCAAATTGACCGTAATAGCATTGTTTCTGTTAAAATTAATGACATGGATAAAGTTACAGAAATTGATAACTGATTCTTGATTAATTGTTTAAATTTAAAAACTGTAGACTTATCAGGTTTAACTAATTTAAGATATGTTGGTGACTTCTTTATGTCTGGTAATTTTAGTTTAGAAGAAGTTATTTTCCCAAATGCTAAATCATTCACAACAATTAGTAATAGTTTCTTAAGAGAATGTCATTCACTTAAAAATGTTGATTTTACAAATCTTAGTTCAGTAAAAGAAATTGGTGATTGTTTCCTAGCAGGAGACTGAGCTCTAGAAAGTCTTGATTTATCTCCAATTGCTAATGTCAATTATATAGAAAGCTACTGATTTTTATCTAATTGCTACAACTTAACATCAATTAATTTTGGTGGTTTTGATCCAGAACATTTACATGACTATGTTAAATACACAATCATAGTTGATAAAAAAGATTCAAAAGCTTACACTAATGGAGTAAAAATTAATGGAGAAAATGCAGAGCAAATTAAAAATAAATTATTAAACTCTGACACTAATCCTTACCGTAATTTAATCTAATTTATTCAAAAATAAGGCTTAAAAACTAATAGCATGACTTAAATGGTCATGTTTTTTGTTATTTTCACTAAATTTCTAACCATAATATTTTTTTATAATATGTTTATATAAATAAAATTGTATTGAGTTGGAGAAAGGTTTTATTTTGTATGAGACATAAAAAAATTAAATTAATTTTATCAACAGCTATACTAGCTGGTATTACAATTCCTAGTGTTCTTGTATTAAATGACAAAAATATTCAAAATACTAACAATGTTATTGGTCAAAAAAATAAATTAAATAATAGCAATGATCCTATTGAACCTGATATTAAAATTGGAGATTTTACTTTTACATGTAGTTTTGACCCAAATGATTCACAGGGTTTAATTATTCAATCTATAAAAGTTGCTCCAACTCAACCTACTACTCTTGATATTCCTGAAATTATTGAAGAATTTGGATCTGAATATTGAATCACTGAAATTGGTAATGAAGTATTTAAAAGTTTGGATCAAGCTTTACTTGAAGGTGTAACTTTCAAAAATGCTACTCATTTAAGAAAAATCGGAACTGAGGCTTTTTGTGGAAATTTTGATCTAACAAAAATTCCCCTTGTTTTCCCTGAAACATTAGAAGAAATTGGTGTAGGTGGATTTGCTGGTTGTTTTTGTAAATATGTAATTTTTAAAGGTAAAACTCCACCTACATTTAATGAAAATTGAAGTTTACAGATTGATAAAACTAAAGGTCATAGAGTATGTCTACCATATTCAAAAGATAAACGATATGTTAATGCCTATTTAGAAGCACCTAACTTTAGATATATAAAATCTGATGTAATGAATGGAGAATTTCCTGAATCTTTTGGAATTGGAATTACAAAAGAAGATGGTCAAATAACTTCAAGTACAGCTATTGTTGTTGGCCAATCTGTTAATTTATCTACTGAACTATTTCCAATTGCTCTAGTTGATCCAGAATTACCAATAACATGAAGATGTGAACCTGAAGGTAGTGTTTCTTTTAGTAAAAATCCATGTCCTGCCGATGAATTGAATGCTGCAACATTGCTAAAACCTGTATCTGCAAAAATTTATGCTTCTTTTTACGATTTACAGTCTACATCTAATGTAAATATTTATACATTGTCTCTTAATGTTGAAACTCCAGTAGATCGTACTATTAAAGCAGCTGCTACAGGAATTGAACCACTTTCATTTACAACTACAATTTTTGATCCTTCTGACATTATAGTAGAAAAAACTATTGACTATTCAATAGTTAAAGATGATGGAACTGAATGGACTGATAAACCAAGTTGACTAAATATTAGTAGTGATGGTAAAATTGATTTAAATAACTTACCGAAAAAATCAAGTACTGATGTTGATGTTTATTCTTTTAAAGTTAAGGCTAAACTAACTAGTGAATCATTAAAAAATCCTGTAATTAGTTATAGTAATGTTTATACATTAACTGTTGACTTTGCTAGTGTTGTTAGTTTAAACATTTCTAAACCAAGTGATTTACCAGTAGGAAACATCACAAAAGGACGCCCTTTTGAAACTTCACCATTTACTTCTACAGTTGTTCCAGCTGAAGCAAAGCAAAAAGTAGTATGATCAATTAAACCTTCTGATTCATATTCAGTCTTAGAAGGATTAAGTATTGATCCTACTAGTGGTGTATTAAGTTGAAACGGAAAAGGTACACCTGGAACTTATAAATTTAAAATTGTAGGTACTACAGATGGATTTCAATCTAACGGTCAACGTTTAGTAAAAGAAACTGATGAATTAACTCTTAATGTTATTTATGATACACCAACAAGTGTTAGCATAACTAACAGTCCAACTACTACAGGTAGAGGTTTAAGTAGTAGTTGAGGTAGAGCTAATGATACTTATACTGCTGTAGTTGAATCTCAAGAACATGTTGCTCAAGATGTTACCTGATCATTATTTGATTTTAAAAAGGATGATATGACAGCAAATGTTCCAAGTTGATTACATATTTCTCAAGGTGGAGAATTAGTTCCACAAATTTCTAATGACCCATTACCATCTGGTTTAATTTATTGAGATAATAGTGTTACTGATGGAACTTATAAGGTTAGAGTAAAAGCTACATCTGTAGCTAATCGGAATGTGTCTACTACATCAAATGAATATTATAACTTCGTCATAGATAACGCAACTGCTACTGAAGTAACTATTGATGAATCTGCTTATTGATGAAATGAAAATGGTGTAGTTGGTGTAGAAGGCAGTCAATCTACTTCATTACTAGCAACAACTAAATATAACAATGGTACATCTGATGTAGATTCAGCATTATGAAGTATTGAAGATTTAACAAAAGATGGTGAGCCTATAGCTTCTGTTCCTTCTTGATTATCAATACAAACCTTATCAACAGGTCATACAAGTATTAAATGATCAAAAAACTCTGAAGCTGGTACTTATCGTTTTAAATTAAAAGCATCTGCTGCTAAACTTCCATCTGTATCCAAAAAAACAACAAATGAAATTACTTTGAAAATTAAATATGCTGACATCAGCAATGTAGTTGTTAATGAATCACAAGTATGTGAACAATATGTTACATCAACATCACAATCTGGAGAATTTAATCTTCCTTTCACAGCTACAATTAATACTGATACAACTGGAGGAATTACTGATTCAAGAGTAAAATGAAGTCTTGAAATGGAAAATAAATCAGTAAGTCCAAATTGACTAAAAATTGATGAAAATGGTTTAGTTAAATGGGATGCTAATTCAACAGTAGGTGTATACAGTTTCAAAGTTGTTGCTGTATCTATTGGAGTAAACTCATCAGGAAGAAGTGTAATTGGTAAAAGTACAAAAACATTTACTTTATCAGTTGAATATGATCAAACCAATTCAATTGATATAAGTGGATCAAGTGAAATTAAATCTGATTTTGGAAAATCTTCAAAAAGTGATAAATATACTTCAACTGTACATTCTTCTGGTTTAGCTAATCCAAATGTTAAATGAATTCTTGAAATGGAAGATGATAAAGGTGTTCCACAATGAATTAAATTAGAAGCAAATGAATCTTCTGAAGATAAAAACGCTTATATATTATGAGAAGATGCATTACCTGAAGGTCAATATAAATTAGTATTAAAAGCTTATTCTTTACAAAAAGGTAGCGAAACAGTATTTGGTAAAATCAACATTACTTTAACAATTACTAAACCTAATGAATCAAATAAAAATAAAATTATTCTTTGATCAATTGTTGCTGCAAGTGCGGTTGTAGCATTAGGAATCTTAACATTTATAATAATTAAAGTTCATAAAAATAAAAAAAATAAAACAGGCCTAAAAAAATAGATTTTTACAATTTTAAATATTCATAAAACTATAGTATTTTCTAACTAGGTTGATACTATTTTTTATATGTAAAAAAATGTATAATATATAAGATTAAAAAAAATAAAAAGGATAAATGTAGACTATGTTATTAGACACTAGAAATCAATCAGCTGACAATACTGAAGGTTTTAACCCTAATGTTCAAAATGCTATTCGTACACCAAAAAGAACAGCATGAATGTGAGTAATGATAATTTTCTTAACAATCATTACTGTTGGTATTTTTTGGTTTTCTTGCATCTCAATGCGTAACTGATTAAACCGTAAACAAGAACAAATTAACACTTCTGCAAGTAATATTAGTGTTCAATTAGTTCAAAGAAAAGATACTTTAGTAAAACTATTAGATGTTACAAAATCATACATGAAATATGAAAAAGAAACATTAACAGGTATTACTGAATTAAGAAGTTTAAAAACTTCTGATATTAAACCAGAAAACATTTCACAATTAAACAGTAAACTTGATAAAGTAGCTTCTGGAATTAATGTTACTTTAGAAAACTACCCTAACTTAAAAGCTAACCAAGCTGCTATGGAATTAATGGCTGCTGCTGATGCAAATGAAAGAGAAATTTCTGCTGCAAGACGTATATACAACCAAGATGTAAATGAATTCAACCAAAAAATATTTACATTCCCTAGTCAATTCGTTGCTGCTGGTATGTCTTTACACACATTACCATTATTTGAAGCAAGTGCTGAACAAAAGAAAGATGTTAACCTTTCTATCAATTTCTAATTTATTTTTTTAGTTTAGTATGGCACATTCTTTAGATGTTTTAAAATTTTATGAACAAGATGTAAAACCTGCAATTGAAAAAAATTCAAATGAATATATTCAAAATTTAATTAAAACTGCAGACTTTAATCATGATTCAGTTTCAAAATTTGAAAATTCTATAGCTAAAGATAGTAAACAAATTGATGCTTATAATAAGAGAATCATTAATAAATCATGATTTGGTGGTTTATTATGATTTTTTTTAATTGCTGCAATTACTACTATTGCACTAAGCATTTTCTTTATGGTTTATTATCATAGCGATAAATTAATTCACATAATTTTAATTAGTGTAAGTGTTGTTTTAATTGCAATTTCGATCTTGTGTTTTGTCAAAAAACATAAGGAAAATAAAATTATAAGACCTGTTATCCAAAGTAGAGATAAATCCATAAATTTAGCAAAACGTGAGTTATCTACTATTACTAGATTAATTTCTAAAAAAGAATGTTTAGGTTTATTGGAAAAAAGTTTTCCACAATTAATGATTAATGATACTTTTACAAACGTTGATACAAACTTGTGAAAAGATGTATTAAAAGATCATGAAGCTTCATCAGTATATTCTGAAATACATGGAACAGCACATTCTAGTCCTTTTTTATTCTTAACAACAAAAAGAATTGAAATTGTTCCTCACGTATATACTGGAACTACTACCGTAACAGTAACAAGAAGACAAATGAATCCAACAACTAAAAATTGAGAGACTACTGCTACAGTCCATGTTGTATCTGCATCTATTACAAGACCAAAACCTGCATTCAATTGTCATTCAAAGTTATATTTTAAAACTAAATTATATCCAGAACTAGAATATTTCAATTCTGAACCTTTTACACGTGAATCTCAAGTTAAAAATTTTTATGAACGTAACAAAGGGCAAAGATTAATGGAAAATCGTGAATTTGATTTACTTTTTCCTTGTAAACGTAATAATGAAATTCAATTTAAAGCTACATTCCAAATGTATGCTCAAGAGCAAATAGTTGAATTAATCAAAAAGAATGCTATTAATAAGCTTGAAATGGAAAAAGTTGGAGATATTGTTGAAGTTAAATGTATCAATGATTTAACATGTGCAAGAATTAACTTATTTGGTGAAAGCTTCTTGGATTATTCAATTGATAGAATTACTAAAAATTTTAATATTACTATGTGTTTAATCATGAGTGGTCTGTACACATATTTTGCTCCATTATTTGCTATTTCTTTATATCAAAATGAAAAATACCAAATTGATTCAGAAAAATTATCTAAGAGTAATCCTAATGCAATTAAATTTAATTTAGAAAACTTCTTTAATTCAAATGATTTTTTTGATCCTAAGTATTTCCACCCTAGCACTAGTCATATTGTTTTTGATGCAATACCTAAATTCCAAATCATTTCTAATACTAAATCATATACTATTGCTTCAATGGATTCATATTCTTTTTCAAGTACACCTAGAATTCATTATGAAACTGTTTTTGCCTATGGACAATCAGTTCAAGTTCCAATTCATTGGGATGAATATAACGAAATTCATAATGAACATTTAGTATTATCATTCCATGTCAACGATAATAAACAAGATTTTAAATATATAGTTTCAGATGGGGATGAATTTAAAAAACACTCAATCATTGAGATCTTTAAGTCAATGAATAGAGTATGTTTAACATTTGATTCTAATGTAAAATCAATAAATGATAAAGCTGAAACATTAATTGAAATAGTTAAAGAAAAATTTAAATTAGCTTAATTTTCATTTAAATAACAATCATAAATTTGCCAATTTGGCAAATTTTTTTTATATATAGATTGGCATACTTCTAATCGATTTAATATAATTAAAAGCAATGTAAATTATTACTTTTACATTCTAAAAAATAAATGATAATTATATAAACCTTTCTATTTGGTTTTTAATCTAAATAAATATGGCAAATTCTTTAGATGTTCTAAAATTTTATGAACAGGATATAAAACCTGCAATCCAAAAAAATTCAAACGAATATATACAAAATCTAATTAAATCAACCAATTTTAATAATGATTATGTTTCTAAACTTGAACAATCTATTAGCGAAGATAATAAACTAATTGATAACTATAATCGAAAAATTATTAATAAACCAAAATTTCATAGCTTTTTGAAGTTTATTCTTGTTGTTTCCATCCTTGGAATCATAGCAAGTATTGTCTGATTATCAATAGAATCAGCAATAAGAACTGGACAATCAACTTGAATTATTTTACTTATTATAAGTGTTTTGCTATTGTTTATTTCTATTATTGGATTTATAGCAAGATCGGAGGCAAAAAATAAAATTGCACCAGTTATTGCAAGAAGGGATAAAAATGTTAATTCGGCAAAAAAAGAACTTGTAGTCATTACTAAATTAATTTCTAAAAAAGAATGTCAAAACTTGTTAGAAAAAAGTTTTCCAAAATTAACCATTAATGACATTTTTACGGATACTGATGCAAATTTATGAGAAGATGAATTAGAAGACCATGAAACATCTTCTATACTTTCTGCAATTCATGGAACTATTAATTGTAGTCCTTATTTATTTTTAACAAATAAAAGAATTGAAATCATTGATAAAGAATATACCGGATGAACTACTATTTATGTGGAGGAAGAAGTTTATAATCCTAATACACATTCATATGAAACTGAAACTGTAGAATATGATGTAAGTGCATCAATTACTAGACCTAAGCCTAGTTTTCCTTGTGATTCAAGACTATATTTAAAAACAAAAATATACCCAAATCTAGAATATTACAATTTAAAGCCATTCTTATCTAAATCTTCAATTAAAAAATTTTACAAACAAAATGATCATCAAAAATTAATGGAAAATCCTGAATTTGATTTATTTTTTCCATGTATAAGAAATAATGAAATTCAATTTAAAGCTACTTTTCAATTGTATGCTCAAGAACAAATAGTTGAATTAATTAAAAATAGAAACATTCACAAACTTCAAATGAAAAAAACTGGAGATACTATACAAGTTGAATGTGATAATCCTTTGACTTGCTCAAGAATTAACTTATTTGGTGAAAGTTTCTTAGATTATTCAATTGATAGAATTACTAAAAATTTTAATATCACTATGTATTCAATTATGGACGGGTTATATGCTTACTTTTTATCAATATTAGCTGTTTCTTTGTATCAAAACGAAAAATACTATATTGATACTGAAAAATTATCTAAAAATAACCCTAACACAATTAAATTTAATTTAGAAGACTTCTTTAATTCAAATGAATTTTTTGATTCTAAATATTTTCACCCAAATACAAGTAATATTGTTTTTGATGCAATTCCTAAATTTAAAGTTATCTATAAAACTAAAACATTTACAATTGCTTCAATGGATGCATGTTCATTTTCACATACACCTAGAACTCATTATGAAACTGTTCATGCTTATGGAGAAACAGTTGATGTCCCTATTGAATGAAATGAATATAAAGAAATTCATGTTAATTATTTAGTATTATCATTCCTTGTTAATGACAATAAGCATGATTTTAGATATCCTGCTAGTGAAGATAATGAATTAAAAAAACACTCAATAATTGAAGTTTTTAAATCAATTAATAGAGTGTGTTTAGTATTTCATCCAGATATTAAATCAATAAATGAACCTGAATCATTAATTGAAATAATTAAGACAAAATTTAAATTATCTTAATTTTTTATCTAAATCTCAAGCCATACATTTGCCAGATTGGCAATTCTTTTTGTTTATTGAATGAGGATCATTGTCTGCTTTTTTAATAAATTCAGCAACAAAGTCTTGAAAAGTTAATCCTTTAGCTTCAATTTCTTTTAAAGCATCATTAATTTCAATATCATTATATCCTCTTGCTTTTAACGCTTGAATTATTAATTCTTGATCTTTTATTTTATCCATAATTATTTTATTCCTTTCTTATCTTTTGATTTTTGATTTTCACTTTTTGTTTCGATCAAATGAACAAAAGGTGGTGGAGTTTTTTCACTCTTGTTTTTCCTACTCATCAATTTTCTGATTGATATTTCTTTTTGTCTCTTTTGTTTATCTGTTAAATATCTATTATGACTTTCTGCAAATTTAATAATTTTTAATTGTTTATTTAATACTAAGAACGTTGCAGCAGAAATTAAAAATAAATGTTCTGATATTTGAGTAGATTTCAAATTAATTGGAGTTAGCACAGCTAAACCATATTTGAAATTCTTTGGTGATAAACTATCTCATGCTATTGATGCAATTGCTTTATCTATATCAGGAGTTTTACCTTTTTTAAGTGTTGATAAATATTCTTTATCAAAAGCATAATCAATTTGATTAAATGTAACAAATTCAAAAGGTAATTTATTTTTACCTAGAACAATTTGACCTTTAATATCTAATCCAACTTCTGCAAGGAGCTCTTTTGTTTGTATATCATACAATCTAGCTTCAGAGCTTTTTGCAACAATGCATGCTGTTTTTTTAGGAGTATTTAAAAAATAATATTTTTGATCTTTTAAAATGTGTGCAGGTTTTTCTAATGCAAGACCAGTTATTGTACCTATTATTTGACCATTTTGAAAGATATTAGAAATAACAAATTGTTTCTTTATAGCAGCAGGAGAAAGAGCTTTAATCATTTGAGTATGAACAACATTATCACGTTTAATTTGATGTCATTCATATCAATGTTTATAAAACATATAATCAATCTTCTTGTAATTTTTGATACATCACAAGGCTATTGATAAAATTTTGGCTGTTTCATTAAAATTTGCCGCTTGATTTAAAAGCTTAATAACTTCTTTAAAAAAATATTGTCAATCCATTTTAAAGTTATTTTGCTTATAATCATCGCCTATGTCAAAACCTAACATTTTGAACTTACCATATACATCTATTATGAATTTTTTAGTTATCATAATTCCTCTTTCAGCAATTAAAATATAATTAATAAATTATATCATTACAAAAATGGTATTTTCAATACTGGAAATAAAGTATACTATAGGGTTAAATTAATATTGTAGGGGTGATTTTTATACTCATATGGCTTTAATTGATGATTTAATTAATGACATTAAAAATAAGCAATCGGTTTTTATCACTGGTGCTGCAGGTGTTGGTAAAACTACAATTTTATTACAGCTTTATGCCATATTAAAAGAAAAATTAAAATTAAAAATAGTGCTAACTTCAACTATTGGAATGAATGCTATTAATTTAGGTGGAACTACAATTCATCGTTTTTCTGGGATTAACACTCAAACAGATATTGACTATATTAAAACAATAAAAGAAAGTTCTAATTTTAAATCTCTTGCTTCAAGAATAAAAAAAGTAAATATTGTTGCTATTGATGAAATATCAATGCTTCGTGCTGATCAATTTAATTTGATTGATTTAATTTTTAGAGAAGTAACTAAAAAAGATATTCCATTTGGAGGAAAAACATTAATTTTAACAGGAGATTTTTATCAACTACCCCCTGTTACTAAAAATTTTGAATCACTAAAAGATCAATGAGTTTTTAATTCTAAATCCTGACAGAATATGAATATAAAAACTTATGAATTATCAAAAGTTAAACGTCAAGAAGAAATAAAATTTATTAATTTCCTAAACAAAATGAGAATAGGTGAAATAGAACATGATACTACAGTTCAACAAATAATAGACCAATGTTCAAGTCGGAAAATTTTAGATAATGATACTATATTCTTTTCAAGAAAAGATGAATGTGATGATTATAACAATTACAAATTATCAAAAATTCAAAATAAGCAACACAATTATGAAGCAATAGTTTATAGTAGATGAGGTGTTGAACAAGAAAATGCAATAATGAAAGAATGTATTGCTAGAAAAATATTATCCTTAAAAAAGGGTGCATCTGTTATTACTATTATTAACGATCCAGATAAAAGATTTTATAATGGTTCAAAAGCTATTATTACTAAATTGCAAAAAGACAAAATAACAATAAAGTTAAATGACACAAACAAGGAAATTGTACTTACTCCTTATGTTTGAAGTAAAAAGAATGCAAAAGGTGTTGAACTTGCTAGAATGATACAATTTCCTATCATTTTAGCATATGCTCTAACTATTCATAAAAGTCAAGGAATGACTTTAGATACAGCAGTTGTAGACTGTAAAAATATTTTTACTTATGGGCAAATGTATGTAGCAATTAG
>JAQXJX010000015.1 GCA_029009155.1 Mycoplasmataceae bacterium | reverse complement strand
TATTTCACAAAAGAGTTTTCACTCAGTAGAAAACATACAACGCCAATTTGAACTTTCTCCTATCCATAATGAAACTTCAATTATTAAATGTAAGTGATCAAGGATAGCAAAAAAAGATCCTGCTAAATGCTCAGGAGAAAAATCTGGCGATAGTCCATTTAGAGAATTTATTGCAAAATTATCTCGTGGACTTATGCTTCCCATCGCAATGTTACCAATTGCGGGTTTATTCTTAGGAATCGGAAGCGCAATAGTTACTCAAGCATCTGCTAATAACATTGATTGATTAACTACTTTTGGTAAAATTTTGCAAACTCCAGGTAATGCAATTTTCTCTAACTTACCTGTATTGTTCTGTATTGCAATTGCAATAAC
The DNA here is from genome assembly GCA_029009155.1 of Mycoplasmataceae bacterium. GTDB lineage: Bacteria > Bacillota_I > Bacilli_A > Mycoplasmatales > Mycoplasmoidaceae > Malacoplasma_A. The sequence goes on along the minus strand of JAQXJX010000015.1, from coordinate 27,989 downwards.
ATTCACCAAGGATGCAGGTACTGCCGGTCTAAGTGCTTTTGTAGGTTGATTAGTATTTTGTGCCTTCCAAAGTTCAATTATTATTCAATCTTCAGGTGCAGATGGTAGTAAAATTTATGACTTCCTTTGATACCACTACGAAGGTGATTCATTAAATATCTATAATGCTGTATTTGGTACTAACTTAGGTATTACATCACTTAATACATCAGTATTTGGTGGTATTATGGTTGGCTGAAGTGTTGGTTGATTGTACAACAGATTCAAAAACATTCAAATGCCTCAAATCTTAGGTTTCTTTTCAGGTGTAAGATTTATTCCAATTGTTTCATTCGTTGGAATGGTTGGTCTATCACTTGTATTCGCAGTAATTTGACCTTTACTTGGTCACGGTTTATACCTATTAGGTTCTGCTTTAGGTCAAACTCCATTAGGTTTAAACTCATTATTCTTTGGATATATTGAAAGAGCATTGGTTCCATTTGGATTACACCACGCTTTCTATATGCCATTATGACAAACAGCAGCTGGTGGTACTATGCCACTTGAAAACTTAGATTGCTTTAATAAATTAAAAGAAACTTTACAACACACTTCATCAATATTTATTGATGGTAAAGAAGTAAATTCATGACTTGAATTAGTTCAAAGATTCGGATTTGATGCTTCTAACCATACAATCCAAGGCGACCAAAACTGTTGAGCATTTATTAATGGTTATGTAGCAGGACACCAAGTTACAATTGATAATGGTAAAACAATTACATTAACATTTGATCATGCTAAAACATGTTTTGAAGGTGTAAACCCTGGTCAATACATGCAAGGTAAATACCCATTCATGATGTTTGGTTTACCAGCAGCAGCTGCAGCAATAATTATGGCAGCACCAAAAGGTGATGGCCGTAAAATTGCAACTAGTGCAGTTATGGGTAGTGCAGGTACAGTATTCTTAACAGGTATTACTGAACCATTAGAATTCACATTCTTATTCCTAGCTCCAGTATTATTCTATGGATTCCACGCAGTATTCGCTGCAATTAGTTTCTGATTTATGAACTTATTCGGAGCTCACATGGGTATGACATTCTCAGGTGGTGCTATTGACTTCACTATTTATGGTTTAATTGGTGATATTGTAGGTGGTCAAACAAGATGCTGATTAGTTATAATCATTGGTTTATGTTTAATTCCAGTTTACTTCTTTAGTTTCTGATGATACATTGTTAGATACGATGTTAAAACTCCAGGTAGAGAAGGTGCATCTAACAAATTAATGACAAAACAAGACTTCTTAAACAAAAATAAACAAGCTCCAACAGCAACAGCTGCTTCAGCTAAAATGAGTGGAATTGATACAAGTAAACTTGACAAGGATCAATTATTTGCTTTAGAAGTTATTGCAGCATATGGTGGAAAAGAAAATATTAAAAACGTTGATGCATGTATTACTAAGTTACGTGTTCAAGTTAAAAACCCAGATGTTGTTAATAAAGACCAATTATTAAAATTAGGTGCTCGTGGTGTTATTAAGCCATCTAAAGAATCTGTTTATGCAGTATTTGGCAACAAGGCTGATTTCATTAAAAACAAAATGAATGAGCTATTAAATAAATAACAAATAGTCAATTTATAAAAAATGAATACGATATTGTAAGATATCGTATTTTTTTTAATCATTTAGATAACTTAAACTTTCATTAGAGATTTATACCTTTTTTGGTGTATTAAGTAATTACTTAGTTAATAATAAAAATGATTCAACATCAATTAAAGAAATTGATGTTCTATTAGAAGAATTAGATCTAACTAATAATGAAAGACAAGATTAAAATAAAACAACAAATTTTGTACTATTTATCAAACGCTTTTTTTATCACACAGGATACACAATCTTTGTTGTAGTTTTTTTAATTACTATAACATTGATTTTATTAATGTAAGGGTATAAACTAGCAACTATAGTTAAATATTAATAATATTTATAATATAAATAGGAAATAAAATTACTATTTTACATATTTATGAAACTAAAGAAATTTTTACCATTTATTGGAATTGGTACTATTTGCTTACCAATGATTACATCTTGTTCTTCATCAACACTTAATTCTTTCATCAACAAATTAAAAAAAGATGAAAAAAGTATTGTTAAGGCTAAAAAAATTAAACACTCTATTAAAAATAATAGATATGATTCTGAATATTATAATGTTTATCCATTTAATAATAAAGTATCAGAATTTATAACTGAAAATAGGACTACATATAATTTTGAAGAAATAAATCAATTGTTAGATTATTACAATAATAATCTTTTTCAAATCAATTTAATATCTAATGATGACGCACTATATGTAGGTGCAGCCACTCCAAGTGCTTCAGGAACTAATTATGAATCAGTTTGAGTTAGAGATTCAATCTGAATATACAAGTTATATAAGTCATTTGCTACTATTAAACCCAACTATTCAAACATTTCAAAATTATTATTAATTGGAATTGCTAAATATTTTAATACTAATAAGCAAATTGAAAGAATGTATAACGCAATGAATAATCCTGCATCAGTTTTACAAGATAATATGCAAGGACAAATGAATGCAGTTCACATTAGATTTTCTCCATATACATTAGATGATGTATATGAAAATGGAAAAGCTCAAGAATGAACACACAAACAAAATGACGCTTTAGGTTTATTTTTACTTGAATTATTTGATGCAATCCAAAATAATTTCTTAAGCATTAATGAAATCAATGACATGTTTAAAACCATTCCAGGATTAATTGGTTATTTAAATAAATTAGAGTATTGATCTATGGAAGATTCTGGTTCATGAGAAGAAAATACTGCAAGAAGAACTTCTTCAATTGGATTAGTTACATCTGCATATGAAAAATTTATTACTTTATATGAATCAAATAACGAGTTTAAATCAAAATATGATGCAACAATCAATGCAGAACAAATTTTAAAAGCTAATGCTAATGTTGATAGCATTAAAGATGCTATCACTAAATCTTATGTTTTCATCCATGATTCTTTAGTGAATGGAGGAGAATGTGTAAGTTATCAATCTACTGATGCTAAATATCGTCAAGCAGATGCAGCATTATTAGATTTAATTTATCCATGTGAATTATCACAATTAAAATATGAAGATTATACAAACATATACAAAATAGTTGTTGATAATTTATCTACTGATTATGGTGTTAAAAGGTATCTTGATGATTCATACCAATCAGCTAACTTCTGATTTAATCAAAATCAAACAGATATTGAATCTCAAAAAACAAGAGAAAAATATTACATTAAAGGATCTGAAGCTTCTTGATTCTTTAATTCTTGATTAGCTATTGCTGATAATGTTATTTTAAATAAGTTTAGTTCAAATATGACACAAGATGATTTATCATATTTCCAAGATCAAATTATTGTTAATATGAATAAATCATTATCTCAAATAACTTCTACAGATTATTATGAAGCAAATGGTAATAAATGCGATAAAGAAAAATTACCAGAATCTATCAATGTTATAGTTAGTGATTCAGGTAATTGATATTATTTACCTTCTCCAATCAACCCTTTAAATTGATCAATCTCATCTTTTGGATTAGCTATTCAATCACTTTATGAAAAAATTAATTAATAAAATATAAATTATTTTTAAGTTAAATTTTTATCCAAAAACCCTTTAACAACTGCCTTTTATTTAGACAGGAAATTCTTCTTCATATCATTAGAAGTATTTTCATCTTCTAACAAGCCAAGCATTAATTCTAATTTAGTTAATATTTCATCAAAAGTAATAATACTTATAGATCTTAATTCATTTCTATAATTTTCAAAACAACTCAATTTTGTTTTATTTAAATCTTTTACTTTACCTATTATCAAAACTACAAACAGTTTTTGTTTCTAACTCGAATTTTTCTTCTGTCATTTGTTTTTAAAATTTCTTTTAATTTACCATGTTCAAGATCTTTGATGTTGTAAATATGTTCCATGGCATCAAAAGTTTCTTCTAAATTGTTTTTTGCTCCTTGCCAGCCCAAACCATCAGTAATCCAAACAAAAACAAATCCTTTAATATTTTTAGATTCTTCAGCCAGCATTTTATAACTTCTTGCAGTTTCATTTAATTTTGAGCCATTGCTAGAATAAAAGTTTGTTTCAAAAGCATAAATGCAATCATTAGTTTTAACAACATAATCAAATCTTTTAGCAACTTTACCAAGGTTTGAAAGAGCAGATAAATCAATATTCCATTTTTCTTCAATATCCTTTAAATACATTTCTTTAAAGTAGTTTTTGTCTTTTATAAAACCTGCTTGTTCTATAAATAATTGCAATACATCTTCCATAAGATGACCACCACGATTTTTTCTTCCATTTGAGCCAAGTCCAACCTCAACCCCTGTTGCATAATCTACTAAATTATTTACTAAATGATTTGAAATTAGGTCAAACAAACCAGTTTTTCTCATAAATCTTTTTAACAATACAATATCATCAATATTAGTAAAGTTATATTTTAATTTTTTGCCATCATCTATTACTTTGATTTCTTTTTCTCTCACAGCAATAAGTAATGGTAAGCATTTTCCTATTTGAGGGTATTTCTTAAACAATAATTCAAAGTCAGATTCAATATTTTTTGAACCTATTAAAGAGTTCATAATATTTAACTCAACTTTAATTTTGTCTATGTTTTTATAAACAATATTAAAGTCAGTGTAATATTCATATGTAGCAATACTATCAGTAAAATTTGCAAACCATTCATTAAAGTTTCTTTTCATTTTATTTTTTCCTTTTATAGTTCATTACAACAATTTCAGTTATATCTCCACGCTTACTTGCTTGACAATTTATCATTCTTTTAGCAAAAACTCTTTTAATTTCAAAGCCAGCATATATATCATCAAAGAAATTATCTTCTTCATTAGTATTTTTAGGATCGGAATTTGAAAGCATTAACAAACAGTTTTTATTGTCTAAAATTTTATAATTATCTGCAAGCTTAATTTGGTCATTATCATCAAAGCCAGATTTATCATAACTTACAAATGAATTGTTTTCTATAAGTGGTCTATATGGTGGGTCAAAATATACAAATGTTTTGTCGTTAGCATTTTCAAAAACTTGTTCATAACTGCCAAAACTTATTTCAACTTTTTGTAATAGGTTAGAACACAATCTTAAATTTTCTTTATCACAGATTAATGGTTTTTTATATTTACCATGTGGCACATTGAATTTTCCATCTTTATTAACTCTATAAAGTCCATTAAAGCAAGTTTTATTTAAGAATATAAAATCTGCACATTTTTCAAAGTCATAATGTCCATTTAAATGAATTTCATTGTATCTATCTCTAACTTTGTAAAAGTAATTAGTTCTATCTTTGCTTGTTAAATATTCTTTTTCTAAAACTTTTAATTGATTTATTACTTCTTCAACATCTGCTTTAATACAACGATAGCAGTTAATAAGTTCTTTGTTGATATCATTTATATATACTTTCTTAATTTTGTAGTTTTGTAAAACATTAAAAAGAACAGCACCACCGCCAACAAATGGTTCAATATATGTTTCAATTTGTCCTTTAATTAATTCTTGTGGATATAGTTCTTCAAACTTACTTAGAAGTTGACCTTTGCCACCAGCTCATTTTAAGAAAGGTTTTGCAATTTCTTTAGACATTTTCATTCTTCTTAATAATTTCCATAATTTCTGAAATATCGCAATTAAGCACTTTGCATATTCTTAAAAGCACATCTAAACTAACTTGTTCATTTTTTCCAAGTTTAGCAAGAGTGGAAGTTCCAATATCTGCCTTCATTCTTAAATCTGTTTTCGTCATATTTTTATCAATTAGTTGTTTCCATAATTTGTTATATGAAATACTCATTTTTAACACCTCAAATTTTAATCGCTATAATAATATAGCTAAAAAAATCTTAAAATGCAACAAAATATTCGCATTTTGAAATATTATGTTCTATTTCTAATACATTTCTGGTGAAATAAAAAGACACCTTATCAAAATTATGATAAAGTGCTTGATTCTAGCTTCAACTTGATTAGGTCTAATTTTAGTTTTTTATATAAAAATTAATAATTTCTTTTTATAAGACATATTTATATATAATATGTAGACATTTATTTCTAATATGAATAAATGTATTTCTTTGCTTAATTTAATAAAGGAATTAAGCTTTAACCATAGAGGAGGCACTTATAAATATGGCGAAATATGAAATTTTAGCAATTGTTAATGGTAAGTTAGGCGAAACTGAAGCAGAAAAAGTTTTAGCTGATTCTTTAAAACTAATTAACAAATCTAAAAACTTTAAAGAAACAAAATTAGGTTTAAAAAACTTAGCATATGTTATTGCAGGACATGACAAAGGTTGATACATTCAATACAACTTTGAATCTGATGACACTGCTGCAATTAACGAATTCTCACGTGTTACTAAATTAAATAAAGATGTTATTCGTTTTTTAGTAATTAACTTAGATAAAGATTATGGTGCAAATGCATTAAATAATCCTAATAAAGTTAAAAAAGCAAAAGCTAAAAAAGACGCTTACGACAAGAGAATTGAACGTATTCGTGCTGAAAAAGCTGCAATTGAAGAAGCTAATGCTAAATTAGAAGAAATTAACAAAATTAGTGAATCTAAATAATAGATAGAAGTTATGAACAAAGTTATTCTTATCGGAAGACTAGCAAGCGACCCTGTAGCAAAGGTTACCTTATCTAACAACCAACAATCATCTATCATTGTTGCATGTGATAGTGGTTTTAGGAATGTAAATGGTCAAAATTCTACTGTTTTCATTCCTTGTATTGCATGAGGCAACAACGCTAACTTCATTAATAAATACCTAAAAAAAGGTAATCTTGTTAGTATTGAAGGTAAAATTAACCGTCGTAGTTACATTTCTAAAACAACTAATCAACAAGTTACAAGTTTTGATGTAATTGTTGATAATGTTACAAGTTTAACTACTAAAACTGAACAAACTTCTATTAATAATTCAAATCAAAATACTACTATTTCTACTGAAGAAGCTCTTTCAAAAGCTTTTCCAGAAACTGCAGTTACTAATTTAGAACAATCTGAACAAAAGGTAGAAAAACCAAATTTTGATCAAGATGAAGAAATTAATTGATTTGAAGAAAATGAGAACAATGATATTAATAAATAAATAAGGAATAAATTATGGAAAAACAAACTAATGCTACAACTAAACCAGAATTAAATAAAAAACCTTCACAAGCTTCATTTAAACGTGGTGGTAAGAAATTCTTACACAAAAAAGTTTGCAACTTATGCTTACAAGGTGTTATTCACGTTGATTACAAAAACGTTGAATTATTAACTAGATACATTGCTCCAAACGGAAAAATTCTTCCAAGAAGAATTACTGGATTATGTGCTAAACACCAAAGAATGATTGCAAATGCAATTAAACGTGCTCGTATAGTTGCATTATTACCTTTCGTAAAGGAATAATATTTTATGAAGGTAATTTTATTACAAGATGTGAAAAATCTTGGCAAGAAAAACACTATTGTTAATGTAAATGATGGTTATTTTAAGAATTACCTTTTACCACGTAAATTAGCAGTTATTGTTTCTACAGCTAGCCAAAAACATCTTGAAAATGATTTGGATAAATTAGCAGAAATCGAAAAACAAAAAATAGATAATGCTAAAGATTTAAAACAAAAATTAGAAAAATTAAGTTTAGAATTTAGTTTAAAATCACAAAAAGGTAATGCTTTTGGTTCAATTTCACTAAAACAAATTATTGATGAAATTAAAAAACATGGACTTGAAGTTACAAAGTTTATGTTTGTTAATTATGAGCCATTAAAAATTGGCAGTTTTATTATCAAAGCTACTTTATATAAAGACATTGTAGCTGATGTAAAAGTTCTTGTTAAGGAACAATAAAAAGTATATGAGAAAAAATTCCATTAATCTAGCTAATGACATTAACAATCAAGTAGAAATTGCTGAACGTGCAGTTATTACTTGTATGTTACATGATGCTAGTGTTTTGGAAGATGCAATTACTAAATTAGAATCTACTGATTTTGCAAATATTAAATATCGTTTCATCTTTGAAGCAATAAGCAGCATTTTCAATGATTCTAATTTTCCTGTTTCACCACTTACAGTAATTGAATACATCTCTCGTAATCAAGAAATTAAAAATAATTTCAGTGAATATGAGATTGTTATTAATGGATTGAGCGCAGAGTATACATCAAGTGCAAATGTGGCATTTGATATTGATCTTGTTAAGGAAGCATCAATTAAACGTCAATTAAATCGTTTGTGTAATGAAATTATTGAAACTGACATTGATTTTACTAATTTTGAATCACAAATAATTGATTTTCAAAATCGCTTTATTGATATTTCTTCTTCAAAAAAGACAAATCAAATTTCTAAAATTTCAGAAGTTGTAGAAGCTTTTGAAAAGCATTTAACTTTATTAAAAACACGCGATAATTCAAAATTAACAGGTACTGATACTGGATTTAAGAAAATTAATAAAGTTACTGATGGGTTTCAACCGGGAGATTTAATTATTTTAGCCGCAAGACCTGGAACTGGTAAAACAGCAATTGCTTTAAATTTCATTTTGAATGCAGCTAAATCTATTAAACAATCAGGTAATAGTAAAGATACTGTTGTTTTATTTTCTTTAGAAATGGGAAGTGAACAAATTCTTGAAAGAATGACTGCTCATGAAGCTAAAGTTGATATATCAACAATTAGAAATGGAAGGTTTGATTATGTTCAAGAAGCATCAATTTTTAATGCTCTTAGCGAAATTAAAACCTTACCAATTCAAATCCATGATGCAAGTGATGTAACTATTAATGAAATTCAATCTAAATTAAAACAACTTAAACAAACAAATAATATAAAATTAGTTGTTGTTGATTATTTACAATTACTAAAATCAGGTAATAAAGCTTTAAGTGGTAATCGTCAACAAGAAGTTTCAACAATTTCTCGTACTCTAAAGGTAATAGCACGTAATTTAAATACCCCAATTATTGCTTTAGCACAATTATCACGTAAAATTGAAGAACGTGGTAAGACATCAGATGGGGAAAATCCAAAACCAATGCTTTCAGATTTACGTGAATCTGGATCAATTGAACAAGATGCAGACTTAGTTACTTTCTTATATCAAAAATTTGATGATGTTAAAAATGATGATGATAAAGAAAAGATTAATTCTGAGCAAGACCCAACAATGTCTACTAATATTCAATTCTTAATTGCAAAACATCGTAATGGTTCAACAGCTGAAATTGATTTAATATTTACTAAAGCATTTGGTGAATTTTCAGAAATTGAGTCTAGTGACTTTAAAGGTAAAAATTAAAAAGGAGTTATTTATGAAAAATACAAAAAATAAAAAGAAATATATTTTAATGTCTTCGGCATTTTTATCAATTGTAAGTGTTTTGCCAATAGCCACACTTACAGGTTGTTCAAGCATTTCTCAATTCTTTGTTCCTGTTGTTGTCCAACACTCTCCTTTTAGTAAAACCACTTCTCCTATCATTGATCCTTATTTATCAAAAGGAATTACTAGTGATTCAAAAACTTCAACATCAAGTTATCAAAATTTATTAGATTTTATGCCCCAATCATATGCTTTTACTTTAAAATCATCTGATACATCTAATAATTCAATTGAATCTGCTTTATCATATACATATGCAACTAAACCAACTTTTGATAAAAATGTAAAGGATACACCATTTATTTTTAATGAATCAGATTTATATTCAAGAAGATGATTATCATCTAGTGATGAAAAAATGGGCTTTACTTCTCAAGATGGAAAAATTACAAGTTATGAAAACTTATGTGTTTCTGCTGCAACTATTGGTATTAACTCATTAAGCTATAACTTTTTAACATTATTAGATTATCTTGACCGTTATCAAACAAGAATTATTAATAATACTGATGATCAAATGGTTAATACTTATTTATCAGCAATGTACACAAATAGTGAGACTTCAAAAACAAGTGGTTTCTTTCATGGAGAAAAAAAGAGCCAAGAAAACAAAGACTTTTATGAATATTGCTATGATAAAGCCAACTTATTATCAACTGGTAACACTCATTATAAATTTGGAGTATATGACATTGAATTTGATATTACTAAATCAGGTGTTTACACTGGATTAGAAGACTTATTAGGCGAAAATGATACTCCATTTATTCAATTAACTAATATTGATTTAAGAAGTCCTGAATATGGATATGATGTTAATAGTGATGAAAATAAAGATATTCCATATTTAATCCCTACAAATGAATATTTTGTAGGAACATATAAATGAGAAGGCAATGATAAAGATGGTAAATATGTATGAACTAAACCATCAAAATCAAGCCCATATTTAACTTATACTTATGCAAAAGATGATAAAAAACATGAAACACCAATTGATGTTGCAAGTATTACTACTATTCCAACATTAATTCAATTAAATACTGCTCATAATGCATATTATGATCCAACACAAAAATTATCATCTATTTATCCTTCTGATTGATTAACACCAAGCAATAATCTATCAAAAGTTAATGATTCAGTTAAAGAATCAAAAGCTTGAAAAAATATTACTAAACACACTGATTCAGACCCTGCTATTACTTCATTAAATTACACTGTTTCATTCCCAAAAAGTAATTACACTGGTGACTATTCTACTTGATGAAATGATTCATTAAAAACAAATAAAAAAATTGATCCATCAATCAACAAATGAACAAGTGATGCAAATCATGAAATTCAACCAGGACAATTTATAGCATTAGCAAACTATGCTTTAAAAGAAGTTACTTATAAATACAAAAAAACTGATGGATCATATGGTCATTTTAAAACTAAGATTCCATACTTTTCAGGATTTGGTTCTTTATTTCCAGCTTATTTTGCTTTCTTAAGTGAAGGTATGTATAAACTAATTGATAATGGAGAAAATTCAGTTGATAACAATCGTTATATCTTTGATTTTGATAAAGATAAGATTGAAGGTAAAAAAGTTGACAACCTTTATGATGTTTTTGCTAAATTAATCAAAAACTTATGTTCAAGTGATTTAAAACCTAGTGTTAATAAATATACAACTAATAATCAAGCTTTCAATGAAGATAAATTATTCTTATATTGATGATTATTTGGTCAAAATAATACAGGTGATTACACTAATGGTGGTTTAATTAAATCTTCTGACATTTTAATTAAAAAATAATTAATGCAAATCAATATAAAAACTAATTTTAAAGATATCTTTGATAATTTTTTAAAACAAAAAGAATTTGTTGATCTACTTGATAAGGTAGATCAACTTTATTCTTTAAATGAAGTCTTTCCACCAAAAAATTTAATTTTTGATTGTTTTAATTACTTTAACATTGAAGACACTAAAGTAGTGATTATTGGTCAAGATCCTTATCATGGTATTAATCAAGCTAATGGTTTGGCTTTCAGCGTAAATGATAATGTAAAACTACCTAAAAGTTTGATTAATATATTTAAAGAATTAAAAAATGATTTAGGGATAATTAAAACAAATGGTGATTTATCATCATGAGCAAAACAAGGAGTATTATTATTAAATAGTACTCTCACTGTTAATAAAAATCAAGCTGGTTCTCATCAATTTTTAAATTGAGAAAAATATACTGATGAAATTATTAAAATAATTAATCGAACAAAAAAGCATGTTGTTTATATCCTTTGAGGAAATTGAGCAATTAATAAAAAACATTTTATTGATGAAAACAACAACTTAATTATATGTTCATCGCACCCTTCTCCTTTAAGTGCTTATCACAGTTTTTTTAACTCTAAGCCATTTTCTAGAACTAATAATTATTTATCAAAAAATAACATTGCAAAAATAATTTGATAATATTTTTATTTTTTATTTTTTATTACTAAAATAATATTTATATTAAAGGTGTATTATGTTAAGTTTTAATTTAGAAAATAACGTTGAAAAAATTGATACTAAATGAATTGAAAAAAAATATCAAAAAGAAGTTGATAAAATTTGAAATGATGTTGTAAATAAAACAGCAGCAGGTAGTAACATGACTGGATGATTAAATTTAAAAGAAATTTATTGTCCAGAAGAAGTTCAGGCAATGAAAGCTAAAGCTAATGAATGAACTAAAGCTGGTATTAAAGACATTGTTGTAATTGGTATTGGTGGTTCATACATTGGTGTTAAAGCTGCAATTGATATGATCAAATGTGGTGATGAAACAGGTCCAAGAATGATTTATGTTCATAACATGAATAGCAATTACATGTTATCTATAATGCAAAAACTTGAAGGAAAAAAATTTGGAATTATTGTAATTTCTAAATCAGGCACAACATTAGAACCAGCAATTGGTTTTAGATTATTTAGAAATCTATTAGAAAAAAATGTAGGTTCTGATAATAGTAAAAAATTAATTGTTGCTGTTACTGATGAACAAAAGGGAACATTACATGATTTTGCAAAAGCAAAAGGTTATACAATGTTTAGAATTCCTAATACAATTGGTGGTAGATATTCAACATTAACTCCTGTTGGTTTATTTGCAATGGCAAGTAGTGGTATTGATATTGAAAAAGTATTAAATGGTGCTAAACATGCAATTAATGATTTAAACAATACAAGTTTATCTCAAAATACTGCATACCAATATGCTTGCTGCAGACATTATTTACATACTTCTAAACATATTCAAGTTGAAAATTTCATAACATACGATCCATTTATGTACATGATTTGTCAACAATGACAACAATTATTTGGTGAAAGTGAAGGTAAAGACTTTAAAGCTATGTATCCTACATACTCTTTATTCACAACAGATTTACATGCATTAGGACAATATCTACAACAAGGTACACGTAACTTCATGGAAACAACTTTAATGGTTAAAAAACCAAATAAAGATATGAAATTAGTTATTGAAGACAACGACGATGGATTAAAATACCTAAATGGTAAAACATTAGATAGCTTAACAAAAAAAGCTTTTGAAGGAACTATTAAAGCCCACACTGAAAAAGGTAAAGTAAACAATTTCATTATTGAAATTAGTGAAGCAGATGAATTCCACTATGGATACTTATTTATGTGATTAAGTTATGCTGCAATGATGAGTGGATATTTATTAAAAATTAACCCATTTAATCAACCAGGTGTAGAAGATTACAAATCTAACATGTTTGCCTTATTAGGTAGAAATAAATAATTTTTATTTACAACAAATATTTTTTCCTTACATACATATGTAAGGAATTTTTATTGCCTTTAAGTTATAAAAATTAATCTCTTATATTGATTTAATGTAAAATAAAAGCATTGATATAAAATATGAATATTTTTAAAAAAATTTTAATCAAAAACATTAATTTATCAGCTTTATTGCTCTGTAGGTTGTATTAGCTAAAAAATATGGCAGATATTTTTATTCTGCTTTTTCAAATATAAAAAAATAATTTTAATATAAGGATTTTTACAATGTACAATCATAATTTAATTGAAAAGAAATGACAAAAATATTGAGAAGAAAATAAAACATATGCATTTGTTGATGATTTATCTAAACCTAAATACTATGTATTAGATATGTTTCCATATCCATCAGGTCAAGGTTTACATGTAGGTCACCCTAAAGGATATACAGCTACTGATGTTGTAGCTAGATATAAAAGATTTAATGGTTATTGCGTATTACATCCAATTGGATGAGATGCTTTTGGTTTACCAGCTGAACAATTTGCTATTAAAACTGGACACCATCCTAAAACATTTACATTAGAAAATATTAACCACTTTAGACAACAAATTAAAAGTATTGGCTTTAGCTATGATTACAATAAAGAAGTTAATACAACAGATCCAAAATACTACAAATGAACACAATGAATTTTCAGTAAAATGTTTGAAAAGGGTTTAGCTGAAGTTAGGGATGTTGAAGTAAACTGATGTGAAGGATTAGGAACTGTTTTATCAAATGAAGAAGTTTTAAATAAAGATGGTCACATGGTTTCTGAAAGAGGTGAATTCCCAGTAATTAAGAAACCAATGCGTCAATGAGTGTTAAAAATTACTGAATATGCTGATAAATTAATTGAAGGTTTAAATGATATTAATTGACCTGAATCATTAAAATCAATTCAAACTAAGTGAATTGGTAAATCTTTTGGTGTATTATTAGATTTTCAAACAGAAATTAACAAAAAGTTAACCATTTTCACTACTAGAATTGATACTATTTATGGAGTAAGTTATGTTGCAATAGCTCCAGAACACCCATTAGCTAATGAATTTATTAAACCTGAATATAAAGATGCTTGCGAAAGTTATATAGCAGCAGCTAAAGCAAAATCATCATTAGATCGTAAATCAATTGATAAAGATCAAACAGGTGTATTTACTGGAAGTTATGTAATAAACCCAATTAATAACAAAAAAGTGCCTTTATATATTGCTGATTATGTTTTAATGGATTATGCAACAGGTGTGGTAATGGCAGTACCAGCACATGATGAAAGAGACTTTGCTTTTGCTAAAAGATATAACTTACCTATTAATTGAGTAATTGAAACTCAAAATCATGATGAAGCTTATACTGGTAATGGAAAACATATCAATTCACCATTAATTGATGGAATGGAAAACAAACAAGCAATTGATACTTTAGCTAAATATGTAGAAGATAATAATTTAGGTAAAAAACAAATCTTCTATAAATTAAAAGATTGAATTTTCTCTCGTCAACGTTATTGAGGAGAACCATTCCCAATTGTTTTTGATGAAAATAATAATCCATTCTTAGTAAAAGATTTACCTTTATTATTACCTGAATGTGATGATTTTATTCCTTCAAAAGATGGTCGTTCTCCACTTGCAAAATTAACAGATTGAGTTAATATTACAACAACTGATGGTAAAAAATATGTTCGTGAAACAAATACTATGCCTCAATGAGCAGGTAGTTGTTGATATTACATTGGTTATGTAATGAAAAATATTGATGGCAGCTATGAGCCATTAGATTCAAAAACAACTTATGAACGTTTAAAGAGATGATTACCAGTTGATTTATATGTTGGTGGTCAAGAACATGCAGTATTACACTTATTGTATGCTCGTTTCTGACACCGTTTCTTATATGACATTGGTGTAGTTCCTACTAAAGAACCATTCTTTAAATTAATGAACCAAGGAATGATTTTAGGTTCAAATGGGGAAAAAATGTCTAAATCAAAGGGTAATGTTATTAATCCTGATGAAATAATTCAAACTCATGGTGCAGATGCATTAAGAATGTATGAAATGTTCATGGGACCATTAGGTGCTACTTTACCTTGAACTGAAGAAGGATTAAATGGTGTAAGAAAATGATTAGACCGTGTTGAACGTTTCTTTGAATTACATGCTAAAGAGTTCACTAACACAAATGATGATTCTAATTTAGAATATGCATACCATAATTTCATTAAAAATGTATCATCATCATTAGAAGCATTCCATTTTAATGTAGCAATTAGTGATATGATGATCTTCATTAATGCTTGTTATAGTGCTAAATCATGAAATATTGATTTTATGGTAAATTTCTTAAAAGTATTATCATGTTTTGCACCACATTTAGCTGAAGAGTTAAACCAAATGATTGGTAATAATTCATCAATTACAATAGGTGAATGACCAAAATATAACCCAGAAAAATTAGCTAAATCAACAGTAACAATTCCAGTAACTATTAATGGTAAATTAAGAGATACTATTTCTTTACCAATTAATTCATCACAAGATAATGCAATGCAAAAAGCATTAGAATCTGCTAAAGTTCAAGCTTATATTGCAAACAAAGAACCTAAAAAAATAATTTTTGTAACAAATAAAATTTTAAATATTATCATCTAATGAACAAGTTTAATAATTACAAATTTCCTGAATGAATTCTAACTACATTATCTAGCAAAAATATTAGTGAACCAACTGATATTCAAGCTAAAGCTTTTGCTATTGATGAAAAGTTAAATAAAAGTTTAATAATTACTGCAAAAACTGGTAGCGGTAAAACATATTGTTATTTGCTACCAATTTTAAAAAATCTTGATTTAGAATTAAACGAAACTCAATGTGTAATTATTTTACCGACTAAAGAATTAGCAAGACAAGTTTATAGCAAAATCATTGATTTTACTACTAATCAACAAAAGTTGAAAATTAAATTATTAGTTGCTAATGATCAAATTAAAAATAAACCTCATATAGTAGTAGGTACTCCTAACAAAATTTATGAATTTGTAATGCACCAAAATACTAACAAATTTATTAAATATTTTGTTTTAGATGAAGCTGATACACTAGTAGATTATGGTTTTAATAACCAAATCATGATGATCTTTAATAAGATTAATTCACCTAAACTTGTTAAATATGCTTTAAGTGCCACACTACATGATTCACTTGCCAACCAATTAAAAAATATTTTAGGTAATGCTAAAGTTATTTCTACTTCTGCATCAATCTGATTAAATAGTAATATTACTCATAACATTGTTTATCAAAATGATAACTCTAACCCAATAAATACATTAAAGAAATTAGTAAGTGTAATTCATCCATATTTTTGTATTATTTTTGCTAATACAAAAAATGAAGCAAATAATATTTATAAAGAAATGGTGGCATTAAATTTCAATGTAGGTTTAATTCATCAAGATTTATCACAACGAGAAAGAAAAAATATTTTTAAAGACATAAATGAATATAAATATCAATATTTAGTAGCAACTGACCTAATTGCTCGTGGTGTTGACTTACCTTTTGCTGATATAGTTATTTCATATGGATTACCTAAAGAAAGTGTTTGATATATTCATCGTGCTGGTAGAGTTGGTAGAGCTAAAAAAACAGGTTCAGTTTATGTAATTTATCAATCTAACATTGATCAACAAATTAATTCATTATCTAAAAAGCAAATTAAGTGAAACTTTTTACTTTTAAATAAAAATAATGAACTAGTTAACAAGAATTTAAAACTAAAAACAAATTTTGTTAAACGTCTTGACTATAGTACAAATAAAGAAATTCAAAAAGTAATTTACACTGGATCTAAAAAAGTTAAACCAGGGTACAAAAAGAAAATTAAAGAAAAAATTAAAAAGATTAAGCAAAAAAATCGTCATGAATTTATTGAAAAAAAGATTAAGCAAGTTTTAATTGCTAAGAATATTCGTGACAGTAAGAAAAAGACTAAGAAATAATAAGTAAAGATTTTATAATATTTTAACTTATGTAAGAAAAAGAAAGGCAATATCTAACTTATGGTAAATTGTAAAGCAAAGAAAGCAATGTCAAATTCAGAAATTATTGATTTTGTTGCAGAACAAACTAATCTAACTAAAGTTAATGCTAAAGAATTTGTTGATTCTTTTACTAAATTAATCATTGAACAATTAAAAACTACTAATGAATTTAATGTATTTGGATTAGGTAAACTTAAAGTTATTGAACGTCCAGAAAGATTAGGACGTAATCCACTAACAGGAAGACAAATTAAGATCCCTTCTAAGAAAGTAGTGCGTTTTAAAATTGGTCAAGAACTAAAAAATAAATTAAATTAATTAATAAAAATTACTTAAAAATATGAAAAAGATTTTATCTAAAACATAGGTAAAATTTTTTTTATGAAAATAACTAAACAAGATAATACATCAGAATGCGGGATTTGTGTAATTAATAGTTTTATTAAGTATTACTTTAATAAAGATATTAAAAATGAATTATTAAATACTGCTAATATCACCCATAACGGATTAAGTATTTTAGAATTTGAAAAAATTTGCAATCAATTTAATTTAATAGCTAATAGTTATGAAGCTACTATTGATGAGCTATTTACTCATAAAATGGATAAATATTTTTGTCTTTTAATTGATAATAAAGGTTGTAATCATTATGTAATTGGGTCAATTGTAAGTAAAAATAAAATTAAAATATTTGATTCAATAAATGGTGAATATACATTAGACTATGAACAATTAGGAAAAATATTTTTAAATGTTATTATTTCTGTTCATAAAATGAAAAACAAGAAAATTAATAATTTAACTAAAACTTACTGATTTGATCAAGTTAGTATTAGCTATTTATTAATTAATGTTTTTAGTCAATTATTTATTGTTAGTATGAATCTCTTATTTGGATTATTTTTTAATTTAATAATTGACCTATGCATGAATAACCAAGATATTAAAATACTATTACTAATATCATTTAGCTTTCTATCAATTAGTATTATCAATAATTTGTCTAGATATTTGTTAAATTTATATGTTAGTAAATACTTATGAGATGGATATTTACAATGCAAGACAATGCTTTTTAATAATTTATTTAATAAAAGAGCTAACTTCTTTTACAAAATCAATCCTAATTATTTTTATTGTTTAAATTCAACAATTATTGATATTGTAAATTTTAATATTCAAACTATACCAGAAGTTATCGCAAGCGGATTTATCAATTTAGTTTGTTTAGTAGTTATTTTCAGTGTTAACTATAATTTTGGATTCATAGTAGCAGTGATAGTTTTATTTGAAACTATTTATGCAATTATTAATAATTTAAATCAAAAGAAATTTATTGATGTTAACATTAATAATAGCTTACAAATTACTAAAAACATTAATGATTACATTAATAATAATTTTGTATCTAATAATTTAGTTATTGATAATTTAGCTAAAAACTTTAACTTTAATTATCTTAAAAATATTGAAAATATTTTTATTCAATCAAAGTATCAATACAAAATATCTTTTACTAAAAGTTTATTTCAAGATTTTATTTATATTTTAACCATTATAATTGGAACCATTATTATTTGACATAATAGTAATTTTAATATTGGTAAAATGCTATTTATTATTAATACTTTAAATATTTTTTATTTTCAAATTAATAATGTGTGTGTGTTTGTTAATAAAAGAACCAATTATTTAAAAATGAGAAAAATATTTTTAATGTTTTATGAAATTGATAATATTTCTAATAACAATGAATTATCAATAAATAAAATTAAATCAATTTCAATTAATGTTAAGAATAAGCTATTTGATATTACTAATGGTCAAATAGTAAACATTCCTGATTTTTTAAAAATTATTTTACAAATGGTTAATGCATATGAGAACAAAGAGTGTGAAATTAAAATTAATGGATTTTTACCAAGTGAATTAAATCAAAAGTTTTTATCTAATGCAGTTTGCTATTTTAGCTTAATGAAAGTAATTGATATTACTGATATGGAAATTAATAAGATTATGGAAAATGAGCAATTGATTAAACTAATAAGAAAGTTTGATATTCCATTAGTTAAAGTAAATTTTATCGATCAAAGCAAAATATATTTTTTAAATCTAATATACTTATGTTTGCAAAAAGATAAGATTATTATTTTAGATGGATTAATTAAAGGATTAACTAATGAGATGAAACAGGAAGCAAATAAAAAAATTATTCCTCTTATTTCAAAGAATAATTTTTTGATTATTAACGAACAGTAATTATTTTTTATCGCCTTTTAAAATCTTTTTTCATTCATTTTTAATTTGTTGAGAGTCAGTAGTTGTAGCGCGTTTTAAAATTCTAATTTTCTCATCTTTAGCTTTTATTGCTTTAATTAATTGTTTTTGCTTTTGCTCATTTGACAAATTTTTATTATTTTGAATCGCTTTAGTAGTGTTAGTATAATCTAATTTAATTTTTGCTAATGATTCTTTGTAAGAATTTACTAACTTTTTATAATTATCTTCAATATTTGTTAGTTGTGAATTGATGATTGTGTTTCTTACTACTTTTTGTTCATATGAATTACCATATACATTATTTCCATCAACTGTTTTTGAAACAATAACATCTTTATTAATAAGTGATGGAGGATCAATATGTCTTCTTTTATAAACGCCATGAACAATTGCAAAATAAATTGCAGTAATAAAACTTCCACCAACTAAATTTCCAAGTGCAGCTGGAATTAAACAATTATAATACAATTCACCAGCGTGGCTTGTAAAATCAATTGCACCAGTTAATAATGATAAGAATCAACTGATTGATGTTATATACATATCAGCAACAACGTGTTGATATCCACCAATAACAAATGCTGCAATGAAGAATAAAATAATGATTACACTAGCAGCTTTGTTATCTAATAGAACTCAAGCCATTATAGCAGCGACAATGATAATGTTACATAAAATACCACTAAAGAATGTTTGTCATCATGGCATTGTAACTTTATCAATACCCATTTGAATTAAATGATTTGTAGTTAATGATGATATGAATCAATTACCATCATGAGAAGCAAATAATCCAGTAAAGAAAATTAAAGTAGCAAAGCAAATGGTTCCTAAATAATTACCTCCTAATACAATTAATAAATTGTAAAAGAAATAACGTCATTTTACTTTTTTGTGTAAACAAGGAACAAACCCAACACAGTTTCCTGTATATAAACTAGCTCCTAATAGTGAACACATTATAATTGCTATTCCAAATATGAATGAAGCTAAGTATTTAGCTAATGTTAGTAAACCTGGGTTGAATCCTTCTTCACCTTTTTGTGGCATATTAGCAATAACTACAAGCATTGCAGTGAAACCAAACCCAACACAGATTCCAGCTAAAAAAGCTGATAAGAATTGTTTGATTAATGGTGAAGTTAATTTAGAAATTCCGAATGATTCAATTGTTGCAGTTTTTGAAACAAGCAATGGTTGATTTAAATTTGAATTTGCAGAAATTGATTTTGTTTTATTGTTATTTAAATTAGTTGGCATAAAAATTAATAATTATTGATTAATAGAATTTGATGTTGATTCAGATTTTAATTCATTTGCAAAAGCATTAGTAGCTGCAGTTAATTTTTTATTAAATATTGAAAGAATGATAATATCAGTTATAGAAATTACTATTGCAAAGCATCCCATCATTAAATAAGCTTTTTTTGGATCTAAAAAGATGGCTAATAATCCTAAAATTAAATACACTATACAAACAATTAAAAGAATTCATCATGTTTTTTGTTTTTTATTACCTAAAACAATTGAATCTTTTAATCTAGAAAATCCATCAGTTACAAGAATTAAACCAAAAAGCATTGGGAATATTTGAGCAATAATATCATTTTTACAAATTAGAGTTATTCCTAAAGTTATAGCTAAACAGCCAATAGGAAATTCTCATTTTGTTTTAGATAATCCTTTAACACATGCATAAATAATTAAAGCAAGACCTAATGCAATGATAGTACCACCAATTATGTAATAAACAATTTTAGCACCTTCTTCTTGCATTGCTGCTAATAGAATACCTACTATTAGCAAAATTACTGCAAAGATAATGTTAAGTCAACAACTTTTTTTAAAAAAATCTTTCATAGATGTAATGAATTAAGAAATATATGTATATATATTATAAAATAATATACTATTTAGATTTTTTAGTTTTATGTTTTTTGTTTAATGTTAATCAATATATTATTCCTGAAATGATTAACATTGATAATGGAATAACTACATATAGCCATCATAAACTTATTCCATTAATAGTTAAAGTAACTGTTTTAGTGGAATCTGAATATCTAGGATTTACTTTACTTGTAGCTGTTAAATAAAAATTATATGTTCCACTAGAACAACCATCATCTCAATAAAGTAAACCATCATCACTAATATGGAGTCAATCAGGTTTGTTTTTACCATCAGTCATTACTATGTTCCAAATAGTAGTTGGATCGGCTCCATCATTAACTTGAACTTGAAAATTACCTGATGCTTCTCCACTCACACCACATTGACCAGTTAGATTAAGTGAAATAGGAGTTTTGTTAATGAATCAATTAGATATCTCAATATTTTTAAATCTTTCTGTATATAAATTTATTCCAGAAAAGAAATATTGTTGTTCTACTCCATATGGTAAATAAACATAAGATTCATCATCATAGAAATATGGTTGTCAGCAATAGCCAAAATTTGGTGGTGTTAATGAAGTAAATTCAATTTTTTTAACATAGCATCCACTAAAAGCATAATCATCAATTAATGTGATTGTTTTAGGTAAGTTAATTTCTTGCAATTTAGAACATCTATTAAAAGTTCATTTGCCTATTTCATTTACTCCATTGGCAATTAATAGTGTATCAATATTACTACATTCATTAAATGCGTAGTCACCAATTTTTTTAACATTACTTGAAATTCTTACTCGTTTTAAATTATCGCATCCACTAAAAGCATAGTTGCCAATTACTGTAACTAATTCTTGAGGATAAACTAATTCAATACTCTTACAATTTTCAAAACAATGATCTGGAATAGCAGTCAAGTTTTTTGGTAAATTTAATTCTTCTGTTAACCCACTACATCCACTAAAAGCTCCAATTCCTATTTTGGTATTTTGATTGTTAAAATTAATTTTATTAATTTTAGAACAATTAAAAAAAGCATAGTCACCTATTGTTTTCAATTGTTCATTGAAATCTACTTCATTTTTTAACCCACTACAGTTGCTAAAAGCATAATCACCAATTTCAAGCAAATTATTAGTAAAGACTATATTTTCATTATTAGTTAAACTACTACAACCACTAAAAGCATAGTCACCTATATGCTCTAATTGATTTGGGAATACAAAAGATTTTAAACTACTACAACCACTAAAAGCATAGTCACCAATAAAATACACATTATTCTCGGTGTAAAAATTAGTAATTTTATCACAATTTTCAAATGCACCAGAGGCAATACCATAGGTATTGTTTTGTAATGTTATATTGAAAGTTGGTTTTGAATCTTTAATTGCACCTATGCACCATTTCTTATATCCTGAAAAACTACCAGCAGAATATAAAATATTGTTTACATCCAAAGAAAAATTTGTCCCCTTGAAAGCATTATATCCAATTGAATTAGTAGTTTGGGGAATTAATAATTGTCCAGTTAACCCACTACAACCATTAAAAACTTGATTGCCAATTTTTTCTAAAGATAATCCTAAATTTATTCCAGTTAACCCACTACATCCACTAAAAGCCTCATCTTCAATTTTAATTAATTGAGTAGGTAATATTAAATTTCCAGTTAAATTAGTATTATTAGCAAATGCTGATTTAGCAATTATATCAGTATCACCATCTATTTTTAATGATCCTGTTGGTTTAGTTGATCCAATTGATCCAAAGCATCATTTATAAGTGTCTTTACTTTTAGTTGAATATAAAATATTGTCACTTAAAGTTAAATTGCTACAACCATTAAAAATATTTTTTCCAATATCACAAATACTTTTATTAATTGAAACACTAGGTCCTAATAATTTGCAATTATTAAAAGCATAATCACCAATTGTTGTTATGTTTTTAGAAAAAGCAACATTTCCAGTTAAATTACTACATCCATTAAAAGCATATGATCCAATTGATTGTAATTTATCTGGTAAAATTAATTCTTGTTGTAAATTGCTGCAATTATTAAAAGCATAATCACCAATAGTTTTAAGTGAATGAGGTAAATTAATTTTTGTAATTTTACATCCACTAAAAGCATATGACCCAATTGATTGTAATTTTTCATTTAAATTAATATTTAATATTCCACTACAATTGTTAAATGCATAATCACCAATTGTTGTAACATTTTCAGGGATATTAATTTCATTTGAGATTTTATTACATCCACTAAAGGCATAATTACTAATAGTAGTTAACTCACTTGGTAAATCAACGATCTTATTAAAATTACCACATCCACCAAAAGCATAATCATCTATTTTAGTGACATGTTCAGGAATTAATAAGTTACCAATAAACCCGCTACAATTTTCAAAAGCATGACTTCTTATTTCTTTTAATGATTTAGATAATACTAGTGAACTATTAAATCCACTACAATTACTAAATGCATAATCACCAACAAAAATAATTGAATCAGGAATCTTTAATGCACCTGATAAATTATTACATCCACTAAAAGCATAATCACCAATATTTAATAAAGAAAAAGGCAAAGTTAGTGTGCCTGTTAGTAAATCATTTTGAAAAAAAGCTTTGGCACTGATTGCAGTTAAAGTATATTCTTTTTGTAATACTTTAACCTTGCTTTTAAAAACAGGATTATTACATTTTGCTAAAGATGAACTAACAATTCTAACAGTTTGATCTTTTTCACATGTTTCAAAAATAATTTGACCAGATGCATCTGAATTTTCAACAAAAGAAGTAAAAGTAGCAGTATAAGTTTCATTAGAAGTATTTATGTTACTTTCTTGATTATTTTTCACTTTAGATAAACTTACATTTGAAGGTATAAAAGAAAAAGATACCACTGGTAACAATGATAAGAAAGATAATGTTTTTAAACTTGTTCCCAATCTCTTTTTCATCAATTTAATTTATTAATTAATTATATATCTATAAATTATAGAGTATATAAAAACAAAAATCACAACCTTATGATTGTGATTTCTAATTAGCTAATTTTGATTAACTATTTTGCTTCAGATACAACAACTTCAACTTTTGTTTTGTCTGAGTGGTATGGTGAATATTTAACAACACCATCAACTTTAGCAAATAATGTATGATCTCTACCTTGACCTACATGTTTACCTGGGTAAATTCTATTACCTCTTTGACGGTAAATAATTTGTCCAGCTTTGCAAGGTTGACCATCAGCAATTTTAGCACCTAAAAATTTGGGTTGAGAATCTCTACCGTTCTTAGTAGAACCTACACCTTTTTTACTAGCGAAAAATTGCAAGTTAATTTTTTTATTTAAATTAGTCATATATGCCTCCATTATATCTTTCTATTCTTATCATATTTAACATATTTGGGATATGCTTCACTTATATATTTTAATTGTTTGGCTACCAAACATATTAAATTTTGATTTTCTTGATTAATATTTTTAATTGTCAATGTAATACGAGGAATTTTTGGTTCTTCTTTGAAATTTATATCTTCTTCTTTAAACCATGCATTACAACTATAGATAATTGTTGTAACTGCACAGCATACTAGATCATGACCAGGACTATTGCTATTAGCATGTCCTGAAATTTCAATCTTATTATCATCAACTAATATGTTAATCATAACTAAGCTTTAATACTTTTAACTAAAAGCTTTGTGTATGGTTGACGGTGACCGTATTTACGTGTGTGGTGTTTTTGACTAATGTGATGAATAACAACGATTTTTTCTTGTTTTCCTTGTTTTTGTACTTCACATTCAACACTAGCACCTGCTAAGTAAGGTTTTCCAATTTTGTCATCAATCATTAACACTTTATCAAGTGTAACTGTAGAGCCTTCTTTAGCATCTAATTTTTCAACATAAATTACATCGTTAGCAGAAACTTTGTATTGTTTTGCACCAACTTCAATAATTGCAAACATTCTTTTACTCCTTATAAATAGATATTAAGACTCGTTTAATTCTAAGGTTTAGTTTTACAAACTAATTAGTTACCCAGATAATACGGTTGTAACTCTATCAATATAGAGTAAACAACATTTATATAATACATATTTTTTTAAAAATAGAGTAAATAATATTACATTTACTTATAATATGAATATATATTGTGTGGATTAAATTATGAATATATTAGTAATTGGTGGAGCTGGATATATTGGCTCTGTTGTTGTTGAAAGATTAATCAAAAACCATAAAATTGTAGTTTTAGATGACTTGTCAACTGGTTTTAAAGAACTAGTACATAAAGATGCTAAATTTGTATTAGGTACAATGTTAGATCAAAAATTAGTTGAAAATATTATTAAAGAAAATTCAATTGAACTAGTAATTTGTTTAGCAGCTAAGATTGTAGTTCCTGAAAGTGTTGCAAAGCCTTTAGAATACTATGAAACTAATATTCATGGAATCATTAATGTTGTTCAAGCATTAAAAAATACAAACTGTAAAAACATTATTTTTAGTTCTTCTGCTGCAGTTTATGGTGTTCCAAAATCTGTTCCAATTCGTGAAGATGACATTAAAGATCCATGTAACCCTTATGGAAGAAGTAAATTAGCATGTGAATGAGTTATTACAGATGCTGCAAAAGTCTGTGATATAAACTATGCAATTTTCCGTTTTTTTAATGTAGCTGGTGCAAGTAGTTCTAATGATTATGGAATGATGAAGAAAAAACCATCATTATTAATTTCATGTATCAATGATTGTTTTATTAATAATAAAGTATTCAATATTTATGGAAACCAATACAATACTATTGATAAAACAGCATTAAGAGATTATGTTCATGTTAGCGATTTAGCTTCAGCACATGAATTAGCAATTGAAATGTTAAAACAAAATAAGAGTGGAATCTTTAATTTAGGTAGTGGAACTGGATATACTGTTAAACAAGTTTATGATACTGCTGTTGCAGTTTTAAACCAAAAACCAAACTTTGTTTATCAACCAAACCGTCCAGGTGATCCAGACAAATTACTTACAGATTATTCACGAGCTAATAAAGTTTTGGGATGAAAACCAACTCATTCATTAACTGAAATGATTGTAGATGATTTTAATTTTAGAAACAAACATTGCAAATAAAATATAGAATTAATATAAATTAATTTTTAACTTTAGAAAAGAGATATATTAAATATGAGTGCAAAAGTTGTTAATGTAACAATTGAAGTTCCTAAGAACTCTAACATTAAATATGAATATGACCGTAAAACAGGTAAAATAGCTGTTGATCGTATTCTATATGGTCCAAGTATTTACCCAGAAAACTATGGTTTTATCCCAAATGCTTTAGATTGAGATGGTGATGAATTAGATGTTTTAGTTATTGCTGATCAATCATTTATGCCAGGAATTGTTGTTCCAACTAGAATTTTAGGTGCAATGAGTATGATTGATGGTGGTGAAACTGATACTAAATTAATTGGTGTTATTGATTGTGATCCAAGATTTAAAGATATCAATACACTTGATGATGTTCCAAACCACAAATTATTAGTAATTAAAGATTTCTTTGAAACATACAAACGTTTACAAAAGAAAGAAGTAAAAGTTGGTGAATTTAAAGATACAACTTGAGCTTTAAATGAATTAAATGAATGCATTGATCTAATGGATAAATATGGTAAAATGCCTAAAGATGAATTCTTAGATAAAATGCAAAAAGAACATCCAGAAAAATATTCTAAGTAATTAATTTAAGAACCTTGCTTGGTTCTTTTTTTATTTTATTAAACTAAAATAAACAATATTTTCAAAGATTTAAATAAAGTGTATAAACCAAATATAAGTTTAACACAGGATGAAGCTTTAGATGCTCTTCAAAAAGAAAAACAGGAAACAATAATTCCGAAAACAAAGATGAAGGGATGGAAATATAATGGTTTTACTTGAAGAATTTATTAAATCTATTAAAAACAATATATTAGCTTAAACACTCCACTATTAAACTTCATAAAAGAACAAAAATAAATATTCAATAAATTTAAAAATCAAAAGTGTAAAAAAAATACACTTTTGATTTTTTACTGTATAATGTTTTTAGTTAAGGAAAAAACTATGCAAAATAATGATTTTGTAATAATAGCTAAAGAAGTTGTAAAACAATATTTAGAAAAGAATAAAGAAACTACTTGTTTAATAAATTGAAGTGATAATCACTATCAATATCTTGCAAATTTAATTTCTAATCCTTTTTATGATGAAGTGTCATATTCAAACTATATTAAATATGATTGTGTAAAAAGATATTGAAATGGTGGAGATGTAACACCATCAGGATTAGGATGATTAGCAATTGATTATTTTTATACTTGCTGCGATAACATTCATTT
>JAQXJX010000014.1 GCA_029009155.1 Mycoplasmataceae bacterium | reverse complement strand
TGTAATTTAACTATCCCTGCCAGCATTAAAAAAATTAAGGATGGTGCTTTCTATGGAAACTCACGTAATATTTATTCAAGCAAAGAAATCATTGGACTTAATTTTGAAGAAGGAATAGAAGATATTGGAAAAGAAGCATTTGAAAAATGTGATGATCTTAAATCTAGTCAATTAGTTTTACCAAATAGTCTTCAACACATTGGTAATAATGCTTTTGCAAAAATAAGTCCTTTAAAAGAATTAGATTTATCTGCACTAGACCATGTTATTAATATTGATGATAATCCCTTTAGTGAAGATGGTTGTTTATATGACACTAAAATAAACACAATTTGAGTTAAAGATGAAGATATGAAAAATAAATATAGTAAGGATCAATTTTGATCTTCTGCTGCAAATTGTTTTCAACCTAAAGACCATATTTCTAAAACAATTAATTCAAAATACATTGGTGGGGATAGTAATAGCACATTTGATTTCAATTATTTTGATCCTAAACAAACAAAAATTAGTGGTGTATCTAGTAAATTTGTAGCAACAGGTAATTTTAACTTCAATGGTGGTAAATTTACATATGATGGAACTGAACATGTAATTTCTGAAATAACACATGATGCTTTCAACCCTGGCTCATTTAGTTGATATTTTAAGAAATGTAATTTAACTATCCCTGCCAGCATCAAAAAAATTGGTGATCGAGCTTTCTATGGCAATTCACATAATATTTTTTTAAGCAAAGAAATCATTGGACTTAATTTTGAAGAAGGAATAGAAGATATTGGAAAAAAAGCTTTTTATCTATGCTTTGATCTTGGAACTAATGTTCTTTCATTACCAAATAGTCTTCAACACATTGGTAATAATGCTTTTGAAGATATAAGTCCTTTAGAAGAATTAGATTTATCTGCACTAGACCATGTTATTAATATTGATGCCGATCCTTTTGGTTGATATGGTTTTTTATTTCATACTAATATAAATAAAATCTGATTAAAAGATGAAGCAACAAAAGAAAAATATTGTAGTGATAAATATTGATCTTCTGTTGCAAAATATTTTGTACTTAAAGACCATATTTCTAAAACAATTAATTCAAAATACATTGGTGGGGATAGTAATAGCACATTTGATTTCAATTATTTTGATCCTAAACTAACAAAAATTAGTGGTGTATCTAGTAAATTTGTAGCAACAGGTAATTTTAACTTCAATGGTGGTAAATTTACATATGATGGAATTGAACATGTAATTTCTGAAATAGGATATGACGCTTTCCACCCTAGCTCAACTGGATGATATTTTAAGGAATGTAATTTAACTATCCCTGCCAGTATCAAAAAAATCAGGGATGGTGCTTTCTATGGTAATTCGCATAATTCATCTTTTTCAAGCAAAGAAATCATTGGACTTAATTTTGAAGAAGGAATTGAGGATATTGGAAAAGAAGCTTTTAAAAAATGTGATGATCTAAAATCTAGTCAGTTAGTTTTACCAAATAGTCTTCAACACATTGGTAACAATGCTTTTGAAGATATAAGTCCTTTAAATGAATTAGATTTATCTGCACTAGACCATGTTATTAATATTGATGCTAATCCCTTTAGTGAAGATGGTTGTTTATATGACACTAAAATAAACACAATTTGAGTTAAAGACCAAACTATTAGGGACAAATATTGTCATGATTCATATTGGTCTTCAGTTAGTGAAAAAATTAAAGTAAAAAGCTAATACAAATCTATGATTTAAAATGTGATTAATTTCTACATATTTTTTTGATAATATTTCTTATTAAATCTATAGTTATTTGCAAGTGTTCACCATGCAATTTACCACATAGGTTTATCTGTCATAGTAACTTTTAACATTACATTGATACCATATTGTATCTATTGCATAATGCATGTACAACTAAAAAAACTAAATGAAAAATTGAATTTAAAGTTATTCAAAATACTGATGTATTAATTTTTGCTCAATTTAATACTATTTTTACTTTGTATCAATTAAAACCAGCTTCAGTTCCTTCATGTGATAGTGATTCCTTATCTAACGCTTTAGTATTATATTTGTCAATTCGTGCTGGTTGTTAATTAGTGGTTTTATTGTTTTTGCTTTGATTAATAAAAGATATGAAAATAAACTAAAAAACTAATTTATCGGATTAAATGGTGAATATTATTAAAAATATTTTCTATTTTTTTAATTAAAATGTAATAATTAATATTGATAATTATTTTTATACATTATAAGCGTATTCTAAATAGTTATATTTAGAGACAAAATTAATAACAAAAAATAGGAAGGTATTATTATTATGAAAAAAATAAGTAATATTTTTAAGATGATGTCAATAACATCATTAACATGTTTTTTAGGAAGTATTACAACAGTTGGTTTAAAAAATAATGATATTGTAAGTGATAAAAAACAATGTAAAAATAGTATTAATAAAAATGAAATAATTACTAAAAAAATTGATGCTAAATTAATTGGAGCAGATAAAGGAACAATCACTATTGAGTATACTACTCCAAGTGAGTGTAAAATTACAAGTTGTTCATCAAGCTTTTTAGCAACTGGAGATTTCAATTTTAATGGTGGTAAGTTTGTTTATGATGGAACTGAATATATAATTTCTGAAATAGCATATGATGCTTTCCATCCTAGCTGAACTGGATGATATTTTAAAAAATGTAAATTAACTATTCCTTCAACAATTAAAAAAATTGGTGATCGAGCTTTCTATGGAAAT
>JAQXJX010000013.1 GCA_029009155.1 Mycoplasmataceae bacterium | reverse complement strand
ATTAATCATCATAAACACCCTCTAATAAATCTTTTAACTTTGCAACCGAAGATGCTAAATCAGCAGAAATAGTTTCCATTTCAGTTAAATATTCACCAATAGTCTTATCGTCATCTTCTTCATCAGTAATCCATTTAAAACTTAAGTTTAATGATTCATCTTTATTAATTTGTTCGATAGTAGTTCTCTTCCATCTACCATTAGGGTTGTTTTCTGAGTATGTTTCTTTTCTAGTTGGCTCTTTATAAAGATTAACAAATTCATCAAGATTACTACGTTTTAATGGGTTTTGAACGAGTGTATGTTTAATACCTGTTCTATAGTCGTATGTCCATATTTCTTTTGTAGGAGTTCCTTTTTAAAAGAATAAAACATTAGTCTTAACTCCTTGTGCATAGAAAATGCCTGTAGGAGTTTAAGAATTGTATGAAGATTATATTCATCAAGAAGTTTTCTTCTAACTCTGGCTGTTGCTCCTGTATCAGTTAAAACACTATCTGGAAGAACAATACCAACACGTCCACCTGTCTTAACAATGGACATGATGTGTTGTAAAAAGTTTACTTGATTATCGGAAGTCTTTTCAAATTCAGGTCTATTTGATGAAACATCAACGCTTCCTTGAGGTCTTGTTCCAAAAGGAGGATTTGCAAGGATAACATCAAACATTCTATCTGATTTATCTATTAAGGAGTCTTGGCAGACAATAGGACTATTATCAACACCAATATCATGCAAATAAAGGTTCATTGAAGCCATAGTTACAACAAGTGAAGTATTATCCGCACCAAAGAAAGTATTGTTCTTTAAGAATTTTTGTTTTGCAATCTCATGGCTTTGATTTTTCATATGTTCATATGCACTTAAAAGGAACCCACCTGTACCACAAGCTGGATCAGCTACAGTCTCTCCAATTTTTGGATTAACACAATCAACAATAGCTTGAATAAGTGGTCTAGGAGTGAAGTATTGTCCAGCACCGCTCTTTTTATCTAATCCATTCTTCTCAAGAATTGACTCATAAAGCGCACCTTTTAGGTCGCCTTCCATCATGTACCAGTTTTCTCCTTTAACCATTTGAATTACCTTCTCAAGATGAACTGGTCTATCAATTTTATTAACTGCTTTGGTGAAAATTGTTCCTATAACACCTGTTTGTTTTGAGAGCTCTTTTAAGATTTCCTCATATTTTTCAACAAGGTCTTCTCCACTAAGATTGCAGAAATCTTTCCATTTATATCCTTCAGGGATCTTACTACCAAGACCGAATTCCTCTTTTTCAGCATCCATTTTAAGGAATAATATATATGTTAATTGCGTTAAATAATCAGTATATCCAATACCTGCTGCTGATAAAACATTTGCTATTCCATCAACTTTTTTTATTAATTGTTGTTCATTTGCCATATTATGCTACTCCTACAATATATTTTGATAGCATTTGCATTTCTGAAGCAAATACCTGTGGTCCAAATAATGTAACACCATTACGCCATAAATCTGTATCTATGCTGTTAAGTTCCATTGCTGTAATCGAACCTTCCTCAACAATATAGTCAGCAATCTTTCTCATAATTTCAATTTGAGCATCATTCAATGTATGGTTTGTACTACCCACATAAAGGTTAAATCTTTGAGAACAAATACCAAATAAGCTAAATAATTCATCATTACGTTTATATGCATATCTGGCTAATTGAATTAGGTGAGTTAGTGCATTCAAATTTTTAGTTTGTTCTAATTCTTTTACTTTTCCTTCAGTATCTAGTCTCTTATAATTCTTCCATATGAAATAAGGTGTAAACTGTCTATCAGCTAGAATAAGACTGTCTCTAAGCTCACAAAGCATAGAGTATGTAATTAATTTGTTTTCTGAATTATATATAATTCTTAATGCTTCAATTGAATCCTTATGATCTTCTAAATATTTTTCAAAATTTACAATAAAGCTCTTAGCAGTCTCTATGGAGAATCCTTTGTATAAAAGTTCATCAGGTGTATCTGGAGCAAATACAAAGTATCCCCTCTTTAATTCCATAAGTTTATCTTTGGCTTGATTGTTATAGATTAAATTTGCAATAAGAGCTAGTCTTTCAGTGTTTGGATCTGATGGGCTTATATAGGGAGGAAGCACACCCCTATCAAATGCATCTTTTATATTTTCAGAAATTAGTATCGGCGAATAACCAAACTTATTAATATACTCATCTAAGTGTCTACCAAACAATGGATTATCAATATATCTATTTGTGATTGTAGAGCAATAATCTTTTAGCAGTGAAAGATTATCATCAGATACTTCACCATGAGATAAATGCTCTAACAAATCCTTAAGATTAAGTTTTTTATCTCCGTTTGGCTTTGTTCTTGGAATTATTTTTTCACTTTTAGTAACGCCAACAGCATCAACTACATAGAAACAATCCTTGTATTCGGCATTTGGAGTAACTTCTTTTAATTTGTCTGGATTAATGGTTCTACATCCACGACCTTTCATTTGTGTGTAAAGAACATCAGACTTTACATCTGCCATAAACATTACTACTTCAAGAGGTCTAATATCAGTTCCAGTTGCGACAAGAGTAACTGTAACAGCAATACGGAAAGCTTTGCTGATTCTAAACTCTTTGATTAATTGGTTTGAATCTCCAGCAGAATAAGTAATCTTTTGCGCATAACCCGAAGGAAGCTTTCCATTTTCAAATTTATCTTTGAACACTTCATTAATCGCTTCGATAATATCATTAGCGTGATTATCACTCTTTGCAAATATCAATGTCTTAGGAATGTAGTTCCAATTTTCTTCTCTATCTGGATATAAATCAGTATAGATCGAGTCCCTATATTCAGCTAAAACCTTCTTAATTTGATTTTTATCAACAACAGATTTATCTAAAGCTTTGTTTGTATAAACTACCGTTTGATTTACGGTTAATGTTCCTTCTTTTCCAGTTTTCTTTGTGACTTCAGTAATGGTAGTTCCGTCTTCTATTTCGCCGCCTTGAGCAGTTCTTTTTGTTTCAATATCATAGATTCTAAAAGGAACGTTTACGCCATCGATAACAGAGTCTTCATAAGTATATTTCTCGACAATGTTATTGTCGAAATATGCATACGCCTCTGGAGTAGGAGTTGCTGTTAAACCTAAAACAATTGCATCTTTAAAATAATCTAATACAGCTTTCCATTTACCATATATAGATCTATGGCACTCATCAATAACTATGAACTTAAAATGGTTAGGAGCTAGAGTTAAATTATCTCCTAATTCCACCGATGGTTCTTGTTTGAAACAATCATCATAATAATCCATTATGATATCATCATTATCTCCATCATCAGTGTCAATCAATTTATTACCTGTAAGCACTGTGAATAATTTTTGAATAGTAGATATAACTACATCGCCATTGATATCTTCATTCTTTTTTAATCTATTTATTGAATAAAGAGAACTTAATGTCATTCCATTTTCGGTTCTATCAAATGTACTGAATTCATTTTCGGTTTGTTTTGCAAGATTATTTCTATCAACTAAAAACAATACTCTATCAGTTGGAGTGTAATTCAATAATCTATATGAAGCTAAGCAAGCTAAATAAGTTTTTCCTGAACCAGTAGCTAAAACAGCTAATGATTTTTTCTTGCCATTAATTAAAGAATTCTCAAAAGAAACTTCGGCATTGTATTGGCAGTCCCTTAATCCTTTCTTTTCGATTCTTGGTAAAGCTCCATAAATAGAACTCTCTTTGATAAGTTTAAGCATCTTTTTGGGAGTATGCATTTTATCAAGCTCAATATAATCTGAATCTGGCTCAAGTAGATTCTTAAATAGTATTTTCTTGCCATTAGCCAAGTACACAAGAGGAATCAGATTATCAAACCACAAGCCATACCAATTTCTGGGATTATTGGCATAATCTTCTGCCTGAACTGCAACATCATCGCCAAGATTATTTTCTTCTCTTTTTGCTTCAACAACAGCAATGGCTTTATTGTCAACGAATAATAAATAGTCGCTTTCAGTTGTACCAGCCATTAATGCTTCTTTTACTGCTTGAGCATGATTAGGAATATATTCTTCTCTTGATGCAATATCCCATCCAGCTTCATTTAATTGTTTATCTATTTTAATTCTTGCTAATTGTTCTGGAAATAGTTTCATATTAATGTTCCCCCGTTTCAATAGAATATTTAATAAATAAATCATTCAATCTTCTTTTAATTTTCATAGTAGGTTCATTTTCACTAGTTTCCCATCTTGCAACAGAAGCAATAGAAACACCTAGCTCTTTTGCAAATTCTGACTGTGTTAAAAACATTTTATTCCTTAGTTTTTTTTACCATTACTTTGTAATCCATAGATGTTTTCTTATAAGAATATCAAAAAATTATCTAAATTATATCACTTTTTTCTCAAATTAGTCTCTGATTCATTTTAGGGATTTTTTAATTTTCTTTTACAAAAACACATAAACTTCCCATTTAACTATCAGAGGATTGAAAAAGTTTTGTTAGTTTGACATCTTCTTGGTCATTGACTATTGAGAAAGAAAAAAATTCAATAACTCTGACCAAAATCAATATTTATGTCCAAGAAACACTAAGGAAGATAAAAAGTTTCACAAATTTTTGGTAGATAGTAGATACGCTAACATTATCTCTTGAAAGAACAAAAAAAGAACTTTTCAAAAAATGCAATCATTAAAGAACATTTATAAGAATAAATGTACTAGCCAGTCAATTATTCCATACTACTCAATGAATAAAGGTAGAGAAATGTTATAAAATTTAAAATCACATTAACACCGTCTAATTATTATCAAGACATTAAGAAATCAAAATACTTAAATCCAGTGGTCGTTGAATGACTTGAGGATTTCAAGAAGGTAATATTAAAGAATTACGCCTGTGCAGTATGTAAGAATAATCATCGTTCTATTGATGACTTCCTATATGTTGATGCCATAGTCTTTGATATTGATAATGATCATAGTGAGAATCTTGATGATTGGATGACTCCTAATAAAGTATCATCTTTCTTCAGTGATGTTCTTATCTATATTTAATGCAACAGAAACCATATGAAGGTTAAAAACAATAAACCCGCTAGACCAAAGTTTTGCATTATATTTCCTATCGATAAGCTAACGGACGTTAAAGAGTATAGGGCTATGAAGGAAAAGGTCTACTCAATATTTCCTTTTGTTGATGGGCAAGCATTAGATTCTGCTAGATTTCTTTTTGGAAGTGCTGAGCCTAAAGTTGATTATATCAATGAAACTAGTCAAAAATACATAAGAATTGATGAGCTTACTTATGAATAGCACAAGAATTCATAGAGAAGGTATTTGTTCATAAAGCTGAACAAGTTGATAGGAATAGACAATCGATTAAATTTCAAACATTCATCAATGAGATTAAAGCTACCGATACACTAAATTTAGAATTCAACGATAAACTCTTCGATTTAACAATCATCAACATAAAAGTATATAAAGATAACAACCTCGAATTCAATTTCAAAGATGGCTCAATAATAAATATTGAACTCTATTTTTATAAGGCTAGAGTTTTTAAATTGCAAAAATCTGTCACGTTTGTCACGCGTCATGTGGTGGTATTTATAAAAATTGATATTTCTTCTCTTATATGTATTTGTGTATAGTAAGTAGTTGTTTAACGATTTATTTCTTAAATAAATACTCTATATACTACTACTATATTTATGGCTGAAATGTTCTATAAAACATTAATATTTGCAGTATTTATACTTATACAACGAAAAAAGGTTTGACACGATATTGTATCAAACCTTTGTTTTTTATGGCGCGCTTGGGGAGATTCGAACTCTCGACCACACGCTTAGAAGGCGTGTGCTCTATCCAACTGAGCTACAAGCGCAGATGTTATTAGTATTTTTAATTATATAAATTAACATAATAATATTAATTTAATTTGTAAAAAATCTATTTTTTTATTTTCTTAATTTGACTTAATTTACCATAATTGATAATTTTTAGAAAATCTTTATTTGTATTTTTGTTGGAATTAAATCATAAATATGATTGTTTTCCATTAATTAAAGAATTTTTAAAATTGTTGTAACAATTATTAAAATTCTTATTTTCATAAAAGTTCTGTTCTAAAAAGTATTTTAAATATGTTCTTTTTGTAGTTGTTTCATTTGGACAAGCATTAGTAATAATTGGTACTTGTAAACGATTTTTTGTTCTAATAATTTCTTTTTCAGAAACTAAAACAAAAGGTCTAATTAATCACATTTTACTCCTATCCATATACATGTTAGGACTAAAAGTTGCAATTCTTCCTTCATAAATCATATTTAAAAATAATGTTTCAATAGCATCATCAATGTGGTGAGCCATAGCAATTTTATTGCATTTTAGTTTTTTAGCTTCTTTAACTAAAATAGCCTTTTTCATTTTTGCACATAAAGAACAAATAACTTTATTATTTTTTGCTTTTGCTTTTAAAATATCAGCAACATTTGATTCAATAATTTTAACTTCTAAACCATGATCTGACATTCATTTTAAGTAATCATCATATTTGTTTTCATAAAAGTTAATTTTTACATGATATCCATAAACTTTTATGTCCCAATTATTTTTTTCTTTCATCATTTTTGCATATAATGTCAATGCATAAAATAATAAAGTTGAATCCTTACCTCCACTTACACCAACCATGATTTTATCATGGTTTTTAATAAATTTGAATAATTCATTACTTTTAATAATGCTTCCAATAAGTGCACGCATAATAATGTTTTAAAATATTAATATTATAATATTAAAAGATTGCACAAATTTTATGATTTCACCACTACATTTGATAAATATATCAGATAAAAATCATTCTATTCTAGCAGGTAATTCAGACTTGAGAAAACATAATTTTCGTAAACAAGCATTCTGATTTGCAATTACTGGAATAATAGTGGGTTTATTAGCTTTTTTAATCAAAATTTATAGTATTCTTGATCCAATGGCTCAAGATCAGTCTAAAATTTCAGTTTATTCTAGCTTTGTTGCAAGACTTTGATTTGATGTTTTCCACTATTTTACTGAGCAAAATAATCTATTAATCATTATTTGCTATTTATTATTTATATTTGCTTTCAAAAGTAAATTATTTAATCGTAGAGATTTTATAGTAGCATGTTCTATTTATATTAATTTAGTAATGTTTGGGTATTGAATTGTTATTATTCCAAGTGCGATTACAAATAGATCTTTTAATACTAACCCCTTTGAATTATCAACTACACTTTGCTTTCATTTAATATGTCCGATAATCTTTGATTTATTTACAATTTTTTCAGTAAATTATCCATATGATTGTCGTAACCCAATCAACCGAATAAATAATAGTAGATTTTGATTTTTGTTATGTATTTATCTTTTTATTTATAGTTCTTATGCTGTAGCAATTAATTTTACTCAGTTACCTGAATCAATTTATTATGAAAAATATTGCCCACCTGCTGGACATCGCTTCGCTTCTGTTTATGGATCAATAACTAATTTTAATTCTGATTGCTTTAATTTAGTTTATGACAAAATGGGATATCCTTCTTTTGCTCAAGATTCTTGTGGAAGTATCTTTTATTTATTAATTGCTTTTCCTGTGGGTATTGTTTTCTTGTCTTGTGCTTTTGCTATTGTGGCTATCAATAATGTTTTATCAACTCCAAGAGGTATGGTTGAGCAAATTTATGAGGCTAACCGTAAATTTGATGAAGAAGAAAATAACTTCTTTATGTTTTATAACCAAGTAGCAAATCAAGAAATTAAAGTATTAAAAAAGCAAGAAAAAAAGAAATAACTCTGATTTAATTTACTTATTTTTACATATATATGGTTAATTTATTTTCAATTAAAAAAGAAGAATTAGAGCAAAAAGAAATTTTTGCCGTTAATAAACCTTTAAAGTGAACTTCTAATGATGTTGTTTCATATATTAAAAGATACTATGGCTTTAAGAAAGTAGGACATGGAGGAACACTTGATCCATTAGCTAGTGGTGTTTTAATAATCGGAGTAGAAAAAGGAACCAAATTACTTTCTAATCATTTATCTGATACAAAACAATATGAATTTACTATTCAATTAGGGCAATTAACTAAATCTTATGATTTAGGTACTGATACAATCAAAACAAAAGATTGAAATAAGCAAATGAGTTTAGATGATTTAAAACTTATCTGCAATGAATTTAAAAATACTGATTATTGACAAGTTCCACCAGCTTATAGTGCTAAAAAAGTTAATGGAGTTAGAGCATATAAATTAGCAATTGAAAGTAAAGAAATTAGTTTAAAACCTAATTTGGTTAAATTAATAAACTATGAAATTAAGACTTTTGATATAAATCAAGGAAAAATAACCATTTTAATTGATGTATCAAAAGGTTTTTATGTTCGTAGTTTTGCTTATGATTTAGGTATTAAAATGAATACATATGCTACAGTAATTGAATTAAAAAGAACAAAATCTGGTAATTTTAGTTTAAATGACTGTTATGATTTTCAAAAAAATGAAAATAAAAATAGGAATAACATTGAAAAGTAATTTTTACTTTTTAGTTTTATATTATTCTTATTATGCAAACTACAGATAATGAATTAATTTACTTATATAAAACTGAAAATTTACATTATGCCAAAGAAATTTTATTTGGTCGATATAATGAGAAATTAACAAATATAACAAAATATTATGTAAAAAATACTTTTCCATCAATAGATCTATCTTCTAATGAAATTAGAAGCTTAGTATATTTATCAATTGAAAAAGCAATTAAAAAATTTGATTTATCACAAAAATCTTTCAATTATGCTCAATCCTTGTACACAATTAATCATTCTTTAATTGCTCATTATTGTTGAAAACAAATATCAAGTGGAAATAAAATTTTAGATTCTTCCTATTCTTTGGATCAAAACATTGAAACAAATAATGGTAATTTATCTTATTTGGTAGATGAAAAACCATCAATTATGGAAAAAACTATCCAAGAAATTGATACTGATTGTTTTAAAGATTTTATTTCATTTCATATTAAGACTAAAAATCAAAATCTTTTACAAAAAGTGATTCAATATAAATTGCTTGGATATAAAAATCAGGAAATTGCTCAAAAAATGAATCTATCAGTAATTCAAATTGTAAATATTTATCACTATTTTGTTGTTAATGCCAAAAAGTGTATTTCAAACAATGAATCATTATTAAAAATTTTTGATAAATGTAAGCGATGCAAATGATAATTAAAATATTCATTTTAAAATATAAAAATATAATAATATCGCTATGCAATTAGAAAATATTAAAATACTTGGCTTATCAGGAGCCAGCGAACTTACTAAAGGTGTTTGTAAAATCCTTGATATTAAACCAATTGATGTAACTATTTCTCATTTTGCTGATGGTGAGATTTTAGTAAGGCCAGAAGAACCTGTACGTCATTCAAACATTATTATTATTCAATCTTTAATTAAACCAGTTAATGAATCAGTAATGGAATTATTAATTTGCATTGATGCATTAAAAAGAGCCAGTGCAAGTAGTATTAGTGTTATTATTCCATATTATGCTTATGCAAGACAAGATCGTAAAAGTAAAGGTAGAGAACCAATTACTTCTAAGTTATTAGCTCGATTAATCGAAACAGCAGGAGCAGATCATGTAGCAGTGGTTGATGTTCACAGTGACCAAACTCAAGGTTTCTTTGAAATTCCATTTGATTCTGTTAGTGCAACTTATGTCGCAGTTGGCGAAGCAATTAAAAATATTGATCGAAGTAATTTAGTTGTTGTTTCACCTGACTATGGTGCTGTTAAACGTTCAAGAAATATTGCTAAAACACTTGATGTTGGATTAGCTATTTTAGATAAAAGAAGACCTAAACCAAATGTTGCTGAAATTTTAAATGTTTTAGGAGATATTGAAAACAAGGATTGTTTAATTGTTGATGATATGATTGATACAGCTGGAACAATCGTTGGTGCTTGTAAAGTATTAAAAGCTAAAGGAGCTAAATCTGTAACAGTTACTGCTTCTCATGGTATTTTATCAGATCCTGCAACAAGTAGATTAACAGAAGCATTTGAAAACAAGTGATTAGATAATTTATATTTAACTAACTCTATTCCTACTGTTGTAAATTTCAAAAATCCACATGTAAAAATTGTTGATTTAAGTGAATTTATTGCTGGAATTATTAAAGTACTTCGTTCTGGTAATGCTTCTTTATCAGAATATTGTTCTTCAATTACAAAGAAAATTCAAAAGTAATTTAATGTCAAATTTACCAATTATTAAAGAAGTAGTAGTGGTAGAAGGAAAA
The DNA here is from genome assembly GCA_029009155.1 of Mycoplasmataceae bacterium. GTDB lineage: Bacteria > Bacillota_I > Bacilli_A > Mycoplasmatales > Mycoplasmoidaceae > Malacoplasma_A. The sequence goes on along the minus strand of JAQXJX010000013.1, from coordinate 27,251 downwards.
ACTGATACTACTCATTTAAAAAGATTATTTGATGTTCAAACAATAGAAACCAACGGTTCTGCTATTAATAAAAAGACCATGTCTTTAATTAGTCAAGCAGCAAAAAACGTTGGTGTTATTTTGTTATTAGATCCAGATTCAACCGGCGAATTAATTCGTAAAAAAATTGCAAGTAATTTAACTGAATATAAACAAGCATTTATTAAACAAAATAAATGAAATACTAAAAAGATTGGTGTTTGTGAAGCAGATGATGAAGCAATTATTGAAGCAATTAAAAATGTAACAACTTTTGTTAATGACAAAAAAACTAACATTCAATTTATTGATTTTGACTCTTTACCATTACATAACTATGACAATAGGTTAAAACTATGTAATAAATTAAAAATTAGTTATTGTAACCACAAACAATTGTATAAAAGAGTTAATTTACTAGGAATAACATTTGATGAATTATCATCAATGTGTAAAGATTACAATGAATAAGCCATTACCAGTATTATGACGTCCTAAGAAAATATCAGATGTTGTTGGTCAAAAACATTTATTTTCAGAAAATTCATTTTTAAATCGAATGGTTAAATGTCATCAACCATATTCACTAATATTTTATGGACCACCCGGAATAGGAAAAACCTCAATTTCATTAGCAATAGCTAATGAATTAAACGTTCCTTTTAGTTTATTTAATGCTGTTATTGATGATAAGGCGAAACTAGTAAACATAATAGAATTAGCTAAGAAATCAATCAATGGATACATATTAATTTGTGAAGAAATTCACCGTTTAAATAAAGATAAACAAGATATATTACTTCCTTTTTTAGAAAATGGAACAATTTATATTTTTGCTTCAACTACAGAAAATCCTTATTTTATAGTAAATCCTGCAATTCGTAGTCGATGTCATATTTTAGAACTAAAACCATTAACATCGACTGATATATATGATGCAATTAAACATAAAATAGCAGAAAATCCTTTAGATGTTAAATTAACTGACGATATTATTAAAATGATTGCTGAATCAACTAATGGAGATTTTAGAGCAGCAATAAATGTTATTGACATTATTAATACTTTATATAAAGATGTAGAAATCACTCCATTAATTATTCAACAAATCATTGGTAATAATTGTGTAATTGGTAGTAAATATGGTGATAGCCATTATGATTTATTATCTGCATTTCATAAATCATTAAGAGGAAGCGATCCGGATGCTGCTATTTACTATTTAGCACAATTATTATTAATTGGTGATCTTGTTGCAATTAACAGGCGATTGTTAGCTTGTTGTTATGAAGACATTGGTTTAGCTAATCCAAGTTTATGTGCAAGAGTTTCTCAAGCAATTAATGCTGCTATGATGGTTGGAATTCCTGAATGTAAACAAATTTATGCAACTGTTGTAATAGAAATGTGCCTTTCATTAAAATCTAACTCTGCTTATATGGCTATTAATAATGCAATTGTCGATATTCAAAATAAAAAACAATATCCAATTCCTAACCATATTAAAGATCAAAGTTATAAAAGTGCAAAAAAATTAAATCGTACAGGATATAAATATCCTCATGATTATGAAAATAATTATGTTCAACAACAATATTTACCTAATGCTTTAATCGATAAAAAATACTATATTCCGGGTAATAATCAAATTGAACAAAAATTAAATTCATGGTTAAAATGATTAAAATCTAAAAAATAAAGTGTAATTTTCCTTTATTTTATTAAAATAATATAACATTTATAAATTGTAAGTATACATTTAGGGGGCATTAAATGTCAGTATCATTAATTAATATAGCGTATGATATTTCAAAAAAAGAATACCAAAATAAAGATTTTACTTTTAATGATTTATGAAAGAAAGTTATTAAATTTGCACACTTAAATTCAGATGAAGCATTAGAAGAAATTGGAAATTTTTATTCTGATATCATGCAAGATCCACGTTTCATTTACACAGGTAACAACAAATGACAATTAAAAGAATATGTTAGTTTAAGTGAAATTGATAAGATGCAAAGTCGTATGTACGATTTCAAAGATGTACAAGTTTTAGATGAAAGTGTTATTGAAACTGATAAATATTCTTCTAAAGTTGTATCTGAAGAAGAATTACTTGGTACAGATGGATATAGCGACATTGATGAAGATTACGAAGAAATTCAAAGTAATTTATCTTCATCTGATGAAGAAGACGAAGAAGAATAAAAAAAACAAATGTATAACATACTTAATATATAAATAAAGTATTATAGAGGAGAAAATATGGCAAAATTAGTTAATATGAATGAAATGTTAAATAAAGCTGTAGCAGGTCATTATGCAGTAGCTCACATTAACATTAACAACTTAGAATGAATAAAAGGTGCATTAGCAGCTGCTCAAAGTACTAACACTCCAATTATTTTAGGTGTTAGTGAAGGTGCTGCAAAATACATGTGCGGTTTTAAAAACATTGTTGGAATGGTTCATGAAGTAATGGATTTTATGAAAGTTACTGTTCCAGTAGCTTTACATTTAGACCACGGTAGCTATGATGGTGCAATGAATGCATTAGCTGCAGGTTTTAGTTCAGTTATGTTTGATGGTAGTCATGAAGCGTTTGCTGACAACTTAAAAAAAGTTCAAGAAGTTATTGCTGCTGCTAATAAAGTTGGTGCATCAGTTGAAGCTGAAGTTGGTGGAATTGGTGGAAGTGAAGATGGTGTTACTTCTAATGGTGAATTAGCTGACGTTAAAGAATGTAGCGAAATTGCTAAACTTCCAATTTCATGTTTAGCTGCTGGTATTGGTAATATCCATGGTATTTACCCAGCTGACTGAAAAGGATTAAACTTTGATCGTTTAACAGAAATTGCAAATAGTGTTAACCACAAACCATTAGTTTTACATGGTGGTACTGGTATTCCTGATTCAATGGTTCAAAAAGCTATTAGCTTAGGTGTTGCTAAAGTTAATGTAAACACTGAATGTCAATTAGCTTTTGCAGATGCTACAAGAAAATACATTGAAGCTAAAAAAGATTTAGATACAAACAATAAAGGTTTTGACCCTCGTAAATTATTAAAACCAGGTACACAAGCAATTACTGACAAAGTTATTGAAAAATTCAAAATCTTTGGTTCTTTAGGTAAAGCTTAATTTAAATAATTCTAAATTATCTAAGTTTTAATAGAGTTAGTGAATTGAATCATTAACTCTATTTTTATTGTTTAATTGTTAGATATATAATTAAATAATAATGGATTAGAGTAACATAATAGATGAGAAAAAACAAACGAATTGGTATATTGTTAGGTTGTTTTTCTACCATAATTCCCGCTTTTGGTAGTTTGTTTTTTTGTTGTAAATCTGCTAATTATTCTTCTCCACTAATGAATACTAGTATAAATTCAACAGATAAAAAATTAGAATTTACTGGTAGATTATTGTTTGAACGTGTGCTAACAAATGAATCAGCATCTGGTTTTATTGAATATGAAGCATTTGTAGTAAATAATAAAAAATATTTAAGAATCACTAATTCTTTTGATGCTGTGTGTGAAAATCCGAATTTTGTAGAAAAATTAACTATTAGTGATGAAGAATATGAACTAATTGCTATCGGATCTCATGCTTTTGATAATAATACGGGTATAACAGGAATTGTTACTTTTAGCTCATCTATTAACACTATTGGTGACTATGCATTCAATAATTGTGCCAATCTTAATGGAATTAAGTTTAAAAATGGATGTAAAACTATTGGCGACTATGCTTTTAGTAATTGCAGTTTATTAAATCAGTCTATTGAACTACCTGAATCATTAAAAACTATTGGTGACTATGCTTTTAGTAATGATACAAAAATGAATTTATTAATTGGCCCAAATTATGGTACTTTTACTAATAATCTAACTTACATTGGCGACTATGCTTTTTATAATTGCAATAGTATAAGTGCAGAATTAGATTTATCCAAAGCTAATGTTGAATATTTAGGTACATATGCTTTTAGTAAATGTTCTTCTATTCCAATTTTAATTTTGCCATATAAACTAAAACAGATTAAACCACACACCTTTGATCAATGTACCAGCTTAGATGGTGCTATTAATTTTCCAAGTAGTGTTACTTCAATTGGCGACTATGCTTTTTATAATTGTTCAAATGCTAAAAAAATTTTTATGTATGATTCAATAACAAGTATAGGTGATTCTGCATTTGAAAATTGTAGCTCATTAACAGGATGAGGAAATAATAATGAGTTTATATTATCAAAACAACTTTCCACTATTGGTAATGCTGCTTTTAAAAATTGTTCTTCATTAGTAAGTAGTGATTTATTAATTCCTAATAGTGTAAAAGAAATTGGATCAGAAGCTTTTTATAATTGTTCAAAATTTCAAAATAAATTAATTTTAGGTAATAGTCTTGTCTCTATTGGTGATTTTGCTTTTTATAATTGCAAAGGATTAAAAGGAGATTTATACATTCCAAGTAGTGTGAATAATATTGGTAATCGAGCTTTTTATAATACAAGCTTTAATTTAGATGAAAATAATATTCTTTATTCAAAATCAGCTAAAAATTTTAATAAATGATGTATAGGAATGATTAATTCATCAAAAGTAACAAGTAATCTTGTTTTTGATAGTTCAACATACGCAATAGCCGCAGGCGCTTTTAAAGGTTGTAATGAGTTAACCAATATTTCATTAGAGTTTGACCCAATAAAACAGTCGGGCGTAACAATTATATGTGACGAAGCCTTCTATGATTGTAGCTTAATTAAACAAGTATATATTCCTAAAAGTACGATTAGAATTGGTTCATGAGCTTTTTATAATACAAACTTAAGCCGTGATACTAACAATATTGCTTATACAAGTTCTGGTGCTTATTACAATTTATGGTGTTTAGGATGCATATCATCATCATTTTCTTGTAAATCAATCGAATTTAAAAATGAAACTTATGGAATAGCTGATAAAGCTTTTTATAATGCCTCATGTTCATGTTTAGGAATTAAGATTCCTAAAACTATTGGTTATTTAGGAAACTATGCTTTTTACAACTGTACTAATGTGTCTGGTGGAATTGAATTTGAAAAAGACTGTATTTTAACAAGTATAGGAAAAAGTGCATTTGAAAAGTGTTTAAACTTAAATGAAGGAATTAATTTTAATGATGCTAAAATTGAATCGATTGGTGACTATGCTTTTAGTGAATGTGAAAATTTAGGTTCATTTTTACCTCAATATAATTATTTATCATTACCATCAACATTAAAATATCTAGGAAAATATGCATTTAATAAATGCCATAGTTTAACTGGTAAAATTGAATTAACTGGAGATATTAAAAAAATTAATGACTATGCTTTTAGTGAATGCTATCGCCTAACAAGTTTAGTATTACCTGATAATTTAATTAAAATTGGTGACTATGCTTTTAATCATTGCATAGGATTATGTAATTCATTAGTTTTACCTAATACTATCCAAACTATTGGAAAACATGCATTTGATAATTGCTCTGGCTTTAATTGTGAATTAAATTTACCTGATAATTTAATTGAAATTGGTGATTATGCTTTTAGCAATTGTTCGAACTTTGATAATGGAATAGGATTAAATTTTGCTAATAACTTGTTGTTTATTGGTGATTATGCTTTTAATAATTGTCTAAAAATTAATGGAAGATTGAATATTGGTTCATCAGTTATTAAAATTGGTATAGGTGCATTTAGTAATGATAGCTTTGATAGCATAAAATTTTTTTCTATCAATCCTCCTTTATTTGGAGCAAATTGACAACCAAATTTAGTAAATACTGAATTTTCTCGAATTTTTGTTCCATTTTTATCAGAAGTAAATTATTTCCAAGCTGGAATTGGTTTTAAAATTGAGAAAATTGAATTTATTTCAATCACTAATTTCTCAATCAAAAAATGAATATATTCAACAAATTATGACAAATTATGTGATGTTTCTGGTTCATTAGAACATAATTTTGCAATTGAAGTAAATCCAGGTGCTGATGAAAGAGTTAAATGAGAGTTATTATCTATTGATAATAATCCTCTTCCCGATTGATTGTCAGTTAATAGTAATGGTTTAATTGAATGATCCGATAAAGCAACTGAAGGAACTTATAGTTTTAAGATTAGAGCATCTTCACTTTTACATCCAGAAGAATGAAATTGTGTGTCAAGTGAAAGTATAACTATTAACTTTATTAATAAAAAAAATAATAATAGCTTTAAATGATCAATGGTTTTATTACCATTAGCTACTAGTATTCCTACAGTAATAGCTATAGCTATTTCACTTTTAATCATTAGCAAGATTAAAAATAAGAAAAAATCGCAAAAGTAGTTATTTTTTTAAAAAAAACATAAAGTTTTAACGAAAACACTAAGAAATAATAAATAATATATACTATAATACATTTTGAATAGTAAAGTCATTATTTAGATTTATGTATAGTGACTTGAAAATTTAAAGGAAGAGAAAAAAGAGTTTATGAAAAACAAAAAAATTAAATTATTATCATCTTGTTTAATAACTTTAGGTACAACTTTTGGTACATTATTTTCATTTATTGGTGCTAACGCTTCAAGAAATAATACATCATATGCTATTGAAAGTCAAAACGAAACAAATAGCTATTATTTAAATAATGATATTGCTAATGAATTGTGAGAAGAACAAGTAAATTTTTCTACACTAAATATTGATGCAAACTATTTAATTAGTAGCTCAGCAGCAGTTCAAGGTATAGTGAGAATTCAAAGAGCAACTATTGAAGGTAAAAATGTTTGCCGTATTGTTCAAACAAGTAATGGTACAGGAAATAACCCATCTGCAACTGATCCTATTTTTAAAAATGAAGTAGTAATTGATGAAACAACTTATGAATTAGTAGCAATTTGTGGTAATGCATTTGCCAGCAGTACTAATTTAAAAGGAAAAATTACTATTCCAGCATCTATTAAATCAATTGGTGGTAGTGCATTTAAGGATTGTAAAGCTTTAACATCACTTGTTTTTGAAAATGCTAGTGATAACGTAAAAGAAACAAATTTATCTATTATTGGTGATTCTGCATTTGAAGGCTGTACTGGTTTAACATCTGGTGATACTGCAGCTTTATCTTTACCTTCATCATTAAAATATATTGGTGATAAAGCATTCAAAGCTTGTAGTGCATTAAATACAAAAATTGATTTTAATACAAATATTCACGAAACTCTTAAATTTATTGGTAAAAATGCCTTTGATGGTTGTACTAAATTAAATGGTGGATTACATTTACCATCAACTATTGAATTTATTGGCGAATATGCATTTAATAATTGTTCAGGACTAAATGAAGATTTAATTTTACCAGCAAATGATAACTTTAAAACAATTAGCAATTCAACATTTGCAAGTTGTGGATTTAAAGGACTTCTTAGATTACCAAGTACAGTTGAAACTATTGATACTTATGCTTTTAAAGGTAATAAATTTACAAGCGTGGTTCTTTCTAAAAATTTAAAAACTATTGGTGAAAACGCCTTCCTTGACTGTAATGCTATTGAAAATGAAATTTTATATATCCCTAATGATGTTAAAACAATCGGTAACTATGCTTTTAAAGGTTGTACAAAAATTAAACAACTTCAATTAGGTAATAGTGTTAAAACAATTGGTGATTCAGCATTTGAAGGCTGTACAGCATTATCAAAAGATTTAATTTTACCTAATACACTAGAAAAAATCGGTGACAATGCTTTTAAAGGTTGTACAGCATTAGGTTCAGCAGGTACAATAAGAGTATTACAAATTCCTAAATCTGTTACTGAAATTGGTAGCCAAGCTTTCTTTAACACAGGATTTGAAAGAAGTGATATCTCTTCTACAGTTTTCTATACTTCTCCAGCAAATGAACAATATAATCAATGATGTTTAGGAACAATTAATGCTACTAAAGTAACTGGATCAATTCAAATCGAAGAAGGAACTTATGGTATTGCTGGTGGTGCTTTCTTAGAATGTACTGGAATATCAGCTGTATCATTCCCATCTGATCTTGTAACAATTGGTAAACATGCTTTTAAAGGATGTACTGGTTTAACAGCAAGTAATAATATAAACATTCCTAAATCAGTTAAATCAATTCTTTACCAAGCTTTCATTGATTGTGGCTTTACAGATCCTCTTCCTTCTAGTAACCCTATATATACTTCTGAAACTAATGATAAGAATAACCAATGATGTTTAGGATGCAAAACAGCTGCATGTATTACAGGTACTGATTGATCATTAAAAGATAATGTTTATGGTATCGCTGGTGGTGCTTTTGAAAATTGCTCAAGTCTTACAGGTGCAATTGATTTGGCTGCATCTCAACAATGTATGTTAACTTATATTGGTGATAGTGCTTTTAAAGGCTGTACAGGTTTTAATAATAGCTTACAATTACCTGAGACTTTAACTTACTTAGGTGCATCAGCATTTGAAGATTGTGAATCATTATGTAAAATGGATAACTCTTATTTCACTGGTCTTCCAAAAAATATTACTGAAATTAAAGAGAACACATTTAAAGGTTGCAAGAATTTAAAAACTGAAAGTACTTTATCAACAAGTATTATTCACAGTGGTGTTAGATCAATTGGTGATTTAGCTTTCTTTGGTTGTGAAAAATTACAATGATCTGGTTTATATTTAGACCAAACAGTATCTTACATTGGAAGACAAGCTTTCTATGATTGTAAATCAATTGGAGGTACTATTGATTTATTTGCAACTATTACTGAAATTAAACCTGAAGCATTTAGAGGATGTACTAATGTACAACGTGTAGCTTTACAACGTGATAATCTTACAACAATTGGTGTTGGAGCATTTAGTTATTGTACTTCATTAGAAACATTTGATTTACAAGAAGCAGTAAGCAAAAATATATCTGTAATTGATGACCGTGCTTTCTATGGATGTGAAAATTTCAGATTCATTACAATCCCTAAACATGTTCAATATATAGGTGAAGAAGCTTTTGCTGGTTGTGCAAGTAAACAACAAAACAGTGTATTAGAATTCCCATCAACTGTAAGAGAAGTTGGTCCTAATGCCTTTGCAGGTGTTACAATGGAAAAAATTATTTTCCAAACTCCTACAGTTCCATGTTTAGGTACTAATTGAGCACCTTCAATTGGAAATGATGGAAAGATTAGTGTACCATTTAAAACACAATATGATTTCTTTGCTTCAGAAGCTCCAATTAATGAAAAGAATTACAACCTTATTTACATTGAAGTAACTGAAATTAAGATTAATGATATTCCTCGTGAATTAAGAAAACAAACAGGTGATGCAGGAGCTGCAGGATCATTAAACCCATCAACATTTACTGTTACACTAAATGATGGTGCATACAATAATCTAGAATGAGCAATTAATAACCGTAATGACATCCCAAGTTTCATCCAAATTGATCCAGCAACTGGTTTAATTTCTTGAACTGATGATTCTTATGAAGGTGAATGAACAATAGATATTAAAGTACAAACTCCAGATCCTCAACATGCTCATTATGCTGTTTCTGATTCTGATGTTAACCGTGTAACATTAAAAATTACAGATAAAACAAGTACTAATGATTGATGAATGTGAATTGTATTACCTGTAAGTACAACAGTTCCAACTATGGTTGCTATTTCTGTAGCTTTATGAATTATTCACCACATTAAGAAAAATAAAAATCTTAAAGCTGCTAAGAAATAAAAAGCGCTAAAAAAAGACTTGCCAAAATTTGCAAGTTTTTTTACTAAAAAGTGTTTTAATCAATAAAAACATTATATTTACATATAAATATATACTATAATTAACTTTGATAGTAAACCATTCTATATATTTGTAATGGTTTTCTCAAAAAATGGGAGAGAGAATGAGATTTATGAAAAACAAAAAAATTAAATTATTATTAGGTTCTTTAACAACATTAAGTGCAACATTCGGTACAATATATTCAATTTCGCACTCAGCAAATTTTAATCGTGATAATGTAGCAACTTCATCATTAGATACAGATATTGATACATTTAAATTAACTTCTTCAGTTTCAAATGGTGATGGTATTGATGTATTTTCACAATTTGTTAGTGGAACAAACATTGGTGGTTCAGTTAGATACCAAACTTTACAATATAAAAAAGACGGTGATCCAGCTGAAAAGAGTTATGTTATCATTACTGGATCAGAAAATGTTACAGGTTCTACAATTTCATTCAACAGTGAAGTTGTTTTAGCTGGAAAATCTTATAAATTATTAGGTATTGGTGATTCTGCTTTTGCTAATAATACTGTAATTTCTGGTGCAATTTCATTACCAGAAGGTCTTACATCAATTGGTGGTGGTGCTTTCTATGGATGTACTGGAATTACTTCAGTTACTCTTCCTAAAACTTTAAAATCTATTGGTACTCATGCATTTTATCAATGTACAAATTTAACAGGTACAATTGCTTTAGGTAGTTCAAAAGTTTCACTTATTGGTGACTATGCTTTTAAATCAACAAAAATTACAGCATTAACATTACCAGATAAATTAGATCTAATTGGTAAACAAGCTTTCTATAGTTGTACAAATTTAGCTGGTGATATTCAAATTGGTGCAAGCAAAATTGGTGATTCAGCTTTTGAAGGATGTAACAGAATTCGTGGTCTTGATTTAAATAACGCAAAAGAAATTGGTAAACGTGCTTTTTATGGCTGTACTGCTGCTACATCTCAATTATCATTACCAGATATTGAAAAAATTGGAGAATCAGCTTTCTATAACTGCTCAGGACTTACTTCATTAAAAATTACTAGCTCAAAGTTAACTGAAATTAGTAATGAAGCTTTCTATAACTGCTCAGGACTTACTGGAGAAATTGATCTTGCATGTTTTGATTCAGGTGCTCCTACAACTAAAATTACAAAAATTGGTGATTCTGCTTTTAGTGGATGTAGTAAGATTACAAAAGTTATTCTTCCTAATAAATTAGAAACTATTGGAAAAAGTGCTTTCCTTAGCTGTACATCATTAGTAACTGTTACAAGTAATTCAACAGGAACTGATCTATACTTCCCAAGTGGACTTAAAACAATATCAGAAAAAGCATTTGAAAACTGTTCAAAACTTAAAGGTAATGTATTTATCCCTAATTCTGTAACAAGAATTAAAGACTTAGCTTTTAAAGGATGTACTTTACTAGAAGGTAAAACAACTCAAGGTGTTTTATATTCATCAATTTCTGAAACTAACCCAAGTGCATACAATGCATGATGTATTGGTATGTGTGGTGCCACTTTAACTGGTGATGTTGTAATCAAACACCCAAATTCAACAGAAGGAAATTTAATTCCAATTTATGGTATTGCTGGTGGAGCATTTATGAATTCCACAGCACTTGCTAATTTCTCATTAGCAGAAGCTGGAGAAATTAAAGTTATTGACAACTATGCTTTCAGTGGATGTACAGCATTAAAACAAGCAGGAACAAGTAACGTTTTAGCTTTTGGTAACAAACTTGAAACTTTAGGTTCATATGCCTTCCAAAGTTGTTCAACTATTACAGGTTATGTAAACTTACCATATACATTAAAAGAAGTTGGTGTTTTACCTTTCTTTGGATGTAATGGATTAAATAATTCTACATATTGTAAGAATGGAATTTTATATTCAAACGGTACAAGTTTTGAACAAAGTCAATATGCTCAATGATGTTTAGGTAAAATCACTAATAATGTAGGAAATGCAGGCTTTACATTACGTAATAACACTGTAGGTATTGCTGGTGGAGCATTTAAAGATATTAAAACATTCACTGGTAGTATTTCATTTGATAATGATTTAAAATACATTGGTGATTCTGCTTTTGAAAACTGTACTTCTTTATATGGTTTTTCATTCGTTATAGACCCAGGTAAACAACCTGCTTTAGAAATAATTGGTGATTCTGCTTTTGCTTCATGTACTGGTTTGGGTGGAATATTAAAATTACCTGAAAGTTTAACTAAAATTGGTGCACATGCATTTGATGGATGTAGTCAAGTAACTGGAAGTATAGACATTGGAAGCAATGTAACTTTAATTGGTGAATATGCATTTAAAAATTGTTCTTCATTAAATGGTAGTTTAAATTTTACTAACTCTGATCTTTCTAATTTAACAAGAATTGAAAAAGGTACTTTCTTAAACTGTTCAAGTTTAGGCAGTAATGATGAACAAGGAATAACAAGTTTACCAAGAAAAGTAACTTTAATTGATGATGAAGCTTTTGCCGGATGTACTAGTCTTAAAGGAGAATTAAATTTACCTGAATTCCTTGAAACAGTTGGTGTACAAGCATTTAAAGGATGTACTGGCTTTACAGGAACATTTAATACTTCAGGTACAGCTCCATTAAACTTAAAATACATTGGTGATGAAGCTTTTGCTGGATGTACTAATATTACAGGAAACATTTCACTTTCTGAAGGGTTAGAAATGATAGGTGCTAGTGCATTTAATGGATGTGGTGGATGTCATACTGAAGGAACTACACATACAAAAGCTACTCTTACATTCCCTGCATCATTAAAATTCATTAATGACCATGCGTTTGCAGATACTGAATTCTCTACTATTATTTTCAATGGTGAAACTGCTCCTAAGATGGGATATCAATGAAATCCTAAATTATGTGAAGACGGTAGAATAATTATTCCTGCTAACTCAAAAGATAGTTATTTCGAATCAAACGTTAACATCAATATTGATGATGTTGGTACAAAAGATCTAACTAAAATGACTTTAGATGATTCTAAATTATTTGATTTCTTATCTAACTCAAATAATGACTATGAAAATAGAAAATGAGTTATTGGAAAGAGTAGATCAATTAATGATCAAGAAAATAAACGAGTAATTGTAAAAACTGATGGTGGTGATTCAAAAGAATGTACTTGAGAATTGTGAGATGCTCAACAAGATAAAGAATTTGATAAAAATAAAGCTCCATGATTAAAAATTGATCCAGCTACTGGAGTAATCTATTGTGAAGCTAACCAAGAAACACAAGTTTTAGGTTCTTATCAATTCAGAATTAAAGCTCAAACTAAATCTACTACACCTGAAGGTAATAAATTATCTGATATTACAAGAGTTATGCAAATTGATGTTGTTGCTACAATGAAACCTCAATCAGCTGATGCTACATTCTGAGTTATCTTATCAATTTCAGTTGCTATTCCTTCAATTCTAGTTGCAATGTTTATTTTCTGATTAACATATAAAGTAAGAATTAGAAAACAAAAAGAATTAAAAGCTAACAGCAAGAAATAAATAATCATAAAAATATAATCCTAAGCAATATTGCTTAGGATTTTGTTTTATATCTATAATTAAAGGTAAAATTAATAACACACATTATTTATGAATAAACTAACTACAAACCAAATTAGACAAATTTGATTAGATTACTTTTCTAATCATCAACACATGTTATTTCCTTCACAATCATTAATTCCGGTAAATGACCCTTCTTTACTATGAATTAATTCTGGAGTTGCTACTTTAAAGCCATATTTTTCAGGAATTAAAAATCCTCCTGCCAATCGTTTAACTAGTTCACAAAAATGTATTAGAACTAATGATATTTTTAATGTTGGTGTAACAAGCCGTCATCATACTTTTTTTGAGATGCTAGGTAATTTTTCAATTGGTGATTATTTCAAAAAAGAAGCAATTCATTTTGCTTATGATTTATTAATTAATAATTTTAAGATCGATGTTAATAAACTTTATATTACTGTTTATGAAGAAGATACTCAAGCATATGAACAATGAATTAAAGAAGGTATTATTAAAGAACATATTGTCAAATGTAACCGTGACCGTAATTTTTGAGATGTAGGTAATGGTCCTTGTGGTCCTTGTACAGAAATATATTTTGACAGAGGCGAAAAATTTGATCCTAAAAAAATAGGAGAAAGACTATTTTTTGAAGATATAGAAAATGACCGTTATGTTGAAATATGAAATATAGTTTTTTCTCAATTTAATAATAATGGTAAAAATGAATATACTGAATTAACTAGAAAAAATATTGATACTGGTGCTGGATTAGAAAGATTAGCTTGTATTATGCAAGAGGCTAATACTAATTATGATACTGACTTATTTGCTCCTGTTATTAATGTATTAATGAAATTCACTAAAAAATATAAGTATGATCCTAATGCTTATTTTTCTAATGATGAAAAACAAAAAAATATTAACCGGAACTTCATTGTTGTAGTAGACCATTTAAAAGCTAATATTTTTGCTATTGCAGATGGTGCTACAATTACAGCTAAAGAAAGAGGTTCAGTATTAAGAAAATTAATTCGTCGTGCAATTATTTGTGCTTATGAACTTGAATTAGAAGGCGATTTCTTAACACCTACTATTGAAGCTATTATTGATACAATGAAAGATTTCTATCCATATTTAGTAGGACAAAAGTCATTGATTATTAATGCTATTGTTAATGAACAAAAATTATTTAATTCAACATTAGAGAATGGATTTAAATTATTCTTTGAATCAACTCACAATAAGGATCATATTGATGGAGAAACTATCTTTAAATTAACAGATACTTTTGGTTTCCCATTAGAAGTTATTCAAAATTTATGTAATCAAAGACACATCAAATTTGATGAAAAGGATTATGAAAATAAAGCTAATGAGCATAAACAAATCTCTAAATCAGCTAATACTAACATTAAAGCAATGGCAAGTCAAAATGAAAACTTACTAAATTTTAAACTTCCATCTGAATTTGATTATGATAACAAAGAGTTAACAAACGCTAAGATTATAGGTATTTTTGATCAAGATTTTAATCCAGTTCATCATCTAACAGCTCCAGGATGAGTTGTATTTGATAAAACATGTTTTTATGCAACAAGTGGTGGTCAAGAACATGATAATGGTAAAATTTACATCAATAATTTAAGTTATGATGTAACAAATGTAATTAAAGGACCTAATGGTCAACATTTCCATTATGTTGAACTTAATGATAATTCATTAATTGATACTACAATGGTAGCAAATTTAGTTATTGATAAAAAACGTCGTCTTGCTTTATCTAGAAACCATTCTGCTCACCATTTATTAGAAACAGCATTGAAACAATTAATTTCTGATTCAATTCACCAACAAGGTTCCAATTTAACTCCTCAAAGATTGACAATGGACTTTAATTATTCATCAAAACTATCAATCGACCAAATCAATGCAGTTGAAGCAAAAGTTAATGAATTTATTTTAGCAGCTAAAGATGTAGAAACAAAATTAATGACATTACAAGAAGCAAAAGAAAGCAATGCTATTGCAAATTTTGAAAATGTTTATAAAAAACTTAATGGAAAATTAAGAGTTTTATTCATGAAAGATATTTCTGTAGAAGTTTGTGGTGGTACTCATGTTCACAACACTAAAGAAATTGAACAATTCATGATTACTAATTTTGAAGTTAAAGGTTCAGGTATGTGCCGAATTGAAGCTATTACTTCAAATGAATTAATTAATAATTTTTTAACTACTCAAATTAACCAATTTAAAACAAAGATCGAAAGTTTTAAAGAATTTGTTGTTGCAAATAAAGTTAATGATCCAAAATTTGAACAATTAGTTAAAACAATTTCATATGATTTGACAGTTAAAAATTATCGTCTAATTAGTGAACAATTTAAACAATTAGAAATTATTTTTACCCAAATTAAAAAACAACTTGAGAAAATTAATAACGAAAAAGCTATTGAAGAAATAAAAACAACATTATCTAATATTAAAGATCAAACTATTAATGTTTATTCATTTACTAATAAACCAATTAAAACAATTTTACAATCTGCTAATAGTATCATTAATGAACACCAAGATAAAGTTATTATTGCAATTAATGAAGTTGATAATAAAATGCAATATCTAATAGTTACTGGTAGCAAATTAATGAATAATCAAAACTACTGGTCTAACACTTTAATTAAAAAAATTAATGAAATTACTAATGGTAGTGGTGGCGGAAGTAAAAATTTTGCTCAAGGTGGAACTGCTAATTTAGCTAAAAAAGTAGAATTATTAGCTTTTCTTTCAAAAATAAATTAAAAAAATTAGCACTCTTATTATTTTAGTGCTAAAATAAATATATTAATAAACATTGGAGGAAAAAAGTGAATAAGTATCCCGTTATCTTTACAAGAGGTATAGTAGTTTTTCCAAATGCTAAAAATACTCTAATAATAGGTAGAGAAAAATCTCTTGAATCTATGCAGGTTGCAATTAAACATTTTAACAAAAATGTGATTATTGTACCACAATTAAATAATTCTGATGAAGATCCAAAATTTGACCAAGTTTACCAATATGGTACATTATGTGAAATTTCTTCAATTAAGAAAACCTTATCTAATCCTGTTGAATATACAATCATTGTAAAAGGATTAAAACGTATTCATATCAACAAGATGGATTATTGTACAGAAAAATCAACTTTTGATGATACAACTTATAAATCAAATTTTGTTGTTGATTATGAACCAATTAAAGATGTAAAAGTTGATAAAAAGGAAATAGTTGCAAAAGTTGATGTTTTAATTCAAATGATTAACTCTTGCACAAAGGTTAAAAAACCAGATGATGTTTTATCTGTAATATACTCATCATCAACACCACAAAAAGCAGTTGATTTAATTGCTAATACTTCTTTTTTAAGACTAGAACAAAAAATGAAAATTTTATCTAGTCCAAACGTTTTAGAAAGAATTGATATTCTTTGTTCTGAATTTGCAAATCAAAAAGATGAAGAAAAAGTTGAATTTGATATTAATAAAAAAATGAATGCAACTTTAAGCAAACAACAAAGAGAATTTTACTTACGTCAAAAGTTAGCAACTGTTAAAGAAGAATTAAGTGAGTATTCATCAAGTTTAAAAGATATTAAGAAATTAAAAAACAAAGTTGAATCTAATCCTTATCCTTTACCTATTCGTGAAAAAGCTTTAGATGAAATTTCAAGAATGGAAAGTAGCATGAATATTCAAGAAGGTGCAATTACTCGTACTTACCTTGATTGATTATTAGATTTACCATATTGAACTAAAACAGAAGACAACAACGATTTAGTTAAAGTTGAAGAATCATTGAATGCAACTCATTATGGACTTGAAAAAGTAAAAGAAAGAATTATTGAATATTTAGCAGTTAAGGCTAAAAATCCTCAATCTAAATCACCTATTATTTGTTTAGTAGGTCCTCCTGGAGTTGGTAAATCTTCATTAGCTATGTCTATTGCTAAAGCATTAAACAAGAAATTTGTAAAAATGTCTTTAGGTGGTGTACATGATGAAGCTGAAATTAGAGGTCATAGAAAAACTTATATTGGTGCAATGCCTGGTAAAATCATTAAGGGTATGAAGAAGGTTGGAGTTATTAATCCATTATTCTTATTAGATGAAATTGATAAAATGTCATCTGACCGTATGCATGGAGACCCTGCTAGTGCAATGTTAGAAGTTTTAGATCCTGAACAAAATACAAAATTCATGGATAACTATATCGAAGAAGAATATGACCTATCACAAGTTATGTTTGTAGCAACTGCAAACTATGCTGACCAAATTCCTCATGCATTATATGACCGTTTAGAAATTATTGATTTAACATCATATACTGAAAGAGAAAAACTTGAAATTTGTAAACGTCACATTATTCCACGTGTATTAGAACAAACAGGTTTAACAAATAGTGATCTTTCATTTACTGATGCTGGTATTTCTTACATTATCAATCGTTATACATGTGAAGCTGGTGTTCGTAATCTTGAACGTTTAATCAACAAAATCGCTCGTAAGTTTATTGTTAAACAATTACATAAAGAAATTACAACTGATGTAATTGACACAAACAACATAGTTAAATATTTAGATAAAGAAATTTTTGACTATACAATGACTGAAAAACAACGTATTCCAGGAATTGTAAATGGAATGGCTTATACTCAAGCAGGTGGAGATTTATTACCAATTGAAGCTACTCATTACTCAGGAAGTGGCAAAATGTCTATTACTGGTAATTTAAAAGAAACAATGAAAGAATCTGCTTCTGTAGCACTAGGCTATGTTAAAGCAAATGCAGAAAAATTTGGTATTTCTCCTAGTGATTTAAAAACATTAGACATTCAAATGCATGTTCCAGCTGGTGGTATTCCAAAAGATGGACCAAGTGCTGGTGTTACTCTTACTACAGCAATAATCTCTACATTGAAAGGCGTTTCTATTCCTTCAAACATCGCAATGACTGGAGAAATCACTTTACGTGGTAGAGTTACAATTGTAGGTGGTATAAAAGAAAAAGTTATTTCTGCAGCTCGTGCTGGAATCAATGAAATTTTTATGCCTAAAGATGATGAACGTTATTTAAAAGATGTTCCAGAAGAAATTAAAAGCAAAATTAAATTTCATTTTGTTGAAACATATGATGAAATTTACAATGAACTTTTTAAATAATGATTAATTATCAATATTTTATCTATACTATAATTCAAGAATTATAGTATGGACCAATGTATAATTATCAGAAAATTAAAGGTTGTAAATAACAAAATTGATATTAATCATATTGTTTCTAATTGAAATGATGTGATTAATTTATCTATTAATCATTGTATTAAGATTAAAAGTAACCTTTTCTATGATCAAGAAAATGGTACTTATTGATACATAAAATTAATTCAAAATGAGGATATTACAATCATTAATTACTTAATAGATGTTTTTAAAAACAATGATAACTGTTGTAAACAAATATTAAAGAAATATTTTGATAATAATGCAAAAAATATTAACTGCAGTTTTTATAACTAAAACACTAAAAAGTAATGATAAATATATAAAATATTTATATTAGTTGTTTAAACATATAAAAATAAGGGTTAAATAATTATTATTCTCATACTTATAGAAAGAAAATATTATGAAAATTACAAATTTAGAAAAAACAGAAATTAAAACAATTTTTACAATCGAAGTTGATAAAAATGATTGAGTTAATGAACAAACTAATACTCGTAAACAATTAGCTAAAGAATTAGTTATTCCTGGTTTTAGAAAAGGACATGTTCCTTTAGAAAAAGCAAATTCATACATTTCTACTTCAGAAGTTATGAATAAAGCTATTTCATCAATGATTGATAAAACTATTGATAAATTTTATCAATCACCTAAATATTTAGAAAACAAACAAATTATTGATGAAACATTAAAAATTGATATTAAAGATATTGATGAATCAAAACTTATTATTACTTTAAGCTTTGACAACAAACCTACTATAACTTTACCAGAATATAAAAGTATTAAAGATTTAAACTACAAAAAACCAGAAGTAACTGACCAAGAAATTAATGATGAATTAAACCGTATGACTATGGCTGACCGTAGTTTTGCACCTAAAGCAGATAACACAATTGCAAATGGTGACATGGTTACTTTTGATTTCAAAGGTTTTTTAGGAACTGAAGCTTTCCCAGGTGGTGAAGCTGCTGATTACCGCTTAGAAATTGGTTCACACCAATTTATCCCTGGTTTTGAAGAAAAAATGGTTGGATTAAAAGTTGGTGATAAAACTAAGATTGATGTTACATTCCCTGCAGATTATCATGCAAAAGAATTAGCAGGTAAACCTGTAACATTTGAATTAAATATTAAAAAAGTTGAAACTATTTCTAAACCTACTATTGACGCAGGCTATATTGCAAAATTAAACATCCCAGGTGTATTAAATGAAGTTCAATTAAAAGAACACATTAAATCTGATATTTTCCGTTACAAAAATTATTCAGAAAAACAAGTAGCTGTTAAACAAATTACTGATTTTTTAGCTAAAAACACAAAAGCTAATTATGTTCCTGAAACAATATTAGATAAAGAAATTAACCGTTTAAAATCAGAAATCGAAAATCAAGCTAAACAAAAAAATAAGAAAATTGAAGAATACATTAAAGAAATTAATTATTCATCAATGGATGATTTTAATAACAAAATTAAAGCTGAAGCTACTGATCACATCATGTTAGCGCTAGCAATTGATAAAATTATCAATGATTTAGAAATTAAAGTTTCTAATGAAGAAATTGAAAAAGAAGTTAACAATATTGCTTCAATTTATCACATGGGTGTTGATGAAGTTAAGAAAAATTCACAATTCATTAGTCACATTATCAACTATTTAACTCAAGATAAATTATTTGACAAAATCATTGAATTAAACTTAATGAAATAATTAAATAGTTTTACATTCAATATTAAAACACAACCTTTTGTAAATATAAGGTTGTGTTTTTTATTTATTAATAATTATTTATTGTAAATAATTTAATTCCTAAATTGTGATCAATATATTCTTTTAAAATTTTAATAGCAAAGTTAAATTCATCAAAGAATATGTTTAATTCATCATATTTTTCATTAAATAAATAGTGAAATAATTTGCTAATTTTTAGTGAATATAAGTGGTCTTTATTTTTATTAAAATGCAAGTTGCAAACCATTCCTCTTTTTTTAAAATTAATGGTTTTTAAACATTTATTACCACATTCAACACAACAGTTAACTTCTAAACCAATTCCACTTAAAATACAAAATTTTTGTAAGATTATCAGAATTTTGGTTTTTTCACTATATTTACTATCATTAATCATTACTAACATATTTTTAAAAAAAAGATAGGTGTAATGATTAGTTTCAATAGTTCTATTAACACATTCACAAAGTAAATTAAAAGGTTGATATAATGATAACTTTCAATCTGTTTGAGTTATTGCTTGACATTTTTTCAGTCTACTCATTTTAGCAACATTTCTAGCTAAAAAGATTTCAAATTCACAGTAATTACCAAGAAATAAATTTCTCCCATTCTTTGAAGATATTTTTCTACTCCCCATTGATAAGCATGGTAATTTTGTCCCATCTTCTGTAATAAAAGTTACTATTTCATCATTTAATAAATAATCTACCTTATTTATTAAATAACCTTTAAATATGCTTTCTGCCATTATCGATAATAGCCATTTTCTTTCAAGAAAGTTGTATCATTTCTTCAATCTTTTTTAGTAACAACAAAAAGATGTAAAACAATTTTACAATCATAAAATTCCAATAGTTTCTCTCTTGACTTAGTTCCAATTTTTTTAATCATTTGTCCTTTTGCACCAATGATAATTGGTTTTTGTGATTCTTTTTCTACAACTATATCTGCATAAATTTCAAACACATTTGTATTAGGATCGTAATTCTTTTTTCTAATTGCAATACAAGTTGCATATGGTACTTCTTGTTTAAAATTAAAAATAATTTGTTCTCTAATAATTTCTGAAATGAAAAAATTATCAGCTATTTCAACATCTTCAACTAAATCATTATTATCATCTAAATGATTATGAATTGTATCAATAACTTCTTTGACAGATTCAATTTTATTAGCACAAATTTTAATTACTTGTGATATTTCAATTAATTCTTTAACTTTTGCTTCATATTTTTGATCAATGCCTTGTTTAGCTACATCAATTTTATTTAAAACCAATATAACTTTTTTAACATTGTAACTTTTAATAATATTTATAACTTCTATATCTTCTTGGTCTATTTCTCTAGTTAAATCAATTACTAATAAAGCGATATCAGCTAATTTATATGCGTTCTTAATTTCAGAATTTAAAAACATATCTAATTTGTTATTAGGTATGTGATATCCTGGAGTATCAATAAAAGCTATTTTATTTTTATCATCATTATAAGTAAATTTAATTTTATTTCTAGTTGTTTGTGGTTTAGGACTAGTAATTGCAATTAATTTATTTGCAATAGTATTAATTAATGTTGATTTACCAACATTAGGTTTTCCTGTAATAACAACTGTTCCTGTTTTAATTTTCATATTTCATCACTTTCATTAAAATTTTATCTTGTAATTCAAACATGATTTCTTCATCTTTTTGGATCATGTGATCATATCCTAGTAAATGTAAAACACCATGAATAAAAGTAAAAACAATTTGTGTTATTAAATCATTTTCTTGTTCAATTGCTTTTTGCTTAATAATATCAACACATAAAAATATTTCTCCTAATAAAGGAGTTTTTATACTGTCTTTAACATCTCAAAAAGCAAAAGTAATTACATCTGTTGGTTTATCTATTTTGCGATATTTTAAGTTTAATTCATGCATTTGGTCAATATCAAAGAAATTTACATCAAAAAATAATTCTTTTTTAATATCAAGTTCTTTGAATATTTCTTTTGCTGCTAAAGTAAATAATTTAGAAACATTTTTATTGTATTCTTTACTTTTACATTGGTTATTAACATTAAAAATTAACATGCTAATATTATATATTAGCTAAAGTAATAGTAATATTCCATAATACTAAAATTACCATAATTAAAATTTACTCAATACATCCCCTCATCTAAAACAATTTCATTTTTAATTGATAATTTAAAATAATATTCATTGTTATTAACATATGAACCACTAATATAACATTTAACAGTTTTTTTATCAATCGATTCAAAAGAATACATTTTTTCATTATTTTTTAAAAAATAATTAGAGATGTTTACTACTGATGGTTTGATTAATACATTATTGCTTACAATCATTAGAGTAGATTTTGATATTGGTACAGGTAAACAAAAAAATATTGGAATAATACATATTATTCCAATAAAGATTAGAAAAAATAAAATAATTTTCTTTTTGTGATCTTGAAGCATATTCATATAAATAATTTTCTATTTGTTATAAAAATAGGTTATTTATCTGAAAATTATTGCTCTTTATGCATTTTAATTACAATTAATGTTACTAATCCAGCAATAAGAATAAAACCACCAATTACTGAAGTACTAATTATTAAAGGTAAATTAATAGTTTCATGTTCAGAGTAAATATTAATTTCTCTTGATAAAAAATCACATTCAGCAGTTACTACAACAGGTCCATCAAATTCTTTATTAATTTGAACAGTAACCTCTTGGTTTGAACGTGAACTAGAGTTCTTTAAAACTGCTACTTCGTTATTACTAATTTTTCAATTAATTAAATGAAATGAACTTACACCACTATTTAGTTTTGCAACTAATGTAATAGTTTTACCAACTTTTGCATTATTAGCACCAACTGTTTCAAGATTCATTACTTTTAAAGAAGCTTCTTTAAAAGATAAATTAATTACATTTGATTCAGCAAATTTTGTTGGATCAGCAACTGAAGTGGCAATAACACTAAATCTATAACTACCAATAGTTGAATTTCCAGATCATTTGATTTTGTTATTAATAACATCAAGTCATACAGGTTTTTTTACTGATGAATCAACCATTTTGATTTCTCATTTAATTCGTTGATTAGCACCTTGAGGAGAAATTACTGGATTTAAATCATGATCAATTTCACCACTTGATCCACATTCAGTTTCATAATTAGTTAATGGAAAATTATCGATGCTTACATTTTCTACTGAAGCACAACTTACTACTAATGAACATGTTGCAAAATGACCATTACAACTTGCAGTAACTGTGTATTCTCCTTGTTTTTTTAATGATAGTTGGATCTTTTGTCCAGTTAGTGTATACTTTTTTGATTGTGTTGGATAGATAAAATCTACTGCTGTAGGGTCACTAACTGCTCACAAAATTTGTGATGAAGGATTTGCACTTGAATCAATTGTAGCAATCAATTCATTATTAGAAGTATTTGCTTTAGCAATAATATTGTTCTTATCTAATGTTACTTGCTTTACTCCTTTATAGTTAATAACACATGAACCAGTTTCAGAAGAAGTTTGGTTAGTTACTTCAATTGTAATAGCAGTATCTGGATCGTTAATCATCGCTACATAAAATTCTGATAAATCAAAAGAATCATAAGTCATTGATGTAGCTTCTTCATATCCACTATCTGATTTTAAATAAAATTTAACATTAGAGTTCTCAGTAAAACTAATTACATCACCATCATCTGCACCATCTAAAACTTCTACTTTAATTTTTTCGTTTATTGCAATATCAGTATCTTTTGCAGCTTTAATGGATAAACCATTAACATTTATTTTTTTTAAATTTGTTTTATTATTTTGTGAAATGTTTATTGAATTAAATGCTAATGGTGATAATAGTAGTGATGATAAGCCCAAAAGTTTTAAAAATCATTTTACTTTAAATGTTCTTTTATTTTTGTTAGTAAACATAACTTTTTTCCTTATATTTATTAGATATAAAACATTTAAATTATACCAAATGTAAAATTACGTTTTTTTCGTATAACAATGTTTCTTAGTCTCTTGTAAATAGATATTTATTTGTATTCTTTTCATATAATTACATAACCTAATTAGTGGTTTAAAAATTTAAATATTATTTACAAATAATAAAAATTATATATAAGAGCATTTTGCTGTCTTTTTTTATATACTTTACTATTAAAATCTAAACCATTTTTATATGGATTAGTTTAAAAGTAAAAGATTTTGGGTAAAAATATGTTTATGATTTTTATAAATTACTATAATATGAATATCAAAATTATTAGGAGAAAATATGAAAAAGATCGCAATTAACGGTTTTGGTAGAATTGGCCGTTTAGTTTTCAAAGAATTATTTAACAAGTCTGAAGTTGAAGTTGTTGCAATCAACGATTTAACTGATGCTAAAACATTAGCTCACTTATTAAAATATGACTCTGCTCATGGAAAATTCCCTGCAGAAGTATCAGCTGATGAAGAAAACAACCTAATTATTGCTGGTAAAAAAATTCCAGTTTGTGCTGAAAAAGATCCAGCTAACTTACCTTGAGCTAAATTAGGTGTTGATATTGTTATTGAATCTACTGGTAGATTCGTTGACAAAGAAGGTGCAAGCAAACACTTAACAGCAGGTGCTAAAAAAGTTGTAATTTCAGCTCCAGCTAAAGGTGATGTACCAACTGTAGTTTACAATGTAAACCACACAATCTTAAAAGCTTCTGATACAATCATTTCAGGTGCAAGTTGTACAACTAACGCATTAGCTCCAATGGTTAAAGTTATTAATGATAACTTTAAAATTAAACAAGGTATGATGACTACTATTCATGCTTATACAGCTGACCAAAGATTACAAGATGCTCCACACAAAGATTTAAGAAGAGCTCGTGCTGCTGCATGTTCAATGGTTCCTACATCAACTGGTGCTGCTAAAGCTATCGGTTTAGTATTACCTGAATTAAAAGGTAAATTACATGGTTTAGCAGTTCGTGTACCTACAATTACTGGTTCAGTAGTTGACTTAGTAGTTGAATTAGAAGCTAACCCAACTGTTGAAGAAATCAACAATGTAATGAAAAAAGCTGCTAATGAAACATTAGGTTACAATGGTGATGAAATTGTTTCATGTGATATCATTGGTGAAACTCACGGTTCAATCTTTGATCCAAAATTAACTATGATGTTAGATGTTGAAGGTAAGAAAATGTACAAATTATTTACATGATATGATAATGAATCTTCTTATGTAAATCAATTAGTAAGAACAACTCTTTACTTCGCTAACTTAAAATAATAGTAATTTAGCTTATAAAAACATAACAAAAAACTAAGCATATATTTATATGTTTGGTTTTTTTATTTATAATAAAAAAGTATTCATAGTAAAGGATAATTATGTACGAAAATAAAAAAACTTTAAAAGATATCAACTTAGACAATAAAAAAGTTGTTGTTCGTGTTGATTTTAATGTTCCATTAAAAGATGGAAAAGTAACTAATGACAAAAGAATAGTTGCAGCTCTTGAAACAATTAATTATTTATTATCTCACAACTGCTCAATTATTTGTTTAAGCCACTTAAGCCGTATTAAATCATTAGATGACATCAATAGTGGTAAAAAATCATTAGCTCCTGTTGCAAAAAGATTACAAGAATTACTACCAAACAATAAGGTAATTTTCATGAATGAAAACATTGGTGAAAATGTTAAAAATGCCGCTGCTAATTTAAAAGCTGGAGAAATTTTATTATTAGAAAACACAAGATACAATGATGTTAATGCTAATAACGAAGTTGTTAAAAAAGAATCTAAAAATAATCCAGAATTAGCTAAAGAATGAGCTGGTTTAGGAGAAGTATTTGTTAATGATGCATTTGGTACTGCTCACCGTGCTCATGCTTCAAATGCAGGAATTGCTGCTAATATCGCTGAATCATGCATTGGTTTCTTAGTTGAAAAAGAAATTAAAAATATTTCTAAAGCTATTGATAATCCAGCAAGACCATATGTAGCAATTTTAGGTGGTGCTAAAGTTAGTGATAAATTAAAAGTTATTAACAATTTAGTTAATAAAGCTGACAAAATCATTGTTACAGGTGGAATGGTTTATACTTTCTTAAAAGCACAAGGTTTAGAAATTGGTAAATCAATTTGTGAAGATGAAATGATTCCAACAGCTAAAGAATTAATGGCAAAATATGGAAACAAATTAGTTTTAACTTGTGATAGTGAATGTGCTCCTGAATATGCTGATGTTAAACCAACTTATATGGATCACACAAAACCTTTTGGTGAATTAATGGGTCTTGACATTGGTCCTAAAACTATCGAATTATTTAACAACACATTAGCTAATGCTAAAACTGTAGTTTGAAATGGTCCATGTGGTGTAAGCGAATTTGAAAACTTCAAAGCTGGAACTGAAGCTGTTGCAAAAACATTAAAAGATATTACTGCAAAAGGTTGCTATACTTTAATTGGTGGTGGTGATAGTGCTGCTGCTGTAGTTGCTTTAGGTTTTAAAGAAACAGATTATAGCTTTGTTTCAACTGGTGGTGGAGCTTGTTTAGCTTTAATTGAAGGTTCATCATTAGTTGGTATTGACAAAATTAGCGAAAAATAATTAATCTACCATTTTTTATATCATGAGTGCATATAGAAACATTCATGATATTTTGGTATAATAAATCTTCATTATAAATGATTTTAAGGATAAAAAAATGCCGCGTATAAATATTTCACAAAAGAGTTTTCACTCAGTAGAAAACATACAACGCCAATTTGAACTTTCTCCTATCCATAATGAAACTTCAATTATTAAATGTAAGTGATCAAGGATAGCAAAAAAAGATCCTGCTAAATGCTCAGGAGAAAA
>JAQXJX010000012.1 GCA_029009155.1 Mycoplasmataceae bacterium | reverse complement strand
TGAAATTTCATCTTTGATTTTTTGATAATAACTAAATTACTATTTTATCTTAAACATATTTTCTGTTGAAGAGTAATAAGTTCAATATTTCTCTCTACAATATTTATCCTTCATAGCTTGATCTTTAACTCAAATTGTGTTTATTTTAGTGCCATGTAAACAGCCATTGTTACCAAAAGGGTTAGCATCTAAACTAATTACATGATCTAAAGCTGATAAATCTAATTCTTCTAAAGAAGTTATACCTTCAAAAGCGTTATTACCAATGTGTTGAAGACTATTTGGTAAAACAAGTTTATTAGATTGAAGATCATCACATTTTTTAAACGCTTCTTTTCCAATGTCCTCAATTCCTTCTTAAAAATTAAGACCAATGATTTCTTTGCTTGAAAGGAATGTATTACGAGAATTACCATAGAAAGCTCGATCACCAATTTTCTTAATTGTTGAAGGAATAGTTAATTTACAATTTTTAAAATATCATCTAGTTGAGCTAGGGCGGAAAGCATCACTCGCTATTTCTGAAATTACATATTCAACATTATTATTGTATGTAAATTCACCATTATTAAAATTGAAATCTCCGCTTGCTACAAATTTATTAGATACTCCTGTGATTTTTGTTTGTTTATAAGAAGAAACGCGAAAGGTAAATGTACTTTTTTCATTTGCACCAATATATTTTGAACTAATTTCATCATAAACATCTTCATCAAGGCCAAAATATTCTACAGCAGAAGATCAATATTGACTATTAGAATATTCATCTTTCATAGTTTGGTCTTTGAATCGAATTATTCCAGTTAAACTACCATATAAAAAGCCTCTAAGTTCATCAAAAGGATCAGTTCCAATATTAATAACATGATCTAAAGCCGTTAGATCTAATTCTTTTATAGAATTTATGTGAGCAAATGCTTTCATACCAATATATTGAATGCTATTTGGTAGAAGAATTTTAGATTTTTCACAAGAACAATTTTCAAAAGCAAATGCACCTATGTATTCAACTCCTTCTTCAAAATTAATGCTAATAATTTCTTTATTAGTAAATGATAAATTAGAAGAATTGCCATAAAAAGCTCCAGGATGAATTTTTTTAATAGTACTAGGAATAGTTAAATTGCAGTTTATGAAATGTCAATTATCAGAATTAACATTAAAAGCATATCAACCAATTTCAACAATTGTGTATTCAGCTCCATCATAAACAAACTTACCACCATTGAAATTGAAATCTCCAGATGCCAAAAAGCTTCGTGAACAACTTATAATTTTACACTCACTTGGATTAGTATACTCAATAGTGATTGTTCCTTTATTTGCTCCAATTAATTTAGCATCTATTTCTTTAGTAATTACTTTATTTTCATTAATACTATTTTTACATTGTTTCTTATCACTTACAACATCATTATTTTTTAAACTAACTGTTGTAACGCTTCCTAAAAAACATGTCAATGATGTTATTGACATCATCTTAAAAATATTGCTTATTTTTTTCATAATAATACCTTCCTATTTTTTATGATTAATTTTGTATCTAAATATAACTATTTAGAATACGCTTAAAATGTATAAAAATAATTATTGATATCAATTTTAGTATTTTAATTAAAAAAATAGAAAATATATTCAATAACATTCACCATTTAATGCCATAAATTAGTTTTTTTATTTTCTAAGTAGATAAATAATTGATAATAGGTAAAGCTATTAATAGAACATGGGTTATTTATTTAATAGTTTATTTTCATATCTTTTATTAATCAAAGTAAAAGCATAAAACCAGCAATTAAACAACCGGCACGAATTGACAAATATAATACTAAAGCATTAGACAATGAATGACTATAACATGAAAAAACTGAAGTTAGTTTTAATTCATATGAAGTAAAAATAGTATTAAATTTAGCAAAAAATAATACATCAGTATTTTCAATAACTTTTAATTCAATTTTTTCATTTAGTTTTGTTAGTTGTACATGCATTGTGCAATAGGTACAACAAAGTAT
>JAQXJX010000011.1 GCA_029009155.1 Mycoplasmataceae bacterium | reverse complement strand
ACTGATGTATTAATTTTTGCTCAATTTAATACTATTTTTATTTCATATGAATTAAAACTAACTTTAGCTCCTTCATGTGATAGTAATTCCTATTCTAATACTTTAGTATTATATTTATCAATTGGTGCTGGTTGTTTAATTACTCGTTTTATTACTTTGATTAATAAAAGATGCGAAAATAAACTATTAAATAAATAACCCATGCTCTATTAATAGTTTTACCTATTATCGATTATTTATCTACTTAGAAAACTAAAAAACTAATTTACGGGATTAAATGGTGAATATTATTGAATACATTTTCTATTTTTTTTAATTAAAATGCAATAATTGATATTGATAATTATATTTATACATGATAAGCATATTCTAATATGAATAATATAGTTATATTAAGATACAAAATTAATCACAAAAAATAGGAAGGTATTATTATGAAAAAAATAAGTAATATTTTTAAGATGATGTCAATAGCATCATTGACATGTTTTTTAGGAAGCATTACAACAGTTGGTTTAAAAAATAATGATGTTGTAAGTGATAAAAAACAATGTAAAAATAGCATTAATGAAAATGAAGTAATTACTAAAGAAATAGATGCTAAATTAATTGGAGCAGATAAAGGAACATTTACTATTGAGTATACTACTCCAAGTGAGTGTAAAATTACAGGTTGTTCATGAAGCTTTTTAGCAACTGGAGATTTCAATTTTAATGGTGGTAAGTTTGTTTGTGATGGAGTTGAATACACAATTACTGAAATTGGTGTAGGTGCTTTTAATACTAGTTTAAATCTATGATTTTTCAAAAACTGTAATTTGACTATTCCTAGTACTATTAAAAAAATTGATACTGGAGCTTTTAAATACAATGCTCCTCTTTTTCCATGTGGTGATAAAGAAATTATTAACATTAATTTCGAAGAAGGAGTTGAATACATAGGTAAATCCGCTTTTGAACGTTGTTCTTGTGAAAATTCTAAAATTGTTCTACCAAATAGCGTTAAATATATTGGTGAAAGTGCGTTTGCTAATACAAAATCTATAAAAGAATTAGATCTAACGGCTTTAGATCATGTTATTCAAATAGATGCTGATCCTTTCAATCATTTGAGAGGCTTTTTATATTGAAGTGAAACTACAATGATTCGATTCAAAGACCAAACTATGAAAGATGAATATTCTAATAGTAAATATTGATCTTCTGCTGCAAAATACTTTGGCCTTAAAAATGATGTTTATGATGAAATTAGTTCAAAATATATTGGTGCAAATGAAGAAAGTACATTTACCTTTCATGGTCCTTCTTATAAACAAACAAAAATCACAGATGTATCTAATAAATTTGTAGCAACAGGTAACTTCAATTTCAATGGTGGTAAATTTACATATAATCGAACTGAATATGTAATTTCTGAAATAGCACATGATGCTTTCCACCCTACCCCAGATTCATGATATTTTAAGGAATGTAAATTAACAATTCCTTCAACAATTAAGAAAATTGGTGATCGGGCTTTCTATGGCAATTCACGTAATATATTCTTTACAAGCAAAGAAATCATTGGACTTAATTTTGAAGAAGGAATTGAGGATATTGGAATAGAAGCATTTAAAAAATGTGATGATCTTGAATCTAATAAACTTGTTTTACCAAATAGTCTTCAACACATTGGTAATAATGCTTTTGAAGGTATAACTTCTTTAGAAGAATTAGATTTATCAGCATTAGATCATGTAATTAATTTAGATGCTAACCCTTTTGGTAACAATGGTTGTTTTAAAGGTACTAAAATAAACACAATTTGAGTTAAAGATCAAGCTATGAAGGATAAATATTGTAGAGAGAAATATTGAACTTATTACTCTTCAACAGAAAATATGTTTAAGGTAAAATAATGATTTAGTTATTATCAAAAAATCAAAGATGAAATTTCATAAAATATAAGTTTTTAGATATTAATTATGTCTAAAAATTCTTAACTTGTAATTTTTAAATATCACATGCAATAAATAAATTAATCTTTAAGTTAGTACATAAGAAAAGTTTAGTGAAAAAATATAAACAAGAGATATTACTATGAGTCGAACTAGTAAATTTTTTAAGATAATGTTGCTGACATCATCAGCGTGTTTTTTTAGGAAGCATTACAACAGTTGGTTTAAAAAATAATGATGTTGTAAGTGATAAAAAACAATGTAAAAATAGTATTAATGAAAATAAAATAATTACTAAAGAAATAGATGCTAAATTAATTGGAGCAGATAAAGGAAC
>JAQXJX010000010.1 GCA_029009155.1 Mycoplasmataceae bacterium | reverse complement strand
CCATAAAATAATTTAAATGAATCCGAAGACTTTGGATTCATTTTTTTGCACCATTCAAGCTACTAAAATTAAAAATGTAGTGCACAATTAACATGCACTACATTCTCTTTTAGAATAAATTTATAGCCTTAATTAATGAATCAAATAAGCTAATTTCATAAGATTCATATTAACATTCTTGTTTTCTTTAATTTTGTTTACTAAAGTCGATACACCGTCCTTATTGCAATTTTCAGCTTTTGATAATAATGCATCAACTATACTTTTATCAACTTGAATCGATTTAATTTTCTTGGGTGCTCAAATATATGCATAAACCGAACATAAAAATAAAGTTACAGCAAGAGTAATAAAGACAAAACCAGCAATGCGCATAATAAAAGTAGGGTTTTTTATGTAAAAAAACATAATTCCACTTGTAAGTAATGTTGCAAACATTAATAAAAGAAACACAAATGTTTTAATAGGTTGTACAATCATTATTCAATTCATTGAAAACAATGTATCTTTTATATCTTTATCCACCTTATTAACTTTGTTATTGTATGCAATGGTATTATTCCACATGAAAATTGTAAGTGTTAGCATCATTGAAAGCCAACCAATCAATATGTATTCCATAGTTTAACTCCTTGTGAATATTTTTACATTTTACTAATTACAAGTTTAATAAAAGTCATAATTGTTAAAGTTACGCCACTTGCAAAAGTTAAGGCACTACATGCAGGTACAACAGAAGCATATGCTGGTGGAAAGGCAGGAGATACTGCTAAGACAGCTGCAGCAACTCCACCAATAATACTCAACATTGTTATAATGCCATCAATTTCTTTTAATAATTCTTCTTTTGGATCAAAATATTCTGTAATTTTGTTTGATTCAACACTAGAAGAATTTATAAGATCATTGATTATATTAATTGAATTTAAAATCTTATTTTGTAAAATTCCTGTTTGAGTTGCGGCAATTGTACAAGCAATAGCTACTGGTATTGAAAGACCAAATGTACATCAAGAAATAGCATACATCGCTGCTGCTGTAGCACTAAAAATTGTACATTGTGCAATCATAATACCTCTTTGTACAGACAATTTATCAGCTTGTTCTCTAAGGGTTTTTACTTGTTCTGGGGATATTGATATATTTGTATTTTTTGTTAATGAATATAAACCATGTTCAACTTTTTGATCATTAATTATTTTTTCATATTCTTTTTTATATTCTGGAAAAGTTTCGCACATATAAGTTTGAATTTCTTCTAGAGAATAATTTCTACTTTTAAATAGATCTAAATATTCATTTTGTAATTCAATTATTTTTTGTGTTAATTCTGAATCAAAATCTTCTTTAGATGTTACTTTTAATAAGTCTGAGATTTTCATATTTGATAATGCCTTTTCTGCATAAGCATAATCAACTTTTGTTTTTCTTTCAATATATGTTAATATTTTGGATTTAACTGACATCTCATGTTTAGTGTTTTTTGAAGTTGAATAAGCATATACAACAGGTGTTATCGCTCCAACAGAGATAATTCCACTAAATAATAAAGATAATTTTTTAATTTTCATAACCTTCGATTCTTTGATATTTTTTAATTATTTTTGGACGTTAGAACTTCTACAAATATAAACTCAATCGACATTAATGACATAAATAGATGATATGATTAAAGCATTTAGAGAACAATCATACAAAAAGAAAGATAAACAATGCCATACATGTATAATTTTTATTTCGATTAAACTTTGTCATTTTTGCTGTTCCTTTTTAGAATGTGTTTTCTTCTCACAAAATATTCTAACGACAAAATTATATAAAATATTTTAATTTTTTAAAAAATTTGAAAAATTGTAAGAATGACTAGCATAAACATTAAAACAAAAATCACTTTTAATAGGAAATCTATAAAAGTGATTGTAAATTATTTTTGAATTTTAAATTACTATTAATCTTTGTAATCAATGATTCTGTCATCATTTAATATTCCATATACATATGATGAACAGAAATTATATTCAGGTCCTAAATCTGTAGGTCCTTCGCATTTTTTAATAATTTCAAAAGCATTTTCAATTTGAGTTTTTGTAATTTTTCCTAAAATATGTTCTTTGTCATTTGGATAAGAAACAATTAATGATTCATTTCCTTCTAATCGATAAACAAATTGAATTCCCATTTTTGTAAAGAATACTTCACCTTGATGGCTAACAGTTCTAGTTCAAACATCTTCTCATTTTGTTTCAACCGGAATAACACGAATCTTCTTTGGTTTAGGTTGTTCAACAACAATAGGTTTAGTTTTTGATTTTTCTACATGTTCAACTTTTTTAGTTTTAGCTTTAGTTTCAATTTTAGGTTTAGCAACTGGTTGAGTTTTTTTAGTTGATTTTTTGCTATTTTGTTGTTTTGCTTTCTTTTGTTTTTTACTTTCTTCTTTCTTATTTCGTTTTTTAGCAAACGCTTCAGCATAATCAGATGAAATGAATACTAATCATCCAAACAAAACAATAATAGCTACCATGCAAAATCCAGCAAATATCATTCATCCCATATTAAATTACTCTCTTCTTTGTAAAAAATTAATATTTATATATTAATAATAACATTAATAAAACTAAATATTTCTTTTTTATTAACGAAAACTATTTGTTTTCTTCAATCCTGTTACATATATCATCAAAATCAACAGATAAATTTAATCAAGGTTTTTTATCAACATAATTGATTAAATTTAAATGATCTTTTTGGTTGATAATAGTGATTTTTTTATCAGGAAATAATTTTATTAATTGATTAAAACATTGTAAAGAAATTTGATTATTTCGGTCAAAGTTATCTAATACAATTTCTGAATTTATTTTTTTATTAGTTGAATTAATTATTTTGGTATTTTTCATTAATAAACTAATATCTAATTCAGAAGAATCAAAAAAATTAATCATGTAATTAATATCGTGTTTTTTTAATAACGAAAGATCTAAATCAGACCATATCATTTTTGCATCAATAACAAGATAATCATAATTGTTTTTAATTAATTCAATTTGTTTAATGATTAAACGAGTAATTTCACTTATATCTTTAATATTTAAATTAGCACTATTTTTTGGAGTTAATAATAGTAAATGTAATTGGTGGTTGAATTGATAGATGCAAAAAGGAGGAATAACATTTTTAGATAAAATTTTTCTAGCGTCTATGTTATTAATAATCAATTCATTTGTTGTTAATGTTGAACTTAATAGTAAAACTTTTTTATCATTTTTACCCAAGAAGCTTGAAAGATTAAAAGAAAAAATGTAAGAATTATTGAGTTTGTTAGAATTATTGATAACAAAAATATTTTTCATATTATTTTTTAACTATTTTTGATCAACTTCTTGGATATAATTCATTAGTTTTTTTAAGTTTTTTAAAATAAAAAACATGATGAAAATAATTATTTATTGAAGTAAATTCATCTTGATTAATTAGTTGTAAATCTAACTTATTAATTATTTCTTTTGCTTCTAATAATTCTTGATTAAAGTTTTTTGATTTTGGTTGGATAATTAATCCTCCAACTTTTGCATAAGCGGTAGATAATTCTAATATTGCAAATAGTGGCGCTACTGCTCTTGATGTTACTATATCAAATTGTTCTCTTTCAAATGATTTTATATCTTCGGCTCTTTTATTTAAAATTGTTACATTATATAAATTTAATTCACTAACTAATAGCTTCATAAAATTTGCTTTTTTAGCTGTTGCTTCAATTATTGTTAAAGAAATGAATGGATACAATAACTTTAATACAATTCCTGGTATTCCGCTTCCACTTCCAATATCTAAAAGTTTAGTGTCATTTTTAAAATCTACCTTTGCATAAGGAATAATAGATTCATAAAAATATTCACCATAAATTTTTTCATTACTAACCAAATTAGATAAACTTATTTTTTGATCATATTCTTGAATAATATTTTTATACTTTTCAATTTGATCAAAAAAATGTGGATCTGGATTCTTAAATTTTTTATTTACTGCATCAATGAATTCAATTTTATTCATATTTATTTATTATTTTTTGTTTCAATATAGTACTTTATTATCATTAAATCATTAATTGATATTCCTGGAATTTTGGAAGCTTGTAACAAGTTAATTGGTTTAACTTTATTTAATTTTTCCCTTGCTTCTAGTGCAAGATTTTTAAGTTCATTATAGTCATCAATTCCTTCAATTTTAAAATCTAAATATTTTTCAAATTTATTTAAATTTTTTGTTTCGTGTTTAATATATCCATCAAATTTAACTAAAATTTCAATTTTAGATTTTACTTCATCTGATAATTTTAAATATTCTTCTTTAGGTAATACATCGATTAGATGCACTTGTGGTTGTTTTAATAAATCATATAAATTATGATTGTGATATTTTTTTGATAATTCAGGGATTGTTTTTAAAGTAGTAGTTTTTAAATAATTAATAATTTTATCAATAGACAAACTGATTGTTAAGTATTGGTTAAAGCGTTGGGGTGAAACTAAACCAGCTTCATATCCAATCTTAATTAAACGATCATCAACATTGTCATTTCTTAGCAATAATCTGTGTTCTGCTCTTGATGTTAATAACCTATATGGATCATTAACACCCTTTGTTACAATATCATCAATCATTACACCAATGTATGAATTATTACGATTTAAAATAACTGGATCTTTATTTTCAATGCTTAAAGCAGCATTTAAACCAGCAATTAATCCTTGACCTGCAGCTTCTTCATATCCACTTGTACCATTAATTTGGCCTGCACAATACAACCCTTCTACTACTTTTGATTCTAATGATAATCATAGTTGTTGAGCGTCAATTGCATCATATTCAATTGCATATGCATATTGAACAATTTTTGCATTTTCAAGACCGTTGATTGAATGAACTATTTGTTCTTGAACATCAATCGGGAAAGAAGTGGATAATCCTTGTAGATAAAGTCAGTTACTATTTTTTGATATTGGTTCAATAAAGATTTGGTGTCTTGGTTTATCACTAAATCTTACAACTTTATCTTCAATACTAGGGCAATATCTTGGTCCAACACCATGAATATTTCCCGAATACATAGCAGATTTTTTTAGATTAGATCGAATAATTTCATGTGTTTTTTCACATGTATGTGTTAAATAACAAATTGCTTGCTTATTAATTGGTGTAAATTTAGTTTGGTATAAATGAAAAGCTAATTTTGCATCAGTTCCTGGTTGAACTTCAACTTTGCTTTTATCTAAACTTTCTTCCAAAATTCTTGGTGGTGTGCCTGTTTTTAGTCTTTTAATTGTAAAACCTAATTGTTTTAAATTAGTTGATAGGTTATTACTACGAGGATGTTTATTAGGTCCTTCATCTTTCGTATTATGTCCAACATGGATTGTAGCTTTCATATATGTTCCAGTTGTAATAACAACTTTTTTACAAAGATAAATATTAGATGGTGTTCTAACACCAATAACTCGATTATTTTCTGTTAAAATTTCCACTACTTCTTCAAGAATTAAATCAAGATTTTTATGTTTCTTGATTAATTTTAAAAAAGTTTCATGATATTTTTCTTTATCAATTTGTGCCCTTAAAGCTCAAACACCTGGACCTTTTGAACTGTTTAATAGTTTAATTTGTAGTGCACACTCATCTGTAACAATTCCTTGCATTCCACCTAAAGCATCTATTTCTCGTGTAACTATTCCTTTAGCAGGACCACCTATTGATGGATTACATGGTGCTTCACCGATACACGCTTCATCCAATGCAAAAATTGCAGTTTTATGGTTTTTATTTGCTGAAGCAAAAGCAGCTTCTAAACCAGCATGACCTGCACCAACTACAATTATTTCATATGAAGTATTTGAATTTGTTTGTTTATTCATAATAATAGTTAATATAAAGTAATTTATATTAATATTAATTTTAGAAAAAATTAAAAAATTATTATTTTTTTACAAATAACATCTGTAATTTTGATTAACAAATTAACTACAATAATGAGAATTATTTATCATGAATTTCTTTTTGGTATAGTTTACTAACTTGTAAAAAGCTTTCAAGAACAGTTTTGTAATATTTTTTAACAGGATCATTATCATCAAATGCTTCTAATCTTTTATTAAGCATTTGTATTTCACGTTGTGGATCAAATATCGGAAGATTATTAGCTTTTTTGAATAATGCTACATCTTTAATTATTTTCATTCTTTCTTTAAATAATTCGACAATTTTATTATCAATTTCATCAATTTTATTTCGACATTCTTTTAAATTTTTCATTTTTTATATCTCTCTAATTTTTAAATAGTTATAGCTAAGCATAATGCTAATGGATATCCTATACCTATTATTATTACAGTAGAAATTAGCATTAATATTGAACCGTAAATTAAAACTGTTTTTGTATCACAATAATCATCACCTGCAACAATTGCAATATGAGGCATGCTTGGTGGTGTAGAAAATGCAAAAGCACTAGCTAAACCGATAATTCAAATTATTGCAGTTAAATTCTTAATTTCTGTGCTACTAATAATTGCTGCTGCTACAGAAGCAACTAATGTAGCAGTAATCATATTAGAAGAAAGATTGGTTTGAAGCATTGTTCAAATTGCAAAGACTGTAACTAATACTCATATATTTAGTCCCACTAAAGATTTTGATAATGAAGTTTGAATAAACAATTTAAGTCCTATTGCATCACTTAATAAAGCATTACCTAATGCTAATGTACTTGCACACATTAAAAGACTAGCTCAAGGGACACCATTTTTAAAAGCATCATTAATTTCAATTAATGGTTTTTTCTCAATTCTTATAATGCATAAAAGTATTGTACCTGCAATTGGTGGCATGGCTGTACCATAACGATTGATAGCATTATAAAAGCTAGGAGAAACTTCTTTAAATAATGAAGGAATAATTCATAACAAAATAACTAAGCAAAAAATTGATAAACAAATAATTTCTTTTTTAGTAATTTTTGGCATTTCTGCTTTAACAATAGAAACATTAATATTTCTTAATTTTGATATATCTGGTCTTAAAATAAATTTAAAAATCAGAATCATGGCAATAAAGCAAAGTATCCCAATTGGTATACCAAATCCCATATATTCAACATAACTAATTTTTAAATGAGCCATGTTCATTGCAATAATTGGAAATACATGAGCAATTGGTGTCATTCCAGAAGAAATAGATACACTAAATCCAAGTCCTAACAAAAGCATTTTACCAACTTTTTCACCTTTTTGGATATTAGCGATTTCAATAATTTTCTTAATAATTGGTAAGCAAACTACAAATAAAACAGTGGGCGAAATAAACATCCCTAAAAACAAAACACTTGAAAAAAATAAAATTACTAATCATCATCCACCTTTTTTAGCTAATTTATTTGTAACAAACCATAAGGCTATTCTTTTAATGATTAAAGTTTTAGATAATGCATATGTACAAGCAAATGTAAAGATTAGAAAAATAAAAATTTCATTTCCGAAACTATTTTCAAAAACTTGTTTTACCGATAAATCTTTAATAAAAAATAAGGAAAAAATACACAATAAACTAGGTCAGCATATACCTATTGTCAATCATAGAATTAGTACTCCTATGAATATTCCAATAACTCCCATTGCTGATTCGCTTAATCCTGCTGAATTTGGAATATATTTAAAAAAGAAACATAAGCAAATACAAATAGGAATAATTATTGATCGAAATACTATATTATCTTTAAGCTTTGTTTTTTCTGTTTTCATAATAACTTATATATTTTACTAATAAGCTATTTATGAATTAATTAAATGGTAAATTTTTTTGATGCCTTAGCAGTTAAATTAATGCACCCATTTTCAGTAACTACTACTGTATCTTCAATTCTAACTCCATTAAATCCAGGTTGATACACCCCTGGTTCAATTGTTATTACCATGTTTTCTTCTAATATTGTGTTTGTTTTTTGGGAAACAAATGGAAATTCATGAATTTCTATACCAACTCCATGACCTAAACTATGAGTAAATAAATTACCTCATTTCTTGTTTTTTGCAATATAGTTTCTTACGATTGCATCTAATTGGTTAGTATAAATTTGTGATTTTACATTTTCTAAGCCAATTTTTTGAGCTGATAGGACTAAATCATACATTTCTTGTTCTTTGCAAGAAGGAGTACCAACAAAAAAAGTTCTAGTAATGTCAGAACAATATCCAAGATAAATGCAACCTATGTCACATGTAACCATTTGATTGTTTTCTAATCTTGTATTAGTAGGTTGATGATGAGGAATAGCTGTATTTTTGCCAAATGCAACTATTAGTTCAAATGATATATTGCTTGCACCTTGATTTATCATATAACTATGAATATGTTGAGCAACTTCAATTTCTGTCATTCCAACTTTTATTCATTTTTTAACATCTTCAATTGCATTTACAGCAATATTAGCAGATTGTTGCAAAGCTTTAATTTCATCAATAGTTTTAATTGATCTTAAACTTATCGTATCAACTGGAATACTATTAACAGTTTTTAAAGAATCTAAGTATTGTTCTTTTTGCTTAAGTGTTAAATAATCTTTTTCAAAAAGTAAGGTTTTTATATTTAAATCATTTATTATTTTTTTAAAATCAGCTATTTTTTTAAAAAGTACAACTTCACAATATTGAACATATTTTTTACAATATTCATATTCTCTTAAGTCAACTAATAAAAAAATTTTTGAAGGAGTAACTAAAACAATTCCATCTGATGTTTTAATATTGCTAATTCAAAATGTATTTTGAGTAGAAATAAAAACAATCGCATCAGCTTTGTTTTTATTTAAAAAATCTTTAATGCGATTGTGTTTAACAGTATATGAATTTGAATTCATATAATTACTATTTAGCTTTTGTTTCTTTATGAACTGTAACTTTTCTGCAAAATTTACAAAATTTATTTTGTTCTAATTTTTCAGGTGTAGATTTAGGATTACGACGTGTTAAATAGTTAATGTGTTTGCATTCAGTACATTCAAGTCTAACATTTTTCTTATCAGCCATAGTGAATACCTTTCGGTTTTAAAATATATATTTATTTAATAGTAAATAGATTATATATAAATTAACAAAAATTAAATAATTATTTATTTATCCACTAAAATATTAAAAGATTAAATTCAGAAATTTAAAGTACTTCTAGATGGGATTGGACTCATTCTTAACATCATGTTTTGGCGTCCTGATGCTGAATATGATGAATGTGAATTTGATGAGGACGAAGAAGTTAGACTATTAACAAAATTGTTAATCCCAGAAAAAAGCATTGAAGCTCCTATAATTGCAATTCATGCAATGGTAGAGGCAGCTGCACCTGCAGAAATGTTTCTTTTTTTGTCAAATGTTAATTTTTTCACAATTATTTTTATTCTCCTTTCATATATCTAATATGTAGAAAGAATAAAAAATATTTAACTAAAATTGTTTTTTGTTAGTTTTACAAACAATTCCACCACCTAAACAAAATTCTTTATAATACAATACAGCAAATTGTCCAGGAGTTACTGATAAAGTTTTATCATGATGCAATAATACTTTATCACCAACAATTTTAAATTCAGCATTAATTAAAGGCATACGATGTCTAAAACGAACTTGAACTGTTTTTCCAATTCATTCATTTGGATCATTAATTCAATTAAATTGTTCAACTTCGCATTCTGTAGAGGATAAGTATTCTTCTTTATGAATAGAATCAACAACATATAAAATATTTTTTTGAATATCTTTTCCACAAACAAAATATTTATTTTCACATCCTGATAAACCTAATGTTTTATTTTGTCCATATGTGTAAAACATAATACCTTGGTGAGTACCAACTTTTTTCTTAGTTAAAATATCAACTATATTTCCTTCTTTTACTTTAATGTAGTTTTGTAAAAAATCTTTAAACTTTCTTTCACCAATAAAACAAATACCTGTAGAGTCTTTTTTGTTTCAATTAATTAATCCTTGTTCATGAGCTATTTTTCTAACTTCATCCTTATTAAGATTTCCAATTGGGAATACTACTTTAGATAATTGTTCTTGATTTAATCAGCAAAGAAAATAAGTTTGGTCTTTATCTTCAGTAACAGATTTAGTTAAATAGAACTTATTTCCAATTTGCTTTACATTAGCATAATGACCCATTGCAATTTTTTCGCAATTTAATTCATTCTTTGCATATTTAATAAAGTGATCAAATTTGATAAATTTATTACACAAAACATCTGGATTAGGAGTATTACCTTTTTTATATTCTGTAATTAAATAGGTAAAAACTTCATTTCAATATTCATTAATAAATTCTGTCCGATAAATTTTAATTCCTAATTTATCTGCAACTGCTTTTGCATCATTAAAATCTTTTTGGGCATTACATTGTTTATCTGGTTTATCTACTTGGCCTTTGAAATCATAATTTACATATGTATCTCAATTTTGCATGAATAGACCAATTACATCATATTTATTTTTCTTTAGTAAATAAGCACAAACTGATGAATCAACTCCACCAGACATTCCTAAGACAATTTTTTTATTTTCCATACTAATTATTTAAATAGATTTTAATATTTTAGTTATATAAACACAAAAGTATTTTAACAAACATTAACATGGTTACAATAATTTTATTGTAATTAAAGTAAACATTCTTACAATATAAATGTTATGAGCAAATTTATTAAACCAATTAATTACAATCAATTATTAGATAATTTTCAAACTGAAAAAGGTATTAAAATTATTAAAGATTTTTTTCAACAAAATTTAGCGGCAGAGCTCCATTTAAGAAGAGCTACAGCACCTTTATTTGTATTAAAAGGTTTAGGAATAAATGATGAATTAAATGGAACAGAGAGAGCTGTTAATTTTCCTATCTTAGATCTAAACGATCAAAGAGCTGAAGTAGTTCATTCATTAGCAAAATGAAAAAGATTAACATTAGGAAAATATAACACTCCTGTTGGATATGGCATTTACACTGATATGAATGCTATTAGAGCAGATGAAGTATTAGATAATCTACATTCATTATATGTAGATCAATGAGACTGGGAATTAGTTGTAAATAAGGAACAAAGAACTTTAAGTTTTTTAAAAAAGATTGTTAGAAAAATTTATTCTGCTATTTTACGTACTGAATACATTATTTGTGAAGCATATCCATCTCTTAAACCTTTTTTACCAGAAGAAATAACTTTTATTCATTCAGAAGATTTGCTTCAAATGTATCCTGATAAAACACCAAAAGAAAGAGAAAATTTAATTTGTCAAAAACATAAAGCTGTTTTTATTATTGGTGTAGGTCATAAACTATCAAATGGTGAACAACATGACAACCGAGCAGCAGATTATGATGATTGATCAACTATGAATGAAGATGGTAAATATGGTTTAAATGGTGACATATTAGTTTGATATCCAATTTTAAATTGTGCAATTGAATTATCTTCTATGGGAATTAGAGTTGATAAAAAAGCTTTATTAAATCAATTAGAAATTACTAATCAAAATGATAAAAAAGAATTGTTTTTTCACAAAAAATTATTAAATGATGAATTACCACTAACAATTGGTGGTGGAATTGGTCAAAGTAGATTGTGCTTAATCTTATTACATAAAGCACATATTGGTGAAATTCAAGTAAGTATTTGACCAGATGATTTAGTTAAATTATGTAAAGAAAATAATATTGATTTGTTATAAGAATAAATATGAGGAAAATTTTTAAAAAAAACATTAAATCTTTTGAACAATTTAGTAATTATTCTACTAGTGATGTTCAATTTAAAACAGGATTATTTAAATTATCTTTTTTCTATTCAATTAATGATCCTAGAAAAAAATATGTTATTGCCTGTTTGATGGGTGTAATATTAAGTATCATTACCACTTTGTTAGTTGAGGTTACAGGACTATATTCAAGTGGATTAACTGCTTTTTTCCAAGGTGTATCAAGAGCTATTTATGTGGCATTAAGTAAAAATGAAGTAGTAGATAAATATTGATTAAACGTTATTTACAATTTAATGTTTTGAGGCTTTTACCTTTTAATTAATTTATTCTTATTCAAACGTTATTTTTCTAGAATGAATCGCCAGTGCATTTATATTTCAGCTATTTTTATTTGCACTATGCAATTGTGCGGTTTTTTATGATCATTTATTCCAGGTTTACATTCAATAATGTTATTTGGTGATACTTCAACTGTTAATGAAGCATTAAAAGAATATAACGTTCAAAGTGTTTTATATTCACCAAATTGATATCCAACTGTTCTAGAAAATGGTCAATATGATTGAAATAATTTAATTTCTTCTAGTGAAGTTCAAGATCCAAATGTATTAAGTAATGTTAATAGTTTAAATATTTGTCGTGGATTCTTACTAATTCTTTATGCATCTATTTATGCTGTCCCTAGTTCATATATTAATTCAGCACTATTCATTATGGGTGGAAGCAGTGGTGGTACTGAATTAACATCACTATACTTATCTGAAGCCAAAAATAAAGACTTAAGTATATTTTTAAAAACCTTACAAGCAACCACAATGTTTGCTGGAGTATTTGTTGGTACATATTTATCCGGAATAATAATTAACCCAGAAAAATACTATGGATGACAATATTTATTTAAT
Organism: Mycoplasmataceae bacterium; assembly: GCA_029009155.1. Taxonomy (GTDB): domain Bacteria; phylum Bacillota_I; class Bacilli_A; order Mycoplasmatales; family Mycoplasmoidaceae; genus Malacoplasma_A. The sequence goes on along the minus strand of JAQXJX010000010.1, from coordinate 66,453 downwards.
GCAAATTTTGTTGGGTCATTTGTGTGAGTTTTCTTAAATTCATTATTGGTTGGTAAATTCTTCCCATCAAGAAAACTAGTTAGAGTAGAAATTTTTACTTCAGATTTAACTAATATTTTAGCTAACTTAAAAAAATATAAATATACACATCCAACAACTATTGTTAATTCAATTGGTGGTTTTTTAGCTAATAAAAATAACATTTTAATTACAGTAATGCAACTTACTGAAATCCCTAACTTTGTTCACATAGTTAGATTAACAGACAAAAACTCACTAATTTCTGTTACAAATATTGATGATTGTGATGGAAGAGTCGGATTACAAAAAGTTGGCATAAAATCTAAAAAAGATAATAAATAAATATGCCTACTAATAAACAAGAAGAAATTAAAAACAAAGCATTAAATTTATTTATTAGTCAAACTAAAATTCAAAAAGAAGAGATAAGTTCTATTGAATATTTACTTGATGGATATACTAATAATTCTTTCCTCATTAATAATCTAAATGGAGATAAATATATTGTTCGAATTGGTTCAGTTTGCAAACATATTAATAGAAAAAATGAATATGAAATATTAGAAATATTATCAAAAAATAATGAATCAGATATTTTATATTTTAACCATTTTAATGGTGATATGATTCGTAAATTTATAGTAGGACATACTCCAAATTATCAAGATATTCATTCAAAAACTTTTTTAAATTTATTAGCTAAAAAAATTTCTTCTTTTCACAAAATTGAAATTAATCAAAAAATTTTAGTTAATGATTATTATGCATACAAAGATATCAAATTACCAATTGATAATAAATACGAAATAATGTATTATCATTTATTAGAAAAAAATAAAAATTTACCATTAGTGTTATCACACAATGATTTATCGCCTTGAAACATTATTTATAATGATGAAAAAAAAGAAATTCATTTTATTGATTTTGAATGAATAAGACTTAATAATATTTATTTTGATATTGCTACTTTTATTCACCAAGCAGATTTATACGAAACAGATGAATACTATTATTTTATAAATCAATTTGAAGAAAAAATCAATTTACAAACATTAGAAGAATTCTTGTACATTGGAGCTTTCTTTACTTATCAATGAACTTTTTCTAGTGATAGTTATAAAGATACTTCAGGTTTTAGAAATATAGCATATAACTTAATGATGAAAATATATAAAAAGTTTAAAAAATAACTCATTTATTTTGAAGCTCATTAATATAAGTTTCTATCATGGGTTTAGTAATAATGATTAATGATGTTAATACTATTGATTCTAATGGTGATTTAATTGATTCTTTTGCAACCCGAGGAATCAAATAAAAAATAGTCCCATATTTCATATAACTTTCAGGATATTCCCCATTTATATGTTTTAAATATTCAATAGCTGAAATTGGACCTAATAAAAATGAACAAATGATCATTGCAACCATTACTAGTGTCGTTCCATAAATAAAAATTAATGTTCGTTCTTTTTGGTCATAAATACTTTTAATATTTAGGTAAGTAAATATTTCCATTACAGTTAAATAAATAGTTATCATTGAAATGACTATTCATTTATAAATGTTAAATAGCTTAATACTTTTATCATCAACTCAAATAAGAATTGATATCAAACTAATTGCAACAAATGAAATAATAACAATTTGCTGAATTAACAAATCAATTAAATAATTCTTTTTATAAACACATCGTCATGCACAAAAGCTACCAAATAATCCCGATAAAAAACCTACCATAGGTTCTTGAATAGCAAACATTCAAAATCAAACAGCTGTTGGGCTTGCAATATATCCAATAGTATCACATATTGCTCCTAAAACAAAGCCATAAATTGGACCATAAATTCAACCCATAAGCATATCTGTAACTCATGTAATTGATATTGATATGCTTACTCCAGGTATTGTTATACTAAACATCCCAATTATAAATCTCAAAGCAATTAATGTTCCAATTAGAGCCATTAATTTAGTAGATTTGAAAATATGATGAGGATATAGAGGAAAGAGAAATTTAATTACTGAATGTTTTTTTGTGTTTTGAAAATGCTTTTGCATATCCATTTATTATAAACCACTTGGTGTTGTAGGAGTAAATGGAGATGATGGTTTAGAATCTGATAGAATTTTATCAATTTCTTCTTGACGGATTTTATTAAAAGCAGCTTCATCTAGTTCAGGATGAGTTAAATACATAATTACATAGCACACAATAGTTAATGCGATAGAAACAATAATTCCAATATAAGTAATAAATCCAGTAAGTAAAATAGCTTGTGTATAAGGAATTGTATTTTTTAAATAAAATGTAAAAATAGGTATAAAGAATCTTATATCAGGGAATAAACAAATTAACGGAACGGCAATAAGTGTTATTAATACAACACTGTTGTTGCCAGAGTTATACATAAAGATAGCAAATGAATATTTACTATCTTGTCGTTCTTCACTTTTTGAAGAAGGTAAATAATATTTGATAATTTTAGATCCTGTTGAAATAAGATAAAAGGTGATGAATAAAATAAATAATGCTATAGGGAAAGTAGAGAAATTTACAACTTTTCCATCGGTTGTAGTAAGTCCGGTGCTTTTATTTGATAAGCAAAGTAAAGCAATAGAATAAATAAAGCATAATATTCCAGTAACAATTAAGAAAATAGCATAAAACATTTTTGCTCATCAAAAAGATTTAGGGTAAGATTTAAAAACTTTTTCTGTACCACTATTTAATCTTTTTACTAGATTACGTTTAGCTTGAATAAAAACTGAAGGATTAGTTTGCAATAAATTAGTTAAATTTTCAACAGACATGTTAGCTAGGTTTGTTGCTGCAGCAGCTTGAGGAAAAGTTGGATTTGCATTTGAAGATACATCTGCCTTAGTATTGGCATTAAAGATATTCTTCATATAAACTTGTAAATAGTTAGCGTTGTCAATTGCATCAGTATCTTTTATACCTGATATCACTGCATTTTTATCAAATAAATTTGATGGCACACTAATATTATATTTACCAACTAATGCTTCATATTTATCTGCTTCATTTCCATTATTTTTATTAACAAAGTATTTTAATGTCAATAATTCTTTTTTAATAATTTCTTGAAAATCTGCATTCTTTTTTAAATATTCAACATAGGTAGGAGAGCTAAGAACTACATCCAAAGAATCGGATAAATCTTTTTGTGATTTTAATAAATTAATTTCTTTTTCCATAAATTATATCTCGCTTACGAATAACTGAAAAGCTATAGTTGGAATAACTATATTGCTTTTGATATTATAATCTAATAATAAAATTTTTTCTAATAATTGGTTAAGTTTATCAATAGTATATAAATTTAGAATTGGTAGATTTTTTTGAACAATAAAACTATTAATCCCTAATTCAGTAAGAGATTTACTAGCAAAATTAAATTTGTACTTCTCTATTAACATCTTTTGTAATTTTAGTTGAAACAATTGAACACTGATTGTTTGCAAAATATTAATAATTTGTACTTTTTGCTTTACTAAATCATTAAATAGTTTAAAAGCTTTAGTTTTTTGCTTTGTTAGTATATAGATTAATAAATTAAAGATATTATCATTTATCCCATTTAAGCAAAGAACATTAACATCATTTGAATTAATTTCAACTCCATTAGCATAATTTGCCATTTTTTTAATCTCATTTTCAATAAAGAATGGATCATTATTTAATTTGGCTATAAATTGAGATTTTGTAGTTTCACAATCAAATTTTAAATTGCTTTGTTGAATATAATAATTGGCAAGACTAATTTTTTTACTGTCATTAATAATAGTAGCTTCAATAAATTTAAAAGTTTTATTATTTAAAACATTTTCATTAAAACTATTTTTATTTTTTACCACTATTAAACAAATAATGTTTTTATTTGATAAAAGTAGATTTTCAAGAAATTTACGATCACTATTTGTTTTTGACGTTAAAAAACTAGGGTTATTAATACAATAAAATTCATTATCATTAGATTCATATGAATCTAATAAATTAATTTGATTAATACTATTTAATATGTCTAAATTAGAATCGTTTTTATAATCAAATGTCTGTTTTATGATGCCTTTCTCTTTATTAAGAAAGATATGACATTGATTTTTTACATAATCGATTTTAGTTCCATATATAACATTTATCATGCTTATTATTACTTTTTATATTACTAATAACTATTATTATAGTTATTAAAAAGCTGAAATAAATAGTGTTAATCAATGGATTAAAATCAAATAAATTAATAGTAATACTAATTAAATTGAAACAATTAACTGCATTTATTACAAAAATTGTTATTAAATAATGAATAAATCAAATTCATTTAATTCAAAATATCATTAGCATGATTAAGAATACTAAAGCAAAAATATAAGTGAAGATCAAAGAATTTAAAATACTAAACACATTAATGCTGTGGTTAATCTGATAAATAAAAGGTAATGATATTAAAGTAGATACTACATTTATAACAATCTGATTCAATAAATGATTTTTGATTTTTAAACTATAAATAAAACAAACTCCTAATGTACAAATATAAGACAAACTAAAACCAATATTTTTAAGTATTGATGGAGCAATTATTAATGATAAAAAACCTGATAAACTAATTCTGTCATATTTATTATTGCTATATTTTTTTAGAAATAAACCACAAATCATTGTAATTAATACTCTACATGCACTAATAGAAAAACTTAGAAGATATGAATAAAAAAATATTAATAATAAGTTAACAATCAAAGCAATTTTAAAATGTTTTTTAAAACAAAAGTTAATAACCTTTTTTAAAATTGATAAATGAAAACCTCCAATAACAATTAAATATACAATTGATAAATTAATCATTTGGTTATAAACAGTTTTTGCATATTGATCTTTATAATTTAAAATTAATAACTTAATAAAACTCGCAGTTTTCTCATCATAGGAATTATTAATGTATTCGATTAAAGATTGTTTTAAACTAAAACGAAAAATTTGATCAAATCAAGGTTGTAATATTTTAAAAACATTAAAATTTTTGGTGATAAATATTAATCCAAATGGAACAAAAGCTAACATCAAATAGATAATGATTTTTATTATTGGTAATTTTATATAAAAAATATACCAGAAAACAAACATGAGTAAAAATAGATAATAAAAACTATCTATTCATGAAATCAAAATTATATAGCTAATTGCTAAGATAATAATTAAATGTAAATTTATTTTATTTGTTTTTAATCCCACATAATTTAAATATTGGGATAAACTAAGAATTTAATTATTTTTGTAATCTTTTAATTGAATTGGCTACTATTTCGTATTGTTTTTTGTATTGTTCGTACTTATTTTTTTCAGATTCAACTTTTTCTTTTGAAGCTTTAGCAATGAAGTTTTTGTTAGATAAAATATTTTCTGAACGTTTAATTTCGTTTTCTAAATTTTGTTTTTGTTTTAATAATCTAGCTAATTCTTCATCTTTATTAACAAATTCATTTAAATATTCAATGATAATATCTTGTGTTTCAATAATATCTCATTCTTCATTAATTCGTTTATTTGATATTTCATTAACCTTAATGTTTTGTAACATGAAAAGGTCTTTAACCATTTTTTCATTAACTTTATTATGAATAATTAAATTAATGTTAATGATAGTAGAATTTTTAATTTTATATTTAATTCTTAATTCACGAACTTTAGCTATTGTTGTTAAGAAATGATCAATGTTATAGCTTTGTTTACTACCTGTAATTTTAATTATCTCAGGCATTGTTTCTAGCATAATAGACATTTTGTCTTTATACATAGTTAAATAAAGTTGTTCTGTGATAAATGGAGCAAAAGGATGAAGAACAATTAGCAATGATTTGAAAATATAGTGACTAACTAAGGCTGTTTGTTTTCAATATTCTTTTGATGAAAATAAACTATGAGTTAATTCAAGATATTCATTACAATAAACATCCCATATAAATGTAACTAAGTTTTTAACTAATACTGCAAAATTATATTTATCAAACATTTTAGTTACATCTTTTAATAAATCATTAAATTTAGCTAATATTCATTTATTAATTGGATGAAGAGAACTAACATCAATCGATTTAGCATCAACTTTTAAAACTGATTCATGACCATTTAGGAAATTATGAGCATTTCAAATTTTATTTAAAAAATTAGTATAGAAAGTTAATCTTTCTTCATTAAATCTAATATCTTCTCCTAAAGTAGAAGAACCAATTAAAAATAATCTTAAAGCGTCAGCACCATATTTTTCAATTAAGTCTAATGGGTTAATACCGTTTCCTAGTGATTTAGACATTTTACGATTTTGACTATCACGGATAATACCATGAACTAAAACTGTATTAAATGGAATTTGGTGTTTAATATTAACGCATTGGAATAACATACGAGCAACCCAAAAAAAGATAATATCATATGCTGTTACCAATACTGATGTAGGATAAAAATTCTTTACATTTGGATTATGGTTTTTAATAGTTGTAGCAATTGGTCATAATCCTGATGAAAATCAAGTATCTAAAACACTTTGTTCTTGAATATAATCAACTGGTGGATTAATTCCTACATACATCTTATTACTATCTTTATGATAGTAAACAGGTAATTGATGACCCCAAAGAAGTTGTCTTGAAATACATCAATCATCAAGATTATCTAATCATTTATTTAGTGTAGATTTAAATCTTGTTGGATAAAAATTAAAGATAGTAGTTTTCTTTGCTAACTCAGCTTTTAATTCTTTTACAATTGGTTTCATATTAACAAACCATTGTTTTGATAATAAAGGTTCAATTACTTCATTAGTACGTTCACTATATCCTACTTCATTATCATAATCTTCAATTTTTTCAACTAATCCTTTTTGTCTTAATTGTTCAACAATCTTATCTCTAGCGACTAATCGATCCATTCCTTGATAAGAAACATCATCAACTTTACAGAATTCGTTTAATGTTCCATCATTATTCATAATTGAATGATAATTAGTAATTTTATGAGTTTTAGCTAAATTATAGTCATTAAAATCATGTGCTGGGGTACATTTCATTACACCAGTTCCAAATTTAATATCAATGTAACGATCTGATAAAATTGTTAATAATTCATTATTAACAGGGTTATAAGCTTTTTTGTTAATAAATTCTTTATAACGCTCATCTTTTGGGTTAACAAATATGTGAGTATCACCAAACATTGTTTCTGGTCTAGTTGTAGCAATAACTAAATATTTAGATGGATTATTTTCAAGATAGTATCTAAAATAATAAAGTTTAGATTTAGTTGGTTTATGAATTACTTCAATATCACTAACTGCAGTTTGTAATTTAACATCCCAATTAACTAATTTGTAATCTTGGTAAATTAACTTTTGTTTAAATAATTTAACAAAAGTTTCAGCGACAAGTTCTTTCACATTTTCATCAAGTGTAAAAGTTTCATTATTATAAGCTAATGCCAATCCCATTTTAGCTCATTGTGAATGAATATATTCTTTTTGGCTTTCAGCTCAAACTTTTAACTCTGATAAATATTTTTCTTTTGATCAATTAGACTTATCAATTTTTTGTTCTTTTAAAACTTTATCAAATTTAGTTTGTGTAGCAATACCTGCATGGTCTGTACCTGGTAATCATACAGTATTAAAGCCATTAATTTTCTTATAACGAATTAGTACATCTTGAATTGTAGTATTCAAAGCATGTCCTAAATGTAATTGTCCAGTAATATTTGGGGGTGGTAAAATAATTGAAAATTTTTGCGCTTTTGATCTTGATGGATCTAATTCAAAAAGATTATTCTCTTTCCAAAAAGAATATTTGTTGTTTTCAACAAAGTGGTGACTATATTGTTTTTTATCTTGTTGTTGCATAATTAAAAAATATTAGAATGTTGTATATATTTACATATATAAATTATTCTAATATTTTATAAATCTCTTTTTACTAATTTAATACATCAAAATGATTTTATTACTTCTTTTTATCATCTTTAGATTTGTTTTTATGTTGAGAAGAATTATTCATTTCTAAAACATCAATGATAATTTGATTCTTTTGTTGTGTTCTTGCCATATAAATAGCAGCAGTCACTCCGAAGACTAAGAATGGGATACCCATTCCTAAAGAAATTTCTAAAAATCTTGTTAAATCAAAAGAATAATTAACTGTTTTTATAAAGTTAAGGTTTAGATCTCTATATCCAAATGTGTTTTCATAACCATATAAATTTGAATATGCTCTAATTTCAAATTGATACAATGATTCTTTTGTAACTTCATTAGTTCAAACAACTTCACCAGTTAAGTTGTTGATTTTAATTCAACTTGGTGCTTCGCTACCATCTTTCATTCTAATTTCTCAACGGAAATCTTGAGATGTTTTTTTATCATCAATTCCAATAGCTTCAGCTGTAAATTTCATGCTTCCTGATGTATTAACTAATACATCCTTAGTAATTGTTTCACTTGAAACATTAATAGTTTTAATACCTGCATATGAGATTGATAAATCGATTGTCTTACTTTTATTTGACACAACAGGTTTACCAGCAGTATCTAAACCAACACTAGTGGCAACTACACTAAATTCATAATCTCCTAATGGAGCATTTTGAGTTCATTTTACTAAACCATTACTATCAATACTTAATCAACTTGGGACTGGTTCAACTGAAGGAGTTTTTTTATTTTTAAAATCAACAATTTTTCATGTAACGTCTTGGTTAGCTAGACCAATTCCATCAGTTACTACATTAGCTTTAAATGGTGCAGATAATTGTCCATTATTACCAATTATTGATTTATTATCACTGATTACTTCTGTATCAATAATAGATACACTAGCTACATTTTGATATTCTACATCAAGTGTACAATAATTAGCAGTTTTAGCATAAACACTTGAGTCTTCTGAAGAAACAGCTATTAATTTAAATTTATAGCTACCTATTGTTGATGAACTAGTTCAATTAATTAAACCAACACCTGCATCAGTTTTTACGCTTAATCAATCAACTTTATCAGCTTTAACATTATCTTTTGTGAATGAAGTTCAATCAATTTCTCAAATAACATTTTGACTAGATGAACCTAAACCATCTTTATAAGTTACAGTTGCATTGAATGAATTGCTTGATTGTAAGCCACTAACACCTAATTTTGTATTTTCATCAAATGAACCAGAATCAATCTTTATTGATTCAACTTGTTTATTTTCAATAACAATTTCATATTCTTGAGTTGTTTCAACTTTAATAGTTTGTCCTGTTTTATCTAAACTATTTGCAGTAGCTGTTACTTTAAAAAAGTAATGACCAATTACAGCATTTGTATCTCAATAAACTAAACCTTCATCTAATGTTCTACCTTCAAATTGATCACCTTTTTGAGAAATATGTAATCAATTTGGTACACTAGTTGTTGTTTGTGGATCATCTCTAAATGAAGTGATTGATCAAGTTTTATCTTGTGAAGGAAATAATTGTTGATTAGCATCTAAAATATTTGCAGCAAAAGGAGATGAGAAATAACCAGATTTACCTGCAATACCAGTTGCTCTTACTACAGTAGGGGCAGAAACAATTCGAATAAATGATGGATATTGATATTTAATCTCAACTGTGTATGCTGGTGAATCAGCATATGGGTGATTACCATGTTCATCAAATCCTAATGCTTTTGCTCTTACTTTAAAAGTATACCTTCCAACATTATCATTTCCATCTCATTTTAAAACACCATTGCTATCAATTGTTAATCCCGGCATTGTATTAGGTGAATCAAAAACAATACTTCATAAAACTTTATCATTTGCAGTAGAAGGTGTTACTGTCGCTGTAAATGGAGAAGATGTAAAAGCTTCACCGGTTAATCAAGTAGCAGGAGAGAAGTCAGCAGGAGGAGTTACAGAGACTGTTTGTACATCTGAGTAATCAACAGTTAAAATAATAGGGTTAGTATCTTTAACAAAATCTGACCCATCAGAATCTTTACCTGTTGCTGTAACGACGAATGAATAAGTACCATATGTACATAAGTTTGTTCATGTTAATAAACCTGTATTTTTATCAATATCTAATCAATTAGGTTTACCAACAGCAGGATCTGTCATTTTTAATGTTCATGTTAATTCTGGGTTAGCTGTTGAAGGAATTACAGTACCATTAAATTGAATTTGACCGTTTGTACCTGCTTTAACTGTTTTAGTTAAAGGTGTTGTTGGTGAAATAGAAATATCAGTAATGTCTGAATATTTAATTGTTAATGTAATTTTTGGACTAGTTTTTGAAATTGTTGTGCCTGATGATGTTTTACCTACAGTTGTAGCTTTAACATAAAATTCATACTTTTTAGCTTTATCTGGATTAGTTCAAGAAACTTTACCTTGTTCATCAATAGATAATCAATTTGGGATGTTTTCACCAGGAGTAGCTGCTTGTAATTCTCATTTAACAGTTTGATCAGCTGTTGATGGAGAAACTACTGCTGATCAAGCATTTGTATCAGAACCATCAACTGCAATTTTACCTTCTAATGAAGTGCTTCCACCAATAGGATCATCTAATGAAACAACATCAGCATAATCAACAACTAATGGAACTATATCTAAAATAGTATCATTTACTTTCGCTGTAATTGTTACATTATCAGTACTTGCTGCATGTTTTAATAAGTTAACTGTTACTTTAGAACCACTTGTTGTAGGATTTGGAGAAAAACTTGCAACAGTTGGATCAGAACATTCTCAAGTGATTTGGTTAGTAAGATAGTCTGCACCATCATTTAATTTAGCAATTAAATCAATTGTACTGCCTGCTTTACCTGTTGGAGTACGGTTATCAATTGTAACAGATGTTAAATCCTTTCATGAAGAAGATAAAGTACATGTTTTTGTTAACGTATTACCTAAATAATCGGTTACCTTTGCTGTTAAGATAATTGGAGAAGTTGTTGCTTTAAGGAATTTAATAGTATTAGGATTATTACCTTTTGTTGTAGGAGAAAAACTTACATATTCACCACTTGTATCAGTACTTGTTCATGTAACTGTTACTTCTTCTGGATTAATACCTTCATCTAATATTGGTGTAATAGTAGCAGTATTTGAAACTTTTTCAACAATATTTGTTTTGTCTAAATCTATTTTTGTTAATAAGGTACCATCATGAATTTGGGCTGCAGTAAATCTAAAGTTTTGTTTATTTGCATAAGCTTGCTTTGAACCATAAGGTACATAGATAACATATCCCTCAGCTGAAGGACTACCTAAACTTGGTCTTCAATCACTATCATGAACAGAACAACTTGCTGATTCAAAAGTAATTGCATCTGGGTCAGCTTGTAAAAATTGCATTTTACCAAATAATGTACCTTTAAAAGCACAAGATCCAATTGCAGTAATAGAACTTGGAATAGTAATTAACTTACTTGCATCATTTAATCCAGTACAATGATAAAAAGCATGAGCGCCAATTTTTTTCAATCACTTTGGGAAGGATAAGTTTCCTTTTAAACCAAGATTACCTGCAAAACCACCATTTTCATCTGCAGTTTGATCAGCAATTTCACTAATTGAATATGTTGTACCTTGTCATTGAATTGTTCCATCTTCAGAAACATTATCAAATGATAAATCAGTACAATTAAAATCATAAGCTCTAGTGATAATGTTATCAAGATAAAGATCGAACTTACCACCTGTTGCTTTACTATCAAGTACTGATGCAGGTATGTTTTGAGGTCCAAATGATAAAGGCGAAATATTAGATGAATTTAATTGTGATTTATTATCAGAATTATGTAATATGCAAACAGGAATAATTGAACCTAAAGATAAAGTAGTTAATAAACCGATAATTGAAGAAATTTTTAAAACTTTTTTTGAAATCTTTCTCATACTTTATACCAATATATCTATATTATATTAATAATATTAATAGTTAATTATAATCGATAATCAATAATTTTACAATGAACAACTAAAAAAATAAAAAAACTACACATAATTGTGTGTAGTGTTTTTTTTATTCCTTGTTATCGTAGTCAGCTAATGCAACTACTGGTAAATGATAATTATCATTTAATAATTTTAATCCTGGTAGACCACTTAAACTAACAACAAATGCAAATCCTACAACTGTAGCTTTTGCTTGTTTAACTAAATTATAGATTGCGCCAATTGTTCCGCCTGTAGCAATTAAATCATCAACTATCAATACCTTATCAGTTGGTTTCAATGCATCAATATGCATTTGCAAACAATCTTTACCATATTCAAGTGAAAATTCTTCACTATAAACAGCACGAGGCAACTTTTTAGGTTTTCTAACTGGTACAAAACCTACTTTTGCTTTATTAGCTAAAGGAATACCAAACCAAAATCCTCTTGACTCAGGAGCAACTATCATTGTATAACCTAAATCTTTTGTTCTTTCATAAAGTTCATCAATAATGTTAGAAAATACTTTATGATTACCTAGAATTGGAGTTAAATCTCTAAATATAATTCCTTTTTTAGGAAAATCAACTATGTCAAATATAGTATCTTTAATTTCAGTCTCAATATTTTTGTTCATATTAATTCCTTTTAGCAACTTTTTGAATTAGAAGTATTGATGTTAATTGTATTAATCAATTCTTCATCAACTTTATCAAAATTTCGTTTTTCAATACCGTTTTGAATACTATGTAAACGAATTTTGTAATGATTTTTAAGATTTGTGCAAATCATTAATAAATATGGGAATGTCATGTATGAAATTGCAAAAGCAATAATTGTTCCAAATAAAATAAAGATTGATATAAATCACAAGCTTGTTGGGAATAACAATACCATAGAAATTACTAATACTACCATGATCGCTATATAGTAAATTAAATTATCAGTTAACGAAGAAATAACATAAGCAAAAGCATTTTTTAATTCTACAGATTGAATATAATTTTTCTTAAATCAATGTGATGACAATGATGACAATCATGTAAATGCAAGAGTTTGAGTTAATGCAGAAATGATAAGAATTACATAGTTAACATTAATATCAAAGTAAATTTGAGATGTAATGATAATTGCTATTAATGTTAATGGTGTAATTAATCCAACCATTAGTATTGGTAAACAAGAAATTCAGTTATATCTAATCAATCCATAAATAATCATAAAACCACTGAAAGCTAAAACTACGTAAAGGATATTAGCTGTAAAGTTAAATGTTGATTGTGGATCAATATTTTGAACAAAGAAAGTTAAACCATTTAAAGCAGAAGCAATTTTGCTATATTCAAAAATTTGACTAGATTCAAGATAGAAGAAATGATCATTGAATGAAATGTTATGTCATGATCCATTAATAGCATTTAGTTTATCTAAAATTTCATTTAGTGAAATACCATTATCATTTTTAATCATCAATCGTGTTCCACCATAAAAATTAAAGGCAGGAACTCCAACAGTAAAGGCAATAATTGATCCTAATAAAATTATTCCAATACATGAAGCAACAACAATAGTGAAAGTTTTTCAATTTAATATTCAATTAGTTTTAACATGAATTTGACTAATTACACCATCTTTATCAAATGCACAAGATAATAAATTTTGAACTTTGCTTTCTTCAGGATTAATGAATTTAGCAGGTATAGTATCTGATTCAAGTGATATCTTATATTTACTGAATCAATTAGATTTATACATACCAATTGCATTAGTAAATAATAAATAATTTGTTAAATAGTTAAATCCATATGTGAATATAAATGAGAATATTGAACCTAATATTAAGCTTACACCAATTGCTAATAAATCTGCTATAGAAAAGAATAAGCAACAAGCACCTAATATGAATAGAACTGCATGCAAATCTAAAATTGGTAATAAAGATTTTTTAAATCCTTCTGATAATGATTGATCAAGAGTGCGATGACTTAAATGATACTTTTTAACTCTTGACATAATTGAAATAATACTAATTGCACCAACAACAGTAGTTATTAACATAGCAATTGCTATTGGTAGTGTAAAACTATATCCTGACATGAAAAGGATTAATAGTGTTAATGGAATAGGAGCAAATAAATAAACAAAGCTAATTAATCCTGGGATGCGGTATAAATATGAAACAAGTAAACCAACTAATAGTAAGAAGATAACAATAGTAATGATTGTAGTTACTACACCATCACCAATAATAACAGAACCACTAATTTCATTATTAACTTTTGAAACGTTAATAAATGAAGTTAAACCATTAGTATCAACATTATTAATATTCCCATCAACTGATGCATCTAAAGAAGAATAAACATTATCCATTAATGGGTAAGTGAATTTTTCCTTAGTCATTTGATTAATAATTTGAGAAGTTGTATAGTAGGAACTACATTCATTAGGCATTACTAATCATTGTCCATTTGAATCAACATCTGTATTATTTGGATTTTTGTCAGTTAAGATGTCTTTATAATTATCACGATTGACAATTGAAAGAATATATTTTTTTAAGAATGAATAACTTGAATTTGGTTGAGATGAAGAACCTGGAGCAATATGATTATCACTACTTAAAGCTTGAATAGTAGTTAAAATTGCACTATTAAGAATGTTATTTTCACCTGAAAATGGTGTAGAAAAAGAACTTGATGTACCAAATTTAAGTGAAGAATCTAACTTACTTAATGGTTTCTTTTGAAATCCAGCATCATTGTCAAAATCATATTTTAAGAATTTTGCATCTAAACGATCTGCTAAAATTGAATCTTCTTTTAAAACAAATTGAGCATAATTTTTTTCTTCTGAAGAAAGTTGATAATATGCTTTATAAATTTCTGGATGTTTAGTTTCTAAACTTTCACGTTCTGGGTTGTAATTATAATATCAATACAATCTAACAATGTATTGAAGATAATTTACCATACCACGGTAATCACGGATTACATAGATAAATGGGTAAACTTCATCTTTCTTTTCTTCATCATTTGATTTTTCTTTTTTATTGATAGCATCATAGAAAGTTTGTTTAATTGAGTTTTCTTCATAACGATCACCATCTTTTTTACCAAATGATAATCCACCTTTTAATTGGATATTAATTTTATTAGAATCTGTTTTATTAACTTGAATTTTTTGATCTTGATCAGTGATGTCATACAAATCTCACATGTAAAGTTTTGCTTTTTGAAAGTCTTTATCAGATGCACCAGATGCTGGAACTGTATAACCATCACAATAGATAAATGTATATCTGGCACTATCCATTCCACGATAGTATTCTTTTGAAATAGCTATATCTTGTGAATCTTTTTCATCATCACTTAAACCAGGAAGAGTAGAAGAAACCTTTTTATTAGGAATAGTTGTATTTAAATAAGCATGGACTTTGCCATCATTATCAGTATAAACTTCTGAATAAACATTAGAGTTAGAAATACCACTTTCTGCAAGCATTGAACTGAATGCACTTGCATTCTTATTCATATTTTCTCTAACTTCTTTTTCTTCAACAGATTTAGGATCCTTTAAACCTAATGATGGGTCTTCAGAATTACTGTATGGATCGAATTCATAACGAACATTATAAGAAATGTCATATCCTTTACCTATGGTGCATTTTTTATATGAAAAATAACTACTTGTTCCAAAAGCACCAAGTGTTATTACTAGCAAGAAAATTGCTAATATTATTGAAATTAAACTTGCTTTATTTCTCTTTAATGTGTTAGATGAATTTTGCATAAATACTGATTATTAAAAAATACTTAGTTAATATAATATATAAATAATTTTATTATAAAAAGCAATTAATTGACTTTTTCATTCCACTAAATAAAAAATATAGTGGATATCCACTATAAGTATAATTGTAATCATGAATGCAATATTGCGTGTGACATTATGTTATCTCTAAAATTATTTAATTTATCTTTAGAAGATAAATCATTCATTTGTATGAGTTAAAAACTCATTTTTAGCAACTTTATTATTTTCCTTTTCATTTAATTTAAGTATTAATAATAACAAACTACTTACTAAATAATTCTTTTTGTAGTTCGAATAATAATTAGCATCATCACTCTTTAATAACAAAATTAATTTATTAACCTTTTTATTATTGTATTTTTCAATATATTCATCAACTCGTTCTAATTTAATGTCTTTTAAATTCATTTCTTGTTTTTTTCAATTGATATAATTTAAAATCCAAAAAACTAAGAACATAATAACAATAAGAAATACGAAACCAAAAAGTATTGATGTATTTCTTATTCAATTTGCACAATAAATTATTGATAAAACCATATTAGTTAATAAAAATGCAAAAAGCAAAATAAAAACAATTAAATTAACAGTATTAACCATCAGCAAGAAAAATCTTTGTCTAAACTTAAAACATTTATTTAATATTTTCCTATCAACATTTTTGTTTATTAAATCAATATAATTTGGTGATAAATAGAATTTGTGAACACTAAAAAGACAATAAGCAAAAATAAGTAATAGTGGTAAAGCATATTCAGCAATATAAAAGTATTTATCTCAATCTCACATAACTTTAACCCAATTTACAAATTTAAAATTGCCTCAATTACAGAAATCACTATACCTGCAGCAGCTGTTACTGTAATTTTTTGAGGTAGTAATGCTCATGAAGAACAATCAAAAATTGCTAAACATATTGTAATAGTTTTTATAATTTCTTGTATTGCAAGTCTTTGAGCTTCATCTTTAACACTATGTTTAATTTCTTCTAGTGTATGTTCGTCTAATCAAACAATCATTTTTCATTTTTTATCTTGCAAAATTCCACATTGAGTAGCACATGTAATGCAAGCTGCCATTACAACAAAATTAAACCATGAACCATATCATGCAGCAGCTAATGAAAACGCTGTTGTTGCGGCAATTAATATTCCTCTTTGTCAACAGAAACTTGTAATCCAACCTTCAATTACTGGATCTGAATTGCTAAAATTATTTGAAATAATGTGTTCAATATTCATAAAAGATAAATTTAAATTGATATTTTTTGCACATAATTCCTTATAATGTGGAATGTTTTCACTCAATCAATTTTGAATTTCTTCCAATGAAAAATTATTACTTTTAAAAAAGTTTAAGTATTTTTTTTGAAATTCAATCGCATCTTGTTTTTGTGTAGATGTTAAATTACTACTACTATTTTGACTAGTAATTTGATCTAATGATATTTCATCTATCATCTTTTCAACTAAAGAATAATCAACATTAGTTCTTTTACAATTATTTTTCAAAATTTTCGAATTAGTTACTATTTGAGCCGAATCTTTTTTATCAACTAAATTTGATACTACTGGTGTTAATACACCCAATGTTGCAACACCTAATAAAAGTCTATTTATTAGCTTAATTTTCACAGTTTATACCTTTTTGTAATTTCGTATTATGAATTATATTAAATCTATGAAAATTAAAAGAACAACAAGTATTTGATTTTATTTTTTTATGATAAATTAACAATTTATAAATGAGGGAGATAAAACAATAATTTACATTCAAAGTTCTTGATTGTAACCATAAGTATGGCAACAAAATATAGAATAATTTAATTTTATAAAGAGATATAGATTTGCTTAACATACATCACAAGTTTTTTATCTTCAAAATAATAAAAATCTTAAGTAATTAAGATTCCAAATGAAATTAAAAGAAAATGTAGGCTTCAAAATTATTGTACCCTACAAAATATATTAAAATCATTTTTATTTGTAAAATGCTTTATTAGATGAAAATTAAGAATTAGATTTATGTATTGTAAATAAAAATATTACAAAGTGTATTTTGTGAACCATATACTTCATGATAAAAAACAAAGCAAAAAAATATTAATAATATAAACTTAATGAATAGCACATCAAGAAAAACATTTAATTGAGAATCTAATATGAAATTATTTCTAGTCTAAATAAACAAAAAAATTATAGTGGTTACCCACTATAATTTCACAATCCTAGTTGTTAATACTAGTTTCTTAAGCCTAAATCGTTAATTAGCTTACGATATTGTTCAATGTCAGTTTCCTTAAGGTAATTAAGTAGACTACGACGTTTTTGAACTTTTTTATAAAGACCTCTTTTTGAAGAGAAATCTTTTGCGTGAGCTTTAACGTGGTCAGTAATTTGTTTAATTTCTTCAGTTAAAATAGCAACTTGAGAAGCTACAGAACCTGTATTTTTTTCATTACCACCAAATTTTTTAACTAATTCAGCCTTTTTTTCTTTTGTAATTGACATGTTTTTAACCTCGATAAATGCTATTGTCGAGTAAATATTATATTAATAATTTACCAAACTATAGTATGTGTAAGTTTTAAGTAAAAAGCCATTAAGCTTCAACTTTAACTTTAGCACCAGCAGCTTCGAATTTTTTCTTTAATTCTTCAGCTTCTTCTGGCTTAATGTTTTCTTTAACTTTAGCTGGACATTTTTCAACTGCAGCTTTAGCTTCCATTAAACCAACACCAGTGATTTCACGGTATACTTTAATAACAGCAACTTTTTGAGCACCAGCATCTGTTAAAATTAAGTTTACAGATGTAGGAGCTTCAGCAGCAGCAGGAGCAGCAGCTGCAGCTACTGGAGCAGCAGCAGAAACACCAAATTCAGTTTCAATTGCTTTTACTAAGTCATTAACTTCTAATAAAGTCATTTCTTTTAAAGTACTAATAATTTCTTCTTTTGTTAATTTTGCCATAAGTTTTCCTCTATGTAAAAAATTTGTTTATTTTTATTGTTTGTGTTCACTAACAGCTTTTAAACCATAAGCCAAATTACGGATAGAGCCTTGTAAACAAGATAATAGCATTGAGAATAAACCTTCTTTTGAAGGAATTGATGCTAATTCAGCAAGTTGGCTAGCTTCAATCATTGTTGAACCAATAGCAGCTTGTTTGAATACAACTTGTTTAAATGCTTTCATTAATTCATGAATTTGTTTAAAAGGAGCAATTTCATCACCTTGAGCAACGATTAAAGCATTTGGACCTGCTAATTCGTTAAATTGTGAGAAATTTGCTTGTTTTAGTGCACGATTAAAAATATTGTTTTTTGCAACATACATCTTAGCATTAGCTTTGTGTAAAGCTCTACGCATAGCAGTGATTGCTTTTGCATCAACACCATGGTATTCAAAAGCTAAAACTGAAGTTGCTTTTTGTAGATCGTTAACTAAGCTATTAACGTCATTTATTTTCTTTTCAATTATCGCTTTCACAATATATCCTTTCGTTACTTTGCAATACATCTTAAAACAAAAATAATATCTTGATAAACCAAGACATTATTTCAAGTGTAATGAAAATATTTTTCATACACCTCGGTAACATTATTAAGGTACTAAAACCCGTTACTGTCTCTGGCATATTGCTTAGATATTATACATATTTTTTTATAATTGATTAATTATTCTGTTTTTGCTTGATAAAAAGTAGAAATAATTTTTACAATTTCATCTAATTCTCTTTGATTTAGATAGCAAGTTTGGAAACGAATCTTGTCATCAGGTGATTCATTAAACATATATCCATCACCATTTCCATATAATTGACTACCACGGTAGCTATCAAAGATTTGTAAACTTTCATTTTCTGTTTCAAGACGAAGGATTAATTTAGTTTTTACATTGTTGTAAATGTTTTGATCAATAACTTCACTTGTAACATTATTAGCGGCTAAGATAATTTTAATACCACAATTTTGGCCATCAACTAAAATATTTCTTAATAAACCTAAATATTGGTAATTACCTTTTACTATTTCATTAAAATCATTAAAAATTAATAATTTAGTTGGCATTAATTCTTGACCAGTTTCTTTTGCTGCAATATTGTATTCATCAATATTTGATGCTGATAATTGTTCAAATGCATTTTTACGATCAATAATTTCATTATTGTAAGACAATAACATGTTACCAATATTATCATTTGTGATATCCAAAGTAGAGAAACTCTTTACATGTGGCAAGTGCTTTAATGAGTTAAAGTTATTACTTGGATCTTTACTGATAATATCAATATTGAATTTATCAGGTGTTGATAAGAAGGCATATGTAATTGCTAGACATGATAATAACATTCCAGTTCCTGAACCTTTTTTACCAATTACTAAAATACTTGTATCATTTGTTAAATTCATTAGTAATGGTTGGTTTAGATAACTATAACCTACAACTAGATTATTCTTATTAGTATCAACCATTTGTGAAGAAAGAATAGATTTAATTGAAACTTTTGATGATCACTTATTAATGTATTCAAGTCTTAATTCATTTCCCTTATATGAAACATTAAATTCTTTTAATTGAGTGTAGTTTGTAACTTCCACTTCATTTTTTAAGAAATACTCAATTGTCATCATTGAATCTGCTTCAAAATAAATTTCTGAAAACATTGGCATAATGATACATTTTTTAAATTCAAGATTAATTGATTTATCATTAGAGAATTTGATGATTGCATCTCTAACACGTTCAGCTTCAACCTTATTTTTTTGATAATTATCTACACTTGTATCAGATAGTAATGTAATTGGAGGAGTATCTAAATTTGAATTATTAGCAATATTTTTAATTTCATTTTTATTTACTGATTCAACTTTTACATCACCTTTTTGTTTAGATAAATCACTTGTAACAATGTTTTCAGCACTACCACCAAAAATATGAACAATTGCTTTTCTAATAGCAACTGAAAATTTGTTTTGGCTTCTGCTTGTGAAATATAAAATACCAAGGAAGCAAAGTAATAATGTAAATACTATTAAAACATATCCTTGTGCTGCATCTACTATTTCACCAATTAATCCACCAGTAATAATGAAACCATGTAACATTGTTGTTTGGCTTGCAGCATCTTTTCATTCAATATATGTATTAATAAATCATGGTGATTCATTACCACTAAATCCATAGTTAACTGAACCTAAGTATTGGAAGAAATGTCCTGAATGATAAGCAACTAATTTAGCAGAGAATCTTGTTTTTCCATTAATGATAGAACTTCATGTTTCTTCAAAAATAATTCCACCTAAAGCAGAAAATAAGATACATAAAGCTAATAAAATAAAAATTTGTGCATAGATATATCTTCATTTAGAAAGTAACAATAACCATTTAAATTTAAAGATACCAATAACACATAAAGCAATTAATCAAATATATAAGAAATACTTTGCAATTCCAAAAAAATAATCAAATAATATTGCATCTAAATAACTTCCAATGTATGGAATTCTAAACATTAAAATTAATAAACCAACAATTATTGATGAAAAAATAATCAATCTTTTTTGTTTTAATTTTGCTTGTTTTTTGAAATCTAAATCTAAATTAATTTGTTTAGTATTATTTAATCTTTGAGTAGAAAGAACTACTTCTTTTTGAGCATTAGAAGTATTATCTTGAAATGAATTATTGATAGAATTTGTGATTGCCATAATTAAAAAAACACACTTTTATTAATTTTAATATAAAAATGTGTAATTTAATTTAATCATCATCTTCAACTGTGATATTTTCTTCTTGTTTATCTGATTGATTTGATTGATCTTTTTGGAAGATCAATGATGTTACAACTAGTGGTTTTTTAGTAAACTTCTTATCATATCATTTACTAAAAATTTTCTTAATGTAATACTTAAATTCTCTTGTATCTAATGGAGCTGATTGACTAACAATATTTTTTTCTAGATATTCATTAATTAATTTTAAACATGTTTGGTTAATTTCATTAACTAAAGCAGTTGATTCAGGATCATGGTTAACTACACCTAATGGTTCAAAACTATACCTTACAACACATTTTTGAGCCTTATTGATTAGTAAACTAACCATAATTGCTCCATGTTCTTTCATTTGATCACGCTCAAACAATGAAGCTGATCCTGTGTCAATAGTTCCTGTTGCATTAACAAATTGAAGTTGTAGTTTAACAGATTTTCCTTTTTGGTAAACTCCACTATTTAATTCCACAACTTCACCATTTGTTAATAAGATAACATTGTTTTTAGAAATATAAGATTGAATAACAGCATTACGGTACTCAACAAAATTCATGTATAAACCGTTTACTGGAATAGCATATTGTGGTCTTAATAAATCAATTAAGAATTTGTGGTCTTCTGTAGATGGAGAAGCTAAAAGAATATCTTTTGATAAACGAATAACTTTTTTAGGATTAGAACGAACTATTTGATCAAATAAAATAGCTTCATTTTTTTCATAACCTGGAGTTGTTTCAATGGCATAAACAAAATAATCTTCAGGATTAATTTTCATAATAGGATCTTCACCTGTAACTATTTTTTCTACTTTTGAAATTAATTTATGAGGAGATCCAGCAATAACTACAATTCCATTTTTAGAATTCATCATTTCTTTTTCTGGAAGAGTTAATAATTTTTGATTCTTAAAATATTGTTTATGTCTTAAATCATCAAAAGTCTTACTAGTAGTATGACTATAGATTGTAAAAGGACGAGACTTAATTGCACATATATTAGCAATTGATAATATCTTATACATGTCATAGTCTTGACATGCAATATATGTTTTTCCTTCTCTATTTTCATTTATAATATTGTTAAAAAAATTTACTACACGGTGAGAAGGATTTGTGAATCCATTATTTTTACTTACATTTCCAACACTTGTTATTAATAACAAATTTTTTCCTTTAGTAATGTAATTGATTTGGAAAATTTGATCTTCAAATGCTGCATTTCTGTTCGGATTAACCATGAATTCATCAATAAAAATAATAGCACCATCTTGTGTATTAAATACATATCCATATGATTTAGGCAAATAATTGGAAATTCTAATTGCAGTAACTATAGCATTACCAATATGTTCTTGTCTTAATGGAGTCATGATTCTAAAATTGATTTTAGTGAATTGTTCATGGTAAGCATACATACGGTGTTTAAAATAATTAGCTATAATGCTTGCTCCAATATCACTCACATATACAGGAACGTTTGGTAAAGCTTTTAATAAATATGGTAAAGCTGCAAAGTTAGAATACTTTGGTGTACCAATAAAAATTCCTTTAATTGCAGATCTGTTACTAATAATTCAAGAAAAATCTGGAATTATTTTTTTTATACCAAGTGAAGCACCAGGTGGTGTAACTAACCCACAATTTAAAATATAAATATCACCATTGATTGTAAGGGCATAGCAGGATTTTTCTTTTTCGTCTAATCCACCTAAGCCTAAAAAACTGATTTTAGCCATTTTTTAATATCCATTTATTTAAAAATTTTAACGAAATAAACTCTTTAGAGCTATATAAAGATTATACTAAATATAAAAAAATTGTACTTTATTCCTTAATAATTTTACAAAATATAACTAAAAAAAGAGACAATGTCTCTT
This sequence comes from Mycoplasmataceae bacterium, assembly GCA_029009155.1. Taxonomy (GTDB): domain Bacteria; phylum Bacillota_I; class Bacilli_A; order Mycoplasmatales; family Mycoplasmoidaceae; genus Malacoplasma_A. Next base: position 42,981 of record JAQXJX010000010.1, on the reverse strand, counting down.
ATTTTAGTTGAATAGTTATTTATTTTCTTTTTCTTTCTTTTTAGCTATAGATTTTTTAGCGATTGTTTTTTGTTCTTTTGCTTTTTTAAAAAATTCGCATGCTTTTGAATTTACCATTTGTTTACTATGTTTGTCATAAAAGAAATTAGATTCCCGAATATAAACAAAGTTTTCAATGATATTGATTGCATGATCCACACTTCGTTCTGTGTGTTTTAAGATAATAAAGCAATTATTCATTGCGTCTGCAGCTTTAGATGCAGTTGATTCATCATATGCAATTCTTGAAAGTTTATTAATGATATTTTGATATTTAACATTATAAGAAGAGTGAATCTTAGTTGATTCTTGAAAAATTGAAATTTCATTATTGATCTTATCTTCTTTTTTAATGGTTAAAAGATTAAGAATTTCAGTAACAGCACTAATAGATGCTTGAATACCTTCAATTATTAAATCAATTTGTTCTTCATCAAAAGTATCATGTAAGTAAATAAATTTAGCTGTTGATATAACATAGTCAGCCATTCTTTCAAGATCTTTGATTGAATTAATGATGGAAATAACAAAACGTAAATGGTTAGCAACAGGTTGATATTTAGAAATTGTTCAAATGCAATCATCTAATATTTCTGCTTCAAAATGATTAGATTGTTCTTCCATTTTAAAAATTTCTTGAATTCTTTGAGGGCTTATTTTTTTACTTTTTTTAAGTCCTTCTAATAAGTAATTTCATTCTTTTAAAACATGATCAACGTATTTAAAAAAAGTTTTACTTAAATTATCTTCTGCTTGTTTTGTTAATTCGTAATTAATCATAAATTATGTAATTAAGCTTTTTTAGTTTTTGATTTGCTAACTGTTTTAGTAGTAGAAGAAACTTTCTTAGTAGCACCTACTTTTTTAGTTTTGCTAGCAGATGTAGTTTTAGCTTTAGCAGGTTCAGCTTTTGCAGTAGTAGATGTAGAAACAGAAGCTTTTTTATTAGTTTTCTTTTCAGCTAATCTTTTACATAATTCAGCTTCAGAAATACCAAGTTTTTTTGCTCTAGCAATGTGGCAAAATTTAATTAGTAAAGTTGTAAAAGCAAGTAAAAAACTAATTACATTTGCAAGAGTTACACCAATCAATGAAGTGAATGTGTTTTCCATATCATTGATCATAGACAAAATTCCATTAAGCATGAAACAAAGTGAACCAGATGTTAGGATTAAATACATAAGAATTGATACTCATGTAGTGTCTTTAGTTTTAAGAATTTTTATTAGTGCTGGGGTACTAAAAGAAGCAATGCAAATTGCACCTAAAAGACCAATTATAAGAATGCATCATTCCATTGGTGTTGTAGGAAGATTAAAATTAGTTAATATTGTTGATGATAAAGTGTTCATATATGATTTTTAAGATATTTTTCCTGAAATATAATTTTTTGTGCGACGATGTTTAGGGTTTGTAAACACATCTTTAGTCGTTCCAAATTCAACAAGTTCACCCTTATGAAAAAAAGCAGTATAATCACTAACTCTTTGAACTTGTGATAATGAGTGACTCACAAGTATTATTGTATAGTTATCTTTTAATTTACAAATTAAATTTTCAATTTTACTAGTTGTAATTGGGTCTAAAGCAGATGTTGATTCGTCCATTAAAAGTACTTCAGGTTTTAAAGCAATGGCACGAGCAATACACAATCTTTGTTGTTGACCACCACTTAATGATGATGCACTTGTAAATAATTTATCTTTAACTTCATCTCAAAGTGCTGCAGATTTTAAAGCATCTTCAACAATTTGATCAAGAATGATTTTGTTAGTAACACCATGAGAACGAGGACCGTATGCAACATTATCATAAATACTCATTGGAAACGGAGTAGCTTTTTGAAAAATCATTCCAATTTTTGTAGTTAATTTTTGTTTACTGATCTGCTTAGAATAAACATTAACTCCACCAACAAAATGAATAAAACCATCAACTCTTATGTTTGGAAATTGATCATTCATACGATTTAAACATCTTAAAAATGTTGATTTACCACATCCACTTGGGCCAATAAAAGCAGTAACAGTGTTACGCTTAATGTTCATGTTAATATCAAACAATGCTTGAACTTGACCATAATAGAAGTTAAAGTTTTTAACTTCAAAAGCATTTGAACTATCAAAATTTGTTTTTGGTTCATTTAATGATGCATTCATTTTGTTTAACATTTTTTTATAAACAGACTTTTGGTCACTTGTTAAAAAAAATTGAAAGAATCAACGTTTAAAAGGAGGTAAACTTAAACATCGTTTTGCACAAAAATCATCATATTGTTGCTTGTTAACAGAAATAATATTTTCTTTATAAATTGATTTCTTTTCTCGCTCATATCACTTTTTAATTGATTTTTTTTGTGATTTATAAGTTTTTTTAGAATAAGCTTCAGATTTTGTGATTTTACCATCATTTAATCAAGCTCTTGATTCTATATATTTAGTGTAGTTATCATTCAAACGATTTCAATATTCTCTAGAAAGAACATCTATTGCTTTTGAAATCTCTTGTTTTTGAATAATTTTTAACTTTTTATTAGCCATAATAATTTGTTTTGATTTAAATTTTTTGAATGATAAGTTTGATATATTTTATTATATTTATCCCTTAGTTTGTTTTTTCAAATATTCATTTTGGAAAATAACATTGCTTTTTTATGTTTTCCATGTTTATGATTTAGTTTATTTTTTCTTCGCATTTTTCATCATTTTTTAACTCGATTTGAAGAATCAAATTTCTCTTGTTCTCGTTTTTGTTTCCATTTTTTATGCCATGGGAATATAACATAAACTAATAAAATAATGATTAATACTAATAGAATTGTTACAAAAGCACATTCATACATTATTGAATTACCTTTTGCTATATTGGGTTCAAAAATTTGTGCATATATTCTTGTAGTTAAAGTTTGACCTTCAGTTGATAAAGAAATTGTAGCCGATGAGGATAAACCACTAGTTAAGAACAACGGTGCTGTTTCTGCTAAAATTCTACCAATCGATAAAACAACACTAGCCATAATTTGTTGATATGCCATTGGTAAAATAATTTTTCTAATAGTTTCTCATCTACCGGCTCCAAGTGCTAATGAATTAACTCTTAATTCATTTGGAATTGATTCTAATGCTTGTTGAATAATTCGAATAAATGTAGGTAAAATAACAATTAAAATTGTTAATGCACCAGCAATCAATGATTTTCCAGAAGAACCATCAGCTGATAATCCAAGTATTTGTAAAAAGAAAATCATTCCAAACATACCAAAGATAATACTTGGAGTAGCCCCTAAAGAATCAATGAAAAATAAAATAGTTTTTTTCATCTTTCCTTCTCTTGCAAATTCATTTATAAAAATAGCAATTGCTAATGATAATGGCAAACCTAATCCTATTGCTACAACAATAATTAAAATTGTGTTAATAAAAGCTTGACCTGTTGTATTTTTGTCAATACTAAAAATAGTTGAATTTTGACTAAAAATACTTTGTAAACCAACAATAAGAATATTTCCAAAAAATGTAACAATGAATAATGATGTAATGATAAATGAAACTCATTCTAAAACAATTTTAATTCATGAATAGAAATTAGCAAACTTATTTTGGTCCAATCTTTCAGAAATATATTTAGAAATATCTTTTTGACTAACTTCAGATTTATATGATAATCTTTCTCAGTTTTTGGTAAAAATTTTTTTAATTGTTCCAAAGAAATTACCTACATAGCTAGAAATAGATAGTCAAATGTAATTTTTTGATGATTTCTTATTGCTAATTTTTAAAACAAAGATATTTAAACAAATAACAATTATAAACAAGAATAACCCGAAAGCAAATAACAAACCTTGGAAAGCAGGAGTAACAGATTCAGAAAACATATTTGCTGAAATAAAAGCTCCTAAAGTTCTTAATCCTGAATTTAATATTCCTCAAAATCCTGAATCAAAAGCATTTACATATTGTTGAGATTGTAAAACCATTCCAACAGCCATCGTCTCACCAATAGCTCTTGAAATTGCCATAACAATAGCAACAGTTAGCTTATTTTTACATTCTTTTTTACAAACTTTATAAATAGCTCTTGTTTTAGAATTGCCTAAAACTATTGCTGAGTTTAATAAACCTGAATCAATACTATCAAAAGCATTTAATGATAATGAACATATAGTTGGCAATAACATAAATGTCAACATAAATGCAGCAGTTAAAATTGTATAAGAAGAATTTGATCCAAATATTCTACCTATCACTTGACCTAAAATTTGAGATGCAAATAAACCAAAAATAACTGAAGGAGCTCCCGCTAATAATTCAATGATTATCTTTGCAGTTTTTTTAAATCGAAGTGGAATACGATACTTTATAAAAATTGCCGATTTAATGCCAATTGGTGCAGCAAAAAGTACAGCAATTGTTGTAGTAATTATGGTGATACATAAAGGAAATCAAATTGATGCCTTATTATTATTTAAATCAAAATCGCCAGTGAACAAAATATTAGTAATTCCATATTCTTGAAATCCCGGAATACTTAGATAAATAATAAAACCAATTAATGATACAAAAATTAAAGAAAAAGTTCAAGATAAACCACAAGTGAAAAATTTAGTAAAATTATCAACTTTTTTAGTATTTTTATTTTTTAAGAGTTGCGAGTGATCTTTCATATTATTCAATTGCACCTAATATTGTTTGCTTTTTATCTCAAGCATCTGAGCGTTCTGTCATAAGTTGATTATCAGATGAAAGTTCATCAAACAATTTATCTGATAGCTCAGGAAGTTTAGATTGTTTGCTACACATTGATTGAATTTGATGGTCATTAACCTTTTTTAATCCCATTTTTTTTCATTGTTCAACTTGAGATTCAAATATCAATCATGTAGCAAATCTTTTAATTTCATTAAAAGAATCATTATTTTCAAGTGAAACAATAATATTTATCGGTCTGAAAAAATTATAACCATTACCAACATTATCAATAGAAAATTTTATGTGATTGTAAGTCATAATTCCATAATGTTTACTAACAATAAGGTCATAATTTTCTTGAATAAAACCACTAGATAAATAAATTAATGACCCAGGAATATTATTTTTACTAAATACATCTCATGATCGTGAATTAGCTTCATCAGTGTCATAAACATGAAAATCTTTACCATATTGTCCTGTTTTAAAAGCAGCAATTTGTTTAGCATTTAAAAGGTTGTTTTCTTTATCATTTTCAAAATTAGTAAAATGAGAGCATTCATAAAATGCAGATGCTGTTCCACTAGTCAAAGCACCACCAGAACGTGCATATGGTAAAATATCAGTTTTTTCTAATAAACTTAAATCATTTGGGTCAATATTTTTATTTTTATCAATGAATGTTGATAATTTGTAAGGTTCTTTTTTAATATGCCCCAAATTATAACATTGATATCCTCATCCACTGAAAGCATAATATAAATTTAAAATACTAGGGTCATTTTCAGATAAAGAACTAACATCTTTATTAATGTCAACTATGGTTAAAAGACTATTCAAATAATCTGGATCATAATTAGATAATCCAACAGGAGGAATATAAACAAAGCAAAGAGATTCTCACCCTAAGGTAATGGTTTTTATTTTCTTATTAATTCAAATGTCTTTAGACTTTAAAGCATTAGAAAATGGATTCTTACTAGCCATACCAATGTCTGTTAATCCATTAATGACTTGGGATATACCATATCCACTTCCTCCACCTTCACAAGTAACATCATATGAAAGCGATGGATTTTCATTAATAAAATTATTAGCCATTGTTTCGACTATGGGTTTAACACTACTTGATCCAGTACAAATAATATTTTGTTTACGGTTATAAGGAACTGCAAACCCACATACTAATGCTATTGGTGTTAAACAAGCTATTGAAATTATTGCTTTTTTGGCAAGAGGTTTCACTGATTTTTCCAATCGATAAATTCTTTTTTATTATATTAAATAAAAAAAATTAAACACTTTTAGTTTTAATTCATGATTCATCTTTAGGATTTTGTTGAAATTTTAATAAATTTTCATAATCCTGATTATCAATGATATTGTTTTTTAAAGCTAAATTGCTTAATACATTAAAATTTGAAAGTGAAAAATTTGTAATATTGTTTTGTTTTAAGTTACTAGAACATAATTCTAAGTTATATGTAAAAATAGAAGCAATACCTAATACATTAACATTTTCTCTTCTTAATATTTCTACAACTTCAATTGATGATTTACCTGTAGACATTAAATCTTCAATTACTACAACTTTTGCACCAGAAGGAATTTGTCCTTCAACATATTTAGCACGTCCATGATCTTTTACTTTATTACGAACATAAGCCATAGGTAAATTCATTATGTGAGCGATAATTGCTGCATGAGATATACCAGCTGTACTTGTACCTACAATACAATTAGCATCAGGATATTTTTCTTTTATTAGATCAACTAAAGCATTTTCAACAATAGTTCTTGCTTTAGGAAATGAATTTACTAATCTATTATCACAATATATAGGTGACTTAATTCCACTTGCTCATGTGAATGGTTGTTTTGGACTTAAAAATACTGCTTTTATATCTAATAATGTTTTTGCAATTAATTCTTCACGATTCATAATTTAATTTTCTCCCATAAAATCATTTACTACTTTTTTGTACATTTCTAATGGATTTGTACTTTTTGTAATCAATCTTCCAACTACAATATAATCACATCCATTTTCTTTAGCCATTTTTGGAGTACATATACGATGTTGGTCATCAGAATTACTATCAGGATAACGAATTCCAGGTGATACAACTAAAAAATCAGTTGATGTATTTTCTTTGATCATTTTTGATTCTAATCCTGAACAAATTACACCATTAATTTTAGATTTATAAGCATTAATTGCTAACTTTTTAATTGCAACATTAATATCTTCATTTATGAATAATTCATTGTTTAACATTTCTTGAGATGAAGAAGTTAAATGAGTAACAGCTAATAGTTTTGTTTTAGGGTTGTTATAAGTTGTAGCTGCACTCATCATTTTCATGCCACCACTTGCATGAATTGTTAACATGTCAACACCTAATTTAGATAAACTTTCAACACCATGAGCTACTGTATTAGGAATATCATGTAATTTTAAATCTAAAAAAATGTTATGGCCTATTGATTGCAATTGTTTTATTTTTTCAATACCAATTGTAAAAAATAATTGATATCCAATTTTAAGAAATAATTTTTCACCATTAAATTTGTTTAAAAATGAAATTAATTCATCTCATGAACTAAAATCACAAGCAATTATAACTCTACTATTAATCATGTGCTCCTCCAATGATATCAGATATTTGCTTTATTCCTAATTTATCCATAAGCTTTTGTAAATCTTCAATAATTTCTTTACAAGCATATGGATTAATTAAGTTTGCAGTACCAATTTCAACTGCAGATGCTCCTGCTAACATAAATTCAATTACATCCTCTGCATTCATTGCTCCGCCTGATGCAATGATAGGGAAATCTTTTAGTGCTTGATGAATTAAATACACTTGACGCATGATTATTGGTTTTACACCTGGACCACTTACACCACCAAATTTATTAGCTAATAATGGTTTTTTAGTTTTTATATCAATTTTCATTCCATTTAAAGTGTTTGAAACAACAACACCATCACCATTCCCGTTTTTAACAGCTTTTGCCATAGCTACTATATCACTAACCATTGGTGCTAATTTAACAAAAATTGGTTTCTTAATTTCTTTTTTTAAATTTGTTATTAATCATTCTAAATCACTAGGATTTATAGAAAAGTTTTTTTCACCTTTTTTTACATTTGGACAAGAAATATTTAATTCAATAATTCCTACTATTTCCTCATGTTCTAATTTTTTACAACAAATCAAAAAGTCTTCTAAAGAATTAGCATAAACATTAGCAATAATTTTTTTGTGATAAACTTTTTTAATGTTTGCAAATTCATGATTAATTACATGGTCAATACCAGGATTTTGTAATCCAATTGCATTAATCATACAACCATTACATTCTGCAATTCTTGGTGTTTTATTTCCAAATCGTGGTTCTAATGTTGCACCTTTAGTTGAAAATGTTCCTAAAATGTTAATGTCATAATAATTGATATGCTCATATCCATATCCAAATGTTCCACTTGCAGGAATTATTGGATTATCAATTTCTCATGAACCCAATTTAGTTTTTAATCGATTGTCTCTCATAAAATATCTTCTCCCTCAAAAATTGGTCCTTCTTTGCAGATTCTTTTTGGTCCATGTTTTGTATGGATTGAACAACCCATACAAACTCCATATCCGCAACCCATTCTTGCTTCTAATGATAATTGACCATTATTTTTGCAATTAGTAGCTACTGCTTTCATAAGACGATTACTACCACATGCATAGTAATAATGATTAAGCAAATTATAGTAATTTAAAGCTTCAATAGTGTTACCTTTAAACCCCATTGATCCATTATCTGTAGTTATAATGACATTATCAGTAAGTTTTTTAAATTTGTCAACATAAAAAACTTCACTTTTATCATGAAAACTAAGAACTACTGTAAAGTTTTTATTTAACTTTTTTAACTCTTTAGCTAATGAATGAATACTAGTCAAACCACAAACACCAGAAATCAAAACTATATCTTTATTATCAACTATATTGAAATGATTACCAAGATCATAAAGAATGTTAAGTTTTTGGCCAGGTAACATTTTTGACATATAGTTAGTTCCTTCACCAACAAGATAATAAACTATTGTAATAGTCTTATCATCATAGTCACATACACACATAGGTCTTCTTAACAATTTACCTGGAACTTGAATTTCAATAAACATGCCAGGTTTAACTCAACTACTTGGTCCTGATAACACCATTTCATACATTTTAGGAGCAATTAATTTGTTACTAACAATTTCATAATCAAAAATCTTATTTTCTCTCATAAACAACCTTTCCTTTACAAATAGTTAATTCAATTCTTCCAAATACATTTGTTCCTATAAAAGGAGTATTTTTTGATTTAGATAAAAAATCTTTTGAATCAATTTCATACATAGTGTTAGGATCAAAAATCATTACATTTGCAGTTGAACCAATTTTAATCTCAAATTCTGGTAAATTAAAACGTTTTAAAGGATTAACGCTCATTAATTCTATTAAACGTTTTAAAGTAATAATTTTTTGTTTAACTAATTTTGTATAAAGCAAACTAAATGATGTTTCAATACCAACAATACCAAAAGGAGCTGTAGCAAATGGTTGTTGCTTTTCTTGGAATGAATGAGGTGCATGATCGGTTGCAATTATTGAAATAGTGTTATCAATAATTCCTTGAATTAATGCATCTTGATCTATCTTTGAACGAATAGGTGGATTCATTTTATAATTGCTATCATTTAACACATCAGACTCATTTAATAACAAATGATGTGGTGTAACTTCACAAGTGATATTACTATTATCCTTTTGATATTTTCTGATTAGATCAATTGATTCTTTGCATGACATGTGACAAGCGTGATATTCACATTTAGTTAATGCTGCTAATTTTAAATCTCTTTCCAATTGTAAATATTCACTTTTTTTATCTAAATAAATCAAGTTGTATTTTTTAGCAAGATGATTTGTTCCTATCACTCCATTATTAGTTAAAGTTTTATCCTCTACATGTTCAACTAAAACTTTATTATTTCTTTTAATTGCTATCATTGCTTCTTTCATTAAATTATCATTCATGACAGAAGTACCATCATTACTAAAAGCAACAGCTAATTTAGATAGATTATCAATATCTGTAAGAATTTCATTTTTATTTGAAGTTTTTTGTGTAATACATGCATATGGTAATGTTGTTATTTGAGCATTAGTATCAATTAACTGAACTAATTTTTTTAGTTCATTTTCATTATCAATTAATGGTTTTGTATTAGGCATACAAAAAATAATGCAATAACCACCTCTTGCTGCTGCTTTAGTACCTGTTAATATTGTTTCTTTATATTCATATCCTGGTTGTCTTAAATGAACATGAACATCTACTAAACCAACAGTCATGATTTTATTTTTCATATCATATAAGCGAGTAGCTGATGTTGTAATGTTTGGTGCAATATTAGTAATAATTCCGTTTTCAATATAAACATCAGATAAATTTAATGAATTTTGTTTATGATCAAAAATTTGAACATTTTTAATTAAAATTGAATCAAAAAGATTATTCATGATTATTTCCTTTTAATATAGTCAATAAAACTGCCATTCTAACATAAACACCGTTTGATATTTGTTTAAAAATTCTTGATGGTTTTGATTCCACTACATCATCATTAATTTCAACATTACGATTAAAAGGAGCGGGATGAATAATAATAGCATTTGGTTTCATTTTTCTTAAACGTTCATTGTTTAATCCAAATTCTTTGTTATATTGTTGTACATTATACTTACAATCTTTTTCTAATCTTTCATTTTGGATTCTTAGCATGTTAATTACATCAACTTTAGATATATATTCATCAAAATCAACATAATTATATTGATTATCTTTAAAGATATCAGGAGCGCTCACAAATACTTGTATTCCTAACCTTCTCATATTAAGAATATTTGAATGAGCAACTCGTGAATGTGAAATATCACCAACTACTAATACTTTTAACCCTTCAAATTTTCCAAATTCTTGTTTTATAGTTAATAAATCTAACAAAGTTTGGGTTGGATGATCAGCACTACCGTCTCCAGCATTAATAATAGGAACTTTAATTTTATCGATTAATTCCTTGTATCATTGATTTTTAGCGTCACGAATAACTAATCCATCAACTCCAAAACTTTCAAATGTTTTGATAGTATCATAAAAAGTTTCGCCTTTTTTCATTGAAGATGAATTAGGAGAAAAATCGATTGTTTTACATCCTAATCTTGCTTCAGCTGTGGCGAAACTATAATGTGTTCTTGTAGATGGTTCAAAAAATAAATTAGCAATGATTTTATTTTCTACTAAAGGGCTAATTTCCTTATCCTTGATTGACTGAGCTAAATCAAGAATATTATTTATTTCTTCTATTGAAAGATCTTGTAATCTCAGCAAATTTTTCATATCCCTCTAATTATATAAGATATTTAAATATAAGGGGTATGAAATTATCTATTCTTTACTATCCAATTCTTCTGTGGTTATATTATCTTTGGATTTATATGAAGTAGCTTCTTTATATAAATCACCTAATATCTCTGCATTACCTAATAAAAATGTCTTTGCCGTTTCTTTACCTTGACCTAATTTTTGATCTTTATAAAAATATCATGAACCTTTTTTAGTAATAATGTTGTTATCTATTGCAAAATCGATAATTTCTAAGGTGTGATCAATTCCTTGGTCAAAATAAAAATCAATGTTTGTTTTATATAAAGGCGGAGCTAATTTATTTTTTACAACCTTAGCACAAGTTTTTATTCCAACGCAACTAGTTCCAGATTTTAATAATTCTATTCTTTTTAATTCAATTCTAATTGATGAGTAAAATTTTAAAGCTCTTCCTCCAGTTGTTGTTTCATTATTCCCATAAAATACACCAACTTTTTCTCTTAATTGATTAATAAAAATAATTGTTGTATTATATTTAGCGATTAGAGTTTGTAAAATTCTTAATCCTTTAGACATAATTCTTGCTTGTAAACCAATAGTTTGATCAGAAAATTTTCCATTAATCTCACACTCAGGAACAATAGCTGCAACTGAGTCAACAATTATTAGGTCAATCATATTAGTTTTAACTAAAGCATTAATTAAACTAAAACATTGTTCTCCTGAATCTGGTTGAGCAATCAAAAGCTTTTCTAAATCAATACCATTAGCTTTACAATAATTGCCATCTAACGAATGTTCTAAATCTATATAAGCACATTTACCACCAATTCTTTGACATGATGATATTGCTTGAAGAGCTAATGTTGTTTTACCACATGATTCATTTCCATAAATTTCAATAATTCTACCCTTAGGATATCCACCAATCCCTAAAGCATAGTCTAATTGAATACTACCTGATGGAATAACTTCTATAGGTTTATTTTGGTTCGATAATGTTGTAATATATCCTTTACCAAAACGTTGCTCAATTTCGTGAATTGCTTGATCAAGTATTTTTTGTTCATTAATTTCACTCATAAATTACTTTTAACCTCCATTATTAATATTTGTCAGAAAAAAATAATTTATTTCAAAATTGATAATTTTTTTTGCAATTGTTCGATTAAATTAGTAAATAACAGCATTGCATATTTACGTTTTTTAACACAAAATACAGAAGAATAATTTTCATTAAACATTATAATGTCTGATATTAAATCAACCCTTGTTTTATCTATTTGATTAATTGAAATTTCATTAATTCGATTAGATAAATTAATGTATTCATTACTTAATGATTGATCTCATTTCTTTTTTGGATTTAAAATTCCATTAGAAACTTTTCAATTTTCAATTTTAAATTTTGAACGTAATTTATTAACATTAATTTCATTGATATTAAAAAATTTATATTTTTCCTTATTAATTCCATTAATAAAAATAAATCTTGCAACAATTATACCAACTACTAAAATAGTAAGTATTCATCAAACTAATGTATATGGTCAATATTCATTTTCAATTGATGTTATATAGCTTAATACGCAACTAACTATGGCATTTAAGGATAAAACAACAATGTTCACAAATAAATCTATTTGGGCATATTTTTCTTTTTTGAAAATTGTGTAACAAGATACTGAACAAATATACAAAAAATAAAAAATATGAAAAACAAAAAGTAACGAACCTGTAACTGTTAGTGCTATACAAAATTCTTTCATGTTAGCAAGATAATTATTATTAAAGAATAACATATATTTATCTCCTAATATCCTTTAATAAAGATAATAATTTATCAAAGGCTAAATTAGCAAAATCAATTCTAATATTATTTCGCTCTTTTTGTGATGATTGTAATTCAAAAACATGAACTTTATCAATTACACAAATGCCTAAATAAGCAAAACCCATTGGTTTATTTTCATCACAAATTGGTCCTGCATTACCACTAATAGCAATACAAATATCAGTTTTTGTTAATTTTGCAGTATTTAATGCCATTTCAGTTACTGTATTAGCACTTATTGCACCATATTGATTTAAAGTTTTTTCTTGAACTTTAGCATACAACATTTTAGCAAAATTGCTATAAACAACACTTCCACCTTTAAAAACAGCTGAAGCACCAGGAACTGAAGCAAAAAAAGAAGCAATCATTCCACCAGTTACAGATTCACAAGTGGAAATCGTAACGTTTTTTTCTTTTAAAATTTCAACTATTTCTTGATATTGAGTTTTATACATAAATAAAATTTATATTTATTTATCCTCATCATTTTTAATCTTTTTAGTTTTTGATAAAAGACTAGTGTAAATGTTATAGCTTTCATCACTAATGTCAGCTGAAGCTACTGGTTCAATTCTATCTTCTATTTTTGATTCTTCTTGTTTTTCAACTTTTTGAGTTTTAGTTTTCTTGATAGGTTGTTTTGTAGATAAAGCTTTATGTTTTTTTGTAGTACTTAATGTTGATAATAAGAAATTTGTAGGTTCTGCTGTTTTTGCTAATGGTTTTTTATTTTTAAAAGTAATATTATTAGCTTTTTGACAAATTAAATTTAATAAGTAAATATATCCAAATCCAACACCTGCAACAAAAGCAGTAATGATTAAAATTCATCAAAAACTACCAATAGCATTTAAAGATGTATAGCCTTTTTGGGTACATTCACTACCTGAAACAAATCCAAATCATCCTGAAGGTGAAGAATAATCTAAAAAGAAATATGGAGCATTTATAAGTTCTTTTGTATGGCTGTCATAAAAACGAACATTAGTATAAAAACAAATAATTTCAAAGATTAAATAAGTTATTAATGGTAATAAAATTCATAGAATTGTAGATTTTGAAAAACGCATATTTGCATCAAAAGTAAATAAGTCAATAACTGCAATTAATGGAATGATAATATGGAATCCACATGTTGAAAATGTATCAAATGGTTTATCCATACTTCATGAAAGAACAAAACAATAAACAATTCCTGTAATTGTAATTGATACAGTAGCAACTAATTTAGTAGTTAGCAATCCTTTTTTAATTATTTGCTTAAAAGTAATTTCTTGAATTATTAATAAAACAATAAAGATTAAGTCTACAACTGCAATAAAAATATTACTTAATGTAGTGAAATACATTAATGGATCAAATCAACGAGAATATCCACCAGACACATAAGTTTGTGTTATAGATGCAATAAAAAATGTAACAATTATAACTTTAAAAAATATTGAAATACCAAATCTAACAAAATTCCGATTATTTAAATCACCAATTTGAATTTCTTTTTCTACATTAGTTTTTTTTAACATAAATTACCCAATTGTTTATAACCAATAAATTAATATATTAAGTAATTATACCATATACAAAAAATATAAAAATGAAGGTGGCTATTTTGTTATTTTTCTTAATTTGTTTTTTCTAGTTTCAATTCAGGAAGGAATAACACAAGATAAAACAATTATGATTAAAATAATTAATGTCATGATTGCACCAACCAAATCATTTAACCATTGTTCTTTAGTGTAATTTATAGGTTCACTTGTATCAGATATTATTGTGTTAATATCTTTGTATCAATTAGCAACAATACCAATATTAACAATTGAGCTAATAACAATAAACAATATACCAATTCCAATTATTAAGCTACTAATTCAGGCACATGCTACAAACCATTTATTTTTTTCTATTTTTACTCGATTTGTTTTTCTATTAATTAAGCATCCAATAATTGATATTGTAATACAAACAAATATTAGCATTGATGATCAATTTGCAACCAAATCACACATAGAATATAAATTATTCAAATTTCCTATAGCTGTAGCATGTGAATCATATCCTTCATTTAATAATGGCATATTATTGATGTCATACATTTTTAATAAACTATACCCAGAAGTATCCATATATCCCAATGAACCAACAAGAGTGAAAAAGATAAATACAATTGGACATATACATGCTGAATATAATAATCCGGCTAAAGGTTTATTAGTTCTAAGTTTTGGTTGAAATATATCAGCAAAAACGATTTCATTATTTTTAATTAAATCATCATAAAATCTGGTATTGTACATAGTCAAACCATTAGTTATACCTAATATTCCAAATGCTATTAATAAATCAATAATAGTGATTACTCAGTGAGCGTTATTATCATTAAATCAATTAATTCCATTGATTTTTCCATTTGTTGAACCAAATAAAAGTGATAACGAAATTAACATATCAATAACAGAAACAATTACTAATCCAATAGTTGTTGCAGAAACAATTTTTTCTGGTTTTTCCATTTCAGATCTTAAACTTGCTGATGTATAAAAACCATCAAATGAGAATATGATAGAAGGAATTGAACCAATAATACCTAATCCTGGAAAAATTTGACAAAATAAAGCATGATTTATTTTTCATTTTTCATCAGGCAATATTGATGGAATAACAGAAGCAGTTGGCTTTTGATTACACATTAACATAACAAAGCCAATTAATCCAGCAAAAATTAATGGTAAAAATTTAACTGATGTAATTATTCAATTTTGAATATTTCCTCATCATGAAGATATACCTGAAGTGAGAAAGAATCATAAGGCAATAATTAGAGAAATGCCTGCTGCAACTCAGCAATTTGTTTGTCATCCAAATGCATCTTGAATTGTCATAATTGCATAATATGGCATGCAAAAAAAGTCTAATGGCAAATAAATGAATGCCATAAAATATTTTGTCATTTTGTGAATAAATGGAGTGTTAAAGCATTTAACTCAGCCAATAATTCCTTGATTATTGTTTTTATTAGCACTAGTAACTTCAGCTAAACTTATACCCATTGCAATAACTGCAATAATTGAAATTATTCAAGAAATTAATGATAAAACAATACTTCCTTGAACATTCCTTAAAATTTCACCGTTTTTTAAAAATATTCCTGCACCAATTGAAGAACCAATTACTAACATAATTGCAGAAAAAAATGAAATTTTTTTAACTTTAATATTAGGTTTTTCGTTAGAAAAACTTGTTTGAACTTTTTTATTCATTATTAATATCTCCTATTTTTATTAATTTAAGAACTTTAAAATTAAAAAATTAATGAAGATAGTTAATATGGGTAAATATTAAAATGGCATCAAAGTTTGATGCATAGTTTTTAAAAAAATCTATTTTTTCTAATGCCATTTGCATAATAATATGATAACAAAAGATATAGGTTTTTTTAAAAAATATTAATTTTGTTGTAGTTTAGACAATATACTTAAAACAGAATATGAATACAAAATAATTAATTGAAAAGCAATTGATTTATTTATTTTTTTTAAGATAATTATCAAGTTTACGATTAATTGCTTCACACGATTTTAATTCACTATCATATAGTGTTGTTCTAGGATGAACTGTCTTACCTTCTTGATGAGCAATATCATTTCTTAAATGTCTTAAACGAGTTAGCATTGCGAAATCTGTTTCACTTAAAATATTTTTCTTTCTTAAATTATTAATTTGCATTAATGAAGTAATGTTATGTAATTTAACATATTGTTCATCTCATTTATTAATCTTAAAAATTTTATCTAACAATATTGATCAAGTCTTAATAATTGAATAATACAATTCCCCTTGCTTTTCATTTTTTCTTTCTTTAGAAATACCATATGCAATTGGTAAAGCAACATGTTTGAACACAAATCTTATTATGAAAATAGAAATAATACCAACTAAGTAAAAGATAATACCAATAGAAATAATCCAATAAAATGAACCAATTCTATAAAACACGTTTGGTTCACTTAAATCAATACCAAACCATCCCACAGATGAACCAAAGTTTAAAAAATCATAAGGATAACATTTTGAATCTAAAGTTTGATCAAATGGCACTTTAGTGTAATAAGAAATTATTGCAAAAATTAAATAGCATAATGGTATTAAAAGAGTTCAAAAATTGTGTTTGTATTTAACCTTTTTATATCCAGTAAAAATTATTAAATCAAAGAATGATAACATTGGAACTAAAAAATACAAACACAATTGTTGGAAATTGCTAAACAATGGAGCAGCATCATTACTCATCATTTCATCTAATGGAGTGTTAAATAAGCAAAAACTTAATCCTGCTATAATAGCAGACACACTTACCGCTAAATGAGAAATGGAAAAAAATCTTGATGGTTTGACAACTGTGAAAGAAAAATATTGAACTATCAAGAAAATAATAATTGTTAACAAAACAATAACTACTAGAATATTACTTCATACTGAAAAAAATAATAAAAAGTTAAATCAAAATTCTGGTTTGCAGTCTAATGCAGCATCAATTACAGCATAAAGAGCTAGTAAAATAATTATTGCTTTTAAGAATATTGACAACATCAAAACTCCTTCATTACGATTTTCAAAATTCGTAACGAAATCATCATTTGCTCTTCTAAAAATTTTTGTTGCTTGTGATACCATAATAATTATGAATTGTTTTGATATTGTGCTCAATACTTAATGTCTTAACATTGTTGTATCTTGTAAAACGTTTTGATATGTGTCAGTTTTTGTTTCTTGAGACTTATTTAGTGATAAAAATTCAATCAAAATTTTATTCTTATCAAATATATTTTTCTTAATCATACTAAAACAATAATAAAACATTATATATTTATATAAATAAGATAGAAAAATAATAACCACCATCTTGGCAATTATTATTTTCTGTTTGAAATAATTTAGTAAATTATTTAGAATCTATAGTTGAAATACTTAAGGTTGTTTCTTCTAATACATCCAATACAACTCTTACTGTATCTAAAGCTGTAAATAATGGAGTATTTGTTTCAATTGATAATGCTCTAATTTTTGTTCCATCTAAGTCTTCTACACCTAATTCACTTGTATTGATTACATATGAAACAAAACCTGTTCTTAATAAATCAGCAATATCGTTTGAATTATCTTTGAATTTTTTCAATATTCTATTCTTTACATTGTTTTCTTTCAAGAATTTAGAAGTTCCTTCAGTTGCTACAATATTGAAACCCAATTTGTAGAAACGTTTAATTAATTCTAAAGCTTCATTTTTATCTTTATCAGCTACAGTTACAAATACTGTACCAAAATTTTGTAATTTCATGCCACTTGCTTGTAAAGCTTTGTAGAATGCACGATATAACTTTTTATCATATCCAATAGCTTCACCTGTTGATTTCATTTCAGGAGATAAATATGCATCTAATCCTCTAATCTTATTAAATGAGAATACAGGAACTTTTACATATCATTTTTGTTTTTCTTCTGGATAAAGTTCAAATATACCTTGTTCTTTTAATGATTTACCTAAAATAACTTCAGTAGCAATATCTGCTAAGCTATATCCTGTTGCTTTTGATAAGAATGGAACAGTTCTACTACTACGTGGGTTAACTTCAATAATGTAAACATTTTCATTTTTATCAACAATAAATTGAATATTGAATAATCCAATAATTCCAATAGCTAAGCCTAATTTTTTAGCATATTGTAAAATAATGCCTTTTACTTTATTAGAAATACTAAATGTTGGATAAACACTAATTGAATCACCACTGTGAATTCCTGTTTTTTCAACTAATTCCATTATTCCTGGAACAAATACATCTCTACCATCACAAATTGCATCTACCTCAACTTCTTTACCAGAAATATATTTATCTACTAATACTGGTTTATCTTCATCAATTTCAACTGCTGTTTTTAAATAATGTTTTAAAGCATTTTCATCTGCTACAATTTGCATTGCTCTACCGCCTAAAACAAATGATGGACGAACTAACACAGGGTATCCGATTTTATTTGCAGCTGCTAAACCTTCTTCAATTTTAGTTGTAGCTAATCCTTGAGGTTGTGGAATATTTAAATCAATTAATAATTTTTCAAATATTTTTCTGTCTTCAGCACGATCAATAGCTTCAACATTTGTACCAATAATTTTTACACCACGTTCTTGTAATGGTTTAGCTAAATTAATTGCAGTTTGTCCACCTAATGAAGCAATAACTCCATCTGGTTTTTCAAATTCAATTATATTCATTACATCTTCAACTGTTAATGGTTCAAAATACAATTTATCTGATGTAGTATAATCTGTTGAAACTGTTTCAGGATTATTGTTAATAATAATTGCTTCATAACCAGCTTTTTTAATTGTTTGAACTGCATGTACTGTTGAATAATCAAATTCAATTCCTTGACCAATTCTAATTGGACCAGATCCTAAAACAATAATTTTATGTTTATTAGTTAATTTTGATTGATTTTCATGTTGATATGATGAATAAAAGTATGGTATGTATCCGTTAGTATGGAATGTATCTGCCATACGATAAACAGGCATAATATTATTTTCTTTACGCATGTTGTATACATTAACTTCTTTTGTTTTTCAAACTTTAGCAATATATTTATCACTAAAACCAATATGTTTTGCTTGTTTCAAAACTTCTATACTATTTGGATTATCAATAATTGTTTTTTCAAAATCAATTATTTTCTTTAATTCTATTAAGAAAAATTCAGTAATTAATGAAACTGAATGTATCTTTTCAATTGTTTCATTTCTTCTAATTAATTCACTAACAGCATAAATTGAATCATCATGGAATGTTTTAATGTATTCATAAATATCATTTGTTTCCATATTATCAAACTTTTTCAAATGGAAATGACAAACGCCAATTTCAAGACTTCTAACGGATTTTAGTAAACATTCACTCAATGTTGAACCAATACCCATAACTTCACCTGTAGCTTTCATTTGTGTTCCTAAAATATTAGAGGCTTGTGTAAATTTATCAAATGGGAAACGAGGTAATTTAGCAACTACATAATCTAAACTTGGAGATATAGCTGCATTAGTATTAGAAATAGCAATATCTTTAAGTTCCATACCAATAGCAATTTTAGTAGTTACTTTTGCAATTGGATATCCACTAGCTTTAGAAGCTAAAGCACTTGAACGAGAAACACGGGGATTAACTTCAATTAAAAAATATTCACTTGTTTTTGGATTTAAAGCATATTGAATATTACATCCACCTTGAATTTTTAGTGCACGAATTAATTTTATTGCACTATCATTTAACATTTTTTCATCTTCTTTAGTTAAACTCATGATTGGAGCAACAACTATTGAATCACCTGTGTGAACACCAACAGGATCTATATTTTCCATGCCACAAATAGTAATAACATTGTCAGCACCATCGCGCATCATTTCAAATTCAATTTCTTTATAACCTTTTACGCTTTTTTCTACTAATACTTGATGTACAGGTGATTGAACTAATGCATTAGTTCCAATTTCTATTAATTCCGTTTCATTATTAGCAAATCCTCCACCTGTTCCTCCTAAAGTGAAGGCTGGACGTAATACAACTGGATAGCCAATATCATTAGCAGCTTTTTTCATTTCATCAATGCTATAAGCTATTTTGCTTGGAATTGTTGGTTCATTAATAGATTCACATAATTCTTTGAACATTTCTCTATCTTCAGCAAGTTCAATGCTATGACTGCTAGTACCTAACAATTCAACTTGACATTCTTTTAAAATACCTTTCTTTTCAAGTTGCATTGTCATATTTAATCCTGTTTGACCACCAATTCCTGGAATAATTGCATCAGGTCTTTCATATCTAATAATTTTTGCTATATATTCTAAAGTTAATGGTTCCATGTAAACTTTATCAGCAATTTGAGTATCAGTCATAATTGTAGCTGGATTAGAATTTACTAATACAACTTTATAGCCTTCTTCTTTTAAAGCTAGACACGCTTGAGTTCCTGCATAATCAAATTCTGCAGCTTGTCCAATTACAATTGGACCAGAGCCAATAATCATAATTTTCTTAATATCATTTCTTTTTGCCATATTATTTTCTCCATTTGAATTTTAACACCATAAAAAAAGACGATTAATAATCGTCTCATGAGTTAAGTTTGAATTATGGTGTTTTTAAAAGAAATAAAAAGGTTATGTAAATTAATAGATAGTGATTTAGAAAAGAAAAGTGGGGAGCTAAAAAGATTTATATTTTTGTTTTGATATTGCAGATTAATATTGCAATAATACATAAATCTTTTTTACACCTCCAAGCACATTATATCTATGATATATTTTTTTTAAATGTATGAAAAGTTTTTTTAAAAAATTTTTTAATTATATAAAAATAATGATTTAACATGGAAAGAGTATAAAGATGAAAATTAATAAACTAACTAAGCTAATAGCAGTTATGGGGGGGGCAACGAGTTTAACTGGTTCTTGTTTAGCCCTAAACTTAACAAGCTGCTCTAATAAAAAAACTATTGATGAAATTGCAAATGAATATGCAAAAAACTTTACATCATGATATGAAAAATTAACAGTTAATCCTGATAAGGAATGATTTAAACATGTAGATGGTCCAATAGATTATGAAGCTGATGCTATTATGGCATTAACTTACTATCCTGGTTGAGAAATTTGAAATGGAAAATGTCATGAAAATCAGGGAGATATTCCATCTCAAATATGAGAAGATAAAGCAAAAGCCACTGCAGGTATACCTTCTGCAGAAGATTGAAGAGATTTTAATAAACGTGAAAACTATGAATGAAATTTAAATTATGGTAGTTATAAAACTTTAGAAAATGCTTTAAAAAAATCTAAATGTGCACCAATAACAACTTATCATGGATTTGAATATCAAGAAAAAGAATTATTAACTCAAATTAATCAATTACTTGATCTAAACCAAACATCAGATTTTTGAAAAAGTATTGACAATAAACAAGAATTTAGAAAATGTGACTTATCTAAGCTAAAAGATAAAGTATTAAACTACGATGGTTTTTGTTGTACTAGTTTAAATAAAGATGCATCATTTGGTTTTTTAGATGGAGATTTTGCAGCTGATTATCAAAATGTAGTAATGTATGAAATTGATATCGATGAAAACACTTATGGAGGATATGTTTCAGATACTAATCATTTATTTTATGATCGAACATTAGCTTGATGCCAAGAATATCAAATTGCATTAGCTAATAAATTAAAACTAAAAGTAAAAGATGCATATTGAACTGAATCACCAAATAATAAAAATGTTTTATATCTAAAAGTTCAAGGATATCATGAATAAATAATTTACTAAAAACAAAAAGTGGAGTTTATTAATAAACTCCACTTTTTTAATAATTAAACTATATATTATTATTTACTTAATGCAAATAAAATTAGAGCTAATTGGTAGTATAGTTGGGTTTTCTGCTGGATCAACTGGGTCAGGGTTGGATCTAGCTCATTCAATGCCATAAGCATAATCACCAGTTTCTTGTGGCATTGATAGGTTCACTATTTTTGTATAACCAATGTCTTTAGAATTTTTATCACTAACAGTAAAAATTGAAGATGTTTGTTCTTGTTGACCTTTTGGTGTAATTTTTGCTGTTATTTTAAATTTAATTTCACCTGTAGATTTATGATCAAATTCAGATAACTCAAGTGATCATTTTTCAAAATCAGATGATGGCGTATCTAAAAATGAAACGGCTGCAGCTAACATGATATCTCATCTCAATTTATTATTTGTATAAAATTCTTTATCTTCAACATTAACTAACGCTTGGTTGATATCATCACATTCATGTAATGGAGCACATATATTTTTTCCATCTGTAGTAACAATATCATTATAAAGAGATGATGATGAACATGGAGTATCTTTTCCTGAAGAATATACAATATCACTAATTGATCCATCAGCAAATTTAAGTTCACCATTTTGAACGTTAGTATTATTATTTAATAATGAGTTTGAATTACTAGGTTTAATTGTGAATTTTTGTGAAACTACTGTATCTTGATTATGATATCAAACATTACAATGCATTGTATATGTTACAGTTTGATCATATGTTGATGGAATTGTACCTGATATTCTACCAGTTATAGGATTTAATGACAACCCAGTTTCTGATGTAAATTCAGAAGTTACATCATGAGTTCCTATATCAT
Organism: Mycoplasmataceae bacterium; assembly: GCA_029009155.1. Lineage (GTDB taxonomy): Bacteria > Bacillota_I > Bacilli_A > Mycoplasmatales > Mycoplasmoidaceae > Malacoplasma_A. Next base: position 19,742 of record JAQXJX010000010.1, on the reverse strand, counting down.
CATAAATGGCAAATAATCTTAAAAGTGTATGAGGTACTTTTGCATCTTGATTAATTTTAGTTATAGCTATATTTTCCTTATCTCAAGCATCTTGTTTTTCAGAACTTGAACATGAAATAGCAGTTAAAGCTAAGCTTGAACCAACTAATCCAATTGCAGAAAGTCCAAGAACTTTCTTTAAAAAAGCATTCTTTTTCATTTTATTTAATCCTTATCTCTTTCTAATTACTTTTAATTATTATATTAAATCGATTTATCAAAGTCATAGCCATTCTAAAAATAAAAAAACAAGACATTAAATCCTGCTTTTTTTATAAACTAATTATTTTAAATAAGTAAAGTTAGAAGTAACATTTAATTCATTTATAGATGATTTTTACCTTTTTGTTTAAGTTTTGACTTTTTCAATTGTATATGATAAATATTTAGTGTTTGAACTTGAATTTTACTTTTGCATTTCAAACCTGACTATACAAATAATTGATATTTACAATGAAAATTATCAACTAATAGGGTATTTCGAATTATCTTTTTCTAACTATTAATAAAGTAAATAGAACACTAATAGGGTAAATTGATGCCATTAAAACAAGTGTTAAGATGTCAAATATTTTAGAATCATAGCACAAATTAATTGCACACCCAATAACAACTCCTAAAAATAAGAAAATATACTTAAAAGCAAAAAGCACCATTGAAATAGCAATTATCTGAATTCGAGGAAGCTTTATTTTTGTAATATGAGCTAAAACATTGGAAATTAGTTTATTAGTAATTGGAGTGATCATAACAAACGAAAAACTTACTAAACTAGATCAAATACAAGGATAAAAATTAGTAAGTAAAGAATAAATTAAAGTAATTGTTAAAGCTAATAAAACAAAAAAGATTACAACAAAATACAAAATCTTGTTGTAATGATTTAAAAAATTATTTTTTTGTTTTAGGTTATCAGGCATTATTCCTTAGTTCCAAATATTCTATCTCCAGCATCACCTAAACCAGGAACAATATAACCAACTTCATTTAATTTTTCATCAATTGAGCATGTGTAAATATCAATGTTTTTGTCATAATTTTGAACAGTTTCTAATCCAGCAGGTGCAGAAACAACACAAGCTACACGAATTGATTTTGGTTCAAATTTTTTCAATAATTTAATTGCAGCATTTGTTGAATTACCAGTAGCTAACATTGGGTCAAGAATGATAACATCAGCATTTTTAATTCTTTCTGGCATTTTGCAATAATATTCTACTGGTTCCAAAGTTTTTTCATTACGATATAAACCAATGTGACCTACTAAAGCTTCAGGAATCATTGATCTAAAAGCTTCAACTAATCCTAAACCTGCACGTAATATTGGAACTAAAACAATATCTCTTTTTAATTTAAATCCTCTAGTTTTAGCTAATGGAGTTTCAATATCAATAAAACTTGTTTCTAAATCTTTTGTTACTTCATAAGTCATGAATGATGCTAATTCATGAATTGTTTTTGCAAATTCTGCAGATGGTGTATCTTTTATACGCATCTTTGTTAATTTAGAACTAACTAACGGATGTTTAATAATATTTATCATAATTAATACCTCTTATTATTTATAATATTTTATCTTTTATCTATCATTTTTATCATAAGGAATTCCATCATGTTCTGGTGGTCTTACTCATTTTGAAAAGAATACTAACATAATTGTAGTAATTATGTAAGGCATAGAGTAAGCTAATTCTTTAGGAAATCCAATATTTGTTAATATATTTGACATACTTAATGATGTAAATAGAGCAAATACAATACTTGCTACAATTATTCACTCAGCTTTTCAAGCACCAATAATTAAAATTGCTAGTGCTAAATATCCTAATCCTTGAGTATTTCCTTGAAATATTTTAATATTAAATAAGAATAAGCCTCCAGCAAATCCAGCTAATGCTGCAGATAGCAATACAACAACTCATTGGTAACAAATAACATTAATACCTTGAGAATCAACTGATCCAGGATTTTCCCCAATTGCAATACATCTTAAACCAACTTTTGTTTTATTAATTACAACATATATTGCAATAGCAACCAATATAGCTAAACAAAACATAATAATTGATGAACCATAAATAGAGTTACCAATAAATAAGAAATCATTAAAACCTGACTCTAATCTTGAAGTACCATATAATGTTTGTCCTAAAGGAGCATTTATAAATGCTGCAAAGGCTAAACCAATTAAATTAATTGCTGCACCACTAATAACATGGTTAGACTTTAGATTAATCGTAGCATATGCATGCATTACTCCAACAATCATGGTTGCAATCATTGTTAATAAAATTGCAAACACAATTCCAAAGTTTCCCATATTAACTAGTCCAAGTTTTGGTGATGAAAATATTCCATAAAAAACTGCGCCAAAACACATCATACCATCAATACCAATGTTAATAATGCCAACTCTTTCACATAAATAAGCACTTAATGCACCAATCAATAGAATAGCTCCATACAATAATGCATAGTTTAAAATTATTCCTACTGACCCCATATTATCTCACCACCTCCTTATCATTTTTATTGTTTACTTTATTTAATGTATCAGTAATTATTTTTTTCTTTATTTCACATAAAGCTAAATCGTAACCATTCTTTTGCTTATACTTAATTATTTGATCAATACGATTAAGCTGTTTAGAATAATCTTTTAAACGGCGAACTAAATCGTAAGATAAATTTAATTGACGTTTTTGATCTAATATAAAAGTTTTAGCATCAATTTCAGACATTTCTTGTTTTTTAATTTTTGCAAGTGTATTTTTTATTGCTAAATTGCAATCATTAATTGTTTTTAATTCACTATTTAATTTAGTTAAATTTTCTTCTTGTTGTTTTTTAGCAGCTATCTTAATTTCGTTAATTGTATTTTTATTAATAGCGTCAGCTGATTTTTTTGCTTGAAGCTGTCTAAAAGATAAGTTTTTGAATTTTAACCATTTTTGATCAAATGATATTGTTTGCTTAATTAAAGGAGCATAAGCTTTATAAATATCATTTTCAACTTTTGTTAATTTTTGATTAATTGTTTTATTATAGTCATTTGTTAAAATTTTCAAATTCTTTAATTGGTAATCTTCATAGCGTTTTTTATTAGCACTATTTAAAAATTCAATTTTACTTACTGCTTTATTAATATGGTAAGTTTCCAATATAGTTTGTTTACATTTTTTAAAATATGATTTATCATTTAATTTTTTAACATCAATTTTGTAAGTTTCAAATACATTTTTTATTTGAGTCATTTCTAATTGATCATTAATTGTTTGATTAATTGATGTCATTTTATTAAATAATTCCAAAATTTCATAGGCAACAGATGAATTTAACTTTTTATATGTGCTTTCAAGTTTGCGTGCTGCTTCTTGTTTTTGTTCATTACTAATTGTAATCTTAAAAATCCTTTTTCCAATTTGCACCATTGAATATGAGAAATTCATAATCTCGTTATATTCTTTAATAAATTTATTAATTAATGCTAACTGGTCTTGGTCAATATTTTCTTGTAATTTTTCGATCTTTTTTGACAAGATATAAGATTTATTTAACATCTTGTGAATATGTTTTACATAGAAAATAGCAGTTGATGCTTTTTCCATTTCTTTTTCAATATCGCCTAAATGAGTAATATATAAAACAGCTGATTGTTTACCATATCTAATTTTTTTGTATCAAATTCATGGTTTGATTAGAAAGAACAAAGAAACAATAGCTGCACCATAAACAATGATACCAAACATTAAATCAGCAATATTTGGATCAACACCACAAATTTGTTGAATTGATGATTTTGCATTTTGAATCATTCCAAATAAACATGAAACTGGCAATACAGCAGCAGGATTATTCATTGCAATTAAACCAACTGAAATTCCATTAAATCCTTCAACAGGAATTGCTTTAGCTGCTATTGTAACAGAAATTGAATTATTTTGTCCACAATATAGCATTGCTCCAAGTAATCCGGCTAAACCACCAGATATTGCCATAGTAATTAATTGGTTTTTCTTTATATTCATTCCAGCATATAAGGAAGCATTAGGTCCCATACCTGAACAAGATATTTTCTTACCAAATGTTAATCAGTTTAAAATCACAATACTTAATATCAAAACAATTAACATAGTAATTAGTAGTGGTAATCATGCACCAGAGAAAATTGAATTATCACTATCAATTATTAATGACAAATTATTACTTAATGGAGTAGTATACAAACCTGATGAATCAATTTGTCCTAAACTTGTACCTACATTATTAATAATCATTGTTCCAAGAAAGAAGATAATTCAATTTAGCATAATTGAACTAATAACTTCATTTATGTTGAAGTATATTTTAAGTGCTCCAATTAACATGGCAACTAACCCACCACATATAATTGAAATCATAAGCACAAGTAATTGACCCATACCATTTGGAATGTTTGGTATGCATCAAGCAATCATAATTGCTATTTGAGCTCCAAATAGCATTTGACCAGAAATACCAATATTAAACATTCCAGCTCGATTTGCAAAGATAAAAGACAAAGCTGAAACAACAAATATAGTAATTGAACCAATAGTTAGTTTTCAATTTGATTGGTTGAATGGAGAAGTAAATATTTGAACAATAATGTCGGCAAATAAATTTCCTTCTCCATATACCATGACTACAATAAGCAAGGAAACAACTAAAGCTAATAAAATAGCAAAAGTAGTTACAAAAATATTTTTTGTAATTTTTTTCCTTTTTGTAGCATAAACAAATTGATCTTTTTTAAAAAGAATAAAGTTTCTAAATAATTCTGATTTCATTATTCAGCCTCCTTTTTAAGTTTAATTTTTGTATCATTAGTAGCACTATGAGATAAATATTTACCAATAGTTGATCGTTTAACTTGATGAGATAAAGCTGAATAAACTATTTTTCCATTATCAATTACAGCAACACGTGATGAAATTGATAATATTTCATCTAATTCATATGAAATTAATAATACTGCTGTTCCTTTAGCAGCATCTTCCATAATTTTTTTATGAACCATTTGAATAGCACCTAAATCAATACCACGAGTTGGTTGAACAAAAATTGCAAACTTGTGGGCACGAGTCATCTCACGTCCAATTACCATTTTTTGTTGGTTACCACCACTTAAAGATTTTGCTAGCGCTTTTCCACCATTAGCACCATGCACATCTCAAACACTAAAAATTGATGCTGCATAATCAGTAATTCGTTTATGATTTAAGAAACCAAAGCGAGTAAAAGGTTTTTTATGAATTTGTGGTAAAACTACATTAATTGCTGTAGTTTCATTTAATACTAAACCATATTTAAGACGGTCTTCTGGAATATGCGCAACACCAAAATCATATAGTTGAGAAACACTTGACTTTAATACATCAATTTCTTTTCCTAATTCAGCGTTATATAGTTTTACACTTCCATTCACTCTTTTTTTTAATAATCCACCTAAAATCAAGGCAAGTTCTGTTTGACCATTTCCTTCAATTCCTGCTAAACCCAATATTTCACCTTCATGAATATCCAAGCAAAAATCATCTAAGGCTTTTATTGATGGTTGTGAAATTTTATATGCATTTAAATTTTGAATTTCACAAACAACTGGACGAGTTTGATAGTTATCATCTTTTGATGTATTAACATTCATTACCAATTTTTTACCAACCATTAGATCAGCAATAGTTTTTTGGGATGTTTTTTTCACATCAACTACTTTTACACTTTGTCCTTTACGAATAATAGTTGCACGATCAGCTACGGCTTTTACTTCATTTAATTTGTGGGTAATAATAATAATTGTTTTTCCAAGTTTTTTAAATTCCTTAATCATTTTTAAAAAACCAGCAATTTCTTGATCAGATAAAACTGCTGTTGGTTCATCAAATATTAAAATTTCAGCATCTCGATATAGTAATTTCAAAATTTCTGTTCGTTGTTGTTCACCTACACTTGCATTACGTGTAACTAAATCTAAATGAACTGGTAAATTATATTTAGTTGATAAATCATTAATTTTTTTAGCAGCTGTTTTTTTATCTAAGAAGCCAAAGCGAGTAATTTCAGCTCCTAAAATAATGTTTTCTAAAATTGTAAAAGTATTTACAAGTTTAAAATGTTGGTGAACCATTCCAATCCCTGCCATTACTGCATCATTGGGAGAATGGAAATTAACTCTTTTCCCATTAACAAAAACTTTTCCACGATCTGGTTTAACAATTCCAAATAAAATTGACATAATAGTTGTTTTACCAGCACCATTTTCACCAACTAATGCGTGAATTTCATTTTTCTTAATTCTTAAAGTTAAATCATCATTAGCTTTTAATTGTCCATTGTTAAAGTATTTTGAAATATGTAATAATTCAACAGCATAACCAGTTTTATTATTAACATAATCAAGGTATGCCTGGCTATTTTTTTCAACTTTATTTTCTTCTATTTTCTTCGCATTTTTTTGTTTCATACTATAACCTTTAGTTAAAAATAAAATTTCATATTATTTTGAAGTAGTTCAAATAAAGTTTCATTAGCAGCACCAGTATTACCATGGTCATACAATTTGGTTGTTTTTAAATAATAAAGTGAAGCAGGATATGTTGTAATTTCAGTGCCACTAATTGTACTAATGGCAGAATTTAAAAATCCTCATCCAGCTTTTGATAGTTTTATACAATCGTTATCAATATTACCAACAGTTAAATACCCATATGTACCAATTGCACTATTTGCACGATCACCAAGTTCTTGTCCATCATACAAGATTGGCTTTGTTGTATTATCATTTTCATCTGTATAGTATCCTCTGTAACCAAATACACTAGCTTGCAATATCATACTTGTTACATAAGCCATATCTTTTTGAGCACTAAATTTTACTACTTTTTCGCCTTTGTTTAATGAACTTGTACTAACTTTTGCACCAAGATCACTATTTTCTATATCAGTATCTACACCAATAACTCCTGCAGGTGAATGTTGATTAACAATTTCAGTAACAGCATCAATTGTTTGTGGACCTGCAACTGGTAAGAGCATATCAGCTCCATCAGCTAATAATTGTTGGACAATTGGTCGAGCATCACCTATAACAAAAGTACCACTAAAATATGAACTGCTTACACCTGATTTAATTATTTTAACAGTTCTTTTAGCTGTTAATTCATCACTTCAATGGTTTTGTTCTTTTAATTTATTAAGAACATAATGATTGTAAGCTCATACCCCTCATTCAAATCCACCCATGTAAACAGTAACACTAGGAATAGGTAATCCTCCAAACATTCCTATCGATAATTGACCGCTATTTACCTTTGAATAAACATTATCATAATTATCTTGTAAATATTGGCATGCTGCAATTCCTGTCAAAAAAGCACCTTGATCACAACGGAAAGCAACAGATGCAATATTTTCATCTTCAATATTACTATCAATTAATACATATCCTGCTTGTTTATATAATTCACTATTCTTTTGTGCAAAATCAACTAATGGAGATAAATGCATATATCCTGGCAACACTAAAGATTTCTTTTTATCAATAATAGCAGCTGAATATGAGCTAACAAAACCATTTATATCATCTGAAGTTGGTTTTTGAACATTTGCTGATAATACACCTTCTTGAGCTCCCATATTTTCATTATCAATATCATCCATTGATATTTGAAAATCTTTTCCAACGTCTCAATTAACTTTTTGTTCTTTTTGATGAACTCAATTAACTAAACCTAAGTATGCATTTTCATTAAAAGATTTATCCCTAACTAAATGAGCTGATCCATCAATAACTTCTTCTGCATATGCATAAGTTGAGGAAACATCACTAATAAACGAATTAGGATTAGCAACTTCACATTCTTTAATAATTGAAGTTTTTTTATCTTCTGTTGTTGGTTCACTAACATTAGAAATATTTCATTTTGACTTAAATGGAGTTGATTCACTATAGCTAATATAATTTTGGTTTGAATCATCATAAGGTTTAATATCAAGATAATTAACTTTTCCGGATAAACCAATTGTGATTCCAAAAACAATTGATGAAGAAGCAACAATTGTTGAAATACCTAATATACTAGGAATTATTTTTTTAAACTTACTATTTTTATTTTTTTGACTGTCCATAAACAACTAAAAAGATTATAAAAAAAATGTGCATAAATGCACATTTTTTTATTTTGTTTTTACTTCTTTAGGTGATGGTAATGGTTTAGTTCCATTTTTAGTTAAGATAATTTTCTTAACTTCACTGTATTCTGGGCTTGCAATACAAATTTTGTAAAATTCTTCTGGTAAAAGTCCTGCACCGCCAACTAATACACCATCTACACCATTAATTGATAAGATTTCATTAGCATTAGAAGATTTAACACTTCCACCATATAGTACATGTACTTCTTTTGCTGTTTGTTCATCATACATATCAGATAAACATTCACGAATTTTATCAATAACTGATTTAATTACTGGAACAGTTGCTGTTTGTGCGCCAATAGCTCAAATTGGTTCATAAGCTATAATTACTTTTTTAGCATTTTCAGAAGATACACCCTTTAATGCATTCATAATTTGTAAAGAAATAGTTTTACCAGTTTGTTTAGCTTCATATTGTTCTAATGTTTCACCAATACATAAAACTGGAACCATTTGATTTTCTAACATAACTTTAATAGTTTTGTTAATTTGTCCTTCTGTTACATTCATCATTGAACGAGTTTCAGAGTGACCTATTAGTGAATAATTAATGTTGTATTCATGAATTTGATCATAAGATACATTTCCAGTAAAAGCACCAGATTTTTCATAATGTACATGTTGAGCAACTACTACAACATTGTTTTTTAACATTGCTGCAGCTGGAAGCATACCTAACATTGTAGGAGCAACACCAATTAATGTCTTAGTCTTTGCTAAGAATTTATCTCTTTTTAATAATTTGTTGAAAACATATGCATATGCTTTAATGTCTTCAAATTTTTTATTCATTTTTCAGTTAGCAATAATAACCTTATTGTTATTTTTTGATGTAACTTTTTCAATTGCTTCTTTAACTGATTGAGCAGTACATACTTTTTTAGTTTTGTTAGCAGTATTAGATTTTGCTACTTTTTTAACAGCTTTTGTATTAGCCATATTATCTCCAAAATAATAATTTATTCTTATTTAAAGTATTATATAAATAAAGCTATTAATAGCTTTGTATTTTTTAGAATATTTTTATGATTCATTAAGATAAAAATATTATTGTTCAATAATTTTTTTCAATTCTTGATTAATTTCAGTATATATTGAATCTAATTCTTCTAATGATTTACCATAAAAATTATAGTAAGCTTTAAATTTAGGCTCAGTTCCTGACATTCTAAATTTAATTCAATTCATATTGCCTAAATCTCATTCTAAGCAATCACCAATCTTATTAAATGAAATATTTTTGATTTCATATTTACCAATATTTTTATTTGGATATGATGTTAGCAATTGCATTTTTTTAATTGCAATATTTTTTCAGTCTAAGTCTTTAATAATGAAAGAGTCAGTTTTTCCAAATCAAATTCCGTATTTTTTAAAAATAATATTATGTAAATAATCAATTAAATCCATTTTATTTTCAAGACAATAATCATAGATTTCTAAAGCTAAAGCAGCTGCTGTAAATGAATCTTTATCTCGATTAATAGTAGTACATAAAGCACCTATTGCTTCTTCAAATGCAACAACAAAGTTTTGCTTTCCATCATTTTCACTAACACAATTACCCATTCATTTAAAGCCTGTTCCAGTACGATATACAATTGCATTTTTTTCTTTTGCAATGATATCAATATAGTTAGTAGAAACATAACTACTTACAATGAATGGTGTTTTTTGATAACTACGATTATTTAGGATGTAATATGTATAAATTATTCCCATGTCATTTCCAGACATCAATTTTCATTCATTATTATGTTTAATCATTACTGCCATTCGATCAGCATCAGGATCAACACCAATAATAATGTTTGAGTTTTCTTTTTTAGCTAATTCTATAGCTAAATCAAATGAATGGTAATATTCTGGATTAGAATTAGGAGAATTTTCAAAAGTTGAAGATTCATAGCATTGTTCTTTTACTTCAATAGCATTAATATTTAATCGACTTAAGAATTTTTGTAAATATCCAGAGGCTGTTCCATGGTGCGTAGTAATAATTACAGGGTATGTTTTATTTTTAGTAATGAAATCCTTATTGACAATAGCTTGTTTTGCCTCTTCCATATAAGTATCAATAATTTTTTCATCAATATAACGAATTAATTTATCATTTGGTTTAATATCCAAATCAATTATTTCTCATGGATTTGGCATTAAACTTTCAATTTCACTTGCAGTATTAGGTAATACTTGTCCCCCATCAGGATTGTATACTTTATATCCATTAAATTCTTTAGGGTTATGACTAGCAGTAATAATAATACCACCATTTGCTGACAAGTTTCTTATGGTATAGGAAATCATTGGAGTTGGAGTTAAATGATTATTTTCAAATAAATAAACTTTAATTCCATAACTTGTTAGAACATTTGTACAAATTATGCTAAATTCTTTTGAATTTATCCTATTATCATGTCCAATTACAACTGATGGATTATTAGGATAGTGTTTTAATAAATATTTAGCATAGCCTACTGTAAATTGTTGGTATACAAATTGATTCATTCTTTGTGTGCCAGGACCCATTGTTCCTCTAATTCCTGCTGTACCAAAATGCATCTTTTCTGGTGAAAAATAAATATCAATTTCTTCTTGAGACATACTTTTCATTTGATTTTTATATTCTTGGCTTACTTTATTAGATTTTTCTCATAAGTTGTAAATTTGTTGTGCGTTCATAATTTTCTCCTTTTTTTATTTTTCAAGTGAAGTTTTGTTAAAAGATAATGGTAATAGTTGTTTAAAACTATACTCTTTACTTTTACCATTAATATTAAAAACTTCAATTTTTGTATCTGGTTTAAAGAATTCAGACATAACTTGTAAACAAGATGCACAAGGAACTATATTATCCTCAGTACTACTTGTTAATATACTTAATTTATTAAAATTTTTAGCTCCATTACTTATTGCATTAAAAATTGCGTTTCTTTCAGCACAAATTGTAGCACCAAAAGAAGAATTTTCTATATTCACTCCTACAAATTCTCCAATATCTGTATCAACAATAGCTGATACTTTAAAATTAGAGTAAGGGGAATATGAATTTGTTAATAATTGTTTTAATTTTTGAAACATATCACTCATAATCATCTATTTAAATACACTTAAAATTATAGGGTATTCCTGAAACTCTTTACTACTATAAATTATATTATCTTCAAACGCTTTTATCGTTTTATCATTAATTGGTTTAGATGAATATAATGTTGCAATTAAATCACCTTTTTTGACAAAATCATTTTTAATTTTGTTTAACATAACTCCAGCTTGGAAGTCCACATCATCTGACTTTTTAATTCTTCCCGCGCCAAGATAAAATACAATTAAACCAATTTCTTTAGTAGATTGATATTTAATATATCCATCACGTTTTGATCTAATTTCTTTTGAATACTTTGGTAAGAAAAAATTAGAATCAAAAACATTAGGATCTGCTTTTTGGGCAATAGCTCAGGTTTTAAAAGCATTTAGAGCCGATCCGTTTTTTATTACTTCATGAACTTTATTTAAAGCTTCAGTTTCATTTTTAGCTTTTTTTGTTTCAATTAAAATATCAATAGCGAATTGTTCAATTAATTTTTTAATTTTTTCATCAGCTGGATTACCTTTTAAAAATTCAATAGCATTTTTTATTTCAATAGCATTACCAATAGCTTTACCTAATGGTTGATCCATGTTTGTAATATGAATCAAGGCATTTCTTTTGAATTTTTTAAAAAGATTCATCATAATTTTGCTCAATTGCATTGCTTGTTTGTAATTTGAACAAAAAGCTCCATCACCGACTTTAACATCCAAAAAGATGTAATCAGTTTTTAGAGCTATTTTTTTTGAAACAATACTAGCCGCAATTAAAGGTAAAGAATTTACAGTATTTGTAGCATTTCTTAAATCATATAGAAGTTTGTCTGCTGGAACTAAGTCTTTTGTTTGACCCATAATAAACATTCCTGTTTTTTTTAAAATTTCCAAATATTCATTACCTTGTAAATTAGTATCAACTCCTATTGATTCAAGCTTATCAATAGTACCACCAGTATGTCCTAGACCTTTTCCTGAAATTTTAGCAACCTTAATACCACATGCAACGCATATAGGTAATAAAATTAGAGAAACTTTATCTCCTACACCACCAGTAGAATGTTTATCAATAATAATGTCATCTATTCCTTCAAAATCAATAGTTTTCCCTGAATTTAACATTGCTTTTGTTAAATAGTAAGTTTCAGCATCATTTAAACCATTAATATAAATTGCCATTAATAATGCTGCTGCTTGATAATCTGTAATTTCTTTAGTCTTAGTGTAAGCATTAATAAAAAAATTAATCTCATTTTCATTGAGATTTAATTTATCTCTTTTCTTTTGAATTATTGAAAGAATATCCATAACTATTCCTTAGTAAAAGATGCTTCTTGTTCAATTAATGTAATACCACGACTTGTTCCAATTCGATCAGCACCAGCATCTATCATTTCCATTGCTTCCTCATAAGACTTGATACCACCTGATGCTTTAACTTGAATACGATCACCAACGATTGATTTTAAAAGTCTTACATCATCAACTGTTGCACCTGATTTGCTAAAACCAGTAGAAGTTTTTACAAAGTTAGCATTTGCTGTTTTAATACAATCACATGCCATGCGTTTTTCTTCATTTTCTAATAAGCATGTTTCAATAATAACCTTTAGTGTGTGTCTGCCACATGCTTTTTTAATTTCAGTAATTTCTCTAACTATATAGTCAACTTGTTTTTCTTTTAAAAAACTAATATTTAAAACCATGTCAATTTCATCAGCACCATTTGCAATAGCATCTTGAGTTTCAAATACCTTAGATTCAATTGTGTTTGCACCTAAAGGGAAACCAATTACTGTACAAACTTTAACATCACTACCTACAAGTATTTTTCTAGCCTTTGTAACAAAACAAGGATTAACACATACTGATGCAAAATTAAAATCAATTGCTTCATGACATAATTTTTCGATTTCTTTAAAACTTGCATCTGGTTTTAGTAATGTATGATCAATATATTTATTAAGTTTCATATTTTTTTACCTACCTAAATTAAGCTATTTTTTCAGCTACACTTAAAGCTAATTTAATCATTTTGTTAAATGATGTTTGACGATCAGATGATGTCATTTCCTTGTTAGTGACTAATGAATCACTACAAGTTAATAAAGTTAATGCTTTTTTATTAGTTTTAATTGCATTAGCATACAAACCAAAAGCTTCCATTTCTACAACTAATGCATTATTGTATTTTTCAGAAAATTCTTCTGGTGTGTATTTATTATAAAAAGCATCAGCAGAAGCAACATTACCTATATAAAAATCGATATTTTGTTCTTTAGCAGTATGAATGGCTAAATCTAATATTTCTTTTGTTGGATAAAGTGTATTATTCTTTACTTCTACACCAATTTCATCAGCATAGTTAGAAAAACTTGTTGATGAAGAAGCAATAAAAACATCACCAAGATTAACTTCTTTTTTCAAAGATCCTGTGCTTCCTACTCTAATTATTGTTTCTACATCATAGAACTTAAATAATTCATATGAATAAATCCCAATGGATGGAATTCCCATTCCATGCGCCATAACTGATATTCTTTTACCGTTATAATATCCAGTATAAGCATATATCCCTCTTACTTTATTTACTAATTCTGCATCTTGTAAAAAATTTTCTGCAATCCATTTTGCTCTTAATGGATCTCCTGGCATTAATACAACCTTGGCTATTTGACCTTTTTCAGCCTCATTGTGTGGTGTTGACATAAAATACTCCAATCTATTTTGTTCTTATATTAATATTATATTAATATCAAAATTCATACTATAACCTTGAGTGGTTAATCAAATAGGAAGGCAAATATTTCCATACAAGCAACCTCATAATAAAACAAATAAACTTTCAGCATTTTTTAAAAGATACTTGACATGCCAAAGAATTTTATTTACATAGTGCAAACAAAAAGAAAAATAGATGATTTTTTGTATTAATTTTTTTTATAACTGGTCTATATTGTGCATATATTTATCTATACACGCATGTAACAAAAAATATCTTCTTTAAAAAATAGAAAACAAATCAACATAACATGTTTATTTAGCTAAAACTTTTTGTCTTAGTCACTTTTTTAATTGTTCATGATTATTACAAGTTAACATATTTATATCATCGTTAATTTGTTCTACAGATTGATTTCATCATTCATATTTTAATAAGAGTGATATTGTTTCTTCATCAAATCTTTTTTTGATAATTTGAATTGGATTGCCAATTGCAATCGCATAGTCAGGAATATCTTTACCAACTACACTATTCATTCCTATTATTGCTCCATTACCTATCTTAACACCAGGTAAAATAGTGACGTCATTTCCAATTCAAACATCATTTCCAATTTCTATATTACCTTTATTTTTAAATTCATCATTTCTAGGTAATTTATGATCTCATGTTTGAAATATATAAAAGGGATATGTACTAGCACAATCCATTTGGTGATTAGCACCATTCATGACAAATTTAACATTAGAACCTATTTGACAAAATTTTCCAATTATTAATTTGTCATCAAATGTACCAACATGAGAAATTACGTGATTAGCAAATTTTGTATCTCTAATATAAGTGAAATCTCCAATAATAATATTTTTACCATTAGATAAATTAGCAGGAAAAATTAAATCATATCTATTATTAACGGGATGTAATACATTAGGATTTGGTTTATTTTTCATAATTTTCTTTTATTATAATTAAATAAGAGGTAAGTAAAGATGAGCAAAATTAAGTTTTATAGATGCAAAAAATGTGGTGCTGTAATTGCAGCATTAAAAGAATGTAGTTGTAACTGTCTATCATGTTGTGGAGAAAATATGGAAGAATTAATTCCTAACACAAATGATGGCGCTGTTGAAAAACATGTTCCAGTTGTTGAATTAGCAACTGATCCATGCAGATTAACAAAATTACCTGTTGGTATGATTAAGATTGGAGCTGTTGAGCATCCTATGACAGAAGAACACCATATTGAATGAATTTGTGTTTTAAGGGATGATAAAGCATACTTTCATTTTTTAAAACCAACTGATAAACCAGAAGTTAAATCATTAGTTCCACACAATTCAGAAGTATATGCATATTGCAATATTCATGGATTATGAACTAAGAAAATGTAAACACATTAATTAAAGTAAATAAAATAATTTATAATTAATAATTAATAATAATTTACAAAAGGGATAATTAACTATGAGTAATACAAAAAGTGTTGCTAAAACTAATGCAGTAGCAAAAGAATCTGCTACTCAAACAAAAGCTAAAACTAAAAAAGCAAAAGCACCAATTGATACAACAATCAATGCAAATCCTTGATACATTAAATCAAACATTAATTTTAAGGTAGCATTTGGTGCAGCATTAATGATGGTTGCATTATTAATTCTTCTATCAATTCTTTGATGATTTGCTGGAGAAAACTATAATGCAATTGATAAGCAATGAATTACTGATGATGCAGAAAAGAAATTCTTTATAATTCACTTATCATACCTAATAATTTCAATTGTTGGATTATGTGGATTCCTTTATGGTTTAGCTCATTTATTTAAAAATTCAATTCAATTAATGGACAAAGCTTCTCCATTTAGTTCAGACAAAAATGTTAAAAATTTCACAATTGTAGCATTAGTTGCTGGTTCAATCTTTGTTGCTTTATGAATTGCTTGCATTGTATTAGGATTCTTAACAGTAGAAGTAGCTAATATTGGTTCTGCTCTATATATTTGTGATATATTCTGATTCTTATGTCCTATTATTCTAACACTTGCAACTGCAATTGCTAAACATACAATTTGAGTTAAATTAGACGCTGAAAGATCAGCTGCTTAATTTACACAAAAAAGATAAAAATTAAAATTCTTGCTAAATTAATGGCAAGAATTTTTTTATTGATGTTCTATTGTGATGTAAATATAGAAGATAATCTTATTTGTTAGTTAGAATATACTTAGGAGTTTCAAATTCAAATCTTTTTGGTTCTTTTTGATGTTCAGGATATTTTGTATATCAACTTGCAAATCAATTCCAATCATTTCTGTTTTGTCATAATAGTATTTCGTTTTTATCAAAATGTAATTCAACTTTTGTTGTAGAACTGTTTTTATTCTTTCTTACCCTATAAATATGTGAGCAACATTGTACTACTCTACCTGTTAAATATTGTTTATTAGCAGAATTCTCAGGAAAAAAGAAAAGAATAGATCCAGTATTTTTAGCCATATTACCATCATCTTTAATAGTAGGGCAGTTCTCTTTTGTAGTAAATGAACAGCTTATTCCAGCAGAAATATCAGCACTTGCACTACTGATAATTTCACCTGATAAATCAGTAATATAAGAAATTTCAGCTTCAGGACTTCTTGTTTTTGGTTGGTAATCTCTTAAAAGACAATTATTAACATCATTTGAAAGTGAATTAAATCTTATAGAATCAATTCATCATTTTCAATCATGACCTTCATCATAATATGGTCTTAATTGAATTGTTTGAACAATTAATGTATAAAGAAAGAGATCATTTTCTGCATGATATGTATCTATTTCATGAATGACACTACCAGCTTCACAATTATCTACTTTTAATATTTGTGTTTTTTGAATTTTATCACCATATCGTTTTCATACATTACCAACTTCAATGTTTTAATCCTGACTTTTTTCCAATTTCATTTTAGAGTTAATTAAACATGATTTTGATGAATTAATTTTATTAACATATTAGATAAAAAATAAATTGTTTGTAAATAAGCAACCAAAAAGTAGTATTTTAATTTTATTTTTCTTTAATTTCATATTATTTCCTTAAAAAATTATTCAGATTGCATTATGTATTTTGCAGTTTTAAACGGAAAGCAAAATACATTTTCATAATTAGGATATTGTTTATACGTAATTTTTCCAGATGATTTGTTATATATTTTTTCGTTTTCACAAAAACTTATAGTATTTGTATCTATATACTCAATAAATTTATATTTTTGATCAGGGTTACCCTTTTCTCTTTTATAAAGAAAAGATGCTGTTTGATAAACTTGTGAGGTAAGATAATTTTTAACCTTGAATTGCTCACATGAATTTAATTTATTATTTTCATTAAAAAAAGAATATCTTATTTCATCACCACAAGCTTTTATAGGACAATAATGAAGAGAAGAAATAATGTTAACTGTAGGAATACCACAAGCTATAGGATATGAAGAGTGAGCACATGTTTCTCCATTGAAATGTGTTTTTGACATGCTATATGAAATTGTGTTTGCATAACTTTTTGTTATAAAAGGAGCACAATCTTGATAAGGACTAAAAAGATTACTTTCACCTTCCTTACATATATGTCTTACATATAATTCATAAGGTCAAAAATTGTTTAATTCTGATGAGTAATTTGGTGTAATTAAAATCTGATGAGTAACTAATGTTCAGAAATATTTTTCTTCATTCGAATAGTAAGTTGACACTTGATCAAATATTTCTCCCATGTGAAAAATTTATCACAACCTAGGCGGTATTGATCATAATAATCTAAAGATTGAAAATAGTTTATTGTTTTGTATAAACTTCAATCTTGGGATACATACATTGTATCAGCTTTATCAAAATTTACAATAAAAGATTGAAGTTTAGTTTCTTTAATTGATTTATCATCTTGTTCTTTAGTTTCAGGTGTGTAAAAACAATTACTTATTACATTGTGTTGAATTTTTCCATCATATTCAGTATCAAATGTTAATCTTTCTTTAGTTTGTGCTATATGACCTTCATAAACAATATTTATATTTTTTATATTTGAGCAATAAAACATGCAAAGCATTGGAATTATTAAAGGCAATAGTAATGATGCTTTTAAAATATTTTTAGTTATTTTTTTCATATTCTTATTCCTTTTCATTCACCATAATATATTTAGGCGTTCTAAATTCAAAATGATTTAAATTTTCTTCTTTACTATATTGCGGAAATATATGAGTAACATATATTGTAGAATCTTCAGTTCAATGATGGTAGTGTGTTGAAGTAATCCAGGAACCAAACATACTTATCTCATTAGAATCATATAATTCTAAAAATTTTGGTTTTGATAATGCATTCTTTTTAGTTTTATAAATTTGAATAGAGGTTTGAAATGATTGCTTTGTAATATAGTCTCTAAAACTATTGGTATTATAAACTTCTCATTTTTCCTCATCATTTATATAACTAAACACTATCTTGCCATACTTTTTTACAAGATCACCTTTATCATATATTTCAGGCGAAGTAAGTAATGTCGTATATGAAGAAGAAACTCCAGCATTAATAGACACTCCGCCTATACCTATACCAATTTGAATACTTTGGCTAAATGATACTTGTGTAGTTTTTCCTTTTGCAATAGGAGCATAATGTTCAATTCTAGTGTTATCAAAATTTTTAGTATCAAAATTATATATCAATTGAAAAGGCCAATATCAATTACTAAAATTAGGCATTATATATGTTTCATGCGTTATCAATGAATAATAGTATCTATCATCTTCAATATAATAACTGTTAGTAAAATCACATATGTCACCTGTGTGTATTGTTCGATCAGTAGAGCCTTTTTTTTATCTAGTGATTTTATTGTTTTAATAGATTCATATAGCTTTCATTTTTTTACATTAAATATATTTTGTGATGAAAAAAGTATTTGTCTTTTAATATTTTTTTCTTGCTTTAACAAAAAATCTAATTGTTCTTGACTAGTATATTTAGTGCCACAAATAATATTTTTTTGTATAAAATTATCTTTCTTATAGAAAGCTTTTGCTAATTGGATATCATCAATAACACTATCATCTTTAGATGTTGTGTTGTTGTTTAGTACAGAAATGTCTTGATAAAATATTTGACCGTTGTTATTTTTGTCAAAATCCTTTTCTGAGATATTAGAAATATTATTCACTTTATTAAGTGAAACTTTTTTTAATGAAAAACAATAATTAGAAATTAAAAAAATTGTTATAGGTGTAACAATAGTAAGTGATAAAAATAATTTAAACAATTTAAAATTAATCATAACAATCTCCTGCAAATAAATGATTAATCTCATCTCACAAGTAAAAATTATAGTAATTAATTATAAAAAAATAAAAAATCTAATTTACTAGATTTTCTGGTCTCATGTCAATAACATCTATAAAAATACTCACTATTTATCATTATATGAAATTAACCTTTATAATCTAAGTTAACTATAAAAAGACAATAACCATTGCTGATTATTGTCTCTTTATTTTTCTCGCGTGGCACTTTCCTATTCTCAGATTAAATTCATCCTACCTTCGGCTCCATGGTGCTTAACTGCTGTGTTCGGGATGGGAACAGGTGTTACCACACACGATATGTGCACCACACGACAAGAAGTCATTCTTCAAATGTT
>JAQXJX010000009.1 GCA_029009155.1 Mycoplasmataceae bacterium | reverse complement strand
TTTTCAATTTTACTACATCCATTAAAAATACCATTTCCAATTGTTTTAATTGAATCATTAAAGATTTCAACACTATTTAATCCACTACAATTAGCAAAAGTTCCTGATCCAGATAAATCTAATCCATTCACTCCATAGACTTCTAATTTGCCTGATAAACTTAAGCAATTAACAAAAGCACCGTCACCAATTTTTGATAATTTATTTTCATTTGCATTACCTAATGTCAATGTTCCAGACATGCCGGTACATCCTCCAAAAGCAGAATTACCAATTGATTCAAGACTTTTTTGTGACTCTTGGTTTAGTGGATTAGTTGGTATTGAATAACATCCAGCAAAAGCACTATGTCCAATCGTTTTAAGTTTTCCATGACCTAAATCAAGAGTTGATATATTTTTACAATCATAAAAAGCTTTATCTCCAATTATTTCAGTATTATCACCAATTTTAACTTTTATTAATGATCCGTATCCTAAAAATGCTCCATTAGCAATACCATAAACATTAGAATCTAATTCTAAATAATTAAATAGTAGTGCTCTATCAATTGTGCCAATACATCATTTATTGAAACCAATTTGACCTTCAGAAGAATAAACAACACCATATGCATCTTTAGTTAAAGCAGTTTGTCTAAAAGCATTTATTCCTATTTCACTAACATATGTAGGGATATTTAGTGTACCAGATAATGATGGACAAAGAAGAAACGCTTCTTTGCCAATTGTACATTTTGTTGTTCGTGTAACATCTGGACTAATAATTAAACTTGAAATATTTGTGACTAAAAAAGCACAGTCACCTATTTTTTCAATAGTATTAGGAATTATAATTGTCCCAGACAAATTTGAACAATCAGCAAAAGCATGTTTTCCAATTGTCTTAATTTGTGTATATTCTAATCCTACAATTGAAGAAAAAGCATTAAAGGCAAAAGCAGAATCACCGATATATTTTAGTGTTCTATTATTAATGCTACCAAGTGTTAATTCACCAGTAAAATATTCACCTTTCTCATTAATAGCTCCCCCAGCTATACCTATGGTATTATTCTCAATAGTATAATGATCTATTGTTTTTGTTAAAAAAGAAGAAGTCAATATCCATTTCGCATAACCTTTACCTTCATATGAATAAGCAACTTCAAGATCTCCTGCTTTTTTATCACATCCAGTGAGTTCAAAAGCATTATATCCTATTTCAGTTACTGATTCTGGAATTTTTGGAGTGCCAACAAAAGCAGTATCGCCGTAAAAAGCCTGTTCACCAATAAATTCTAATTTTTTAGGAAAATTGATCATTTTAAGTTTTTCCGCATATTCAAAAGCAGAACGATCAATTTTCTTTAAATTAGAAGTTTCTTCATTAATGTTTACATCAGTTAGATTACTGCAACCACTGAAGGTATATGGACCTATTAATTCAACTGAATCAGGAATATTTACATTTACTAAACTTGTACAACTATTGAAAACAAAATCACCTATTTCAACAAGTGAATTAGGAAGTACAATATTAGCTAATTTAACACATTTGTTAAAAGCTTCATTGCCAATTTTAGTTATTTTACTAGACAAAATAACTTCAGTTAACTTAGAACATCCTTGAAAAGTAAAAGGTAAGATTTCAGTAATTTCATTGGGGATAACAACACTATTAGCAATATTACTACATCCTTGAAAAGCATAGGATCCAATGTATTTTGCCAAACTTGGGATAGTAAGACCTGTAATTTGATTACAACCACTAAAAGCATAATCACCAATATATGTAACTGTAGTTGGTAAAATGATAGATCCGGTAATCTTGTTGCATCCACTAAAAGCATAATCACCAACTGATTTTAATGAAGAAGGAAATTCAATTGTTCCTGTTAATGTAGTTACATTTTTAAAAGCATTAGGAGCAATTGAAGTAATTGTGTATGATTCACCACATAAGGATATTAAGTTAGCAAATTTAACATTTGCTCCTTTAATTGAACCATTTGATGCATCTAATAGTCTAATTCTTTTATTTTCATGATCAATTAAGCATCTAATTTTACCACTAACACTAGATCTACAGTCATCTTTAACTAAATCTCTAAAATCAAATTCATAATCAGATTCAGAAGAATTTAATACTGGAGTGTTTGCTGATGGATTATCTAATTTAACTA
>JAQXJX010000008.1 GCA_029009155.1 Mycoplasmataceae bacterium | reverse complement strand
GATAAAAAATAATTTTGAATGAAGGAAAGATAGTAATTATTTATCAATAAATAGAATTTCTAAAACAAAAATTTACAAGTTTCAAAGGTTATTTTCAAAAGAATTTAAAGAAAATTTAAGTTGTATTAATAAAATTGATTGGAATGTATATGATAAAAACTTATCATTTTCGTTTAGAAAAACAATCAATAAAACAATATATAACAACTTATCTAAACAAAAGACTAAATCTCATTCATTAGTAAATGAAGATGAAATGGAGATGTAATTTATGACACCAACTTATAAATATTTAAATTTAAAAAAAGAAACTGAGTCTTCTGGTAAAGTTGATTTAATTCAAATTAAAAAACCTGGTAGAAATTCACATAAACGAGGTAAAACTTTAAGAGAGTTAGTAATGGAAGGATTTGCTGAAATTAATAAGCATTTAGCTAACCAACAACAATCTATTAATGAATTAAAAACTGATGTTAATCAATTAAAATCCGATGTTAATCAATTAAAAATTGATAGTAAAAATACAAATGACCTTTTAATAGATGTTATTAAGACTAATGATTTAAAAGTAAGTAATTCTGAATTATTTGAACAAGAAGATGAAGGAATGGAGAAATAAAAAGCACCTATTGGTGCTTATTTTTTCTTTCTCTTCTAATTTTTGAATTAAGAATTCTGTGTAATACTTTCGTATTTCCTCTACAGTAATTTTCGTTGTTATTTTACTTTTTTCAACTAGAATTTGTCTTTCTAAATCTTTAATTTACTGTTTAAGGTAGTTCATTTTCGTTTGTTAATAGTTTTATTAACAAAGATCTTGTTCACAACTGAAAGCATAATATTATTAAGTGTTAATTCTGCTTGTTTTTGCTTTTAATTAACATACTTAGAGTAGAATTTCTTTTTCTTAACAGCAATATATTCTTCCTAAATTACATAATTTTCTTAAATTAAATTTAAATTTTAAAATACTTTAACCATTCTTTATATTTATCTTGGCATGATAGGCAGGTATCAATTAGATATCCTTTTTCATTATCCCATTCTTTAAGTCCACGATAATAAAACAATTTATGTTCTTCATCAATTATAAATGGAACAATATTGTTTGCTAAACATTCTTTAAACATAATAAGTCTGCCAATACGGCCATTCCCGTCTTGAAAAGGGTGAATACTTTCAAAATTTTTATGAAATTCTAAAATTTGTTCAAAAGTTTTGCTTTTTATTGCATTATAAGTTCACAAAAGCTTTTTCATTTCAGTTTTTACATTTTCTGGTTGACAAGTTTCTGTGCCACCAACTTCATTTGGTAATTTTTTATATTCTCCAACATTAAACCATTCTTTTCTGCTATGACTTGTTCCATTTTTTAGGATAAAATGCAATTTTTTTATCATTGATTCAATAAGTGGTTTTTGTGCGTTATCTATAATATAATCTACACAATTAAAGTGATTTGCTGTTTCAACAACATCATCAATATTGATTGTTCCTTTTTCAACACCTAATGTATTAGTCTCAAAAATATACCTTGTTTGGTCGTGTGTCAAAGTGCTTCCTTCAATATGGTTAGAATGATAAGTAAGTTCAATCTGTGTCTTGTGATATATTCCACCATTAAGTTTCATATCTTTTTGTTCTTTCAAAATATTTAATAATGGATTATCGCTAAAAGGTTTTAATTTTTCACGTTCAGGTTTTATTGCATCGGCAGGAATATTCCAAGTTTTACCTGTTAAAAAAGCACCAGGGATTCTACCATGAGCACAATAATTTCTAACACTTCTATCACTGATATTCCATTTTTTTGCAATTTCACTGACCGATAAAAATTTCATTAATTTTAATCTCCTTATTTATCATCTAGTAAATTATATACCGCTATCGGCAAAAAAGTCAACCGTTTTATTGTGAATTATTGCCGATATTTAACAAATAAAAAATGAACATACAAATGTATGTTCATTTATGTTATGGTGCTCTGTGAGGGGCTCGAACCCACGACCCGATGATTAAGAGTCATCTGCTCTACCAACTGAGCTAACAAAGCAAATAATGTAAAGTAAATGGATTATACAATAATATTAATAGTATAAATAAATATATTACTATTTATTGAGATTAGAGTATGCAAAATAGATCACAAAAAAGGATTGAAACCATTAATAAAAGTAAACACATGGTTTCAGCAAACTCAAATTCACTTGGAAGATCACTAAGGGGTTTGATTTTATTAATTAATGAATATTATTGAAAAACATTTACTGGACCATTCTTTACCTTCTTTTTCCCTTTAGTTATTATTTCGCTATTGGGTTGAATGTTAGGTTACTTTATGATTTTATCAGGTTCATTAAGTATTGGTATTTTATCAATTAGTTTAACATCAATGCCAACAGCTATTTATGAATTTAAGTCATCATCATTATTAAAGAGAATTGGTGCTTCACCAATTAATCCTAAAATATTTATTACAGCAGTTTGTAGCTTTTATATAGCTGTAATGATTATTAGTGTAATCTGGTCATTTTTAGTATCAACCGTAATTTTTATTTCTTATTGAGAAAAAGCACCAGAATGAGCATCACAAATGCCATCTGTTTCTGAAATGTTAGCAAATATTAATTATGGTGGTTATATTTATTCACAAATTTTAACAATTGTGATAGGTGCTTCAATTGGTATCATGCTTGTTTCAATCGCTCGAAGTTCTGTTACAATTCAATCTTTTGGAGTAATAATTTTAATTATTTCAATGTTTTTATCAGGACAAGTGTTCCCTTTATATATTGTTAAAAACATTCAACCTTTATGGATCCTTGGTTATGTAATTTGCCCTTTTAAATCAACTGCATGTATGATAGTTGAATCATGATATGGAAAAACAGATTTCTTAAATAATGTTTTGGGTAGTTCTATATTTGATTTAACAAAATCATATATTATTAGACCAACTTTAGAAGTTGGTGGAATTAAAATGATGGAAAAAATGACTATGGTAACAAGTCTTGAAAAGATTATAAACATTTTCTTACCTTTCATTTGAGACATAATATTCATTTTAGTTGCAAGTTTTAAATTCAAATGGAGTACTAGATAATATGAAAAGTAAAAAAGTCAATCCTACAAAAGAAGTCTCTAAAACATTAATTGAAGTTAAAAATGTTGTTAAAGAATTTGGAAAAAATAAAAAGAAGGTAGTAGCTTTAAAAGGTATTTCATTTGATATTAAAGACGGTGAAAATCTTGCGCTAATTGGTTCAAATGGTGCTGGTAAGACAACAATAGTTGAAATTATTGCTGGTTTAAATAAGCCAACTACTGGAGAAATTATTTATCATTTTGATGATAAAAATGAAAATATCAATCGTAACCTTGGAATCCAATTTCAAGACTCTACATATCCTGCTGGATTAACAGTTAAAAGAATTATTAGTTTTATACTTGATGCATATGGTTCATCAATGACAAAAGATGAATTAAAAGATATAATTGATCGTTTTGGAGTTACTTCTTTTTATCACCAAAATGCTAAATCATTATCTGGTGGACAATCGCAAAGATTAAACGTCCTTTTAGCATTATTACATCGTCCTAAAGTAGTTTTCCTTGATGAGTTATCTACTGGATTAGATATAAGAATTAGGAATGAAATTAAAGTCTTTGTTAAAGATTATGCAAAAAAATACAATATGAATATTGTATTAATTAGCCATGATATGAATGAAGTTGAATATCTAGCTGATCGAGCAATCATCATGAAAGATGGCGAGATTGTAAATGAAGTAAAAATTAAAGATTTAGCAAAGAAACATATCAAATTAGAAGATTACATCACTAAATATATTTAGTGATCAAAATGTATTTAAAAGATATAAAATTCTATTAATTTATTTACTTAAATTTTTTTCATCTATTAAAATTCTTATCTTATTTAAAGAAATATATTGTTGAATTGTAAGATCTTTATTAACCGAACAATCTTCATCATGTTTTATTGAATTGTTTTGTTGATTTAACGCTATTAAAAAATTATACGATGTTTCATCAATATCCCCTCGATCATAAAGAACATAAATGTTGGAATAGAAATTATATGGAAATGATTCTTTAAATTCCTTACCTTTACGTATTAGTTCATTCTTAAGATTTTCTAATGAACTATTGTATTCATTTCAGTCAATACTCTTACAATAATTTTTTATAGAATTTTCTATTTTTTTAAAATTATCTAATAATGAAAATTTAGCACTAGAGGCAATATTTTCATTAATTTCAATAAATTTAATTATTTTTTGAGATAATTTAAAATTTAATTCCCATATTCTGGTATAATCAAATCTTTCTTTTACTTCTTTAAGATTGTAAGGTGTATTATTTTTCATTTTAGAGTTTTTAGTTTTCTCACAAATTTGTAAATTAAATGGGGAATCCAATATTTTTTTTAGTTCCGAATAATCATATCTATCTTGAATTATTGAATAATCATGTATTAATTGAGGAGAAAAAATATCTTTTATTGGATAGTTAAAATTAACCTTATCTTTAGTATTAGTAAATAGATAAGCATGATTATATAATTTAGCATTTTTTTGAGGAATAACATGATCTAAAGAAATTTGTTGTATTTGAAGTAGATTATTCAAATTGAAATAATCATAATCACGACTTTTATCAATTCATGTACTCTGATTATCAAGTAATAAAGATAATATGATCATTTCTTTTTGATTAGTATATGAATAGTTTTCAATTTTAAAATCTGATATATTTTTTAATTTATCTCCATATATGTTATTAGGATCAAAATCAATAAGATAATAATGAATTTCTTTTATTGATTTTTTAATATCACCTTTTCATTTTTGAAGAATCTCAAGTAATGGTTTTATAATATCTTTTTCAAAACAATTAGCAGAAATTTTTGAATATGTTACAATTAAAAAATTTAATTTAAATAAGTGTTTAGTAATTCATTTAATTGTTTCTTTATCGTTTTTAAATTCTAGTGATATAGGTTTTAATATTTGATCACATTTGGAGTATTTAAACAACTTATTTAATTTTAAGTAAAAGTTGAATTCAGGATCATCAGAATTAAATTCGATAAAATATTTCTGAGTATTTTTAAAAAAAATATACATGTCATTAAACCATGATTTGACATCTTTATCTTTATTTTCATCAATATTTTTGATAATGTTATTAATTATTTGCTTTTTCTTATTGCCTAAATCAAAATATTGTGAAAAAAAATTTTTAATTTGAGAATTTAATTTATTATTGGTGTAAGTAATAATCTGGCCCCATTTATCTTTAAAATCATTTAATTCATTTGTATCACCAATAAAAGGTCTTACAAAATATGATTTTAGTAAGTCCACTTCGTCTAATTTTAATCCTTTACCATTAAGAGACAAAAAAAGAGTATCACTGAAATCATCGTGACATGTATCTGCTATTTTCAAAAAATAAATTTTATTAAATATAAATTCTCTTAATTTTGAAATAGTATTTGGATCTTCTTCAAGTAAAATTTTATTAATTGTATTAAAACTGTTTTTAAAAACTTTTTGTTGCTCTTTTTGGAAAACATTAAATTCCTTATTTGTTTTTTTTAAATAAGTTAAAATTTCATTATTTGTATTTTTCTTTATTATTTGTTTAAAAATATCATCATCAGGATAAGACATTGAAAAATTTTTAATCAATATATTATGTTTATCATTTAAATCTCTATCATTTGGTAATTGATTTTTTATCCAAAAAATTATTAACAAAATTGTTGTAATCCTTTGTTGTCCATCTACAATGTCTTCAAAATTTCTATTGTTTTCATTAATACGTTTTACCATTATTGTCCCAATAAAATAATTAGGATTTGAACTAGTTTTGATTTCCTTTAAAAAATCTTTAAGGAGCATTGCAACATTATCTTTCTTTCAAGAATAAGGTCTTTGATATGCTGGAATTCTTAATGTTGTTTCTCTACGAAAAAAACTTTTGTCAATTTCATCATTGAAAAATGTGTTTTTACAAGCCTCAATATTATTTTTACTCATAATTATTTTTCCTTTCTTTTATATCTTTTAATTATTCATTCTCTTTCTTCTTTAGTTCAAATTTTTGGATTCCTAGTTTCTATTTCATCTAAAATTTTATTCATATTTTTGTCATATGATTCATATCAATCTATAAGCTGTTTTTCTCTTTTTTTATATTCCTTAAGAATTCATTCATCATCAACATTTAACTTAATACCCATATCAACAATTGGCTTTAGCATTCCATATTTTTTTAGAAAAACATCAAACAAATTTTTGTTACTTCTATATAAAAGTTCAAACCTATTAAAATTAATTATTTTCTTCTTTTTTAATTCTTCTTCTAATGATAAACCAAAACCACAACAAACACAACCAGATCTTGTATAACCCAAATCATAAATTTTACTAATTTTAATGTTATTCATTTTTATGTAATTTCATATGTCATTGTCTGTAAACAAACTTAATGGTTTACACATATTAGGTTTTCCTTTTTCATATACTATACATCCTGTTTTTAATCAAGAATTTCTTCTTAATCTAGATTCTTGTATAGTTGTACCGATAAAAGTAGGCATTTTATCATGTTTAATATTTCCTTTAACATAATCACAACATTTATGCGATATTTTGTAATTACAAAATTCTTTATCTAAAAAATGTATATATTTTAAAGGTAGTGTAGCAAATTTATTATTATCTAATCCAAGAATTGCCCTAATATATTTTGAATGATTTTTTGTATTTCTTATATGATTTATTTTTTGAGCAATTTGTTTAGAAATAATTGGATATCCAACTTCATTTATTATCTGTTGTCATGTTTTTTTAGGAGCAACAATAATATCATCTTTTGATGTATTGTTCTTTAAAAACTTTGCAGTTTCAGGGTGAAAAAATTCAGCAGCAATCAAACATTTTGAGTGTTTTAAATTTAATTCATCTTGAACTTGATGAACCAAATGTCTTAATACACATGAATCTTTACCTCCAGAAAAAGATATACTTGTTTCTATTCCTTGAAGTTTTTCAATAAATTCTTTAATTCTTATCTTTGCTAAAATTATTTTATCTTCTAATGAATAATCTTTTAAAAATTTACTTTCAATATTCTTCAAGATTTTTTTGTTCGATACTTCATAAGTAAATCTCGGTAATTTAATTTTATTTGTTATTAAAGCCATTCGGATATTAAACTCTGACTTTTCTTGTATAGAATTAATTCAACTATCAAAATTTTGAAAAAAATAGTTCATAATTCCTACCTTTTATCAAAATTAATTCTTACAAAAGCAAAAGAAAACAAAAAGAATAAATAATAAAACTTTAATTTATTTGCAAACAAAAGCCATATATATATATATATATGAGCACATGTTGAATCTACTTATTTTTGTATGTATATTACTTAAATTAAGCATGTTTTATATATTATAACTTTTTTTATTTATAAATTTAACGGTTCTACTCTAAATTCTATAGACAGTAAAAGTTAATTTACGCCATTTTTGTTTAGTATAGCATACTCATTAGGTGTATACCAGTTTAAAGTTGATATAACTCTTTTGGAATTTCAAAAAATTCGATAGTCACAAAGTAAAGTTTTTAAATACATGTCAGATGCATTATAAGAATCATGAACATTTAGACATTCAGATCTTAGTCTCTTTCAAAATCTTTCTATCCAACCATTATCAGTTGATTTTCCTACATTTCCACAAGAATAAGTTATATTTCGTTGCTTAAGCTCATTGACTACATTACTTTCAAAATATTGTTTACCATAATCAGTGTTAATTATCTTAGTGGTTTTTGGTAAATGATTAATGGTTTGGCTAACTACTTCAGATGTCATATTATTAGTAAAAACTAATGAA
>JAQXJX010000007.1 GCA_029009155.1 Mycoplasmataceae bacterium | reverse complement strand
TTAATTGTTGTATCAATTAGATCATTACATTTATAAAAAGCTTCTTTTCCAATATCTTCTAAGCCTTCATTAAATTGAATACCAATAATTTCTTTATCAGAAATACCCCAGTTACGAGAATTACCATAAAAAGCACCATCTTCTATTGTTTTAACAGTAGAAGGAATCTGCAAAATAATATCTGAAAAAAATGAACTGATACTACTTGGTCTTAATGCATCTTTCCCAATGGATGTAATTTGATAATTAATACCTTCATAATTAAATTTTCCCTTATTAAAATCAAAAGTTTCTTGAGTTAATCCGCTACCAACACAAAAATCTTTTACTGAAATTATCTTGCAATCTAAAGGGTTATTGTGGTTAAATTCAATTGTTACATATCCATGATTTTCAATTGTTGTAGTTCCATATATAAAATAACTACCTGGAATATTTTTAGTAACCTTATCACTTTCTTTTACAAATAAATTTTTATATTTGCATCAATGACTATCATTTGCATATAAATTTAAAATTTTGTCATCTTTAAAAATAATCTTATTTATTTTTGTGTCATATAAAAAGCTATTTTTAGAATCTAAATCACTATCAACATCA
This sequence comes from Mycoplasmataceae bacterium, assembly GCA_029009155.1. Classification (GTDB taxonomy): domain Bacteria; phylum Bacillota_I; class Bacilli_A; order Mycoplasmatales; family Mycoplasmoidaceae; genus Malacoplasma_A. The sequence goes on along the minus strand of JAQXJX010000007.1, from coordinate 31,903 downwards.
ATTACATGGTCTAATGTTGTTAAATCTAATATTTCCATATTAGTTTTACCAAATGCATTATCACTAATGTGTTTAATACTGTTTGGTAATTTAATTGTTGTATCAATTAGATCATTACATTTATAAAAAGCTTCTATTCCAATATCTTCAATACCTTCATTGAAGTTAATGCCAATGATTTCTTTATCAGATAAAGAAGTATTACGAGAATTTCCATAAAAGGCTTGATCACCTATTGTTTTAACAGTAGAAGGAATAACTAAATTACATTTTTTGAAATATCAATGAGTTGAACCTGCATCAAAAGCATTAGCTGCAATACTGCAAATTTGATAATTTTGATCATTATATTTAAATACACCATTATTCATATTTCAAAAATTAGAATCTACTACAAAGTCTTTTTGCACAGATAATAGAGTAGATTTTAATGTATGGTTAACAGGGAAAGAAAGAGTAAAAGTACCAGTTTCTCCTGATATTGTTGATGCAAGAAAAGTTTTAGTAACAGTTTCAATATTAGAGAATATTTCTTGACAAGATAATCAATATTTATTTAAAGAAAAAATATGATTGATTGTTTCATCTACAAAAGTAATTCTCTTAATAGGATTTTTTGATAAAAACCCTACTTCAGATAAAGGATTAGAATCAATTTCAATTACATGATCTATATCCTCTAAATTTAATGTTTCAATATTTGAATTACTAAAAGCACCATTTGCAATATGCTTAATGCTGTTTTGTAATTTAATTGTTGAATTTTTACAAATTTTATTGCAATCTTTAAAAGCACATTTACCAATGTTTTCAAGTGAATTAGGTAATATTATTGTTTCTAAATCTAAAGATTCACAATCAGCAAAAGCATAATCATCAATTGAATCTATACCTTCATTAATTACTACTTTATTTAGTTTCAAACAACCTGCAAATGTATAAGGATTGATATGACTAATTGTTGAAGGTATAGTTAAAGTGTTTGTTAATCCTAAACAGTTTTTAAAACAACCTTCTTTAATATTAGTAATAGTTAGTTTGATACCTTTGTAAGAAATGTTTCCATTAGCAAAATCAAGATTTTTAGATGATAAAAAATCTGATGATATTTTTACAATAGAGCATTCATTAGGATTTTTATATTGAATTGTTATATCTCCTGATGTTGCGCCTATTAAAGATGCTGGTATTACTTCAGTTTTTTCTCCTTTTGGAACAACTCTAAATAACTCTTCACAAGTTTTTCAATTATCATCTTGTAAATATTGTTGATGTATTGCATCACTATTAATTGATATTAATCTAACATTGTTATTTGCCATAAATCCTAAATCAGATAATGGATTAGAATCAATATCAATTACATGATCGATTGTTGTTAAATCTAGTGCCTTCATATTTACATTTTCAAAAGCATTATTACCAATATGTTTAACTTTTTTAGGTAATCCTATTGTTATATTTGATTTTTTATGGCAATCTTTAAAAGCACATTTACCAATATTTTCAAGTGAATTAGGTAATATTATTGTTTCTAAATCTAAAGATTCACAATCAGCAAAAGCGTAATCATCAATTGAATCTATGCCTTCATTAATTACTACTTTATTTAGCTTTGAACAACCAGCAAAGGTATAAGGATTGATATGACTAATTGTTGAAGGTATAGTTAAAGTGTTTGTTAATCCTAAGCAGTTTTTAAAGCAACTTTCTTTAATATTAGTAATAGTTATCTTTTCAGTTTCTGTTTTTTTAATGATGCCATCATTAAAATTAAAATTTTTAGCTGTGAAATCATCACTTACACTTAATATTTGACAATAATCAGAATGACCTTGATAATACCCGATATCAAATGTTCCTTTAGATCCACCTATGTATTTAGAATCTAATGTCTCAGTTATAAATTGTGGTTGAGGTGGGATTGGTTCAGATTTTGCATAAATTCTATCTACTATCGTATTCCAACCTTCAGCATTTTTATATGCCTGCAATAAATCTTTAGGAACATATATAATTGCTGATTCATTAACTATGTTATTGGCATAATTAATAATTTTTGATGTGTGTTCTGTTAAATCCAAAATTTGAATTTTAGTGTCAGCAAAAGCATATGCTCCAATACTGTCAATACTATCAGGAATGTGAATTATGCCATTTAGACCAGAGTGAGTAAAAGAATATTTACCTATAGATTTAATAGTGTTAGGAATATAAATATCTCCAACTAAATTAGTATTATTTTCAAATGCATGATCACCTATAGATGTAATTATGTATTCAAATCCATCATTGGAAGAAATAATACCATTATTAAAGTTAAAATCAATAGCTTTAAAATCTTTTGATGCTTTTGTTAAATTACAATCAGTAGGCTTATTGTTTGTATATTCTATGTTAAATTGCCCTTGATCTGCATTTATACAACAAGCTCTAAATTCTTTTTTTGTTTTAACATCACTTGGAGTAGGATCAGGTGATGGTTTATTATTACTATTACATGAAGAAACAATAACTGCTTGTAATGATGATAAAAATATTAAAGGAGTTAATATTTTAAATGCCTTCTTAATTTTCATAATCGTCCTTTCTTACAAATATTTATTTAATATAACACATTAAACATAAAAAATAGCACAAATGTGCTATTTTAATGTCAATTATAATTTACTTGTTTTATTAGATTTTTTATCTCGTTCTTTTGCTTCATCTGAAAGATTTTTAATTTCTTTTTCTTCAGCTTCTTGTTGTTTTAATCTTTCTTGTTGTTTTATTTTTTCTTCTTCTGCTTTTATTCTGTCTTGTTCAGCTTTTATTCTTTCTTCTTCCGCTTTTATTCTTTGTTGCTCGGCTTCTTGTTGTTTTAATCTTTCTTGTTCTGCTTTTTCTTCTTTTAGTTTTTGTTCTTGTCTTTTTTCTTCTTCTGTTTTTTGAGGACGATGAACAATAGCAGATTTAGTTTCAATTGCTTTAATTAAGTTTTTGTTATTTCTTCTACTTATACGAATGTAATGACATGCTGTATAACCAAATATTAAAGTAGGAATTCCTAATCCTAAACCAATTTGGATTCATCTTGTAATATCATAATTGTCTGTAGGTTCAGGTTTTGGAGGAGTAGGAGGAACTGGAATATCATTAAATGTTAGTGTTAAATCTTGTTCACCAAATATTGAAGTAGAACCCTCTTGTTTAGCATATGCTTTAATTACAAATTCATATTTTCCAGTGTTAGAATGTTCAGTTCATGAAACTTTACCATTTTGATCAATAGAAATTCAATCAGGTAGTGGCGAACCATCTTTTGTTTCAATCTTTCATGTAACATCTTGTAATGTTGTACCAACTGGATTTACAGTTGCTATATATGGATCTGTAGAACCGGATTTATTTATTTCAGAAGTAATTGATGGACCACTACCTCCTGAAATAGTAATATTAGCAACATCAGCATATTTAACTTTTAATTTAATTGTTTTACTTGGGTTGGATATTGCTTGTTGTCCACTTTCCATTTTGCCAACACTAGTGGCTACTACATGAAATGCATAATCACCAATAGGAGCATTATTATCTCATGTAACTAAACCTTCTGTGTTAATATGTAATCAGCTTGGTACTTGTGAGCCATCATCCATTTCTATTTTTCAAGTAACTCTTGGGTCAATTGTTCCTATACCATCTTTAGGATTTACAGTTGCTTTGAATTTATCATTTAATTGACCAGATAAACCAATGATACTTTCATTATTTTCTTGCACTGTAGTATCAGTTAATAGTACATCTCCAACAAAAGCATAATCAATTGTTAAAGTAACTGGAGTAGTTGTTTTAGCATTTTTATTTAAATCTTTAGCAGCAGTTGCTACTATGTTAAATGTATATACACCTTTTTCTGATGCATTAGTTCAATTCACTTTTGCTACACCAGAAGCATCTGGAGTAATGTTCAATCATGCCGGCTTTGGAAAAGTTTTACCATCTTTTTTAAAATCAGTAATTGATCAAGTTGCTGTATTTTCATCACTTGTTCCATCACTATATGTAGTTTTAGCTTTAAATCCTGGATCTAATTGAGTTCCAGCTATACCAGCTGTTCCAGTTTGTGTATATAATCCTGTACCATCTACAAGTTGAATAGCATCTACAGTTGCTTCATCAATTACAAAATTGTAATCAGTTGTAGTTGTTGCAGAAACATCAGTTCCTGTTGAAGATTTTTCAACAGCAGTAACTTTTACTTTAACAGAATATGTTCCATCAATACAGTTATTATCTCAATAAATTAAACCAGCTGGTAATGGATCATCAGAAATTTCAGGAACTGATTCTCCTCCTTGAGAAATATGTAATCAAGTTGGAACAGTTGTTGCTGTAGCATCCTTTTTAAAATCAACTAATGATCAGGTAACATCTTGAGCAACATGTTCTTTAGTTTCAACTACTGCAGTATAAGGATTATTAGATTTACCTCATCTACCTTTACCACCTTGCCCTGCAACAGTTGGACCATCATTAATAGTAATACTTGTTGGTTTATCATAAACAACATTTACTACAAATTCACTAGTTTCTTTTACATAGTGAGCTCCTGTTGATTGTGTTCCATTACTAGTAGCAACTACCTTAAATTTATAAGTTCCAGGGTCTCCGGTGCCATCTCATGTAAGAATACCAGTATTAGGATCAATAGTTAATCCACTAAGTTCTTGAGAACCTTCTGATGTTTTTATAGATCATGTAACATTAGGATCAGCAAAACCATCAGGTTGCACTACTGCAGTAAAGCTAGAAGTTGTAATTGAATGACCTTTAACTCAATCTGTTGTAGGGAAATCAGTTGGTGTTGTAATGACAATGTCAGTTACATCTGCATATGTGAAAGTGAAATTAACAGTTTGATCTGTTGTCGCTTCAATTGAAGGATAATCAGCATCAGTTGTTTTTGCTTTTACCTTACATGAATATTCACCTTTTTTACATTGGTCAGTTCAACTAATAACACCTGTAGAAGAATTGATTGTAATTCAACTTGGGAAATTAGCTGATTTATCAGTAAGACTTCATTCAACTGATTGTTTAGCATTATCTGGTAATACTTTTGCTTTAAAAGCAGCTAATGAACCAGCGATTCCTGCTTTATTTCCACCAGTATATTGTCCGTCAGTGATTGTAATACTTGTAGGTTCTGCATATTTGATTACAATACTTATAGGATCACTTTTACTAGAAACTGGTTGACCAGTAGCATCTTTACCAACACTAGTTGCAACTGCAACAATATCATAAGTACCAGGTGTAGCATCTGCAGTTCATGATATTTTACCGTTTTCATCAATTGTAATTCAACTTGGACAAGTACCACCAGTTGTTGCAGCTTCCAATTTTCATGTTACTTTTTGTTCAGCATTAGAAGGATTTACTGTTGTTGTAAAAGGGGTATCAATTGTTTTAGCTTCTCCTTTAATACCTTCTAATGGTCCAATTGGTCCTGTTGGTTTAGCAACACTAACTACATCTGCATAATCAAATGATAAAGTAATTAAATTAGATTTAGCAGTAATTGGATCGTAATCTGCACTTGTAGTTTTAGCTTGAACTTTAAATGTTCATTCACCTTTAACACAGGCAGTAGTTCAACTAACTATACCTGTATTTTTATCCATACTAATTCATGTTGGGAAATCTGCTGATTTATCCTCAATACTTCATTCAACTGATTGTTCTGCATTATCTGGTAATACTTTTGCTTTAAAAGCAGCTAATGAACCAGCGATTCCTGCTTTATTTCCACCAGTATATTGTCCGTCAGTGATTGTAATACTTGTAGGTTGAGCATATTTAATAGTTAAAGTAACAGTTTCACTCTCAGGAGAATCTACTGTATTTCCATCAACATCTAAACCTACAGAAGTAGCTTTAACTGTAAAATTGTATGTACCTTCTTGTGCATCATTTGTTCAACTAATGTAGCCATCTGCATCAATACTAACTCAACTTGGTGCACCTATTAAACTTCAAGTTACATCTTGATTTGCATCAAGTGGATCTACTATTGTTGTAAATGGTGTTGCTGCTCTTTTGGCTTCATTATGAAAACCATCTAATGATGTTGGTCCAGTTGGTTTAGCAACAGATTGAACATGGTTAAAATCAATAGTCAAAGTAATAGGATCACTTATAGCTATAACAGTTGGATCATCAACAGCCGTAGCTTTAACTCTAAAATTGTATATACCTTTAGTAGCTAAATTACTTCATGAAATTAAACCATCGTTAATACTTATTCAATTAGGTGCATTATCTAAAGCTCAAGTTACTTCTTGTTTAGCTTCAGCTGGAGTAATAGTAGCTTTAAAAGCTGATGTTGCTGCTCCTGCATTACTTGCATATCCAGATAATGTAGTTTGACCTTCAGATAAAGTAATTGAAGTTGGATCATCATATTTTACATTGACTACAAATGGAGTTTTAGTTACCATTTTTGCACCAGTGCTATCCATTTCTCCAACACTAGTTGCAACTAAAATGATGTTATATGTTCCTATATCATCTTTAGTTGTAGCTGTTCAAGCGATATCACCAGTTACCGGGTCACATGTTAATCAAGCAGGTAATGTAGTTGTTCCAGCTCCTTCTTTTAAGCTTCAAACAACCCCTTGATCAGCAGTTGATGGTTCAACTGTTGCAGTAGGTGTTACAGGAGTTGTTGAAGGCTTTGTTTGAATAACATCAATATCTGAAATTGGATCAACAGTTAAGCTAGTAACATAGTCTTTTTTTACAACTAGTTGAACTACATCTGAGGTTTTTGAAACAGTAGGATTATCATCACTTGTAGCAGTTAAGCTAAAACTATATGTCCCTTCACTTAATTTAGAACTTGCAGTAGGATTATATGAAACTACTCCTGTTGTAGAATCTAGTGATAATTCTGGAGTTTCTCCAGTAGCTCATGATCAAGTTACCTTTGCATCTGGATAATATGTAGAAGGTTGTACAACTGCAGAAAAAGAAAAATCAGTAGAATCACTTATTCTAATTTGTTGATTAGAAGGAGCCGTTACATCAATCCCAGAAACATCAGGTCTTTTAACAGTAACTGTAAAAGAATCTTGTGGTGATAATTTATTATAAGTGTCAATTGTATAATTTGCAGTAATGGTATAAGTACCAGGTTGATTAAAAGTAATTGTATTAGTTTCATTTGATTTATTAATTTTTGCTCCAATTACAACTGATGAACTATCAGATGAATCTCATCAAATTTTAGAATCAGGGTCAACTGTTACACCTAAATCATTATATTCAGCAGATACACTAATTGTCTCACCAGCAGTAACTTCAGTAACTCTTGGTGATATAGTTAAAGTAGTAGGGTAATAACCATTTAAAAATTCACCCTTTGAAAAAGTTGTACGAATTACATATGCATTAACTATTGATTCATCGGCAGAATATGGGACTGAAATTTTATATCCCCTACCTGATTCAATATTGGGTTTTCATCCAGCTTCAAAATTGATTTTTGTTGGATCTTTCTCAGTAAATTCAATAGTTAATAATGGGCAATTTTGAAATGAATTAGTACCAAACTTAATAATAGATGCTGGAAAGACAGTTACAATGTTAGATTCTTGAAAATTACCAAAAGTATTAAAAGCATTTGAGTCAATAAAACGCATATTGGTAGCATCTTTAAATGTTAAACCACCACATTTAGTTTTAGATAAATGAACATTATTAAAAGCACCATCACCTATACCAAATAATGGATAAGAATTACCTGATGAATTTTGAACAGTTGCAGGGAAACTAAAAATTGTATTATCTGGGATTGCATCTTTATTTACAAGCCCAGTAATTTTAGCTACTGTTTGCGATGCTGATGAATCATAATAAGTTTCAACATGCATCCAAACACCTGGAATGACTTGAGAGTCAAAGATAGCATTAGAAATAGAATTTGATAAATTACTTTTTGACCCATTTTGTAAATTTAATAAAAAAGATGCAGCAATAGATGCAACAATAGAAAATGCCAATAAATTTGTAAAAAATACAAAATGCTTGTTCTTATTTTTCATATTTTTCTTCCTATATGAATCTACAAAGCAAAGTAATATTTCTCTTTCGCAATGTTTTGTAGTTTTATTATAAAAAAAAAAAAAAAACAAAGTCACATGTTCTTGCTCATATAGACTCATTCCATAATAATTTCATTGCTTTTGAAATATGAATACCTACTAAGTAAATAGATTCTTAAAAATAAAATAGTTTATAATTTATTAATATATGGATAAGACAGTATTAATTGAAAAGCGAAAAAATCTTTTAAATCAAAGTAAAGGTGCAGGGGAACTTTACTTAAATTCTGGTTTTATTGACCTTACAAACTTTATTGAGCCCCAAAAACTAATCAATTTTATGTTATCACCATCACAAGAACCATTAGTGATTCAAAAAGGTGTAATTGTTGATAAAATTAAAAAAACTTTAAGTCCTTGCTCAGATTTAGAACAACTTAAGGCTGCAATGGTTTCATTAAATGTAGATAAACCTGAAACTAACAAAACTTTCACAAAAACTGAGTGAAATGATTTTAAAGAAAAACAAATTAAAAAAGTAACAGATAAATATTTTGCTGATTTGGATGAATTGTTACAAATGACAATAAGAGCGAAACTAGAGCACTTTGATAAATCAATTTGGAAAATGTATTTATCATACGGTACACTAGTTGGTGTATCACAATATCCAAATAGAGATGATTTAATTTTAAGAAGTCCACTTATTAATTTAGAAATTGAAGTAGTAAATTCTGACAATGGTAATATTTTAATTCGAAAATTTAATGAAGAAGGAACAATTCAAGCTAATGAAATTTTAGGCAATACATTAGATGACCAATATGAAATTAAAACTAATTTACCTGGAGTATTATCTACTTTAGAAAGTCAACAGAATCTAACTGATAATTTTTTTAAACATTTAGCTAATGTTGTTCCAAATGTAACTGTAGAAGATGAATTTATTCCATACATAAAAATACCTAAAGATAAAGTTGAAAGTAAATATAAAAATAGACTAGTTATTCAAAAAAACTTTGCTGTATCTTTAATAAATCCTGTTGGTGGAAAATTATTAAAAGACTATGATGAAATTCTACAACAAGATTATGAATTTCCTGCTGTTAACAGTATATTTAATAGTAACTTAAATTCATTAATTTATGATCGTGATGAATTATTTGAAATTAATAACCCATTAAACCTTGCACAAAAATTAGCTGTTGTTAATAGTCTTAATAAGAATTTATTAATTTATGGTCCTCCAGGTACAGGTAAATCAGAAGTAGTTGCAAATATTATTGTTAATGCAATTACAAAACAAAAAAGTGTTTTAGTAGTAAGTGAGAAAAAAGCTGCTCTTGATGTTCTTGATGAAAGACTTATGGCTGTTAATACATTAGCTATGACAGCATTTGACAATAAGAACAAGGATGCTTTCTATAAAAAAATACTTATTTTAAATAATGCTATCTTAAGATCACATGCTCATAATTTACCTACACAAAATGCTGGGTATATTAAAATACTTGATTATTTAAATCAATTGCAAACATTACTTGTACATAAAGATATGTTTAGTTCAAATCTTTATCAATTTTTAGCAATTAAAGATCGTGTAAACTTACATGATTATAATCAAAATATTTTACCTATTTCCGTATTTATCACATTACATAATTGTATGCCTGGTTCTTTAGATGAAAAAGCTAAAAATATTTTTCTACTTAATGATGTAATGAGTGAATTCGCTGAGTTATTAGGTCCAAGTTTTATTGTTAGTAGAAAAATTTTTAATAATGATTTATTAACATCTTTCTTATCAATATTGTTAGAAGCAAGACCAAAGGATAGAGCTTACTTACTTTTAACTTTCATTTCTAAAGCAGAAGTTCTAGTAAAGAAACCTTTATTCTCAATTAAATTTGCTGAAGAGAAAAAATTAGATATTGAAAGAACTATTAGTTTATTAAAAAGAATAAAAGAATACAATATTACATTTGTTGAACAATACAAACCAATTTATAATTTCTTAAAAACTCATGATAACTATCGTGATTACTTACAATATTATGACTGATACAATAAAACTAAATTAACAAGTTTTATCAACAAAATTAACATCAAAGATGATATTAATTCTATCATTCATAACTATTGATCATCTAAAGCTTTTAATGCTAAAAAACTAGACAATATTATTATTGATTGATATGCATCTAATCTTAGACAAAAATTAATGACTGATAAAGCTTTAGATCAAAAATGATCTGAATTAGTAAGAAAAGCTAATTTAGTTCATAAACCATCAGTTAATAGAATTATTCGTGATTCATATGAAACATTAAGAAAAATATTTCCAATCTGAATTCTTTCCCCAGATACAGCAGCTAGTATTTTACCACTAAAACAAAATGAATTTGATTTAGGTATTTTTGATGAATCATCGCAAATGAGAATTGAACGTGGTACACCTTTAGTATACCGTTGTAAAAACTCAATTGTTTCAGGTGATGACAAACAATTGAAACCTACAAGTTTCTTTACATCAATAAATGAATTAGGTGAAATGTATGAAGGACATTTAGATAATGTTGACTCATTACTAGATAAAGCAAAATCATCTAACTGAATGAGCTTTACTTTATTAAATCACTACCGTTCTGTTACAGAAGAATTAATTCATTTTTCTAATCATTATTTTTATAATGACCAATTATTATGTATTACTAAAAATAATCATTTTGCAAAATCAATTGATGTAATCAATGCATTAGGTGTATATAACCGAGATCGAGGAATTAATGAAGATGAAGCAAATAAAGTAATTCAAACTTTATCTGCTAATGTTAATAACTATAAATCGATGATTGTTATTACATTTAATACTAAACAAGCAGATCACATTAGATTGCTAGCAAATACTAATCCAACTTTAAGGAGTATGATTGAAAATCTTACTCTAAAAATTAGAAGTCTTGAAACTGTTCAAGGTGATGAAGCTGATTTAGTAGTTGTTTCAACTACATTTGGTAAAGATAAACATGGTAAATTTGTTCAAAACTTTGGTCCAGTAAATCAAGATGGTGGTATGAACCGTATTAATGTTATGATGACTCGTGCTAAAAACAAATTAGTAGTTATCAAATCATTTATGGCTAATGAAATTACAAATGAAGAAAATCGTAACTTATTTATCTTCAAAAGTTTTATCCAATATGCAGAACAACTTCAAGATAACCCTAATATGTTAGGTGTTTTACAAAACACTAGTTTCTCATTAGAATCAAATTGTGCAGAAGTTGTTAATGGTATTAGAGAAGCATTTGCTAATGATCCAAGAATTGAAATTGAACAAAACAAAAAAATTGGTAGTCATAACATTGATGTTGCAATTAAACTAAAAGAATCAGATGAAATTAAATTGTTAGTTATTCTTGATGATGATATTAAAATTGATACATACCTAAAAGACAAGGTTACATTTATTGAAGATATTGATCGTCAAAAATATTATGAGGATCGTCAATACCGTACAATTAGAATTAATAAAATTGAATGATTAATCAATAGTAAAAACATCATTAACAACATCAAAAACTTAGTTAACTATTAGTTTTTGACAGCATAAAAATATTAAATATATAATATTTAAACTTTACACAAAATTATGGCATTATCAGCAGGAATAGTTGGTTTACCAAATGTGGGAAAATCAACATTATTTAATACAATTACTAACTCACATGTAGAAGCAGCAAATTACCCATTTGCAACTATTAACCCTAATGTTGGGGTTGTTAAAGTCCCAGATTATCGTTTAGAAGAACTAGCAAAACTAATTAATCCAGATAAATTAACTTATGCAACATGTACATTTGTTGATATTGCAGGATTAGTTAAAGGAGCAAGTAAAGGGGAAGGTTTAGGAAATCAATTCTTAGCCAATATTAGAGAAGTTAATTTAATTGTTCATGTAGTTAGATGTTTTAATGACAAAGAAATAACACATGTTTATGAATCAGTTGATCCAATACGGGATGTTGAAGTAATTAATCTTGAATTAATTTTAGCTGATCAAGACGTTATTCTTCGTCGTCTTTCTCATTTAATCCCTCGTGTTAAATCAGGAGATAAAAAAAGTGCTTTTGAATTAACTGTATGTGAAAAAATTAAAAAGTTACTTGATGAAAATAAACTAATTAAGAAAAACTTTTTCAGTGATGAAGAATGAGAAATTGTTAAAACATTAAATCTATTAACAAGTAAACCAATTCTATATGTTGCAAATATCAACACTGATGATATTGCTACTCCAGAAAATAATCAAAATTATCTAAAACTTAAAGAATACATTGAAAAAAATTCAACTGATTTATTAATTCCTTTATCAATCAGTATGGAATATGAAATTTCTTCATTATCAAAAGAAGATCAACAAACTTTCATGAATGATTTAGGTATTAAAAAACCTGGACTTGATCGATTAATACAAACTACATATAGTTTATTAAACTTAAAGACTTTCTTTACATTTGGAAAGAAAGAAACACGTGCATGAACTTTTAAAGATGGAATGACAGCTCCAGAATGTGCAGGAGTTATTCACACTGACTTTCAAAAAGGATTTATTCGTGCAGAAGTTTACAATTACCAAGATCTTTTAAAATATGGTTCTGAAGTTGCTGTAAAAGAAAATGGTAAAATGCGATTAGAAGGTAAAGATTACGTAATGAAAGACGGAGATGTTTGCCTTTTCAGATTTAATGTTTAATTTTCTTATTTTTTTAAGATTAATTTAAATCTATACTTATTATTATTAAAATAATAATAAGTATGAAATTAAATGCATTTGGAAAGTATAAAGGATGAATTGAGGTTATCTGTGGGCCAATGTTTGCAGGTAAATCAGAAGAATTATTAAGAAGAATTAATCGGTTTAAATATGCTGATATTTCTTATGTTTTATTTAAACCAAAAACTGATACACGTTCAAGTGGGTGCGCTAAGTCAAGAGATGGTAGAGTTAACAACGCTATAGAAGTTGAAACCGCACAAGAAATATTAAACTACATAAATAATAGTAGTCAACCAATTAACGCTGTTGCTATTGATGAAGCACAATTCTTTGATGATGAATTAGGTAGTGTATGTAACCAATTAGCTAACAAAGGAATTGTTGTTTTTGCTGCAGGTCTAGATTTAGATTTTAAAGCTGTTCCTTTCAGTTCTATGACTAAATTACTCGCATATGCTGATCATGTAACTAAACTAACAGCTGTTTGTACAATTTGTGGTGCAGAAGCAACTCGCTCACAACGTTTAATTGATGGAAAACCTGCTTCAATTAACGATCCAATAGTTCAAATAGGTGATAAAGAAACTTATGAAGCAAGATGTAGAAAACATCATGAAATAAAAAAATAATTGTTACCAATCCAAAAAAATAATCAAGATAAAATCTTGATTTTTTTATTGCCTATAGGATAAAAAAATAGGTAATTTCTTACCTATTGATAACAAATATTTTGTTTGTAATTTGATATTAAATTATTTATTTTTAGTTAAATATTGAACAGCTGTAATGTATGTTAAATCAATTATATCTTGGCATGAAGCACCACGACTTAAATCATTAACTGGATGAGATAATCCTAAAATGATTGGACCAATCGCTTGGTATCCACCCATTCTTTGAGCAATTTTGTATCCAATATTTCCTGCATCAATATTTGGGAATACAAAAACATTTGCTGGTTCTTGTCATTCTAGTGTCTTAGCTTTCTTTTTCATTACATCTAAATCAAATGCTGCATCAAATTGAATTTCACCAAAAATTTTATTTTCTTTTAAGAATGCTTCATCCATTTTGATTAAGTTGTATGCATTTCTTACTTTATCAACAGAAGCACCTTTTCCACTACCTGCAGTAGAATAACTTAACATTGCAATTCTTGGTGTTGTAATCTTAGCAATATTTCTAGCTAATGATGATAGAGATTTTGTAATTGAAACAAGTTCATCTGAATCAGGATTAATATTAACAGATGCATCACCAAAAATACAACGGTGTTCACCTTTTTCCATAACAAAACCACTACATACTGTCTTAACTCCATTAGCAGGTTTAACAATTTGTAAAGCTGCTTTTAATGTGTCAGCTGTAGGGTATTCAATTCCACAAATTTCACCATCAGCTTCACCTAAAGCTACCATAGCAGAACCTAAAAAGTTTGGTTGAGATGCTAATTTTTGAGCGTCTTCTAACGAAATACCTTTATGTTTTCTTGTTTCATAAATGTAAGTAATATACTTATTTAAATCCATTTCTGAAATAACAACTTTTATAACGTCTTTATCTAAATCATTTGGAACTTCGTTAGGCGTTCTAAAGATTAGAATTGGAGTAATTTTTATCTTACTTTTAACAATTTCGGTTGCAGCCTGTAAAACAAATGGATGTCAACCTTCTGGATAAACAATTTTAACTTTTTGGTTAGAATTGTTTATAACTTCTTTTAACTCAGTGAATAAACTCATATTAATGTCCTAATAATGCTATATATTATAGCATTTTACTATATATTTATTATTCACTAATGTAGCATCATAATCTGTCAATAAATTAATTTGTTCTTTTTCAATTCAAACCAAAAAAGTAACATCTAAATCATTATATTTACGGTCAATTATTTGGTTGTTGAATTGTCTATTAATTATTTTTATTTGGGAATAATCTATTTTAATCTGATATAACAAAGTTTGTTTTATTTCACATAAATTTTCAGTTTTGATTAAATCACTGGATACTGATAAAAAGGCGTTTTTTAAATTTGTTGTTCCTAATTTAATTCCTCCAAAATATCTAACTACTACTATTAGTGAATAAAATAATTGGTTCTTTTTCATTAAATTGTAAATAGGGAAACCTGCAGTTTTATTTGGTTCTCCATCATCTGAATAGTAATAGTTATTTGTACTATCATCTAAAATATATGCATAACAAATGTGTGATGCATCCGGATATTCATTGTGCATTTGTTTTAAAATTTCTTTTACATCATTAACATCGTTAATAAAGAAACTAAAACTAAAAAACTTTGATTTATTAACTATTAATTTACTTTTAGAGTTTGTTTTAAAACTATACATTTATATAAATATATAATTTACATATTAATATTTCTTAAAATGAAACGTGCTATTTTTCCAGGTTCATTTAACCCATTACATGAAGGTCACATAGATATCATTAAAAGAGCTGCCCATTTATTTGATGAGTTATATGTAGCTGTCTCAATTAATGTTGATAAACAAAACGAATTAAGTTTAAATGATCGATTCTTACAAGTGCAAGAAAAAGTTAAACTATTAAATTTAAACAATGTTGTTGTTATTCGTAATTCAACACTTACAATAAAATGTGCTCAAGAGTATAAATGCAACTACATTATTAGATCACTTAGAAATACAGAAGATTTTAACTATGAGCTAAATATTGCCCAAGCTCACCATGATATGGATAACAGTATTGAAACTGTTTTATTTTTTGCAAATTCGGAACTTGCTCATAAATGTTCAACTGATATTAGAGCTATTGAACAAAAATTAGATAATTTCAATAAAAATCTAAATAAGTAATATGTATTTAATCATTGATAATGGAAATAGTTTTCTAAAAGCTAGTGTGTATGATCAACTAGGTAATGAAATAGCATTTTATGAAATTAAGAATGATGCTATTTCATTATCTTTTTTTCAAGAAATTTTTAATCATCATAAAATTACAAAATGTTATATTGGTTCAGTTGCACCGAATCTAATGAATAATGTAATTAATTTAATCAAAGCAATTTCTGATTGCCAGATCATAATTATTAAAGCCAAAGATTTTTGTGATGAATTAGACTTATCTAAATTTGATTTAAATGAATTAGGTGTTGATATATTAGCTTATAGTCTATTTTTAAAAAAAACATATACAAAAGCAATTGGTATATGTTTTGGTACAGCATTATTTGCAATTGGAGTTTCTAATTCTGTTTTACATGGAGCTATCATTTTACCACAAATTGAATCTGGTTTAAAACAACTAGAGCAAAATACCGAATTAATTAAAATTGATTGAAAAGAAATGAATAACAAACATTCATATTTAGATTTTGGATATAACACTCCTACTGCATTAATTTCAGGAATTAATCATGCATATAATGGGATTATAATGAGCATTTGTAATTATTTTTATCAAACATTAAAACTTAATACATTATGCATTACTGGCGGGAATAGTGGCAAACTTCTTTTTGATCAAAATAATGTTAAGCAAACTAAAGTTTACTGAGTTAAAAACGCAGTTATTAAGGGTTATGCCTTTTTGATATTCAATAAATAACTAAAATGGTTTAATTCTTTCAGCTATTAATTTCATAACATTTTGGTGATTTTCAATTCTTCCTTTAATAGCAATAATCAAGCCTGGTTTTAATAGATTAAGTTCTTTTTTAAAAATTTCAGAATTTACTTCAATGTTAATTAATTGAGTTTCTGGTTCATTTAATTTTCCTTGATAATAAGCATTATCAACTTGTAATTGAATGATACTATTTTTATTAGTGTTAAATATAACTTGATCAACAAGTCCAACAATTGACATAAAATTCATATTTTTTTCTCCTTTTGAATTTATATGCAAATTGTAATTAATTTATGATTTAATTTAATTCCATTTTTTTACTTATTTTTTAAATAAAAATTAACTAGTTTTTATTATTTTTTTCTAATTTGTCTAAACGTTTTAAGATAGCAACATTAGTATATCCTTCTTCTTCATATTCTTGAATTTGTTTTTCTTTAGCTAAAATAACTTTTTCAAGATCATCATTTTTCTTTCTTAAGAAAGATATTTCCTCATCTATCTTTTTTCTGGATAATAATTCTTCATCCACTAATTTTTTAACTTCTTTTAAATATTCTATTACTTCATCAAAATAACTGTCAACATCTTTAGGATCATATCCAGCATGAATCTTCGGTTCAAATTTTTTATTTAAGATAGCTTGAATCTTTTCATCAAAATTATAACTCATATTGTTTACCTTAATAAACTACTTTCTATAATAATTTTAGTTTACTATTAATATGGATAAGAAATATACTAAAAAAATTTATCTTAATGTTTTAACTTTAAAAGAATTTGAACATATAAATAAAGTATTAATTGATAAATCTGATAATGTTATTAATAATGAAAGTTACATTCAATATAAAGTTGATGATAACACTATCACATTTTATAAAAAAAGTAATAAGATTTTAGTTCAAGGAAAAAACATTGTTCCTTTAATAGCGAAATTAAATCTTCCTTATGTTAGATATCAAAAAGCAGATGAAGAAAAAAATTCATATGAACAAATAAGTTTATTACCAAAAAATGAAGATATTAATTTTAGTGAATACATAGGATGTGATGAAGTAGGAAATGGTGATTTTTTTGGCGGAATTACTTTTGCTACAGTATATGTTAATCAAGAAACAATTAATTTTTTAAAACAATTAGGTGTTGATGATTCTAAAAAATTAACAGATGATTTTATCATTCAAATATATCCTGAAATAATTAAAAAATGTAAGTATGTTCAAAAAATTATGTATCCAAAAGAATACAATGAATTATATTCAAAATTTCAAAATATTAATACTGTTAAAACTTTCGGTCATAATTATTGCATTACAAAAATTCAACTAGCATGCAACAAATATTTTAAAAGACATGTTCCTGTTATAATGGACCAATATTGTCATCCATCTACTTATCAAAAACATTTATTACTTATTGATAATAAAATTGAAAACTATCAAAAGGTTGATCACTTTGAAACTAAAGCTGAATCAAAATATATAGGTGTAGCAGCAGCTAGTGTTATTGCTCGCTATAATTTCATTAAAATGATGGATGAATTAAATGAGAAACTTCATAATTGTTTACCAAAGCTTGATAAAAATATAAAAATTCCATTTGGTTCTACTAATGTTAAGTTAATTAAAAAAATTAAAGATATTATTATTAATGAAATATCATCAGAAGCTTTAACTGAATTTTTGAAAACAAATTTTAGTTTTCAAAATGATGATAAACAATAACAGAGGTAATTATGATAAAAGAATTTGAGAAGAGAACATCAGTTAGATATTTTTTAAATAAAGAAATTGAACCAGAAAAGATTAATAAATTAAAAGAAATTATTAATCTTTCTCCAACATCAATGAACTGTCAAGCATTTAGTGCTATCTTTATTACTGATCAAAAAATTAAAGAAGAATTATCAATAATTAATTTTAACCAAGAACATCTAAAAAGAGCACCACTTATTGTTATTTTTGTAGCTGATTATAATCGTGTTCAAACATGTTGTAATATGAACAATGCAAGTGATGATCAAATTCATGCTTTAGATCATTTTCTAGTTGGTTGCGTCGATGCTACAATTGCTGCTAGTACTTGTAATGCTGCTGCACTAGAATTAGGTTTAGGTTGTTGTTTTTTAGGTGGGATAAGACAAGGCGCTCCTAAAGTTAAAGAATTACTAAATTTACCTAAAATGAGTTTCCCTGTTATTGGACTTACTATCGGATATGAAGATAAAAAGATTCCTCTTCGTCCAAAAATCAATAAGTGCTATGACAATTTATATAATAGTGAAACTGTTAAAAATGAACTTATTGAATATGATAAAGTAATGGAAGAATATTACACAAAATATTTCAATAAGCCAACAACATTTTCTGCAATTACATCTCGCTCATTAGGAAAAATTCATTTCCCAGAATTAAAAGATTTAATTGAAGAATATTTTATAAAAAAATAAGGTCATTGTTATATTTACAATTAGCCTTATTTTATTATTATGTATTACTGTAAGAGTTTTTGTTTATCTATAAAAATCATAAAATCATTGTGTGTTGATAATTGTATATGTTTTTATAAATGTAATTTTAAGAGAAAGATACACAAACAATCAATTAATTAATTTTCAATAGCTGTTTCAAATTTATTGCTTAATATTTTAATAAATTCATGTCTTTCAATAGCTTCTGTTCCTTTGTAATAATTAGCTTCATAAAAGTCATTATCATAAAGTATAAAAAGGATATTTTCAATCAATTTAAAATAAATTAAATTGATATCATCTTTATCATTATTTGAAATAATTTTATTTAACTTTTTGTTGTAATAATTCAAACGATCAGAATTTCAAAAAGTTACTCTGTTAGTTTTTGAGAGTTAATTTTTAAATTCTTGATAATTTTATTTTGTTTAATTTTCATTATCATAAATAAGATAACAAAAGAACATAACATTAGTAATGCAAGAGATAAGAAAAAAATAGTAAAGCAATAATTCTTAAGTTCTAAATTATCTTTGTTTTGTATTGTTTCTTCTAATTTTAACATTCCTGGTAAACTAACTGCTAAACAAAATAAAAATATCAATATAAAAGATAAAAGTGAATATACATATTTATCTTTAATTATCAATATATTTAAAACTCTTTTCAAAAAGTTCTTTGATAATAATGCATTTTTTAAACATGAATTCTTTTTAATTAAGAGGCTTCAGAATAAAGCAAGTAATATTATTATTGCTACTAAAATCAATATGTAAGTAATTGTAGTAATCATAAAAAATTATAGGTAATTTTTGATAATCATTGAAGTTACTTCAAATGCCAATGATATTATTGATACAGCAGTAGCAACAACTTTTGTTACAACACAACATCAAGAGCTTGCTTGTATTATCAGAGCTTCACAAGAAATTAATGTTGATGTCGATCTTAAAACTTCAAGAATCATAGCTTTATGAATTTTTTTCAAACTTTATCAACACATTTTTCTTTATATTCACGCAATTCATCAACTGTATGTCCAATTTTATCTTGTAATATACCACAAGAAACAGAAGATGTAGTACAAGCAATTGCAGCAGGAATTGTAATTCCAAACCATCAAGCAGCAGCTCAAAAACCTGCAGCTGTTATAGCAAACAATGTTGTAACTCCAATGATTACATTTCTTTGAAAAACAAGACTATCAATTTGGTCTTGAATATTTTCATTAGTAAGAATAACAGATTTGACTTCAACACTTAAAGATGAAATATTAATTTTTTCATTTAAATTAAGTTTATTTTCCTCATATTGTTTTCTATATTCTGGAAATTATCGCACATATAAGATCGAATTTGTTCTAATGAATAATTATTTGTTTTAAATAAATCAAAATATTGTTTTTATAATTCTGATACCTTTTGAGCTTGTTCAGATGTTAATTCAATATTGTTTATAGTTTTATTAACTTGAATATTACTTAATTGTTTTTCTACATTATCATAATCAACTTTAGTTTTAATTTTATTTGATTTTATTAATGTTTTTCAATCTGTTTTTTTATTTTATTGTCTTGTAAATCACAATAAGATGATAGTGCTGATGTTGTAACTCCAACTACAACAACACCACCAAAAATTAACGGTAATATTTTTTAAATTTCATAAAATTATATTCTTCCTTTTAAATTTTTAAACAACGTTTGCTGTTTAGAATCACTCTCTTTCAAAGTCATTCAAGGACATATTATATAAGTAAAAAATATAATTGTCAAAAATCAACAAAAAATTTAATTCATTACTATGTAATGAAAAATACTTATAAAATAACATGTAAGTATGACTAACGTTTTGCACCACATTTTATAAATGATATTTTGAAAAATAATCATATAAGCACAAAAACATGTTTATTAAATTTTAATTGACTATAAATAATAAAAACAAGGTCATTGCTTGATTTTGCAATTAACCTCATTTTTAGTTTGTAATTGATTAAACAAGAATTAAAAAATATAAAAGCTGTTTATAGTGTTAACAAATTGTTCATTAAAATCTATCTTAGTTTTTCTTCTGTGTTTATTTGTATTTTCTAAAAAAATGATTGTACTTAATAGAGACAAAGAACTTTCAGCATAAAATTCTTTTGATATTTCTTTACTTGATAAAATTTTGTTTATTTTGTTGTTTAAACGAGTGCTATTAATATTCATTGATAATAAGATAGATAAAAACTTTTTATATGAATCAACATCAAAGTTTGTATTACTTAATTGTTTTTTAAATTTTGAATATTTAATAAATCCATCACGATAAAATAAAGCTCATACTACTAGTAATAAAACAGATAAAACATTAAAACTAATGTTAATAGCTTTATTTTCTCCCATTCAACCATATATGTTTGTTAATAAATAAACAATGAAATAACCAACCATTATAGTTGCACCAAGAACTACATTAATTTGATTTTTAATTGATGAATAATACACACCATTTTGAAAGTAATCATTAAAAGTCTTGTTATTAAATTTATTTGTTTTTCTAGACAATAAGCCTATGTTTTTTTGTTTATAAAAAAACATGCTGTGTATACAATCTATAATTAAATAAGATAAAAGTATAAATATAAATACTATAGAAATTCTAGTCATAATAAATAATTATAAGTTTTCCAAAACTTTTTGTACTGATATATTAATTGCTGTGAACGATCCAATAGCAGTTCATTTAACTCATCCAGTAGCTGGGCAAGCAGAAACCATAACTTCAAGTGTACCCATTAAAGTTATAATTGCAGTTTTTAAACCATTAATTTGACCTTTAACATAGTCTTCTGATATTTTATTATCTATGTATTCATTTATTCTATCAATTAATGAACATAAGCAACCTAACATAGCACCAGGAGCACTAGAGGCTGCAGTGCAAAGTCCGGCTCAATATCACATAAATGTTGCTCAAAAACCTGCTGTTATTCCTAAAAGTCCAGATTCAACACCAACTAATACTCATTTTTCTGATACTAATGCACCTATTTGTTTTTTTAATTCATTAGACCAGAAAACCCATTTTATACCTCCTAAAGTGGCGTAAAATAGGTTTTCTGGTCTACATAAATAAAAAAAATAGATAACAATAGTTATCTAAGTTTGTATGGCAGGGGTTGTAGGAATCGAACCCACATCAGTAGTTTTGGAGACTATTATTCTGCCGTTGAACTAAACCCCTTATTGTTTTGTTTTTTTATTCTTCAACTAAATTGATTCTTTTAATAGAAGTTGGTAAATTTGTTTTGTTATTAAAAGTAATCATTACAGCATTAAATTGGTACTTACTTGTATCTGGATCTAATTTAAAATGCAATACTTGTTCTCTAAACATTTGAATAATTGTTTTTGGAGCTGCTCCAATTATTCCATTACTTGGTCCATTCATTCCTGTGTCTGTAATATATGCTGTATTGTTATAAATTTTTTCATCTGCTGTTTGTACATGAGTATGTGTACCTAAAATAGCACTAAGTTGTCCTGCATATGTTATTAAATAAGCATTCTTTTCACTTGTTGCATTAGCATGAAAGTCAACTATATGGATATCATGTGTTCCCTTTATTTCAGTCAGTAATTTATCCATAGCTAGGAATGGATTAGATTGAACATTTTTACAATTTGCAGACATTCCAAGCATATTAGTAATTCTTATTCTTTTATTTTTTACTACTACTACTCTACTCCCTACTCCATATTTTGATTCCATACATTGTGGTTTTATATTATATGGTCTAACTGTATCAGGTTTTTCTAATATGTCAAAAATTTGATCATTCTCTCATGTGTGATTACCGAATGTAAAAAAATTTACACCTAATAATTTTAAGTAATTGTAATGTTTAATATTCAAAGAACGGCCATGAGTACAATTCTCTGCATTTGCAATAACAAAATCAATATTGTTCTTTTTAATAATTTTTGGTAAAAAGTCAGCTAATGCTTTTCTTCCTTGTTTACCAAAAATATCACCAATAAATAATATACGCATATAAAAAATTATATTTAATTTTTTTACTACATTATAGTTAAATATGCAATACCTTGTTATAAAAGAATAACTTGTAAGATTTTTAACAAATCATCTCTTATAAAGATCATATGTTACTGAATAATAACAAAGAATTACACATAAGCAAATAAATTTTATTAAGGTTTAAATAAAAAAACACATATACTGTTATTGCAATATAGTGTGTCTTGAGTTAGTTAGAAATTATAAAAACTATTTTCCTGTATTAATAAATTCTTGATTAAATTCCAGATTATGATTTAAGAATCAACATCGTGTAATAAAATACTATATATAAAAGTAGGATATAGTATTTTATTTTTGTATTTAATTTAAAATACACTTGTCTATTTTTTCATTTAATACATTTATTAATTCTTTTCGATCAATTTCAGTTGAACCACAATAATAATTTGCAGCATAGAAATTACTATCATGAGTTATGCAAATAATTGCTTTAATAAGTTTTAAAAAATTTAAATTTACTTTATCTTTTGAGCTCTGAATTTTTGAAACAATTTTATTTATTTTATTAGTATAGTAGTTTAAAAGTCCATTAGTACGGTAGTTTAAAAATTGATTATTTATATTAGAATAAATTTTTATATTTTTCACATAAAGAATTAATTCATTTAAATATGATGAATCAATTTCAATATTATTAATCTTTTTATTTTGTTTTGAATTTGAATACAAGATAACAATAGTAATAGCAAGTAACATAATAAAAGCTAATGCTGAGAAAATAGAAACTCAAATTATGTCATAAATATAAAATATATCTTTGTAATGAGGTTGTGTATTGTTTTTAAGTGCATCTTCAATATTAGACATTCTAATTGCACTGAGTATGATACAAAAGATAAAACAAAAATAACAATTAAAGCATGTTATTATACATCCATCTTTAATATTTAATAGATTCAAAGTTTTATCAGAAAAGGATTTGGATAAACATGCACACTTTAAAGAAGAATTTGGTTTTACCATTGCAAAGAAGCAAGGTTCAAAAACTAATGAAGTTAAAGCAATAAGCATTGCGAATGAAAATCAAGTAATCTATATATATATATATTTATTTATTAATTTTTTATATATCTAAATATCATCAATTTACATATAGTTTAAAAAAAGAACTTATGTGTAAAAGTCAAACATAGTATTATATTTTGCATTATCAATATTATTAATTATCATTCTTAAGAAGTAAGAAAAATGTAATTATAGTTAATGTCATACAAAGGATTTAAATTAATTACATATTACATACAAGATAAATTAATGAATAATTTAATTTTTTACTCTTTTTATTGCTTTGTGGTGAGCATTAAGAGTTTTCTTTCCATATGGTTTTTTAAAAACAACAACTATATAATCCCCATCTACTTCAACAATTTGACCCATACCAAACACAGTATGAACAATAGTGTCGCCTACTTTAAAGTCAATTGAAAAATTATTATATTGATTATCAAAACGTTGAGGTTTTTGTGAATCAAATCAAGATAAATCTGCATTGCTGTTACTTGAAAGTGAGCTTTTCTTTTTCTCTATTGAGGAAGGATTTATCTCACTAATAAAAGATGAAGGTTCATCGCTTCCATTAAAGGAAACTCCATGACTTGAACAAAGATATAAATGTTCTTTAGCTCTTGTAAAACCTACAAACGCTATTCTTCTTTCTTCTTCATTTCCTTCACAACGATTGTTTGGGAAAGTTCCTTCATACATACCAACAATAAATACTACTTTATATTCAGTTCCTTTAGCAAAATGAATAGTCATTAAAGAAACTGCATTTTCATCTTTGTTTTTGAAATCATCTGATGTAGTATCAGTATATAGAGAAATTGATTGCAAGAATGATGAATATGAAGGATGTTCATCGTCTAATGAATATTGAGTAATAGAAGTTAATAATTCCTCAATGTTTTGTCAACGGGCAGTCTCTTCATTTAAATCATAAGTTTTTAAGTAATTTCGATATTTAATAACTTCTAAAATCTTTTTTACACCTTCAGCCAATGGTAAATCTTTTACTAATGTTTTAAAACTATTAATTAAGGCAACAAATGAACGAACATTTTCTTTGTCTCAAGTTACATTTGGATCAGATGAACTAGAGGTTTTTAATGCTTCAGCAAAAGAAATATTTTTGTTAAATGCATAATTTGCAATTTTATCTATTGTTACATCACCAATTTTACGGTTTGGTGTATTAATAACTCTTTTAATTGCTAATTCATCATCTGGATTCTCAATTAATCTAATATATGCTAATACATCTTTAATTTCTTTTCTTTGATAGAATTTAACACCACCATAAATACAATATGGGATATTAGCATATAGCAAAGCTTGTTCAATAAAACGTGATAAGAAGTTTGCACGATATAGGATTGCTATATCCTTATATGCATACCCTTTTTTAACTAATTCTTTAATTGTATTTACAACAAAGCGGCCTTCTTCATTTTTGCTATCACCTTCATAATATATAGGTTTTTCACCATTTGCATTATGAGCGATTAATGTTTTATCAATTCTTTTTTCATTATGCTTAATTAATGAATTTGCTACATCTAATATATTTTGTGTCGAACGATAGTTTTTATCTAAAATGATTTGCTTAGTATTTTGAAATCTTGCTAAAAAATCATTAAATATTTCTGCATATGCTCCACGCCATTCATAAATAGTTTGATCAGGATCACCAACGCAAAATACATTTTCTTGACTATTGATTAACATTTGTAAAATTTGAAATTGAAAATAGTCAGTATCTTGAAACTCATCAACTAAAATATATTGAAATCTTTGTTGTCATTTTTTTGCAATTTCTGGATTATACTTTAATAGTTTATATGCTCCAGTAATTAAATCATTGTAATCTAATAAATTTCCTTTAAACTTTCTCTTAATATATTCAAGGTATATACTTTTAATATATTTGTCATCTCCATTATGTAGGATATGACGTTTAATTAAATCATTTACTTGATCAGGAATATCGATATTTTTATCTCAAAAAGTTCTTTCAATACAATTACAAGAAGATTGAATAGCTCTTATAAAATCAAGCATCATTTTGATCTTGCAACGTTTTCCAAATTCATCTCTTAATCTTCAATCTTGATATATTTGTTTAATTATTTCAGATTGTTCTTCATCATCAATAATATTAAAATTTTTATCCATACCATAAATAGATATGTCTTCTCTTAAAATTCTTAAACATAATCCATGATATGTAAGAATTTGTGCATTACATGGACGATTAAGAATTGAAAAGACTCTGCTCTTCATTTCACGGCATGCAAGATTAGTAAAAGTGATTGCTAAAATATTTCGATCAGGACAACCAATACCATCAATTAAATAAGCAATCCTTGTTGCTAATACTTTAGTTTTACCACTACCTGCACCAGCTACAACTAATACAGGTCCTTCAGTTGTTTTTACTGCTTCTAATTGTTTATCATTTAAATTTTGTAAAGAAAGTTCCATAGTTAAATTATTCTATATAAAATATTGATTTTATAAAATCAATATTCAAATTTAAATAGAACTAATTTCATCATTAGCAGAATCAATTATTCCACCAGGCAACTTATAGTTTCTTGTAGACATTTTCTTTTTATTATTTAAATTATCATATGAAGAATCAGTTTTACTAACATCAACTAATTTAACAACTACAGTATTGCTAAATTTATCATGAATTGCAGGTCGTTTAGAATTCAAAACAGTTGAAAAGAAAATTAAAATAAAAATTAAACCACATACACCATATAAACTACTAAAAATTGCTGATATTGGTTTATATGTTGAGTCATAATTAAAGTTTATTAATTCTTTGATTAAAGAATTTGCTGCTATTGGGCTATCTAATATACCAATTAGAAATAATGTAAATGATAAAACAAGATTAACAAAAGACATTAACAATCATAAGAAAAGTTCTTTTTTTATTAAATTAGTTAATCAATGTGTAAAAATAAGATTAATAGTAGCAATCTTAAATAATTTCATTCCTATAGTTTGTCCATTAAATTTATATGGGAATAAAATAAAATATGCAAAATTAGATACAAAACAAAAAAATCCAAATAAAAAGTATCTTCAAGGTTCGCTAACAACAAAACTTTTAAAATCACCTTTAAATGCTGTATCAGTTAATAGTATTACACAAGCAATAATTACACAAAATAGAGTTGACAAAATTATATCTATTATCCTAGTAAAAATCCTTGTTGAAGCATTAGCTAAATTATATCTAGCTTTTGGATTAGGAGATTTTTTTATAGAGCTTAAATTATTAGAAACCCCATTATCAAACATTTATATTTCCTTTTCTAAAGAACTAAAACTTTTAATGATGTTTTTTGGTTTAAAAATGAAGGTTTTTAAATATTGAATTATTTTTCTAGAATCATTATTTGATATTGAAGTAAGAATTTCATTTTTACTTCAATTTGGTATATATGTTTTTAATCATTTAGAAGCATATTCTACAGCATTATTAAAGGTTTTTTTATTATGTGCTGTTCTAACTCATACATCATGTAAAAATGAAATTAATATAGTACGAATAGCTATATATTCAATATGTTTTCTATTTTTTACAAAAAACTCATCATTAATGTATTTACCAAACATAGCAGAAAACTGATCAACTAAGTCATAAGTGTTGTAATTTTTTGTTGATGATAAATATAGATCAACTAGTTGTTCATTAACCACAAATCAAGATTTCATTTTAGAGAATACGTTATATAAGAACAATGTGGTAAAGTGTTTAAAATTTGTAATAGTTATTTTATTTTTTCTTAAAAATTCCACATTAAATATTTTGTTGGTATAAGAGTTAAAAAAAGATAAATACAAATCTTCTAGAATTTTGTCTTGTGATAAAGACAAATCAAGAGATTTACAATATGCATTATGAACATTAAAGAAACCTACATCACAATCATTTTTATCTTTTAAAGCATTATTAATAGATGAAACAAAATTTGGTTTTAAAACAACTGAAGAACTTGCAAAATAAACATATGGTGTATCAATATATGGTAATGCAAAATTAAAACAGTATGAATGACCTAAATTTTGTGAAATTGAAATAATCTTAAAGTGTTTAACTTTTTTTAAAAAATTTATTTCTTTTAAGGATTCTCTAACCTTTTCTGTTGTTTGATCTAAGATAAAAATAACAGAAAATTCTTGATCTTCTTGTTCTAAAATAGACTTTAATGAATTATTCAAGTTTATTGAATTATTGAATAAATGGTAAATGATTGTTAGTTGCATATTAATTTTTTACCTTTGAGTTATCATTTGGTTCAGTATTAGTTTTTTCATCACTTGTTTTTGTTTTAGATTCATCTTTTTTTCCAAAAAGTTCTCCCATTTTTGAAAGTGCATCTTGTAGATCATTTAAGTTAAAACCACTACCAGCAGCATCTTTCATTTTTTCTTCAATTCTTGAGAAGTTGTTATATGTTTCACAATATTCTAATAAAATGTGTTCAACATAATCCTCAAATGATCCTCCCATTTGTTCAAAAATAACAGGCGGAATCTTATCTTTAGTTTCTAAAAAAGTTTGATAAGCTTTTTTAAGTTCTTCATATGTTTTTTCGCTAATGAATATTTGTTTGTTTTTTTCTTTCATAGTTTACTCCTTAAATTACTAGCAAACAATAATGATACATTTACCTAATTCACTATTTAATAATATTATTATATTAATGTATTAAATAAAAACTATCCGCCTCAAGAAAGGTATAAATATGATTGATATTAAATTATTACGTGAAAATTTTGAAGAAACATGTAAAAAAATTCGCAGTAGAAACAAACCTTATAGCCAATTAGATGACTTCTCTAATTTAGACAAAGAATATCGTGAAAAGTTAACAAAAATTCAAAGTCTTAATGCAAAGAGAAATGATTTATCTAAACAAATAGGTCTTTTAGTTAAAGATCCTAGTCAAAAAGATAAAATTGGAGAAATCCAAAAAGAAGTTAAAGCAATTAAAACTGAAATAGAAGAATTACAAAAATCAGTTGAAGCTAAAGATAAGGAATTAAAAGACATTCTTTTAACTATACCTAACATTCCTGATGAATCTGTTGTAGTTGGTGTTGATGAAAATGATAATCCAGAAATTCATAAATGAGGTGAACCAACTAAATTTGATTTTGAATATAAAGCTCATTGAGATTTAGCAGAAAGTTTAAAACTATACGATTTAGATCGTGCTATTAAAATTCATGGATCTCGTTATATTTATTACACTGGTATGGGTGCTAAATTGATTCGAGCTCTTCAATGATATACAATTGACATGAATACAGAAGCAGGTTTTTATGAATTATTACCACCTGTTATTGTTAAACCTGAAGCACTTCTTGGTACAGGTCAACTACCTAAATTTGAAGAAGATTTATACCGTTTAAGAGAAGGCGAATATCTATCACCAACAGGTGAAGTTCAAATGACAAACTTCTATGCAAATGAAATTTTAGATGAAAAAGAATTACCTAAACATTTTACTTGCAATACAATTTGTTTTAGAAGTGAAGCTGGTAGTGCAGGTAGAGATTCAAAAGGTGTTATTAGACAACACCAATTCTTTAAAACTGAAATGGTTGTAATTTCAAAACAAGAAGATTCATGAAAAGAACATGAATTAATGACTCGTCAAGCAGAAAAACTATTAGAAGGACTAAAATTACCATACCGTCGTATATTGTTATGCACAGGTGATATGGGATTTAGTTCTGCTAAAACATATGATATTGAAGTTTGATTACCTTCATATAATGCATATAAAGAAATTTCATCATGTTCTAATTGTTTAGATTTTCAAGCTAGAAATATGTTAATGAGATATCGTGATGCTGATGGAAAAATTAAATATTGTCATTCATTAAATGGTAGTGGCTTAGCTATTGACCGTTTATGAGCTGCAGTAGTAGAAAACTATCAACAAAAAGATGGTTCAATTAAAATTCCTGATGCACTAAAAAAATACTTTGGAGATATTGAATATATTAAATAGTCTATGATGAATAAAAAGGGAATATTCATTAGCTTTGAAGGCCCAGATGGTTCAGGAAAAACATCAGTTGCCAAATATATCTTTCAAAAAATTAATGATCTAAACCTTCCTGTTGTTGAAACAAGAGAACCAGGTGGAAAAAATAACTTAATTGCTGAAGATATTAGGGATATATTATTAAATCATTTGGATTATAAAATTGACTATAGAGCTGAGGCTTTATTATTTGCTGCTTCAAGAGCTCAACATGTTTCTGATTTTATTCTACCTAACCTTAACAAAGGCAATATTGTTTTATGTGACAGATATATTCATTCATCATTGGTATATCAAGGTTATGTTAGAGGATTAGGTATAAATGAAGTATTTGAAATTAACAAATTTGCAATTCAAAATACAATGCCTGATATTGTTGTTTTATTAATGGTAAGACCTGAAGTTGGTATCAATCGGATTTTTTCAAACCCTAATCGTGATGTGAATCGCTTAGATAAAGAATCAATAAACTCTTTACATCAAAAAGTTTATCATGGTTACAAAAAGCTCTTAGAAAATGATTTTGGTAAACAAATTATTGTTATTGATGCTGAATTACCTGAAGATGAAGTAAAAGAAAACGCATGGAAAGAAGTTTATTCATTCATTAAAAACAATGGATATATTAAATAACATCTACAAAAGCCCAAGAAAACCCACTGTTGTCTTACTGGTTGAGACAAGATTTTCAAATATTAGACAAGTAGTTAATAATTATTTAAAATCAATTGTTTGTGATAAAATACCTTTTTGCAATCAATGCGAAATGTGCAAAAAAATTGATAATAAATCTTATTATGATTTGCTTATTTTAGATGGAAATAAAGAAACAATTAAGAAACAAGATGTCTTAACTATACAAGATCTTTTTAACCAATCTGCATTTGAAAAAGCAAAGAAGAAATTTTATGTAATTTATTCAATTGAAAATTCAACAATTGAATCAGTTAACTCATTACTAAAATTTATGGAGCAGCCTCCAGAAAATACATATGCAATTTTAACCACAAGAAATATAAATAAAGTTTTACCAACTATTAGAAGTAGATGTCAAGTATATACGATAATAGGTAATGAAAATGAATTTAAAAAGAATATTACTGATAAATTTAATTTGCAAAAATTAGAAGTAGAGGCAGCTTGTTGTGCTTATTACAATATCGAAGAATTGCAAGAAGATATTGAATCAAAAAAATTTGAATTATTATTTAAGTTTATTAGTAGTCTAAATTCTTCTAATGTACCATTATCAACAATAAAAGAATTAAGTCAAAATTTTAGAGAATTAGATTACCCAGATATATATAAAATATTTAAATTTTGCTTAGCATTACAAACTAACAAACAAGAAGAAATAATAAATGTTATAAATACATTAAAATATTACCCAATTAAAATATTACTTTTCAATAAGCTATTAGATATTACAAAGAGAAAATAAGTATGAAAACTATTACAGCTATTGCTACACCATTAATGAAATGTGCAATTCACATAATTAGAATTTCAGGTGATGATGCATATGAAATTGTTAATTCAATTATTGATAAACCAATCACAAAAGAACCATATAAAATTAGCCGTGCTAACATTTATGATAATAGTGAATTAGTTGATGATGTTTTACTTTTAAAGTATGTAGCACCAAAATCTTATACTGGAGAAGATATGGTTGAAATTACATGCCATGGAAGTGTGTATGTTGCTAAAAAGATACTAAGTTTATTAATTGAACATGGTGCAAGTATGGCAGACCATGGTGAATTTACAAAGCGTGCTTT
>JAQXJX010000006.1 GCA_029009155.1 Mycoplasmataceae bacterium | reverse complement strand
TTGGTTCATTTTAATAGAAACTTAAATAATTACTTGTCAACTAATTTTTTTAGTTTGTTAATGTTTTCTTGTAATTTAAATTGAAGATCCTCAAAGATTTTTTCATCATTGTATGATTTTGATTTAATTGCTTTGTCAATTTGTTGTTGCATTTCATCAAAGATATTTGGATTAATCTTATCAGTAAAGCTAAAGAAATTAGTGAAAATAGTTAATGTATTAGATTTAAACTGAAATATCCCTTCATTAATAATTGATGATACCCGGTTATTTTTTAAATCTCGAATGTAGCAAATACTTGGTAAAAAAGAACTAATAATTGGTGTATGGTCAGCTAAAAGAGCCATATAACCAGTTTTAGTTTTAATTTCTACTTGTAATACTTCATCTTCAAATAAAATCCCAGCAGGAGAAGACACTTTTAGTTTAAATAGTTTTGCCATATAAATTATTTATTTTTTGCTCGATTAATAACTTCATCAATGTCACTTGCATATAAGAAGTATTGTTCAGGGATATGATCAACTTTACCTTCAACTATTTGTTTGAAAGAACGGATTGTATCTTTTGTATGTACATAAGCACCTTTATAACCACTGAATTTTTCTGCAACATGGAAAGGTTGTGATAAGAAGTTACGGATTTTTCTTGCACGAGCTACTGTTAATTTATCTTCTTCAGATAATTCATCCATACCTAAAATTGCAATGATATCTTGTAATTCTTCAAATTTTTGTAAGATTGCTTGTACTTCACGAGCTACTTTATAGTGTTCAATACCAACAATGTTAGGGTCAAGTAATCTTGAACTTGATTCTAGTGGGCTAATTGCTGGATAAATTCCAAGTGAAGCAATTTTACGGTCTAAAACTGTTTTAGCATCAAGGTGAGTAAAAGTTGTTGCGGGAGCTGGGTCAGTTAAGTCATCTGCAGGTACATAGATTGCTTGTACACTTGTAATTGATCCAGATTTAGTTGATGTAATTCTTTCTTGTAATTGACCCATTTCATAATCAAGTGTAGGCTGATATCCAGCAGCTGAAGGCATACGACCTAATAATGCTGATACTTCACTACCTGCTTGAGTGAAACGATAAATGTTGTCAATGAATAATAATACATCTTGATTTTTTTGATCACGGAAATACTCAGCCATTGTTAATGCAGTTAGTGCAACACGCATTCTTGCTCCTGGTGGTTCATTCATTTGACCAAACACTAAGGCAGTTTTATTAATAACCCCACCTTCTTGCATTTCATAATATAAATCATTTCCTTCACGTGTTCTCTCACCAACACCAGCAAAAACAGATAAACCATTATGTCCAACTGCAATGTTGTGAATTAATTCTTGTACTAATACTGTCTTACCAACACCAGCACCACCAAACAAACCAATTTTACCACCTTTCATGTAAGGAATTAATAAATCAATGATTTTAATTCCAGTTTCTAGAATTTCTGTTTGTGTTGCTTGTTGAGCAAAACTTGGAGGAGCTAAATGAATTGGAGAAAATGAAATATCTTTAGTTGGAAGTGGTAAGTTATCAATAGGTTGACCTACAACATTGAACATTCTTCCTAATACACCTTCACCAACTGGAGCTAAAATTGGGTTACCTGTTTGTTCAACTGTAATTCCACGTGTTAATCCTTCAGTTGAACCCATTGAAATACATTTAACAATTCCATCACCTGCTAATTGTTCTACTTCTAAAATTAGATCAGATCCATCTGCTAATTTTACTTTTAAAGCATCATAAATTTTTGGTAATGAATTACTAGGAAATTGGACATTAACAACTGGACCAATTACTTCAATAATTGTTCCTTTGTCAAGTTTAGATTGTTGATTAAGTTCGATATTTTTCATTATTTGTTTGCTCCTGCTACAATTTCATTAATTTCTTGAGTGATTTTTTCTTGTCTTGCTTGGTTATACTCTAATTTTAAATTATTTATTAATTCTTTAGCATTATCACTTGCTGTTTCCATTGAATTTCTTCTTGAAGAATATTCACATAGCCTTGATTCAGTTTCACAAGCAATTAGCATACTTGATGCATAGAATGGTAACACACTATTAATAATTTCAACATTATTTGGTTCAAATTCAATGATTCTTCCCTTATCATCAATTTGATCAACAAGATTAGTATTACTATTTGAATTTGATTTAAATAAAGTTGGATCAAGGGGGAGTAATTGGAATGTGACTGGATCAAAAGTTAATGAACTAACAAATTTAGTATAAACAATAAACACTTTATCATATTTACAATTTTTGAATTCAGTTACAATTGTTTGTACTAATGGTAAACACTCAAGATAATTAATTGTTGTACTAAATTCAAATTGATCAACTATTTGTTTATCATATCCCCGCATTTTTAAATTACTATAAGCTTTTGTACCAATAGTAATGATGTCATCATTAGCAGTAATATCTTTAATTGCATGTTTGACAACATTATTATTAAATGCACCACATAATCCCAATGATGATGACATTACAATATATAAATTCTTATTTGCTAATTTTCTGTTTTTAAAGGCATCATTAAAAGATGATTTACTAGTTAGACTTTCTACTAAGTTATATAAATCATTAATAAATGAATTAATTTTAGTTAATTCATTTTTTTGTTTTTGAATCTTAGTAGTAGCAACTAGTTTCATTGCTTGGGTGATTTTACTAGTTGTATTAATACTATTAATTCTTTTTTTAATGTTACTAATTGATGACATATGAATTATTTACTTTTAGCAACAGATTCTTTTAATTCTGCTATATCTCCATATTTATTGATGTCATAATCTTTAAAGCTTAAAACATAGTTAGCAATAAACTTTTTAATATCATTACCCATCTTTTCAATTAATTTATCATCAAAAGCAAGTTTAGTAGCTAACTCTTTTCTTGATGATAAATTTTTCATGTGGAATAATAAATCGATTTTAAATCTTTCAATGTTTTCAATTGGAATTCATTTAATTAGATGATATTTAATTGTAAACAATAAGATAGCTTCATCAACTTGGTCAAAAGGTTGGTTTTGTGGTTGTTTAATCATTGCCATAATTCTTTTACCATGTTCAAGAATTGCTTTAGTGTTTTCATCCAAATCACTACCAAATTGGCTAAATGAGCTTAATTCATCATATTGAGCTAATTCTAATTTTAATGAACCTGACATTTGTTTAACAGCTTTAATTTGTGCAGCAGAACCTACACGAGAAACTGATAAACCAATACTAATAGCTGGTCTTTGACCTTCATTAAACATGTTAGTTACCATGAATAATTGACCATCTGTAATTGAAATAACATTAGTTGGAATATATGCTGAAATATCTCCAGCTTGGGTTTCAACAATTGGTAGTGCTGTAATACTTCCACCACCATTTTCTTCATTCAATCTACCTGCACGTTCAAGTAAACGTGAATGTAAATAGAAAATATCTCCAGGGTAAGCTTCACGTCCTGGTGGTCTTTTTAATAGTAATGAAATAGTACGGTAGCTAACTGCGTGTTTAGATAAATCATCAAAGATAATTAAAACATCTTTACCTTTTTTCATTCATTCTTCAGCAACTGTAATTCCTGAAAAAGGAGCAATGTACTTTAATGCAGGAATATCACTAGCAGTGGCTGAAATAATTGTTGTATAGTCCATTGCACCATATGTTGATAAAGTTAATGCTGTTTGTACAACTGAAGAATTTTTTTGACCAATTGCTACATAAACACAGTATACATCACGACCTTTTTGGTTTAAAATTGTATCAATTGCAATAGTAGTTTTACCAGTTTGACGGTCACCAATAATTAATTCACGTTGACCTTTACCAATTGGAAACATACTATCAATTGCTAAAATACCAGTTGATAATGATTGGTTAACACTTTTTCTTTGCATTACACCAGGAGCAATTTTATCGATTGGTGATAAATGGTCATATTTAATTTGACCTTTACCATCAATTGGTCTACCTAATGGGTCAACAATTCTTCCAATTAATCCATCACCTACACCAATTGAAACAACTGTTTTAGTACGCTTAACAATACTGTTTTCTTTAATATCGTCATATTTATCAAGCATAACAATACCAACATAGTCTGTTTCAAGGTTTAAAGCCATACCCATTGAACCGTTAGAAAATAAAACAAGTTCATTAAGCATGACATTTTTTAAACCTAAAGCAATAACAATACCATCACTTACAGAAATAACTTTTCCTTCTTCGCTGATGGTATTACCTGTTGCATATTTATCAATTTTAGCTTTAATAATACTACTAAATATATCACTATTACTACTCATGGTTATTTTTTCCTTTCATCTTGATTTTCTGGTATTCTTGATAATGACCTAATTGAAGAATATTTAATATGATTTAACTTATCAATAAATGAAGTATTAATTGAATCTACATCACTAACAATTTTTATTCCACCAATTAAAGCTTTATCAACAATATTAGTAATTCTTATTTCTTTTTGATAATGTTTTTTCAATGCTTCTGTTAATTTATTAATTTGCTTATCATTTAATTGATATGGTGAATAAATTTTTACATAATTAATACCAAATTCTTTATCACATAAAGATATAAAGTTTTTAAGTATACCTTCTAAATAATAGCATCGATTAAAATCAACAATTGTATATAAAAACCATAAAAAGAAGTTTTGAATATGATCTTTAAAAATTTCTTCAATAATCTTTTTTCGATCAGCTTTTTCAATGGTAAGGTCTTTTAAAAAGTTATTTAATTTTCCATCATCTTCCAATAAAATATTAAGCACTTTTTGAGCATTTAGAAAATATTCTTTGATTAAATTATGCTTTTTTGCATGATCAAAAAGTACTTTGGGGTATGAAGTGTATACTAACAATGTGTTATTTTCCATTTATTTGACCCCCCTTTTAAAATTAATTATTTGTTAGATGATTTTTGTTCTGATAATGTTTGAATAAAATCATCAACAAATTTTTCTGTATCATCTTGAGTAACTTTTTCTTTTAATAATGATGATGAAACATCAAAAGCAATATCAATAATTTGCTTACGCATTTCATTTTTCATGTTTTCTTTAATTTTAATTGCTTCACTTTCAGCAGCTGCTCGTGTTTTATCGGCAATATTTTTAGCTTCTAATTGAATTTGTTCTTTTTGTTGATATGCTTGAATTGTGGCATTATCAATAATTTTTTTAGCTTCATCAAATGCTTTAATCTTAGTTTGTTCAGCTTCTTGCAATTGTTTTAGAGTTCTCAATTTTGCATTTTCAGCATCTTTAATTTCATTAGCAATGTATTCACGACGTTTTGCTAATGATTCTTTTGTTGGTTTTCATACTAATCAAATGCAAATTGACATCAAAGTGATTGTAGCCACAACATGAGCTAAAAAGACTCATAAATTTGGCAACAATGATTCTAATACACCTTCTTTTTCTACTGGTGAGCTATTACAACTTGTTAATGTAAGTAATGGAAATACAACAAGTAACAAACATGTAAAAAAAGCTACTAATTTAATTTGGTTTTTATTCATGAAGCAATCTTTTCTAAAAAAATATTAAGCAACGAATATTAAAATAAGTGCAATAATGAAACAATAAATACAACTAGTTTCAGCAATCGCACATCCAACAATTAACATTGTACGGATTTTTGATTCAGCTTCTGGATTACGGGCAACAGCTTCTGATGCTTTACCTGCAGCATAACCTTGTCCTACACCTGAACCTACAGCACCAATCATTGCAATACCAGCACCTAATAAAGCACCAAATTTATCACCTTGTTCTGCAGTAAGATTAGCAAGTCTTGTAATAGTTTCTATATCTAGCATAATGCTCCTAACTTTTTAAAAAATGTATATACAAAATAACTATATTAAATTATATAAAAAATCGCTAAATATTAGCATTTGAATGAATAACTACTTTTTGTAATTTTGTTTCTTCAACACCTTCACCTTTTTCAAGTGTCCAATAAACCATAGTAAGTAGAGTGAAAACTAAGGCTTGGATTAACCCACACAATAAATCAAAATAAATATTAACTGGTGGTATAGTTATTGCGCCTAAAATATTAAATACACCAACAACAGGGATTTTACAACTCATATATCCTGTAAAGAAGAATCATAATGATGTAATCAAACTACCAGCAAAGATATTACCTCATAAACGGAAAGAAATAGAGATAAATGGTGTAATTTGTGAAATTACTTCTAATGGGTTCACCATAACTGGAATTTTCTTACCTTTTACTTTAATACAAATACAAAACTTCTTTAAGTAACTAATTTTTTGGTATTTGAAACCAATAACAAATAATCCAATAAATGTAACAAATCCCATAGAAAGAGTTACAGTTAGTGATCCGGTTGGGTTTTCAAAGCCAATTAATCCAATAACATTAGATAAAAGGATATATGAAAATAAGTAAATAAAATAAGGAGTTAGTTTCTCTAACTTTGGACCTAAAATTTCCACCACTAAAGACCTAATGTAAGCTATTACCATTTGCATGACAAGAACTAAGCCTTTTGGAGCTTCATTTTCTTTAACTTTTTTTAGTTTAAAGTAATAAATTATGTAAATAGTTGCAAGAATTAGTGTAACTAAAATTACAGATGTAATCACAGGTGTAATAGTAAAAAGGTTTTCTTGCGCTATTTCTACTATTGAATTATTTAACATGATATTAAGATTATATGTTTTTATGATTTTTTTGTTTTAGTTTTTGGTTTTTTATTATCTTTATTAGTTGATTTATCTTCTAAAGTTGAATTTTTAGCTTGTTTTAATGTTTTAATTTCATCAGCTGATTTCAAAGTAATTTTTTGCATTTGCTGTTTTTTAAATTCATTTTTAACATGAGATCTCGCTCCATAAATTGAACCACCAATGATAATAAATAGAATAATTGCAAAAATCAGACCAAGCATTATTCCAACTCATACTAAATTATGTTGAGTAACTTCAACATTAAAGTTAATAAAATCAATTCCTAATGTTGTTGATGCAATTAGTGTAATTAAATGTTTATCTGGTGGAAGTTTTTCAATTTTAACTCAAACTACTTCATGAGGATCTACTGTTTCATTACCATTAGGAAATGAAATATATGAAATATCTGTTTGTTTTACTGATCAAGTAATTTTGGAATAAACTACTGGTGTTTCGTCAATATTTTTTTGTGTAGCTGACATTTGAAGCTTATCTTCAACATATGCAGTTGTAACATGTTCATTAATGGACAATTCATAATTTCCTGAAATATGAATTTTAATAAAATTAGGAATTGTTAAAACTGCATCAAAATATAGAATTTCTACTCCAATCATTGTTTCTTTAATTGTTTGAGTAGGATTGCCTTCAATAACACCATTTGTTTGACTAAAAGTAACACCATTAGGTAATACACCAATTGGAAAAAATGTTAATCCAGAAATTAAAACAATATCATTATCAACATCTTTAATTTTTCCTAACAATGACATTGTTGGATTAATACTTTCATTTACTTTTACATCAATATTTTGAGTTATATATTCACCAATGTATGAAATATTTGATGCACTTACTCTAACTTGTGTGGTATCTTCTAAATAAACTATGTCTTTTGTTCTTAATTCACCATAAGGGTTACCATTTAAATCTCATAGTTCTTCTGTTTTTCATTCATTACGAATTCTTAAGACATCAGATGAAGTGCAACTAGTGAATACAACTAAAGTATGATCATTTTTATTAACCTCAAATTGTTCTGGATCCTTATCTTCTTCATATATGATACTAGCAACCATATAGTTTGGTATAAGTTTATTTTTTGAAGAAATAGTTGTAGCCATTGTAAGAAAATCATTAAAAATATTGACTTTTTGCAATGCTATTTCAGTTAAATTAGGCATATTACTAAAAGCAAATAGTTTAATTCGCTTTTTATATACAGAATCAAATGAAATTTTAACAATACTAAAACCAGAATTGTAAAAAGCTAATTTACCGATTGTTTCAGTTCTTTGGTAAATTAGTAATGTATTTGATAATAAGCTGCAATTAAAGAAAGCACAGTCTCCAATACTAACAACTAATGAAGGAATAAAGAAAACTAATCTCTTATTAGTTCATGAATTACAATTATAAAAAGCATAATTACCAATTGTATTTAAATTAGGTAAAAATTCACCAAATTCATTAAAAGACATTGAATTACAATTGTAAAAAGCACGATCACCAATAGTTTTAAGTAAAGAGTCTTCTTTTAAAATTACTGTTTTTAATTCAGAACAGTTTTCAAAAGCAGATTTACCAATTGATGTTATTGTAGTTGGAATTGTAATTGAATCAGTCAAACCGTGACAACCAGCCATTTCCATAAAAGCTTGATCAGCAATTTTAACAATTGTGAACATTGTTGGTGTTGTTTTACCTTCTAAAGTGTAAAAAAACTTTCCATCATCTCCAAAAGTTAAATCACTTGACATGAAGTAATCAAATCCTTCAGCTGGTTTTACTCTTAGGATTGTTGCATTATAATTACCATCATATGAAAAATCAAATAAACCTTTAGTGGTGTTCTTATCACTAATATATCTAGCGTCAACATCATCTACTTCAATAGAATTAGATGTTAAATTTTCATTTAATTGTGAAGTTTGATTATTTTGTAAATTATTACAAAATAACATGATTAATGGTGATACTAATAGTGATAAGAACAATAAAACTTTTTTCATAATACAAACATATTATATGTTCTATTAATATTATTTTAATTTAGTAAATAAAAAAAGTAGTAACTTTTTATTGTTACTACTTTACATTTTTAATTGGTTAATTACTATTTAATTTCTGATTCTGAAGATGATCCAGTTGCTCCAGCTATTGGACCATTATCTACTTTTTTTGCATGAATGTTTTTGTTTTTACGGTAACGTAATATTCCATATACTGCAAATGGGATTGATACTGCTAGTACACATCCTAGTGCTACTAATCCATAAATTCATGCGTTGTTGCTTGAAGTTGATGGGGCATTAGTAATGTTTAATTTAATTTGTGAAGTAACTCCATTACATTCAGCTGTAAGAGTTACAACACCATTAGATGGAATTGATTCAATACCAATGTTCATTGTATCACCAGTTTTAGTTACATCTGGGAATCTTAATACATTTTCTTTATCAGCTGTTCAGTTGATTTCAGCTTCAGGATCTGCATCAGCATTAATTTCAGCAGTTAATGAAACTGTTTCGTTAACATGAGCATTAATTTCGTTTTTGTCAAATTTAAGTTCATTAACTTTGTTGTAAATTACTAATTCTTTAGATGAAGTTGAAATATTTTTACCTTCATATTCTTCACTAAATAAATGAGATTGTAATGTTAGAGTTTCATTTTGAGTTGATTTAATGAAATCTAATTTAAATCCAACTGTTGAGTTTGACATAGAACACATTGGAGTTGAATGAATTTCACTAATGTGAACATATTCAGAATAAATACTATTAATATTTTGGTCTTCACCATTAATTGAGCAAACAACATCACCTCATGATAATGCTGGTGTTTTACTTGGAGCAATACCTTTATTTGGAGTAACAGCAATTAATGAAGAATCATCAACTTGGTAGTTCTTTTTATCTCATTTTCAGTCTAATCTAAAGAAGTCTAAACCATTTTGAACATTAGTAATTGCATCACCAAAGTTTGCAGCATTTTTATAACTTGCTTCTACTTTTCCTGTTGAAGAATATGGAACTTCAACTAAAATGTTTTCATTATTTGGAGCTCAATTTTCATCAAATTTAGGAGCAGTTTCGCTTAAGAAACGGAATGAAGGAGAACCAC
This sequence comes from Mycoplasmataceae bacterium, assembly GCA_029009155.1. Taxonomy (GTDB): domain Bacteria; phylum Bacillota_I; class Bacilli_A; order Mycoplasmatales; family Mycoplasmoidaceae; genus Malacoplasma_A. The sequence continues at coordinate 1,792 of JAQXJX010000006.1, read as the reverse complement.
TAAATGCATAGCTGCCAATTTTATATACTGATTCAGGAATATTTCATGTGGCTTTTTCCAAATTTTTACATCCACTGAAAGCATATGCTTCAATTTTTCTTAATGAATTTGGTAATTCAACATTAGTAATACCATTACATCCACTGAAAGCAAATTGGTCAATTTGTTCAATTGAGTCATCTAAAGTTAAGTTACCAGTTGCAATTGAACCAACAACATTTGAACATGATGGATCAATTTTTGAATTAGGATTACGAACAACTGAGGTAGAGATTAAAACTTTTGCGTCTCCAACATTTGAAGCTAAAGCAAATAGTGAGCTATCTACTTTAACATCTTTAATGTTACATCCACTAAAAGCACGTTTACCAATAAATGTAACACTTTGATTAATTGAAACATTAACTTCAGATGCTACATTGTTTGAACCAACACCATTGAATGCATCTGTACCAATTTCTATTAAGTTAGATTGTTCACCAATAACTAATTTACTTACATTAGCACAATTATTGAATGCATCATTGTCTACTATTTGTAAGCTATCAGGGATAATAATTTCTCCATTGATACCAGTGCAATCTTCAAAAGCATTTGTTTCAATGTATTTTAAGTTAGTTGCATTTGAAAAATCAATCTTACTAATTTTTTCACATGCACAGAAAGCGTTTTTACCAATTCTAACAAGGGAAGAAGGAATAGTTAATTCAAATGTTTGTGATTCTACATCTGTTCCAATATTTTCAAATGCACCTTTTTCAATAATTTGTAAATTTTGAGCATTTGATAAATCAACATTAGAAATACCAGCACATTTTTTAAAAGCATTGGCTCCAATAGTTTTAATTGAATTTGAGAATGATACAGATCCAACTAGACTTACACATCCTTCAAAAGCAGAATCATTAATTTCAACTAATGGATAAACTACTCCATTAATAGTTACTGATTCATTAAATGAAATATTTGTACCTGAAAATTCAGATGAATGATCATAACCAATAATGTGAAGACAATTATCATTAGTAATTGCATAGTCTATTTGACCATTAATGTTTTCTCCTCTAAAGAATGCATTAGCTGCCATTCTTCCTTTAGTTGTAGTAAATAAATTAGATGATTTATTTGATAAATATTTTGAAGTTAAATCAACTTTTTTATTTTCAATAGAATGATTTGTTTTTGCATTATTTGTTGCTACTAATGCAGTTGTAGCTGCTGCAATACTTGTTGATAGAATACCAAAGCATCCGATCATAAATTTAGTTTTTTTGTTCATATATTCCCCTTGATTGTTAGATTTAATTTTAATTTATTATAACCCTAAAAATGAGAGGAAAAAATGCAAAATTTTCTATATTTATATATAAATATATTTTTTTATAAAAGTTGTTTTTGAACATGTTCTCTATATAATAAGGAAGCTAAGTGCAAATTTAAGATTATTTAATAACCATTTTTGGGTATTTTTACAAAAAATATTTTCCTTCTATTAATATTTGATGTTTAATGTTAAAAAAATTATTTTTCAAATTTTTATGTAATAATAGCTATGTTAAGATACAAAATTAATAACAAAAAAATAGGAAGGTATTATTATGAAAAAAATAAGCAAAATTTTTAAGATGATGTCAATAACATCATTGGCATGTTTTTTAGGAAGCATTACAACAGTTGGTTTAAAAAATAATGATGTTGTAAGTGATAAAAAACAATGTAAAAATAGTATTAATGAAAATAAAATAATTACTAAAGAAATAGATGCTAAATTAATTGGAGCAGATAAAGGAAC
>JAQXJX010000005.1 GCA_029009155.1 Mycoplasmataceae bacterium | reverse complement strand
TATTAGTTTTTTACTTTGATTTTTCCACTAGCTGATGATCAATATGAATCATTACTATATTTATCTTTCATAGCTTGATCTTTAACTCAAATTGTGTTTATTTTAGTGCTATGTAAACAGCCCTTTTCATCAAAAGGATTAACATCTAAATTAATTACATGATCTAATGCAGATAAATCTAATTCTTTTAAAGGACTTATTTCTGCAAAAGCATTATTACCAATGTGTTGAAGACTATTTGGTAAAACTAATTGACTAGATTGAAGATCGTCACATTTTTTAAATGCTTCTTTTCCAATATCCTCAATTCCATCTTCAAAATTAAGCCCAATGATTTCTTTGCTTGAAAGGAATGTATTACGTGAATTGCCATAGAAAGCACAATCACCAACTTTCTTAATTGTTGAAGGAATTGTTAATTTACATTCCTTAAAATATCATCAATCTGGGGTAGGACGGAAAGCATCATGTGCTATTTCAGAAATTACATATTCAGTTCCATCATATTTAAATTTTCCACCATTGAAGTTAAAATTACCTGTTGCTATAAAATTACTAGATACACCAGTAATTTTTGCTTGTTTATAAGAAGAACCAATAAAGGTAAATGTACTTTTTTCATTTGCACCAATATATTTTGAACTAATTTCATCATAAACATCTTCATCAAGGCCAAAATATTTTGCAGCAGAAGATCAATATTGACTATTAGAATATTTATCTTTGATAGTTTGGTCTTTGAATCGAATTATTCCAGTTGAACTACCATATAAAAAGCCTCCAAATGTATCAAAAGGATTAGCCTCAATATTAATAACATGATCTAAAGCTGTTAGATCTAATTCTTTTATGGAGTCTATATAAGCAAACGCACGGTCACCAATATATTGAACACTATTTGGTAGAACAATTTTAGATTTTACACAAGAACATTCTGCAAAAGCTCATCTACCTATGTATTCAACTCCCTCTTCGAAATTAATGTTAATAATTTCTTTATTAGTAAATTTTCAAATAGGAACATTGCTACAAAAAGCTCAATCACCAATTTTCTTAATAGTACTAGGAATAGTTAAATTGCAGTTTATGAAATATCAATTACAAGAAACATCAAAAACTTTTGGACCAATTTCAATAATTGTGTATTCAACTCCATCACAAACAAACTTACCACCATTAAAATTGAAATCTCCAGTTGCTAAAAAGTTTAATGAACAATTTGTAATTCTACACTCACTTGGAGTAGTATACTCAATAGTAATTGTTCCTTCATCTGCTCCAATTAATTTAGCATCAATTTCTTTAGTAATTATTTCATTTTCATTAATGCTATTTTTACATTGTTTTTTATCACTTACAACATCATTATTTTTTAAACCAACTGTTGTGATACTTCCTAAAAAACATGTTAATGATGTTATTGACATCATCTTAAAAATATTGCTTATTTTTTTCATAATAATACCGTCCTATTTTTTATGATTAATTTTGTATTTAATATAACTATTTAGAATATGCTTAAAATGTATAAAAATAATTATTAACATCAATTTTAGCATTTTAATTAAAAAAATAGAAAATATATTCAATAAATTTAATGCCATAAATTATTTTTTAGTTTTCTAAGTAGATAAAAAAAGATTGGAATTTTACTTCCAACCTTAAATTTTAATGGGGCGTTTAGTGGGATTCGAACCCACGTGTGACTGAGTCACAGTCAGCTGTGTTAACCAGGCTTCACCATAAACGCCATATGTTATTTATGTTTAAACATTATATAAATTACTTAATGATTTTGAATAAATATTAAAATAAAATATACAAATATTAGGAAAAATATCATGACAAATAATAAAATAATTCATATTTTTGGTGCAGGAATATCAGGTTGTACCCTTGCAAGATTATATGCATCAAAGGGATATAAAGTAAATTTATATGAGAAAAAAGGATATGTTGGAGGTAATTGTTATGACTTTTATGATGAACATGGAGTATTAGTTCATCTTTATGGTCCACATATCTTTCATACTAATAATGAAGATGTATTTAATTTCATTAAAGACTATACAACTTTAAATTCATATAAAAACAAAGTATTAGTTAATGTAAAAAATAAACTTATTCCTTTACCAATTAATTTTACAAGTATTAAAGTTATTGATCCTGTTCATGCAGATGAAATCATTAACATCTTAAAAGAAAAATTTCCAAATCAAAAAACTATTACTATTTTTGATCTTAAAAGTATTGATAACGAACATGTTAAATCGTTAACTGATTTTATCTTTGCTAATGTTTATGCTAATTATTCATCAAAAATGTGGGGAGTAAAATTTGAAGAAATTAACCCAGCTATCATTAATCGGGTAAAGGTATGCCTAGACTATGAATCTGATTATTTCCCTGAAGATAAATATCAAGGTTTACCAGTTGATGGTTATACAAAAATGATTGAAAACATCATTAAACACGAAAATATTAATTTAATTTTAAACTCTCAACATGTTCTATCAATTAAAGATAATCAAACATTTATTGATAACGAATTAATAACTCAACCAATCTTTTATTGTGGACCAATTGATGAATTGTTTAATTATCAATTTGGCCAACTACCATACAGAAGCTTACAAATCAAATTTGAAACTCATAATGTTGATAGTTTTCAACAAGTTGGAGTTGTTAATTATCCAGCAGATCCAACAATGACAAGAATTACAGAATATAAGAAAATGTCATTGCAAAACATTAAAAATATAACAACTATATCAAAAGAATATCCTGGACAATTTGATTTAAATTCTCAACAATTTAATACAAGATATTACCCAATTGTAAATGAAAAGAATACTAATTTGTATTGTCAATATCAAGATTTAGCAAAACAAATTAGCAATCTCCATTTAATAGGAAGATTAGCTGAATACAAATACTATGACATGGATGATGCCATTATTTCAGTATTTGATAAATTTAAAAAATTAAATAAAATATAATAAAAAAATATGAGTTATTCTTTTTCAATTATTACACCAGCATATAACTCTGCTAGTTATATCAAAAAAGCTATTGATTCAATTGTTAATTGCAATTATGACAAATCTAAACTTGAATATATCATTATTGATGATGGTTCAACCGATAATACTTTTGAAGTAATTAAGCCATATTTAGAAAAATATCAATGAATTAAGTATATTAAGAAAACAAATGGTAATTGAGGAAGTGTTATTAACTATGCAATTAGTAACAAATTAGTTCACAATGATTATGTACTAATTTGTGATTCTGATGATGTTGTTTTACCTAACGCTTTTAGTGAAGTAAACAAAAAATGTCATAATGCTGATATGGTTTATGGTTCATTTTACTTATGAAATGGTAAAAAAATTAAAATTTATTGTTCGCCATTTTTATGATTTTTTAGACGTAATATTATTAAAAACAATAAGAAAATATTTTCACCAATTAATATACCAATAACAACTTATATAAAAAAAGAAATTTTTTATCAAGCCAAACCATTAATTGAGAAAAAGCCTTATCAAGATACTATTTTGTATAACAATTTTTTCTTAAATTCAAAAACTGCACGTTTAATTAAAAAACCTATTGGATGATATTGAAAATGACGTGATGGCAATACTATGACTCAAACAAAAGTCAATTCTCCAATTTTAATCGAAGTTTGTGAAAATTTAATTAAAACACAATCACATGATGTAGTTTTTCACTACATTTTAGGATGTAAAACATTAAGAAAATACTTAAAAGCAAAAAATATTAGTTTTCAATTTAAAAATAAGTTAAGTTTAAAATGATTCCCGCTTGCAATAAGATGAATTGCATGGATTTTGTACTTTTTAATTGTAAGAAAATACTTGTTTCCTTTAAAATCTCAACACTAATAATATATTATCTTACTTTTTAACACTTTTAGTGTTATAATTTTCATGTGTTTTTTAGTAAAAAGGTATTAACTTATGGAAAAAAATGGAAAAGTTTTAGCAATTATCGGTAGTCAATATGGTGATGAAGGTAAAGGTAAATTTGTTGACCTATTAAGTCAAAATTTTGATTACATTGTTCGTTATCAAGGTGGTGATAATGCTGGGCATACTATTGCCTTTAACGGTGAAACTTTCAAATTACGTTTAACTCCAAGTGGTGTTTTTAATAAGAAAAATAAGGTAATTATTGCAAACGGAACAGTAGTTAACTTAAAAACATTATTTGAAGAAATGCAAATGTTAACAAGTAGAGGTATAAGTGTTAGTAACTTATTTATCTCTGATCGTGCTCATTTAATTATTGATTACCACATTCAAATGGATAAATTAAATGAAGAAATTAAGAAAAAAGACAAAATTGGTACTACATTAAAAGGTATTGGTCCTTGTTATGCTGATAAAATTAACCGTATTGGTATAAGAGTTTGTGATTTATTCGATAAAGAAAATTTAGTTAAAAAATTTGAAGCAAGTTTAGTTTATAAAAACATATTGTTTGAAAAATTTAACTACCAATTATTTGATCCAAAAAAATTAGCTAATGAATACTATGAATACGGTCAAAAAATCAAACACATGGTTATTGATTCAATTACAGAAATTAATAAAGCTTACAAAGAAGGTAAAAAAATTCTATTAGAAGGTGCACAAGGTGTATTTTTAGATGTAGATTTTGGTACTTACCCATATGTAACTAGTTCTTCAGTAGTAGGTTTATTAACAGAAGGTACAGGATTAAGTGTTGATAAATTTAAAGATATTTTAGGTATTGCTAAATCTTATTCTACAAGAGTTGGAGAAGGTACTTTTGTTAGTGAAATATTAGATGAAAAATTAGCTCACATTATTCGTGAAAGAGGTCACGAATATGGAACTGTTACAAAAAGACCAAGAAGAGTTGGATGATTAGACTTAGTTTTATTAAAACATTCAATTCAAGTTGCTGGATTTACACAAATTGCTTTAACTTTATTAGATGTTTTATCTGGTCATAAAGAAATTAAACTATGTACTAAATACCTTTATGAAGGTAAAGAAATTGATTACATTCCTTCAACAATTACTGAATATAGTAAATGTCAACCAATTTATGAAACATTACCAGGTTGAGATGAAGATATTACAAATTGTAAATCTTTTAATGAATTACCAACTAATTGCAAAAAATATATTGAATACATTTCTAATACATTAAATGTTAAAATTAAATATATTTCAGTTGGTGCTGATCGCGAACAAACAATTGAAGTTGAATAAAATAAAAACAGAGGATAATAATGATTGAACGTTACAACGTAAAAGAAATTAGTGAAATTTGAGAAAATAAAAACAAGTATAACAATTGACTAAAGATTGAATTAGCAATTTTAGAATACTACAAAACAATAGGTAGAATCTCTGAAAATGACTTTAATGAATTAAAAAGAGATTTTAAATGTGATCCTGATAAAATTGATGAAATTGAAAAAAGGACTAAACATGATCTTTTTGCTTTTATCGAAAATGTAAGTAGTTATTCAAATAATCCAGCTAAAAAATGATTACACTATGGAATTACTTCAAGTGATATTGTAGATACTGCAAATGCTTTAGCATTTAAGCAAACTAATGACATTATTTACAAAGATTTAATTAATTTTATTGAATTACTTGAATCTTTAGCTTTAAAATACAAGCATACTCCACAAATGGGCCGTACTCATGGAATGCATGCTGAAATTACAAGTTTTGGTCTAAAATTTGCTTTATATTATGAAGAAATGTGTCGAAATTTAGACCGTTTTACTTTAGCAAGAATTCAAATCGAAACTGGAAAAATTTCTGGTGCAGTTGGAACTTATGCTAATACTGGAGTAGAATTACAAGACTTTGTTTGCTCTAAATTAGATATTTTTGGAACAAACATTTCAACACAAGTTATTCAAAGAGATCGTTATGCTTTCTATTTTTCTACAATCAACATGATTGCTAGAACATTAGATAAAATTGCAACTGAATTAAGACATTTAGCACGTAGTGAAGTTCATGAAATCTCTGAAGGTTTTTCAAAAGGACAAAAAGGTAGTAGTGCAATGCCTCATAAGAAAAACCCAATTAGTCTTGAAAATATTAGTGGATTAAGTCGTTTAGTTTTAGGTTATGATCTAACTTCACAATTAAATGTTGCTTTATGACATGAAAGAGATATTAGCCATTCTTCTAATGAAAGAGTTATTTGTTTAGATGCTACAGTAACTACAGTTTACATGTTAAGAAGAATGCACCAAATTCTTTCTAACATGGTAGTTCATGAAGACAGAATGATTAAAAATATTGAAGATGCTAATGGTTTATGTTTTAGTCAAACTGTTTTATTAAACCTAATTGCTCATAATAAATTAGATCGTATTACTGCATATAGTTTAATTCAAAATGTTACTTTACAAAGTATTAATACTAATACTTCATTTAAAGAAAACATTTTAAAAGATCAAACAATTGCTCAATACTTATCACAAGCAGAAATTGAAAAATGTTTTGATTACAAATATCATTTACAATATGTTGATCAAACAATGAATCGAATCTTCAAATTATCTGCAAGAAGTGATGCTGGTAGAATATTAATGTATCGTTGAGAAATTGAATATGATATTGAAAAAATTGCTTACAAATTAAATTCGAAATTTGCAAATAGTACTGAAGATGTATATTTATACATGCTATTAACAGGTTCAATTACTTTTGTTGGAAAAATTTTAACTAAATTAAGATTCCCTTGCCAATTAAAAACAGTTCAATTAAGTTTCTATGGTGATGAAACTAAAGCTAGTGATAAACAATATAATTTGGATAAATTAGTTTACGCTAATGAAAAACTTAAAGGTAAAAACATTGTTATTGTTGATGATTTAATTGAAGAAGGTAAAACTATTCATGTATTAAAAGAATATCTACAAAAATTTGAACCTAAAGAAATCACAACATGTGTATTATGTTTAAAAGATAGACCTAACCAATATCTATTACCTGATATCTATGGTAAAAAGATTGAAAATGTTTGGATTGTAGGATATGGTTTTGACTTTAAAGGTAAACACCGTAATGATGACTTTATTGCTGAAATTCCTCAAGTTAAATAATAAACCTTATTAAACTACTATTAAAAAAGATTAAATTTATAAAAATTTAATCTTTTTTTATTTTATCGTTGCTTAAATTAACTATTTATATTCAATTGGTTTTTTAGTTCTTAGAGCTTGTATTTCCATTGCATATAAAGCATGATTATCATATCATGGTGTTTCTAATATTTTTGGAATTGATTCAATTCTTTTGTTATGCGCAATTGCACATAATAAATCAAATCCGATTGTTCCATTACCAATATTAGCATGACGGTCTTTATGAGAATTCATTTGATTATTAGAATCGTTTAAGTGGATTACATGTAAGTAATCTAATCCTATTTTTTGGTCAAATTCATCTAGAATACTATCAAAATGAGTTAAATCATATCCAGCGTCATTAATGTGACATGTATCAAGACACACTCCAATGTTTTCTTTTTTATTAATCAAGCTAATTATTTTAGCTAATTGATCAAAATTTCTACCTACTTCAGTCCCTTTACCACTCATTGTTTCTAAGCAAATTACTACTGAATTATCACTTAATGAATCTAAAATTTCATTAATACTGTTGGCAATATTATTAATACCAGTATTAATATCACAATCTACAGCATTGCCAGGATGAAGAACTAAATATTTGCATCCAATTGTATTAGTTCTAATAATTTCATTTTTTAGAACATCAATAGCAATTTTATGTTTATAAGGATTAACTGAAGCTAAATTGATAATGTAAGGTGCATGCACTATTACATTCTCAATCGCAATGTTATTTTCTTTTAATTTAACTTTAAATTCATCAATTTTTAATTTTGATAATTCTACTCGTTTTGAATTTTGGGGAGCTCCTGTATATATCATGAAAGCATTAGCTTTATAACTTAATGCTTCATTTAAACTCCCAACTAAATAATCAGGAGCTGACATACTTACATGAGAACCTATTAATAATTCTTTTTTCATATAATAAACTACTTATAAATATTGTACATGATTAAAAGTAAAATAAATTAATATTTCTGCTAGAAATATTAGATTAATAAAATTTAAATTTATTTTTATTCAAACTAAAAAATATATACTAAAAATGTTACATATACCATGATGTGGATATGTAATTAGCAAGAGTAAAATTTTGCTACATTTATATAAATATTTTTAAGGATTTTATAATGAAAAAAACTAAATTAAGTGCTATTTGTTTGTCATTATTTGGATTAACAGCTTTTTCTACAGCTGTTGCTGTACAAGCAAATAACAACGTTGCTACTAAAGTAGCTAAATCTTCTAGTCTAAAGAATACTTCTTATAGAATGAATGCTAGTGACCTTACATGAGGTGACTCTAAAGTTTCAGGTGAATTAGATCTTGAAACATACAATGTATCAGCTGACCCATACGTTGAAGTAAAAATTAAAGGTAATGTAAACTTTTCTTCTAGTTTAATGGAATTAAATGATAAAGTTTACATGAACAACAAATGAGTTTCAATTGCAGGTGTTGCTGACAAAGCATTTGTTGACAATAAAAATTTAACTGGTAAAGTTACATTTGGTAACTGTGTTAAATACATTAACTCAGAAGCTTTTGCTAGAACAAATATTGAAATAGCTAATTTCTTAACTACAGTTGACACAATTGATGCAAATGCATTTGCAAATTGTGACAATTTAAGACAAGTTTATTTTAATAGAAACAAAAAACCTATTAAGAATTTTGATTTTTCAGCATTTAAGGGATGCCATGATGTAGTATTCTACATTCCTCATGATTGTTATGAATTTGCTGATCAATTACAAAACATGATTAAAGAAAATGGATTAGAAAGATGTATAGTTTGCTTAAACATCGATCCAACTATTTAATTAAAAATTTAATTTCTATTTTTTGTATCAACATAAACAAACCAAAGAAGTAAAAGATTTTTCTTTTACTTCTTTTTTTATTAGATGTATAATTGGAAAATGTTTGTGGGGAATATTATGTTGGATAAAGTTAATAAAAATAACTACATTAATTATATTTCAGATAAAACTGAAATTAAAAATAAAAAGATTAACATTATCCAAGGAAAAATACTAGTAAAAAGCTTTTGATATGCTACACTTAGTTCTTTGCTTTTGTTAATTATCACTTATGTTTTTTGTTTCATATGGTCAAAAACTTTTGTAAATAAAATATATTTATCAAGCTCAAGCACTTATATAGTTTTTGGATTATGTGCTTTCTTTATTATTGCTTCTTTTGTGTGCTCTCACATCAAAATAAAAAAAGAGGCATTAAATGAATCAATGAAATTTTCTATTTTTTGCTATACCTTCCTTATTTTTTCTACTAGTATTAGCTTTTCATTGATTGGATACATTATTAGAAATTATCAAATTATTCTACAAATTTTTGGATTAGGAGTATTATTCTTTTTATTATTAACACTAATTACTCTTAAGTTAAATTCTCAAGAAAAAATAACTGTAAAAAAGATTACCTATTGAGGGATAGGAGTTTTACTAATTTTATTTATAGTAATCTTCTTAATTAACTCATATCCACTTGTTTATCATTTTGATTTTGTTTATTCAGTTTGCTTTCCTTTGTTGTTTGTATTTTCAATAATAGTTTTATATTATTGCACCATTAGTAGTATTAATCATGTACTATCTATGAATGAATTACAAGAAATCGATACTCAAAATCATGCTTATAAAAAAGTTTTAACACATTTATTGTGTTTTATGTTAATAAAAAGTTTTGTAAATATAATTCAGTTTTTAGTTTTTATTGCATTAATTATTCTAAGAGAAGCAGCAAAAAGAAAGTAAATTAATTTTTTTAAGTAATATATTTGTATTTCTTAAATACAATTATTTATCTTTTAAATTTTCATATAAATCGAACTGAATAATATGTTCATTTGCAAGTTTATCATGTTCATTATTAGATAATCCTAAAATTTTTCTAGTAATTAATTTGGCAGCATTAGTTCGGCACATTACATAAATATGCTTTAGAATAATATCGTTAGGATGATATTTGCTAATATCATTTTCATATTTTTCTTTTAAAATCTGATAAATTTTATGTGTAGCATATAAAGGATAAATTCCTGATTTTGAATTAATATCAATAATTGTAAATTCATTTCCTTCGCATTCATTTCAATTGATTGAAGAATTATCAAAATGTAAATTTACCACTTTTTCTGGAGTTAAAACCGTTTCTTTATCTGGGTTTTTAACTCTTTTTAATAAATTCATTATTGATTTATAAGCATCATCAAAAGTTAATGATTCATTAAAAGCATTGTTAACATCATTATTTCATAATTGTATTGATTTGCACATTGCATCTTTATCTAAAAACTTAATAATTTTTTTAAACGCTTCTCGGCTTTCTTTAGGGTTACTACCTAATTTCATAAATTCAAATCATGATTCATCATCAAAAGTTTCTTCAGAACAAAACTTTTCTAATGAAAAATTACTAATATCTTTTAATGGTAAAGCTAAAATTAATAAAGGCATTCTAGATGTAATTTCAGTAACATGTTGTTTAAAGTTTGTTATAGAATCATCCACAAATGCTACAGTTGCTTCTCCAGTATAATGTTCGGAAGTATTTTTAGCTTTAATTCAAAATTTTTTATTTTTTGTATTTTCTACAAAACCAAAATCAACTTCATCTAAAATAATATTTTTTCCTTTTAAAAATTCTCTTAATTGATTATCATTTTCAAAATATTTTTTTATATTTTGGGTTTTTTTATCTCATTTTGTTGAAAAATCAAAAATTTTCTTGATTGTTTCTCCTTCTATTTTTTCTTTTTTTGGTAAAGGTATATTATTTTCAACAATTTTAACACTTGTTTTAAGCTTACTTTTACTTGTTTTATTAAATAATTTTTCAAAATGTAAGATTTCCTCTTCGTTTAAATCATTTATTAATTTATCTTTATCAAAGACATCTTCACTAGTAAAACCACTATCAACTATTTTTCTAGCGTAAATTGTTTTCATTTCTTGCATTATCTTATCTACATCTGCATAAAAAGGCGTATTACCATGATTTACAATAATAGGTGCAGCATTTAAAAATTCACCTAATATTTTTTTAGTTTTTTCATTATCTGATTTACTAATGTTTTCACCTAATATTTGTGGAATTATTTGTAACAATCTATCTGGATTAAAATCATATACATTTGCTAATCTTTTAATCATTCCTTTATCTGAAAATTGTGTTTTTGCTCTAAAAGCAGTTTGAAAATACGCTTGAGCAGAAGTACTTTCGTTTAGCATTAATACACATGATCATTCAGGTACAGTAACTCCTGTTGTCAATCTTCTAAGTGTTAAAGTGATTGTTCCTACATATTGACAATTATCTTCATGATTTTCTTTAATATCTTTAATAGCTATTTTAAGTTCTTTTAATTTTTTTGTCCCATCATCATTACCACCAGCAGCATTAATTACATTAAAGTGTTTAAAGTAATCATGACTGCGTAAAAGTTTTTCTAAGGCTTTAGCAGTATCAACATTGTTAATTCATCATAAAGAATGACGATTATTAAAGTAATTTTTAGCAGAAAAGGGCATCAATTCATTTTTTTCTTCTTGATATTTATTGCACAATTTATCTAAAAAATTAATTACATCATTTTCATTTTTAAAATTACCATTTTTCTTATCAACTTCAAAAAAATCTTTAAAAGAAAAGCCAGATTCTGATAAACTTAATGGATTTGTTGCTTTATCAATAGAGTCTTCTCCAATAGTTTGAACTATTATTTGTAATCTTGGTAAGTCTTCATATGGATTTTCATCTACTTCACCTTTTCTTATTTTTTCTGCATATTCTTCACATTTTGCTCTTTCATCAAGATAAGAAAAAATAAAAACATTATCATCTGAGAATTTATCTTTAGTAGCAAGTAATTTAAAAGGTGTTCCTGATAAATATAGAAACATTTTTGTTTTTATATTATCAATCATTTCTTGTGCTAATTGTGTAAGCGTTCCTTCATGCCCTTCATCAATTATTACAAGATCTCAATCAACTTGAAATAATTCTTGATTGTTTTTTGCAAATCCATTATTTTCAAAATTCATTTCAAATTCTTCTGTTTCATCAAATTCTATATTTTTTCTTCTTAATTTCTGGATACTACAAAAATAAAAATAGTTATTTTTATTTTTAATATCATCAAAATTTGATCCTTCTCTTCCATTTGATGAACCATATAAATAATTTTTAAGTCTTACATCGTTTTTAAATTTATGAAAATCATTTTTTCAACTAGTATTTACTTCAGGGTAATGTGATAAAATTAAAATTTTATCACATTTAACTTTATTATCAATACATTTTTGGATAAAACCATATGCTGATATTGTTTTTCCAAATCTCATTACACAATCTCAAAGAAATTCATGTTTAGTTTCATAAGAATCATCTATTTTTTTAAAAAACTTATATGTTTTTTCAATAGCTACCTTTTGCTCTTCTCTAAATTCTTTAAAATCAGATCTTTTTTGATATTTTTCATATTCATTAGTGTCTTTAATAAAATCATCAATTGCAATTTTTGCTTCTTGTGGAGTACATTTAAATCATTCTCTTGCAATATTGTTTGTATCTATTTTTTTTATACCTTTTACATTAATTAAATATCTATGCACTTCATTATCTGTAAATGATTTGCCTTCTTTAATTGCTATTCATACATATTCTAATTTTGCATTAACGCCCGCTGTTCCAAATATCTCTTTTTTTCTTTTTTCTGCTTCTTCTTTGCATTCTTGTTCAGTAGGTAATTGCCCATTTTTTACTTCTATTGATGTTTTACCAATTTTACATTGTGTTAAATTATTTTCTTTTGTAAAACAATAAATAATATTAATTTCAAAAGTTGTTGTTTTCACATTATTTTTTTTAGTCTTCAAATTAGTCATCTGCATTGTTAAATTCCCCTATTATTTCTTCAATGTAATCAATTTCTTCTTTTGAAAGATTAAAATATTCATATAGCTCTTTATCAGTTCATTGTTTATTGAAATCAACTAATGGAATTAGAGAAAAATTCTTTTTGGAAACATTCATACCACTTCAATAAATTTTGAATAAATATCTTCAAAATTTAGTTTTAATATATGATAAACAGTTTTTTGCTTGTTCTTCTGTATCAAAACACCCAATTGATAAGAATGTTTCAGAGCATATTTCCTTTGGTTTTGCAATGATTATCTTGGGCATACTAGAAAAGGGTGGTTTAAAAGTAAAAGCTTTAGAAATAAATAATTTATATTTATCTTTATTTTCTAAAACATCTATATTTACAAAATTGCTTTTAATTCAACCTTCTGTTCTTTTAGCTCCACCTTTTTTTCCAATAACACCATAAATTTTATAAGCATTGTAGTCTTTACAATTAGCTCAATAAATATTGTTTTTATTTTTATCACCAAATATATCAGTACAGAAACCATATGGTTTCCGTACTGATGTAATCTGGTTAAAATATTTATTATTACTCTCTTTTTGAATCTTTTTAATTATTGAATCAGCAAACTTATCATCAATAATAATAGGAGTTTCCAACTTTATTGAATCTAAAAATCTATTAACCGATGTTGGTTTATCTTTAATTGAATTATATGTAGATAACTTAGCTGGTCTTTTTCAATCCTTTGATCAGTTTATTATTATAATACCACCGGCAATATTGGCTGTTGGAAATAATTCAGTAGATTCACTAAATGTTATTAAAGATTTTATATCGTGATTTTTATAAATGAATTTTCTAAAATCTTCTAAACCTCTACCTCCATTTTTCCACTTGGCAGGACAAATTATAGAACTATTGAGAGAGAGAGAGAGGACATAAAGAAATGATGATACAATGGTATAGATTGATCTTCATTTAATCCACCATTTGATACATTTAATTGATATGGAGGATTTGAAATGCAATATTTAAATTTAAAGTCTTCTGGTTTATTAAATTTTGTTAATATTTTTTTAGCAATTTGATCATAAATTTTTGCATCATTATTTTCCATATTTTTATTCCTTTTACTTGTGATTGATTGATTTTGAGAAACAATATAGGATTTATTTATTCCCAATACTCAATCTTTATAATTTATTTTATCATATGCAACAAAACCAATTGATGTATCAAATAAAGTTGCTTTTTTATAATTTTCAATTTGTTCTAAAGTCATTACAATTCTAAAAATAAATTCAGATTTTTTATCTTCTCTAAAATAAAAACATGTTTTTATTTTATTACTATTCTTACCTATGAAATCTAATAAAATTGTATTTGTGTCTAATATGTTTGATATGGCGATATCATAATATGTAGGTATCTGATTATCTTTATTTTTTGAATATTTCAAATAAAGCATTGACATATATCTTGAATATCTTTGTTTTAATTCTTGTATATTTTGTTTATCAATGTCATTAGAATATAAACTAGCCAATGCTAAAAGTGATCTAATTTCATATTCTTTAGTAAATTCTTGGTCTGGAATATTGTCTTCTTTTATTTCTTTCAAAACCTTCTTGATTTTAAACTTTAAAATTTCAACTCCAAAATTACCATGGCCGCTTGCTGGTTCTAATACTGTTGCATAGGATTTATCTTTCGAAATTCCTATATCTTTTATCATTTTTACAACAATTGGGTATGGTGTAAAAACTTCTCCTAATTTTTTTATTCTCCCAATATCAGGTTTAAATTCTAAACCATCTGAAAACTTATGAAAAATATCACTTTTATTCATACTAATATAACTTCAAAAATTGATTATATTAATTTATTTGTTGTTGGCTATATTCATATCATTAATAAAAAATGTTCAATTATAAATTCACATGTTAGTTGTACCCGCATTTTGCACCAGGTATAGTAGGATATCAATGTACTATAAAAAACCACTGAGATAACTAGATCCTGGTGATAAATAGTACACCAACCTTGTTTTTACCTAAAAAAGCTGTACCATGGAATATTTTAAAATTCTACCTTGCAAAAAGGGGAAACTTTACAAAAATTTTACAAGAGATTTTGAAATTGCAGATCAATTTAAATCAATTAATGATAGCTATCAAGAATTTTTAAGCTTTTATGACAAAAAATGAAAAGATGCAATAGAATATGGACTTAATAATCTGAAATATAAAAGAAATTTTGTGCTTCTAGGAAAACTAAAAGAGTATTACAACACAGTTTTAAAAATTATGAAGTATTGTAATGACGATATCATAAGTTTTAATTCATATTTTAAGTTAAATACAAGAGTTAAAATTAGTAGAAGAATGTTCTTTAAATTAAAGAAAAAACTTTGTGATATGTGTGATAAACACATCTGAAATTATTGTCTTCATTCTCCTAAATCAAAAATTAATAAAATTATTTGATATATTTATGACGAGTCAATTAGAAGAAAAATCTGTAATTATTACTACAAAAAAATCGATGATTCATCCAAGTATTTTAATAGAACAAATATCTGGTTCAAGGTAAGTAAAGAAGACATCTTAAATTTAGATAATAAATTAATAAATTATCCTACAAAACATTCATCAAAATTTTAAAGAATGATTCGAGGTGGGGAAACATCCCTCTTGAAAAGCACAAAAACACTCACTTGTTTAGAAAAATGAATTAAACCTTTAGGAAGAATTCAATTAGACTTAAAGGTCTCAAATATTAAAAACACAAAACTAAGGAAACACGTATACATCTTCAACATGATTGACACATCAAGTAGAATATTTTATTCAAAAGCTCTGTATTGAGCTGATAAAAGTCATGTAATGGAAGCGCTAAATGAAGGTAATAACTTCTTTAATGAAAAAGGTATTATCATAACCAATATTCAAGCTAATAATGTAATGATCTTTAAATGAACAAATTTCATTAAAGATTTAGATTTCAATAAATGATGTTTGGAGCGTAATATTAGTCAAATTTTCATCCCTTTATTGAGCCCAAATGTGATGGATGTGTCGAAAGATTTCACAGAAGTATGAATAACAAATCATTGTTAAGCTAAAAGACTTTGACAACTTAGAAGATATTCAACAAGAACTTCAAAAATTCAACTACTATTACAATTACGAAAGATACTTACACTACACATAATAAGGATGTTCTTACGTTAAAATATTAATATAAGCAAAATACACCAAAGCATTATAGCTCGGTGTATTTTTTATAGCATCATCAATATTAATTAAACATTAGGAATTGTATATTTGTTAGATCAAACATATCCAAAAGTTACTAAATCTAATATTTTTCATCTTAATGTGTTCTTTGTTTTATATGTCTTAGAACACAAGCATATATAAGTTATATGAACTATTAAATTTGTTGCTAATAAAATAGAGAATTGGACTAGAACAAAAGCTGATATAAAACCGTATTGATTACCAAAAAATATTTTATATGTGAAAGGAATAGCATTTAATAACACAATAAGCAATGTTAATGACAATACAGTTCATGAAATGGTGTTTAATTTACATTTCTCTTTTTTATCATAGCTTAACTTAAATTGAATTTGCTCATTTCATTTAAGTTTTTTTCTACAGCATATCATTATGATTATGCAGAAAAATGATGTTACCATTGAAATCATGCAAAATATTGAATTAATAATAAGTAAAGATAATGTAATTTCATTTTTAATGGTTCAATGATAAATATTTAGAACTATTAAAGTTACAAAATAAATGACAGCTATAGAAGCAATTATTGAAAGCATTGTTATTTGACTAAATTCATATTTTGTTGCATAATAATAAACAGGGATAAAAAATGCTAATGATACAAACAATAGCATTGATATTCAATATAAGAAATTATTTTTTAATTTAGATTTGTACATATTTCACCTATCAATGATAACTTCAATCACAATTTGATTCTTTTTTAAATTCAAAAGCTCCTTCAATTGTTTTTTTATGAATTCCTTCATACAAATTTCAAGTTGATATATTATCAAAATCACAGCCTGTTTCAGAAAACCAGCCGTAAACATCGGCAGCAAATGTCAAACCAAAAAGTGTAATAACCACTACTCATGAACAAAAGATTGCTGTTTCTCATCCTACTGATATTCAAAAATGTGTTGTTAAAAATCAACCACAGTTTTGTTCTTCAGCTTCTTGTTTCTCAAAATTGTACAATTGGAAAATTTTTGAAGAAATATTTTCTGATAAATTATTTTTGTCTACTTTGTTTTCTGTAGCAAAATAAATAGATAAATCATTATCTAATAAATAACTAACATTCATTTGAATTTGTTGAACATTTTCTTCATCTAAATCATCTATTTCTTGACTAATACCTTCAAAAACTTTGTGACCTAATTTTTCCATGTTTTCATTAGTTAATAAATTTTCGCAACTACTACTAGAAACTTTTAATCCATTACCACAATTAACATTGGCTGTATTTGCACAAAAAGGCAAAGCAACACCTATAACTGACAAACCTAATAAAACTTTTTTTAAGATTAATAATTTTTTCATTTTTGCCTCTTTCTATCATTTTAGCCAAATAAAATTATAATATTTTTTAACTTTGATGATTTTTAATAGTACATTGATGTCTTACTATACCTCGTACAAAATGTGGGTACAATTAACAATCTTAGTAAATACCAAACATAATAAATAATATTTATATAATAGTTTTTATATGAAAGAGCTTAGAAGTAATACAGAATCTCCTCTATTTTCCCCATTTCAAGCGATTTTAATATTTCTTGGATTTGTTGCAGCTGTATTGATTATTTCATTTATCAAAAAAATATATTACCGTTTTTATAAATATAAGAGATACTATATTTTTCCCAGAATCGGAGTAAAAGGTATTACTAATATTGCAATGACAATATCATTGTCAATTTCAATTATTCTACTTTTAACAGTAATTACTTCTGGTTTATTAGGAATTCTTTTTAGAGCTTATCCTGGTTGAAGAGTTACTATTGAAGGTTTACTAATTCAATTAGGTGGATTATTATTTGGTCCTATTGTTGGATTATTTATTGGTGGTTTAACTGACTTATTATCTATTGCTTTAACTGCTGGAATGTTCCATTATGGATATTTCATTGCATCATTAGCTTATGGTTTATTTTCAGGATTAATTAGAATGTTAATCTCTTTATTTAAGAATAACATTGTAAATTTTTCTATTGTATCTACTATCTTCGTTTCTTTGCTATTTGCTGCATTTAGTATGTTTATTGAATATCAAAATTATGACGTATTTAAAATTACATTATTTGCTCAAGATATTGTTTTAAATAAAGCTGCATTAATTGGATATACTGGTGTTATTTTTGGAGCAGTATTATTAGTAATTTGAACTATATTACCTATTTATAACTACAAAAGATTATCAATTTTAATTAAACGTTGCAAATATAACATTAGATATGGTTCATGATTATACTACTACAAAAAGAAATTAAACCTTTCTAAGAATAAAACAAAAATAGCTTTTGATCAGGGTAGATGATTAGCAAAAAATCTTGTTAATATCATTAATCTAAATAAGAAAATTGAAAATTTAAAACAAGATGTTGCTAATGGTAAGAATCTAGCTAATTGATTCGACTATTTATGCCCTGTATTATTTTTAGGATTATCTGGAGAATTCTTTATTAGTAGTTTCTTATTACCATTCTTTGATATTGATTTCTCAGCATTTGCATATGATTATTGATTAGGTTCAAGAATTATTATCTTCCCAGTAATCTTAGTAGTAAACATAGCATTAGTGTTCCCTGCATATAAAGTTGTTGCAAAACTTGTGAAATATGACTATCAAATTGATATGATTGAAAGTATTAATAAGCCATATATGAATTAATTTTTAGGAGGCAAATTATGAAAAATATCACAAGAGATGAATTAAAATCCTTAGCTAAATCATTATATTTTGAATTAGAAGAAAAACAAATAGATGAACTACAACAAGAATTTACTTCTCTTTTCGAAAGTTTTGAAAATGTAAGTAAACTTAATGTTGACAATCTTTTTCCTACTAATTGAGAAACAATCAATAAAGAAAACGTATTAAGAGATGATGTTCCTACATCCTCAAATTCTGATGCTATTATTAAAAACGCATCAAACAAAAATGGGAGATATATTGAAATTAAATAATTATGACAAAGTCACTTATTTTAGATTTACACAATGATTTGATTAATGGTAAAAAAACCATAAAAGATATAGTGGATAATGTTAAAAAGATTCATGATAAAATTAGCATAACTAATTCGATCATAACTAGCACTATTAATTCAGTTGATATTAACAAATTACAAACTGAATTAAAAAGTAATGAAGACAATCTTTTATATGCTATTCCTTATTCTTTAAAAGATAATGTTTCAACAAAAGATATTTTATCAACAGGAGGTAGTTTATTTTTATCAAATTATGTGCCTCCTTTTAGTGCAACTATCTATAATTTACTTTTGAATAAACAAGCTTTATTAACATCTAAAGCATCATTAGATGAATTTGGATTAGGTGGTACAGGTACATATTGTTATACTGGTGATGTATTAAATTATTACGATAATACAAGAATTACAGGTGGTAGTTCAAGTGGAAGTGTTAATTTAGTAGCTTCAGGTGCTGATCTATTTTCAATTGGTACAGATACTGGTGATTCTATTCGTCACCCTAGTTCATTTCTAGGTACTGTCGGATATAAACCAACATATGGAATTATTTCAAGATATGGTATATTTCCTTATTCTCCATCATTAGACCATGTTGGTGTTATTGCAAATTATGTAGCTGACTGTGCCATTGCAGCTGATACATTAGTTCAATATGATGAAAATGACTACACAAGTCAAAAAATTGAAAAAAACTTCTATAAAAATTTAAAAGAAGAAAAAGCCTTAACTTTCAATGTAATAAAAGACATAGAAAAATATCTAGATGATAGTGTATTAGATCTATATAAAAATGCAATTGAACAAATTAAAAAACAAGGTCATAAAATTAATGAAGTCCCAGTAAAATGAGAAGTTATTAAAGCAATTGCACCAACTTACCAAATTATCACTTATGCAGAAGCTAATAGTTGTTATGCTAATATGACAGGTATTCCTTTTGGTAAAAACTTTGATGAAAATATTACAGGATATACTAACATCATCACAAATAATAGAACTAAAGGATTTGGTTCTCAAGTAAAACGTCGTTTTACAATTGGGGCATATATCACTCAAAATAAAAACTATGAAGGAATTTTTAAAAAAGCACGCAAACTTAGAGCATTAATGATTCAAGAAAATGAAATGCTATTAAGCAACTGTGATGCTTATATTATTCCTTCAGCATCATCAATTGCCCCTAAAATTGATGATGTTAAAAATAAGAAATATAGTTCAAATTTAGCTGATGATTTACTTCAATTAGCTAACTTTGGTTCAAGTCCATCAATTACCATTCCAGTTGGATTTAGCAAAATTGAAAAAATGCCTTTTGGAATCAATATTAATACAAAACGTTTTGAAGACCAAAAAATGTTCAATATTGCTTTAACATTAGAAAATATTTTTAAATTTAACAAGGAGAATAGATAATGATTAATAATTTATTTCCTACTATTGGTATTGAAGTTCACTGCGCTTTAAATACTAAATCTAAAATGTTTTCATCATCTAAAAGTTGTCATACTGATGAACCTAATACTAACATCAATCAAATTGACTTAGCACTTCCAGGAGCTTTACCTTCTGTCAATAAAGAAGTTGTTGTTAAAGCAATTAGATTAGCAAATGCTTTAAATATGTCAATTAATCCATTAATCAGATTTGATCGAAAAAATTATTTCTATCAAGATCTACCAAAGGGCTTTCAAATCACTCAACAATTCTACCCTATTGGAAGTAATGGATATATTGAATTAAGTAATAATAGAAAAGTTCGAGTTAACCGAATTCACATGGAAGAAGATACAGCTAAAGAAATGACTGTTAATGGTCACATTTTATTAGACTATAACCGTGCTGGTATCCCTTTAATTGAAATTGTTAGTGAACCAGATATGCATAGTGCTGAAGATGCAATTGAATATTTAACAAAACTTAAACAAATTCTAGTCTTTTTAAATATTTCAGATGGAAAAATGGAAAACGGTTCATTAAGAGCTGATGTTAATTTATCTGTAAGTTTTAAAGGTGATAAAAAATACGGAACTAGATTTGAAATTAAAAATATTAACTCTTTTAACAATATAGCTAAAGCAATTAAATATGAAATTGATCGTCAATCAAAATGTATTTTAACTGATACACCTTTAAAACAAGCTACTTTAAAATGAAATGATTTAGAACAAAAAACTGAATTTATGCGTTCTAAAGAAGATGTTGCTGATTATCATTATTTTCATGAACCAAACATTTTTCAAATTCAATTATCAAAAGAATTTGTTGATAATAGTATCAAAACAATGAATAAATTACCAAAAGTAATTTATCAAGAATTAAAAGACTTGAATGTTAATGAAAAAATTATTGATCAATTAATGGATAATTTCCCTTTATACCAAATCTTTAATTCTGTTTATTCTACTATCAAAGATATTAATTTATCAATTACCTGAGCAATAGTTGAATTATTAAATTACTTAAAAAATAAGAATTCATCACTTGAAACTATTACTAATCAACAAATACAATTAATTATTAAAATGCTTACATTAATTCAACGAGAAGAAATTAACGGAAAACAAGCAAAAGTAATTTACCCAATTCTTTTAGATCAAAATAAAGATCCATTAGAAATAATGAAAGAAAAAGGATTATTACAAATTAAAGATGAAAAACTATTAAGTGAATTGTTATCTAAAATTGTTGATGCAAACCCTGATATGTTAAAACAATATGCTGACCGTGGTGAACGTGTTTTAAAATTCTACCTTGGTATGTTAATGAAAGAAACACATGGTCAAGCTAACCCTGTTATTGCAAATAAAGTTCTAATTAATATTATTAACAATAAGTTAAAATAATCATATTATGGATAATAATTGCACAATAAAAAAAGAGTTTGCCCCTGGTGATATTGTTTTAAACCGATATAAAATCATTAAAAAATTCACTCAAGGTGGTATGGCATCAACTATTTACTTAGCTGATAATCTTGATGTGCAACAAAGTGATACTTTTGATTCTAAAGATAACCGTAAAGTAGCAATTAAAGTTATTAATCGTAGTGAAGACAGTGGTGATGAAAACTGAAATCGTTTTTGTGATGAATGCAAAACGAGTATTAGAATTAAAAAATGTAAAAATGTAATTAATACAATTCAAACATCAAAAAGTCCTGATAATCAACAAATTATCATTGTTATGGAATATGTTAATGGTAAATCATTAGCAGATATTATTCGTGAAAAAGGAGCATTAGGAGTTGAAGAATCATTATTTATCTTTAAAATGATTCTATTGGCTTTAAAAGATTTATATAGTTTTAAACAAAAAATTATTCATCGGGATTTAAAACCCGATAATATCCTTTTATCAGCTGATCAAACTACCATTAAAATTATTGATTTTGGTATTTCATCAGTAGTTATGGAAGATGTGAATAATGAAAGAAGAATATTAACTGATGAAAAAAATCAATCAGGAACTTATGCTTATTATTCTCCTCACATGAAACAAGTAATTGGTAAAAATGGAACAAGAGAATTTAATCAAGCAATTAATCCTCAATGTGACTTTTTTGCCATTGGAATAATTTTATACGAAATGCTAACTGGCAGTCGTCCTTTTTATTCTGATGATTATGAAAAACAAGATGTAATTAATCTTCCATTAAGATATGATATTCCTCCATTATCAAAATCTAATCCTAAAATTCCTACAGCATTAGAAAATGTAATTTTCCGTTGTACAGCTTCTAAACCTGAAGATCGACAATACAACTACACTAGTATTGATCAAATTATTAGTGATGTACAAAACATTATTGATAAACCAGATGAAGCTAAAATTGAAAAATTAATTAAACCATATGAAAAAAGAACACTACAAAATATTGAAGTGTTCAATATTGAAAAAGAAGATCTAAAACTAAAATTTTATAACAAAAAATGATTCTTTTGAATCTTTATTTTTAGTGCTGGAATCATTTC
>JAQXJX010000004.1 GCA_029009155.1 Mycoplasmataceae bacterium | reverse complement strand
AATTTATTATCTGGTTTTTTATCTCCACCACAAGAAGATACAACAGCAGGGATTGAAGCTATTGCTCCTAATCCCAATGTTAAACTTGCGATGGTTTTAATTAATTTCTTGTTCATTATTTCTTTTCCTTTATGGTATTATTGTACTTAACTTATTTGTTTAGTTTCAATGTTTGATTTTGCTCTTGCCGTTGGATCTGTTAGGATGCATTTGTCTTGAAAGCTTTTTACAGGAAAACCCCTTATAGAACAAATCCACAAATCTAATTTTATAATAAATTATAAAAATGATTCCAAATTTATAAGAATTTATATTTTATTAAAAAGTTTTTGGTTGCTAAATATAAAGTCAAAGGGTATTTAATTTTCTCTATTAATTCCTGTGTGTGTTTTTTCGTGCATCAAGAACTTTCTTATTTCATTCTTCAAATACTCTGCCACCTGTGAGCAGGTTCTCATTATGTGAATCTTTAAATTCTATTACTTTGTTGCACATTTAATTTTATTTTTCATTATTTACTCTCCTCCAAATATTCTGTTGATTTTTTTGATAAAGTTCATTTTTTAATTTATATGCTTCTCTATAAGCTTCTTCTTTTATCATTAGTAATTAATAATTTTTTTCAAATTCAACATAAGTGTCATCAAGTATTTTTATTCTAATAACTTGATATTTATGAGTCTTTTTATTCAATCAAACAATTATTTCATATTCATCTTTTTTTCATATTTGGCATAATCTATTTTATATACTCTCTAATTTATTAGTAGCTTACTTACTAATAAATAAAT
This sequence comes from Mycoplasmataceae bacterium, assembly GCA_029009155.1. Taxonomy (GTDB): domain Bacteria; phylum Bacillota_I; class Bacilli_A; order Mycoplasmatales; family Mycoplasmoidaceae; genus Malacoplasma_A. The sequence continues at coordinate 15,522 of JAQXJX010000004.1, read as the reverse complement.
GATTTATACGATTTATTTTTATTTATAAAAAAGCCTAAGTTAAACACCTAAATTCTAGATATTCAGCTTATACTTTATATAGTACACCATAACATATATGAACATACAAATGTATGTTCATTTTTTATTTGTTATTAAAATTTTCAAATTCCGAAATTAATACCTTTAAATCATTAATTGCAAAATCACAAAATGTTGAACTTGCATTAACAATTGCATACCGATAGTAAGAGTTTGTAATGTAATTTAAATAATCAAATCTTCGATTGTATGAATGATGAAAAATATGGCTTGTGTTTAAATAAACATGAGAATTTCCATTTTGGGAAACGGTAAATTCATTTTTTTCTAAATTGAAATTCACAATATATTTTTTATGTTTATATTCAAACATTCAATTTTCATTATCAATTTTTGAACATTTGATTTGATTAACATTACTATAAATTGATAAATATCAATTATGGTAGTTATTATTCATTTTTTGTTTGATTTTTTTATTAACAAAAAATAAATTTATGTTTGTCATAATAAAACCAATTGCTAAACCAAAGAAAATTAGGCCAATTCCAACCCATATAATTATTCATTTTTCTTTAGTAGTGAAATTTTTATAAGTTACAAAAAGAATAATAACTATACCAACTAATACAAAAAATGACATTAACCATCCGCTAGCTATTCTGACATTCATTGAGACAACTGACATTTTTTCATCATCTAGTTGTCTTGCAATGAAGAGTTTATTTTTAGTATTTTCTTCATTTGTTATAAAATGTTCCATACTGGCTTATAAATATTATAATTTATGTTTGTAAAATATTATTATTATGGCTAATTACAAAGAAACATTAAATATATTAAAAACTAATTTCGAAATGAAAGCAAACCTTCCTTTGAAGGAACCTTTAATCCAAAACAAATGAGTTAAAGATGACATTTATCAAAAAGTGTTAAATCAAAATAAATCAAATAATTCATGAATTTTACATGATGGTCCTCCATATGCTAATGGTGACATCCATGTAGGACATGCATTAAACAAGATTTTAAAAGATATTCACATTCGTTATCACTTATTGAATGGTTTTTATTCACCATTCATTTGTGGTTGAGATACACATGGATTACCAATTGAACATGCTTTATTGAAAAAAGGTGGAAATAAAGAATTAAATTTAACAACTTCACAACGTAGAGATAATTGTGAAAAATTTGCAATTAGTAATGTTGAACATCAATTAGAACAATTTAAGAAACTTGGACTTGCAACTAATTTTGATGTTAAATATTTAACATTGTATCCTGAATTTCAAAAAAATCAATTATTACTATTTTTATCAATGGTTGATCAAAAACTTGCTTACCAAGATTTTAAGCCAGTATATTGATCATGATCATCACATTCAGCTTTAGCTGAAGCAGAAATTGAATATGCTGATCATCCATCACATTCAATTTATATTACTTTCAATGTTGTTGAAGCTAAATCATGTATTAGCAAAAATGATAAACTTCTAGTTTGAACTACAACTCCTTGAACTATTCCTTCAAACCAAGCAATTGCTGTTCACCCAGATTATGATTATGTTAGAGTTGAATACAATAATCAATATTATGTAATTGGTAAAACAAGATTAGCAAAAATTGTTGAACTTTTACAATGAAAAAATTACAATGTAGTTGCAGAATTTAAAGGAAGAGAACTTGAAGGTGCTAAATATAGCCACCCATATATTGAAAATCAAGTTTCTCCTGTAATTTTAGCTAAATATGTAACTGATGACAATGGTACTTGTTTAGTTCACAATGCTTCAGGATTTGGTGTAGAAGACTATAATGCTTGTAAAGCATACAATATTCCTGTTTATTGTCCAATTGATGCATATGGTAAATTTACAAGTGAAGTAAATGATAAAGAATTAGAAGGCTTATTCTATGAACAAAGTAATGACATTGTAATTAGCCGTTTAGAAAAGAATAAATCATTATTGTATAAAGAACAAATTACTCACTCTGTTGCAATTGATTGAAGAACAAAAAAACCAATTATGTTCAGAGCAACTAAACAATGATTTGTTAATCTTGAAAAGATTAATAAAGACCTACTTGATGCAATTGAAAAAGTTGGCTTTGTTAATTTACAAAACAAGAAACAACTTATTGACATGATTAACAACCGTAAAGAATGGTGTATTTCACGTCAAAGAGTTTGAGGTGTACCATTACCTATTATTTATGATGCTGAACAAAAACCAATTACAGATCATGATTTAATTAACAACATTATTGAAATCATGTATAAAGAAGGCATCAATGTTTGATATGAAAAACCAGTTGAATACTTTTTAACTCCTAAATATTTATCAAACTGCCAAGGCTTTACTAAAGAAAAAGACATCATGGATGTTTGATTTGACTCAGGTAGTTCATACAATGTTTTAAAAACTCATAATTTATCATTCCCTGCAGATTTATATCTTGAAGGTGTTGACCAATACCGTGGTTGATTTAACTCATCATTAATTTGTAGTGTAATTCAAAATAAAACTGCTCCATACAAAAACCTAATATCTCATGGTTTTACTTTGGATGATCAAGGTAGAAAAATGTCTAAATCATTAGGTAATGTTATCGACCCATTAAAAGTTTGTTCTGAATATGGTGCTGACATACTTCGTTTATGAGTTGCAAGTGTAGATTATCAAATTGATGTAAAAATTTCTAAAAACATTCTTGCACAAATTTCTGAAGTTTACCGTAGAATTCGTAACTCAATTTTCAAATTCATTTTATCTAACATAGCTGATTTTGATTATGAAAAACACGCAACAATGGAATTTGATGAAGCTGATGCATTAATAATCAATCAATTACAAGAAAACTTACGTAAGATTATTTACTGCTATGAAAAATCAGATTTTGCAACAATTGTAAAAATTATTAACATGCATGCAATTGATTTATCTAGTTGATACTTTGATTTAATTAAAGATACATTATACTGTGATGAAGTTAATAATCCACACCGTAGATCAATTCAAACAATTTTATATTGAATGTTAAAAACTTACATGTTTGTACTTGAACCAATCATGCCTCATACATGTGAAGAAGTTTATACACATGCAAATTTTGCTAATAAAAAAGAATCAATCTTACTTGATAGATTCTTAACTATGGTTCCATTAACATGTGAAAAACCTAATGCTACTTATTGAAACTACTTCTTTAAATTAAAAGATAAAGTTTATGCTGAACTTGAAAAAATTAGAAAAGAAGGTAAGATTAACAAGAGTAATCAAGCAGATGTACAAATTAGATTTGACAATGCATATAACTTCACTCCAGAAACATTAAAACGTTATTTAAATGTTGCATCTGTTACAATTATTGATGATAAATCATTACATAATCAATTTGATATCAAGTGCGCATGTACAAAATTAGTTCGTTGTGAACGTTGCTGAAACTATCATTTAGCTAGTGAAATTAATGAAGTAAATTTATGTAAACGTTGTGCTAATGTGTTAGCAAAGAAAAGGGGTTAAAAATTAAATCTTATTTTCGTTATTTAAATGAGATAATTTTAAAGAAGATATCATTATGAATGATATGCTTGCTTTATGTATTAATTTTTTTAACTTTTTTTATCGTAGTTCCAGCGATAAATAAAAAATTCTTTTTAAATGCATGGTTAAGCAATGATGGAACTTTAGTAACAATTATTACTTACATAAATGCTATTTTTAGTGCTTTAATTGTTGTATTTATTTTTAAAACACCACAAGATGATGGTTCAGAATTAATTATTAGTGCTAAACCGTTGTCAAGAAATAAAGTAATCTTAATTAAATTTTTAATTTTTATTACTTATTCAATATTTTTCTCGATTGTTTCTGCTGTTTTTGTGTGTTTTTCATTCCTTAGTCCAAATGTAAATCCATCAGTAGTTTGAAGTCTAATTTTCACATTAATTTTAACACATACAATTTGTATGTTCTTCTTTGGGTCAATTGCAATTGTAGTTTCATTATTTTTTAACAAAACATTAGTAATAATGACTAATATTTTTGTTGTTGTAGTGGGAGCTATTTATACAATTACTTTTAAAGCAGTTCAAAAAGAACCAAGTTCAATTATTTCTCGCCGTCAACAAAATGGTGAATTTCTAGTTTCTACTACAAGTTTTGTTGATCAAAATGGATATGGAAATTATGCTGAATCAATTACATCAATTAATCCAGATGAAGCTATTTCATCATTAAATATTGATTATGCTAAAAGAATGTGAAATAGTGTTTTACAAGAAGCAAATCAATTAGATTTACAATTAGCTTTTAACATGATTTCACAACAACAACTAATTCATTGTTTAGGTAATTTAAATGAAATGTATGCCATTAAAAATGCAATGAATAGTTTAGGTCAAAATTCTTGATATAATTACAAAATTCAAAATAAATTAATACCAAGTGCCACAGAGAATAAATTAAATGCTACCGATGATGATTACTCATGAACAAGTTTAAGTGATAAAAATTTACCTTTATTCTATGTTGATACTAGTTTGATTTCTAAATCTCTTTTATCTTCTGCTGTTTCTATTAACACAAAACCTGATATTCCTTCTGATGTTGAACTTAATACATTATTAAAAATTATTAATGAACTATCAACTAAAGAAACAGTGTCTTATTTATCTCCTGCATTTTATATTGATGATTCATTATTTTATGATCCAACACATTCATGAAATAATATCAAAGGCTCATGTACAAGCATTATTTATGATGGTGTTCAATTAAGTAAAAATATTGCATATTATCATAATCAAGCTTTAGGATATACTGAATTTGAAACAGATCTTTTTAATTACATTATTTTTAAAACTTTATGAGAATCAAATAATGATTTTAACAACTGTTTTAGTTTATCTGGATCAGAATGAAAATTTAATGCGAACGAAACAAAATTTTCTAAACTAATTTATGAAACTTTTAAACAATATAAAAATGAATTGAAACTTAATTCAATTAGAGACTATGGTATCGAATATTTAAGATTAAAAAACTACATAGTTTATCGTTTATTAGGAAAATATGGATATGACAATGTTACTATTGATAATAAAACATTATCAGAAGAAAAAATCATAGTACCATATAGCGATTATTTTAATCTTTGTTTACTAACTCAATATAATGCTATTAATGTACGGAATATTGATGAATTTAGTACTACTCAAATGGGTAATTATGTTCCAAGAAGTCTTATTAAAGATGGATTTATTGCACTACCATACATTGGAAGTGATAGTGCTGATTGAATAGATTTTTTATTTAAAAAAGATAAATTTTCTACAAATAAAGTTACTAAGAAGTTATCAACAGATTATGATGGAACTAAAACTCCTTTAGTGCCTAACTATGATGATTTATATAAACAATATGATATTTTAAACTATACGCATAATCAAAAAACTGATCATTACGGATATTTTAGTGAAATTTCTTTTAGAGTACAAGCTTTAATTAGATCATATGCATCTAACAATACACTTCCTTTTATAGAAAAAAATGATCAAATAGTTAGAGATGATCACTATATTTCACGAGTAACTATGGCTAGTTCAAAATTATTTTCAAGTTTTGAAAGATCTTTATTTACCTATTCAGTTGAACAAAAAGTAAATCCATATATTGTTTTATTTTGTTATTTCTTAATAAGTACATTATTTTTAACTTATGGATACATTAAATACATAAAATATGATTTTAAATAAAATCTTTATATTCTAAAATTTATTTATAAGGAAAAGAGAAATGAAAAAAGTTTTATCTAAACAAAAGAATGATTTATTAAATAAGCCATTTCATCAATTATCAGTAGATGAGATTAGTTTATTATTAAATAATTTTGAAGATCTTTTATTAGTTTTAAAGAATGTTCCTTCTTTTGCAAAATTAAATTCATCATATTATGAACAAATAAAATCTTTTAAAACTATTGCAATAACTAATAATAAAGTTTTAACTAAAAAAGAAGAAAAAGACTTTAAAAAACAAACAAAACAACAATTAATTCAAGCAAAAAAAGAATTAAAGACTTTTTGAAATCATGCTAAAGAAGCATATAAAGAGCAAAAAGCAAAATTAAATTCACAATATAAAGATCATGAATCTAGTGAATATTTAGATCAAATACAAAAAATTAATAAAAGCTATCAAGCTATTAATGAATATGTCAACTTACATAGCAGTTTAAATGCAAAATATTTCTCTACAGATATTGATGAATACCAAAAAATGGAAAACAAGCCAATTCTTTTTGTTCGTAATTTAACAAAATACTACAAAAAGAAAAAAACTTCTACAACAGATTGTTTAAGTTTTGATATTTATCCTGGTGAATTTCATGCTTTTATTGGTGCAAATGGTGCTGGTAAAACAACTACAATTAAATCATTAATAACATCATACCATCAATGATCTGGTACTATTTTAATTAATGGTATACCAAATGAAAAGGAAGATGCAAAAAGAAAAATAGGATATATTCCTGAAAAAGCAACATTTCCTGATCATTTGTCAGCCTTTAATTATTTAAAATGAATGATCATGCTATCAAACTTTAGTAAAGAAGAAGCTGAAAAAATAGCAGAAGAAAAACTAAAAGAATTAGGCATGTGAGATTTAAGAAAACGTTCTCCTAATACTTTTAGTTCTGGTCAAAAGAAAAAAATATTATTAGCACAAGCACTGACTCATAACCCTGATATTATTGTCATGGATGAACCAGTTGCTAATCTTGATCCAAAAGCCAGAATAGAATTTTTTGATAAATTATTGATGCTTAAAAAACAAGGAAAAGCAATTTTTATTTCTAGCCATGTTTTAGCTGAATTAGATTTGTATGCCGATTCATTAACTATTTTAGATGGTGGAAAAATTATTTATTCAGGTAATAAAGATAATTTGCTAGAAAAATATAACAAACATGAATGTATCGTTTCATTTAATGATAAATATCAAGATAAAGTATTTAGTTTTTTTAAAAAACAAAAGATAGCTTACAAGAAAATGATTGAAAAGCCAAATGAATTTATCATTACTATTTCTAAGCAAAATAATATTCAATCGATTCAAAAGTGATTTGCAACTAACAAAATTCCTTTTGAAAAATTTCAATGACACAAACCAAGTTTAGAAGATATTTATAAAAATATGATTATTTTAGGTTCAAAAGATACAATGGTTGAATCTAATGTTGCTAAAAAAGAAGCAAAATAACATGAATGATATATTGTCATTTAAACTAAAAAAAATCCCAAATTTACCAGGCTGTTATTTATGAAAAGATATCCATGGTAATGTTATTTATGTAGGTAAAGCAAAGAATTTATTTAAAAGAACTCACCAATATTTTTTACCAGATCGAGATATAAAAACTAAAAAATTAGTTGAAAATATAGCTGATGTTGATTTTGTAGTTGTTACTAATGAAAATGAATCATTAATTTTAGAAAATAATTTAATTAAAAAATATAAACCCAAATATAATGTTCTTTTAAAAGAAGGTAGTAATTATCCATATATTGTAGTAACAAAAGAATTACATCCAAGAATTATTTACACTAGAAATCAAAATAAATATAAGGGTAAATATTATGGACCATTTGCAAGTAGTAATTCTCATAAATACCAAATTTATGATTTATTACTTAAGTTATTTCCTCTACGTAAATGTCATACAATTCCTAATAAAAAATGTATTTATTATGATATGGGTCAATGTCTAGGTCCTTGCATTAATAGTATTGATACAAAACAATATGAAAAAATTGTTGGTGAAATTGATAATTTTTTCAAAGGTGATTGCAAACAACTATTAAATACTTTAAAACAAAAAGAAGAACAATTTGTTAATGAATATAAGTATGAAGATGCTCAAAAAGCTTTAGAGTTAATAAATGGAATTAATGAAATATCTCAAAACCAAAATATTAATTTTAAATCTAATGAATTAGTTGATGTAATTGGATACTCTGTTATTGATAATATCTTAGTTGTTGTTATATTTTCATATGAAAATGGTAAGTTATTAACTAAAAATCAACAAATGATGGAAATAAATGATGAAATTAATGAGACATTAGAATCATATTTAACACAATATTATTTGAATAATCAAAACTTACCTAAAAAATGTTATGTTTCATTACCAGATGATAATTTGAAATTATTATCTGAAACTTTAAGTATTAATTTTTTAAATCCTATTAAAGGTAAATTTAAAGAAATATTAATTAATGCTTCTAATAATGCCAAAGAATTTTATCATGCTAACTATCTAGTTTATAAAAAGCATGTTGCAATTTATAATGAAGCTTTTGATGAACTTAAAAAGAAATTAAACTTGTTTAATTTAGCTTTAATTCATGTTTTTGATATTTCAAATTTATTTGATACAGATAAAATTGGTGCAATGATTGCACTTGAAAATGGGAATTTTAACAAGAAGCTATATCGAAAATTTATTATTAAAAACAATTCTTCAACAAGTGATGTTGCCTGTATGCATGAAGTAATTGTTAGACAATATACAAGAATGTTAAAAGAACAAGAAGATTTACCTAATTTAATTATTGCTGATGGTGGAATTTTACAAGTTAATGCAATCAAGAATGCATTAAAAGAAATTAATTTAGACTTAATTATTCCTGTGATTGGATTGGCAAAAAACAATAAGCATCAAACTGATAAGATAATTATTAATGAAGAAATTAAATTAGATTTAGATTATAAAAGCAGTTTATATTTATATCTACTTAAAATTCAAGATGAAGTTCATCGATATGCAATTACTTTTTTTCGCAATCGAAAACAAACTTCCCTATTACGTTCTAAGTTAAATGAAATTAAAGGTATTGGTAATATCACCATTAATAAATTAATTAAATATTATGAAAACATTACTAATATTAAAAATGCTCCTGAAGAAGAATTAGCACAATACATTGGACTTAAAAATGCTAAACTAATTAAGAATGAATTAAAATAATTATCTTTTATTTTTAAAATTATTTTTAATTGCTAATATAAATATTAGTGTTTTATTTTTAATATTAAAGTATTAGATTAAGAAAGTATCATCACAATGAAAAGAATTTTAGTAATGTCAGACACTCATGGCATTAATATTGAGTTAATGAAAAAAGTTATAGACAATGAAAAATGTGATTTAAATGTCCATTGTGGTGACTTTTTAATTGATGATGATACAATGAATTCATTATTTGACTATTGAGTATATGGAAATAATGATGAACAAGCTTTAACAGACCATAATATAGTTTCGTTTGAATGCGAAGGATTTCACTTTTTATTATTACATGGCCATCAAGCTTTTGCTTTTAATTATGATGGATGACTAAAAAAACTATATGAAATTGGTAAAGAAAAAAAAGTAGATGTGCTTTTATTTGGACATTCTCATTGCTATGAAGAAACATTTTATGCAAACAAACTTTTCTTAGCTAATCCTGGATCATTGTGTAAACCAAGAGATTATCAAGCTTCATACATGATTATCACTATTAATAATCGTGAAATTAATTTCATTAAAAAAACAGTTTAATTTCTATATTAAATTAGATAAATAATTGTAACTTGTTGTATAAAACATTGAGAAAGAAGGCTGAAAATCTGGTAGTTGTTCATATAATCATCCGCCTCAATATATTCCAATTACTTCATAATTTTCATTAATAAGCATACTTCCTGATGAACCACCATCTAGTTGAAATTCATCATCATTTACTCTTTTTCCTAAATAATTTCATGATGTATCATAAATATCAGTTTTTTGATCATCACTTTTAATTGCACATGGATGATATCATTCATCATCATTTTTTACAACAGCTAAATTATTAATTTTTTCACCAACAAATTTAGTTTTATAACCATCACTAGCAGGAAAACCAGCACAATATCCAGTATTTTCTTGCTTACTATTATTACTAAATTTGTTTATGTATCCATGTTCATTATAGTAAGTATTAAGATTATCTAGCTTTTGTTTCAAATGTTCATTTTCATTAATGGCATTTGCAAAATTTACTTCTAATATTTCAAAATCAATACTATTATTTGGATTACTATTAAAGGATAAAAATTCTTTTTTACATGTTATTGCTATAAAAGGATTTGTGGCATCATCTATATTTTTTAATTCTGTATAGTAATTGAGATCAAAGACATTAAAACTTTCATTAGTATCTGAATAATTATCTCCAATATAATACTTCCATCCAGTTACATTTTCAAAAAACATTGGGTGAGAAACATGTAAATTTGTAGCTACATAATATGAATATTCCTCCTGATTATTCATTTTGTTTAAAATTCAACCTGTTCCTCACATTGTCTGATACATACTAGATGATACTAATGAAAATGAACGATCTTTAATATATTTAATGTGATGTTCATTTGTATCCATTTTTTCACAATCATTATTATTACAACTTGTTAAACAAACAATTGATAAGATAGGAGCACAAAGTGTAAATAACCCCCCTAATATTTTCACAAATTTAGAAATCTTTTTCCTCATTTATTTTCTCATCAGACTATTAATAGTCTATTCCTATACAATTTATTATACTTATCAAATATTATTCTGCATTAAGATAAAAACTATTATTACTTTATTAAATTTTAATTGTTTTTATATATATATACATATATATAATTAGAATATGTATTCTAATAATAACCAAAATAGTCGATTTTTTGATTTTTTTAAATCGCAAGCAAAGAAACAAATTATTATTCTGATAGTTGTATCAGTGCTTTTAAATACTTTATTTTTTTGTTTTACTAATTTCTGTCCAGATTTTATTTTTCAGAAAGATCTAAAAAGTTTTGTTGATTATATGTCATCAACATTTTTGGATAATGATGATGCATGAAAGCATGCACAATTTTACATGTACTGGATTATTCAAAGTATATTTTTAGTGGTTAGTTTAGTCATAACCTTCTTTAGTTTTGATGTATTGATCTATTTCATTTGTATTGGCAAAAGAAAACAACTTATTTTTCAAAAACATTCAGAAATTATAAATTCATGTCCTTTAAAGAATTTTAATGATAAAGTTGCATTAGTTATTGGTATATGTAATGATTTTTTACCAAATACTTTACTGCAAACAGCAAATCAAACTTATAAAAACCTTGACGTTTGAATTTGTGATGATTCTTCTAATCCTGATGTTATTAAGGAAGTTGATGAATTTGCTAAACAACATAAAAATGTTTATGTATGTAGAAGAGACTCAGAACACAAAAAATTACATAAATCTAAAATCGGAAATACATTTTATTGATTAAATAAATATGGTTCTAAATATGACTATATTTTTGAAAATGACTCAAGCGCTATAGTTACAAACACATTTGTAGAAAATTGTTTATGTTATTTTCATTCAAATTTATTAGCAGATGAAAAAATTGCTGGAATTGTTTGCAATGGAAGTTTTTATTGAACTGATAATTTTATTTCAAAAATCAATAGTTATGATTGACAAATGGGTAATGAACTTTTATCAAACGCTACTTTAGAAATTGGTTCAAGAACCGTTCTAGATGGATGATGTTGTTTCTATAAAACATCTACTATCTCTCAAATTCCTCTTGAAGATGTAGAATGTGCAGCTTGTGATGCTGCAAGAGGATTATGATTAAATAAACATGGGTATACTTCTGTAATTAATCCTTTTGATTTTGGAGCTAAAATTGGCATTCAAAATGTTCAAGCATTCAAAAATCAAAGAATTAAATGAGTGGGCGCTGATTATTTCATGATCAAATCTAATCTTACTTTAAATAAGAAGATTAGTTTGCTATGAAAAACACAAGTACTTACTGGAATGTATCTTCCTTGAACCATTTTTTTTATTCTTTCTTTTCTATCGTTAATATTAAGTCTTTCATTAAATATTTTTTATTTAAATGGAACAATTGTGCTTGTTGCAACAATCTTATTAGTTATTACTTTCTTTGTTACTTGGATATATTGTGCTTGCAAAAAATACAAATTTTTTAAAATTTTATGAATATTATTTTGAATTGGCATCCTAGAAGTTGGAGTTTTTTATAAAAGAGTTTGACAATTCTGTATCAGGGGTTTTGTAATGAATACACCATCTACACTAACTTGTATAACTAAAAAAACTCCTTATGCTTCTACAATTAAGGAAAAAATTAGAATGGGTGTATTTGATTTCTCGATTTTATTAATTTCACTAGGTATATGTTTAACTTTAACATTCACTATTGGTCATTGGTCAATTAATAATGATCCAACAATAGTTGCAAATTTTGAAAATGCATATATTAATAATTGATGTGTTTGATTTATGCTATTTCCGTTTTTATCCTTCCCTTCATTTTGTTACATATTAATGATTTGAATTGGAGAAATAAAAGTTAAAAAATGTTATGATCATAATTCAACTTATTTCCCAGTAGAAAAATATGATTTTAGATATCGTTGAGTAAAAGAATCAGAAATTTGAAAACAACAACACAAAGATAGATAGAATTATTTTCTATCTTTTTTTATTTTGTATAGATTATAAAAGTTAATTTACACCATTAGAGTGAGTCAATTAAAGTTTGACAATGACCAATCATTGTGTTTAAAACCTTTTGATATTAAAAATAGATGTTAAACTTCATTCTAAAAAAACTTTAGTTTAATTTTTCTTTACATGTTCTTTTAATTCTTCTTCGTCGGATTTAAGAGTGTTAAATCTTTGCTGATACTCCTCTTCCCATTGTTTGAATATATCAGATATTAATCTTCTCGTTTTAAGAACTCTATTTTCTTGGAACAACTCTACAGTTGTCTAAGTTTTTATGTAAAAATGATATTGTCATCAATATATCAATTGCTTCGGATTCTTCTATAATCCACTTTATTTTTGGAGTATGTGCTGTAACGTTACGTGCCATACTATTTATTCCCTTCAGCATCATAGCTAATCCAACCTGTTGATTCTTCTCTGAATCAGTTTGCAAAGTGTTTAATGCTAAATAAGGGTTCTTTGTCGAAAATGCTTTATCTATAAGTTCTGAGCCATCTTCTGTAAGTCCAGTTTGCTCTCTTATAAATTCGCATAGGCTTTTTGTTGCTTCCAATATAGAATGGAAATAATTTTCTTTAAGAAGTTCTTCATTACAATATTTTAATACTCTATAATGAACTCCTCTTTGTTTAAGTTTATTTTCTAAATCTTTTGTTCGTCTTTGAACTTCACTTATGGTTGTAGCATTTGTAATTTTTTTAAATTCTCCATCTGTTCCATACTCTAATCCACTAAATATTAAAGTCTTATTCAGCTCAGTTTGTGCAGACTTGAATTCATCAATATTATTTACAAATGAAACTGGTGATAATGCTTCAGTAATAAACTTAATTATTGTATCTATTGATTTATCTCTATTTAGATAAAAATTAAAAACAAAATCTAACCTTCTCCATTTTGTCGATTCACCACTGTTATCTGTAACGTTTATATCTTTAAAAATCTTTGATATTTTGCTTCCGCTTAGTAAGCCACCAAATAATTTAGATATATTTTCTATTTGAGCTGAACTTAGTTTATTTTGTTCTGCCACATTATCCCTCCTTTGTAAATTAAATTAGTGGATGTTTTTTGAAATCCCAGCTGGCTTCAAAACTACCCCAATCTTCTTTAGGTTTGTTGATGTTTTCTTTAACAATATCTTCTACTATTTCTCATTTATCTTGGTGAATTATTACAGGCAAATTAGCAATTTGACCAGATTCAGAATTCAATGTAGGTGAAGTTGCTGATAAAATACTTTGTAAAACATTAGTATTTAATAATGCATTAATAACACTTTAATTGCATCTACATAATGGTAGCAATTGTTCAATTTTGGCAACAATACGTTTTTGTTCTTCCAGTGGGGGAAGTGGTACTAGCATATTCTTTAATATATTAAATGGTGGAATATTCATTATTGCAGTTCCTTTGCAATTATCATTAGCAGTTCCTTTTAAAATGACATCAAAATACATAAGGAAGTAATCAAGATTAAGATTTTTCATTATTCTCATTCTCATTAATGCTTGATTGATTATTCCAATCTCAGCCTCTTTAGGGATGACATATGTTTCACCAATTGTTCCCGCACAGCTTACAATGATATCACCAGGCAGTAAAGTAAAACCTTTCATATCTGATTCATAATAATTTTTTCTAATATAGTATGTTCCTAATTTCCAGTCTTTTTTAATAGCATTTTTTTGTTCATACACTTTTATTGAGTCGTCTGATTTCGGTACAAACATGCTTTTTGTTAATGCACTTCCAAAAGGCCCCTTCTTGTAATTACCTAATTCACCAAGTCTAACCCACTTCCAAGTAGAAGGGATCTCAAAAGGAATCTCAATATCTTCAATAGCAGGAAGTGTTTTTTCCTTCTTGATTTTACCTTCTTTGATTAATTGTTGTTTTTCTTCATGAATTAATTTAAATAAATCTTCGCCTGTTCCCTCTTCCTGCCTTTGTTCTACTAATTTTCCTTGAATAGCAAGTTTTAAAATCTTTGCTTCCATATTTTCTTGGATAGTTGCAAGTCTTGTTTGTTTCTCATCAATTTTATCTAGTTCGGCAAAAATCTCATCTAGTTTAGCAACAATTCGTTTTTGTTCTTCGAGAGGTGGCATTGGAATAAAAATATTCTTCAATATTGTTAAATTGATATTAGACTGCGTCATTCCATGACTTTTTCCAACAAGTATATCTTTTAGCCCAACTAAAACATAATATAAATAATCTCTATCAATGTTTCCAAAGAACGATAATCCAGCAATGGCTTGATTTGTAGACGCATCAATATCTAATATACTAACAACTCCAATAGTTGCAAAAATTGTATATAAAATAGTGCCTCTTTTAAATATACGAGCGGAGGAGTTCTTTAATCCCAATTCAGTTATGTATTCGCTTGATTTTGTGATGCGTTTACTATTCAAGTCACCAATTTTTAACCATGGAATAGTGCCATTCCAGTATTTCTTTTCACTTCTACTAGGAGTTCCTCCGGATTCTATTTGAGATATATTAGACAATTTGGCCCAATTCCAAGACACAGGAATAGAGAATACTTTATCTTCCTCTTCCGGTTCGTTTAATTCGATTTTTTTTAATTTTAGAAATTCCTGCTTTTTTCTTGCTGATTCTGCTATAAGTAATTTTGAATCACCATCACTTTCTAATTGTTCAGTTAATTTTCCTTCTAAAGCCAATGAAAGAATGTTTCGTTTTAAGGATTCTATATTAATCATCATAAACACCCTCTAATAAATCTTTTAACTTTGCAACCGAAGATGCTAAATCAGCAGAAATAGTTTCCATTTCAGTTAAATATTCACCAATAGTCTTATCGTCATCTTCTTCATCAGTAATCCATTTAAAAC
>JAQXJX010000003.1 GCA_029009155.1 Mycoplasmataceae bacterium | reverse complement strand
AATAAGATTATTTATCTTCTTTCTTATCCTCACCTATTCCCATTACATTTTCAACTGGTAATGAAAATACTATTCCAGCACCTTTAGTTTCTATTCCAGCAGCTTTATAGATTGATAATAATACAGCATCTTTGATTTTATTATCAACAATAATAAAGATCATTTCTTTTTCTGGTAGAACTGGAATACCAAAAAAACTTCTAATTTCTTTATTAGCAGTTCCATGTGCATTAAAAACAGTACCACCAGTAGCTCCAGCTTTTTTAGCACCTTCCATTACTAAATCAGCATTACCTTTATTAACAATAGCAACGATCATTTCGCCTTTTTTCATATTATTCTACCACCCTATTATTAGTTAAATATTTGTAAATAAATACACCAGCAACTGATGTGATTGGAATCATAAATGATATTCCTTTTGCTTGTTTACTAATACTAAATCGATCTTGAATGATTTTTGCTATTTTATCAATCAAGCTTTCTTTAACTATACAAACAATTAATGATTTTCTTGAATCAATAATTCCCATAATTTCTTGCATTTCTTTTGGTGCAGTTCCTTCACCAAATACATCAAAGACACATGAAACGCCAGCATCGTTAAATGTGTTAATATAGAAATTAGCTTGAGAACGATTTACAATTACACAAAGTAATTTAATTTTTTCTATTTTACTTTGTTGATCATATGGAATTGATGAATTAATTTTCTTTTTCTTTTTATTTTTGATAATTGCCATGTTATTTACCTTTTACTAAATGTCAAAATGAATAACTTGTTGTTCAATGGTTTTATTGTAAATTTTATTTCTTGCTTTTTTAAGCAATACATTATTTTTGATTTTTGCATTTATACCTAAAATTTGGATACAAATAATTGGGAACGCAGACACCATACCAATAATTCCAAAACCATTATCAATATGTTGTTGACAAGTTACCATGCCTATGACAATTGGCATAACTAAACAAACTGAGATAGTACCACTTGCAATTCCACCACTATCAAAAGCAATTGCTGTATAAATATCAGGAACAAAAAACATTAAAATTAATGCTATTACATAAATTGGAATAAATAGATAATAACTACTAAAACCATTTCAGAATAAGTTTCTTGCTAATTCTAATGTAATAGCAGTACCAACACCAATAGATAAAGCAATCATTAATGTTTTTTTCTTAATCATTCCACCGCTAATTTCTTCTACCTGTTTAGAAAGAATTTGGATTGATGGTTCTCCCATAACAATAATGATTCCTGTTAATAATCCAAATACTATTAATAAATAATGGATTTCTGGATTACTTGTTGTATTATGTCCAAATTCTTTTCCTAATCCTTTTAAACCTAATGATGCTGAAATTAAGAAGATGTATAAACCAATAAATACAAATATAAAACCAACAATAATTTGAAATAAACGAGCACGATTAAGTTTAATAAAAATTCAATTGTAAATTAGAAAGAATAAGAAAATTGGTCCTACCCCATAACAAACATCAATAATCATTTCTCAAAATATACCACTTTTAATTTGGTCAAGACATGTAGGAATATCAACTTCTGCTATGTTACATTTAGGATAACTAAAACATAGTAATAGCATTGTTAATACAGGACCAAGTGACATGATTCCACTTAAACCAAATGAGTCACTTGCAGTATCTTTACCACCACGAGCACTAGCAACAGCTGCACCAAATGAAATAACAAAAGGAACAGTAGCAGGACCTGTTGTTACTCCACTTGTATCATATGCAACTGATAAAAATGATTGGCCATCTTTAGGCCCAAAAATAGCAGCAATCCCAAGGATTAAAATATATCCACCTAAGAAAACATATTTAATCGATTTTTGTGTCATAATTCTGATTAAACCGATTACTAAAAAAATACCAACACCTATTCCTGCTATAATTCTTACAATTCAATCACCACCATTACCAAAAGATTTACCAACAACATCACCAAGTATTGCTAGATCAGGTTCAGCTATACTAATTAATGTACCTAAAAAAATAGTTACTATAGATAAAAAGAATATTGATCTTTTTTGTGTAATGTGCTGTCCTATTAAAGTTCCAACTTTATGTAATGCATTATCAGCTCCCAATTGAAAGATTGTACTGCCTATAACTAAAGTAAAAGAACAAATGATAAATGGGATAAAAGTTTCAAGTGAAATTAATTGTTTACCATCACTTGATTTTAATAGATTTGAAAAAGCAGAAATTAAATAAATTAGAGTGATGATAAACACCATTGGAAGAATTGCTAAAAATGTTTCTAAAAATTTCTTATATATCTTATTTGTATGCATTGAATTATCACTAACTTTATTTACTAATTAAATAATATAATTATTATTTTTTTAGGATAAAACATCTTTATTTATATTCCTATAAAATTAAAAATTATATGTATCAACTATTATGAAAAATGAATGTAAAGACAAATTAAAAAATCAACATAATGTTATGTTGATCTATTATATTTTTATGTTTTTGTAGACTAGAATAGCTAAAGTAATTAATGCTAATTATGATACAAAATATTTATTAGTTAATAATATTACATTCATGTAGTAAATTAAGGAAAGCTTAATCCATGAATATAAAGAATTATGGGATAAAAAAAGAGCGATGTCAAACCTTAATTGACTCACTCTAAATAAATTTTTATATGCTGAAAGTTTTGTAAATTAGCTTTTGCAATTTATTGTAATAAATTATTTAATTTTAATGTTTCCACTAACTGAAGACCAATATTGATCATGACAATATTTGTCCTTCATAGCTTGATCTTTTACTCAAATTGTTTTAATATTAGTGTCATATAAACAACCATCTTTATCAAAGGGATTAGCATCTAAATTAATTACATGATCTAGTGAAGATAAATCTAATTCTTTTAAAGGACTTATATCTTCAAAAGCATTATTACCAATATGTTGTAGACTATTTGGTAAAACTAATTGACTAGATTTTAGATCATCACATTTTTTAAATGCTTCTTTTCCAATATCCTCAATTCCTTTTTCAAAATTAAGACCAATGATTTCTTTGTTTGAAAAGAATGTATTACGAGAATTACCATAAAAAGCTCGATCACCAATTTTCTTAATTGTTGAAGGAATCGTTAATTTACAATTTTTGAAATATCAATGAGTTGAACCAGCATGGAAAGTATCACTCGCTATTTCTGAAATTGCATATTTAACATTATTGTATGTAAATTCACCATTATTAAAATTGAAATTTCCGCTTGCTACAAATTTATTAGATACACCTGTAATTTTAGTTTGTTTAGGATCTAAGCAGTTAAAATC
>JAQXJX010000002.1 GCA_029009155.1 Mycoplasmataceae bacterium | reverse complement strand
ATCTCCAATTACTTCAATATTATAACCAACTATAATTTTTCCTAATGATGTATTTCCTGTAAATGCTCCACCAGCAATACCATAAACATTAGAATCAAATTGTAAACTATTAAGTGTTGTAGTTCCACTAACAATACCAATGCATCATTTATTGAAACCAATTTGATCTTCAGAAGAATAAACAATATTAGATGCATCTTTAGTTAAAGCTGTACAGCCTTTAAAAGCATCTTTTCCTATTTCACTAACATATGTAGGAATATTTAGTGTACCAGATAATGATGAGCAATTCAAAAACGCTTCTTGATCAATTGTACATTTAGTTGTTCGTGTAGTATCTTGATCAATAGCTAAACTTGAAATTACAGTATTAGTAAAAGCTCTAGTGCCAATACTTTCAATAGTATTAGGAAGTCTAATTGTACCTGATAAACTTAAGCAATCATAAAAAGCACCATCTCCAATTCTTTTAACCCGTGTTTGATCTAATCCTACAATTGAAGAGATACTATCATTGCGAAAAGCAGCATCTCCAATATATTTTAGTGTTCTGTTATCAGTACTACCAAGTACTAATTGTCCAGTAAGATTTCCCGCAAATATGTAAAATGCTCCACTAGCAATACCTATGGTATTTTTTTCAATAGTAAAATGAGTTGTTGCTTGATTTACATAAGCAGTTAATAATCATTTTGCATAACCTTCACCTTCATATGAATAAGCAACATTAAGACCTCCTACCGGTTTTTTATTACATCCTGTACCATAAAAAGCATAAAATCCTATTTCAGTTACTGATTCTGGAATTTTTGGAGTGCCAACTAAAGCAGAATTGTTATAAAAAGCACGTTCACCAATAGATTCTAATTTTTTAGGAAAATTAATCATTTTAAGTTTAGATGCATTAGAAAAAGCACGATCACCAATCTTAGTTAAATTTGAAGTTTCTTCATTAATGTTTACATTAGTTAAATTACTGCAACTATTGAAAGCATATTGACCTATTAATTCAACTGAATCAGCAACATTTACATCTGTTAAACCAGTACAGCTTTGGAATGAATAGCTTCCAATTCTTGTTACATAATTAGAAACATCAACTTTTGTTAAACTTGTACAACTATTGAAAGCATAATCATCTATTTCAACAAGTGAATTAGGAAGTACAATATTAGCTAACTTAACACAATTATTAAAAGCATTTTGACCAATTTTAGTTAATTTATTAGAAAAAGTAACTTCAGTTAATTTAGAACATCCTTGGAAAGTTGAAGGCAAGATTTCAGTAATTTCATTAGGGATAACAACTCTATTAGCAATACTACTGCATTCTTTAAAAGCACATGCTCCAATGTATTTTACTGAACTTGGGATAGTCAGACCTGTAATTTGATTACAGCCATCAAAAGCATAATCTCCAATATATGTAACTGTAGTTGGTAAAATGATAGATCCAGTAATCTTATTACATCCACTAAAAGCAGAATCCCCAACTGATTTTAATGAAGAAGGAAATTCAATTGTTCCTGTTAATGTAGTTACATTTTTAAAAGCATTAGGAGCAATTGAAGTAATTGTGTATGATTCACCACGGAATGATATTAAATTAGCAAATTTAACATTTGCACCTTTAATTGAACCGTTTGATGCATCTAATAATCTAATTCATTTATTTTCTCGATCAATTAAGCATCTAATCTTACCACTAACACTAGATCTGCAGTCATCTTTAACTAAATCTCTAAAATCAAATTCATAATCAGATTCTGAAGAATTTA
Source organism: Mycoplasmataceae bacterium (assembly GCA_029009155.1). Taxonomy (GTDB): domain Bacteria; phylum Bacillota_I; class Bacilli_A; order Mycoplasmatales; family Mycoplasmoidaceae; genus Malacoplasma_A. The sequence continues at coordinate 67,995 of JAQXJX010000002.1, read as the reverse complement.
ATACTGGGGTATTTACTGATGAATTATTTAATTTAACTATATTACTACTATTATCTTTTACTTCTTTTGATGTTGAAGTAATTTAATAAGTCGCTCCAAAAATAGCTGCAATAGTAGAAATACAACTTGATAATAATTTAATTTTTTTATTTTTCATATGCTTTTACCCCTTTTAATCAATACAAATGTATATTTAAGAATATTAAGATTATACTTTTTTACTTAAAAGAATAAGAAGAGATAAGTGAAGCAACATGTGTAATAAATTAACATATTTACATCTTACCTTGCCCAACAACAAAATATAGATACAACTGGCAAAGCGTTTAACAATAATAAAGACATAAGCACATAAACTTTTTAATATAATTAATAATAAATAAATTAATTTTTAACACAAGGAAAATATATGCCATTTATATCAAACGCTGAAAGAGAAAGACGAATTGAAAAATTACAACGTACTAGTGGTGGTAGAAAATTCATTATCATTCTTACGATAATTTTATTTACTGCATTTACTACATTAATTAGTTTAAGTTTAGTTCTTAGTGCCTCAATTCATGAAAATGATGCATGATATGCAATAATAAAAAGTATTGATGGAAATAGAATTGATCTAACACCTTTTGGTTGAGCAATGTTTGTTGTTGCAGTCTTAGCAATAGTTCTTGGTTTGTATTCAATTATTATTCTATTTACAATGAAGTCTTCTAAGAAAGTTTATCAAGAAGCTTCAGCACTAGCAAGTACTCCATTATCTGGAAGAAGAACAACTAGAAAAACAGCAAAAGAAGCAAGAAGTCGTTTAACTTCACCATCAAGTAAATAAAAAATAATTCTATCAATTATTTTCTCATTAAAACGCCTTAATTTTTCATAAGGTGTTTTTTTATATAATTAAATTAATGATGAGAGAGGTAGAACATGAATAAGGAATTTGAACCATTATTCAAACCATTTAATATTGGTAATTTAGAAGTTAAAAACAGAATTGTGATGACATCTATGGGTGGTACATCTATTTTTGGTTGAATGGAACCAAATCATTTTGATAAAGAAGCTGCTAATTTTTTATTAGAAAGAGCAAAGGAAAATGTCGGTTTAATTCTTCCAGGTATTGCTCCAATTAGAGACATTTTATTAAACAAATGACTATATAGAGGAAAAGGTAAATTCAAAAAATTAAAAAAATTTGTTGATGAATTTCATAAAACTGGTTGTAAATTATTTATTCAATTAACTGCTGGATTTGGTAGATCATTAGCTATTAATGATCTAATGATTAAAGCAATTAAGCATAAATGATTAGGTTTTATTTTAAAGCCAATTCTTAATGTTGATTGATTAACTATGAGTGCTTCAAGAACACCAAATAGATGAGATAATACTTGTTTTTCTCGTCCAATGACAAAAAAAGAAATTAATAAAATTGTTGAAGCTTTCGCTAAAACTTCAAAATACTTAAAAGATGCTGGTGTTGATGGTGTTGAAGTTCATGCTGTTCATGAAGGATATTTACTTGATCAATTTACATTAAAATACTGTAATATGCGAACTGATGAATATGGTGGAAGTTTTGAAAATCGTTATCGTTTCCCTGTTGAAATAGTTAAAGCAATAAAAAATGAATGTGGTAAAGACTTTCCTGTGTCTTTAAGATTTTCTGTTATCAGTAAAACTAAAGATTTTCAATCAGGTGCAATGCCAGGAGAAAAATATCATGAAGTTGGACGTGATTTATCAGAAGCAAAAAAAGCTGCTAAACTTTTTGAAGAATCAGGATATGACATGCTAAATTGTGATAATGGTACATATGATGCTTGATATTGAGCTCATCCTGGACCATATATGCCACATAATTGTAACTTAGAAGATGTAAAAGAAATTAAGAAAATTGTTAATATTCCTATCGTTTGTGCTGGTAAAATGACTCCTATTGTTGCAGCTAATGCTATTAAAAATAATGAAATAGATGCAATGGGTGTAGCTAGACAATTTTTAGTTGATAAAGAGTGGGTAACTAAATTAATTAATGACAGGATTGATGAAATACATCCTTGTATTCACTGTCATAATGGATGTTTTAATATGGCACATTATAATGGTGTTGGTAATGACCAAACATTATCAGATAATGCAGGAATGGCAAGATGTGCATTAAATCCTGAAACAATGCAATCAAAAAAATACAAAATCATTAAAACTAAAACTCCAAAAAAGGTAGCTATTATCGGTGGTGGAATAGGTGGTATGGAAGCTGCAAGAGTTTTAGCTAAAAGAGGACATAAACCGACAATTTTTGAAAAATCAAACAAATTAGGTGGTGTATTTAATGCAGCAGCTGCACCTGATTTCAAAGCGAATGATAAATGATTATTAAATTGATACCAAAAAGAAATGGTATCTAATAAAATAGAAGTAAAACTAAATACTGAAATAAGTAACATTAATGAACTAAATGATTTTGATGATGTAATAATTGCTACTGGATCTTCTCCAAAAAAAGCACCAATCCCAGGATTTGATAAAACAATCGAGGCAATTGATTATCTAAACAACAATAAACAAGTTGGTAAAAATGTTGTAATAATTGGTGGAGGATTAAGCGGATGTGAAATAGCATTAGATTTATTTAATAAAGGTAAAAATCCTATTATTATTGAATCTAAAAACGACTTGATTGCAGTAAGAGGAGTTTGTCTTGCTAACTCATCATACTTAAGAGATTTCTTTAAATTACATAATGTTGAAATTCATTTAAATTCAATAGTTAAACAAATTAATGATGGTAGCATTTGTATTCATGATAATCTACAAAACAAAGATATTGAAATTAAATGCGATGACATAATATCATGTATTGGATATTTACCAAATCCACTTGTTGATAAGAAATCTAAACTAGTTGGTGATTGCTATAAAGTAGGAAATTTAAAAACAGTAATTTGAAGAGCTTGAGATATAGCAATGAAAATATAAGAGGTATAAAATATGGAATTAACTAAAGAACAACAAGAAATTTATGATGGTAAAAAAGGTGAAGTTCTAAGTAAAGTAATGAAGTCACTTGTTTTATATGGTGAAAATTTTGGAGCAACAAAAATGGTACCTGTTACTTCAAAATATGGACATATAGTTACTTCATTTGGGGTAATTGTAATCAAAGGTGTGTTTGAATTAATGGATCAATTAATTAATGCAGGTTTAAAATCAAAACAACTTTTTACAGCAGATCCTCGACCAATTGACCCACATGTTCCTGCTAATCTTTTACAAAAAATTGTTTTTAAGGTGATGTATGGAGAACAAAAAAGATATGAACAACAATTAAGTGAACTAGGTTTACTTTCTAAGAATTCTTTTAGTTGTGCAAGTTACTTGAAAGAAGTTGGAAATACACCAAAAGAAGGAGAAATTCTTTCATGAGCTGAATCAAGTGCAGTTAACTATGTTAATTCAGTTTTAGGTGCAAGATGCAATAGAAACTCTGGAATCATGGAATTATTTGGATCAATTTTAGGTTTTGTTCCTTATTTTGGTTTGTTAACTGATGAAGGCAGAAAAGCAGATTGAATTATTGAAGTTAAAACATCAAAATTACCTGAACCTCAATTACTTGGTAGTGCAATTGGAATGAAGGTAGTAGAAGATGTACCATATGTTAAAGGATTAGATAAATATTTAAATCCAAAGATGGATGACGATACTGTAATTTATCTAAAAGATTTTGGTGCAGCTGCTGCAAGTAATGGAGCAGTTGGGTTATATCATATTGATGGCATTACTCCTGAAGCTAAAAAATTAAAAACAAAATTAATTAAACCAAATGCTAAAACATATGTAATAACTGATGAAGAACTAGAAAGAGTTAAGAATAACTATCCTGTTATTTGAAAAGACGTTAATGCTAAACCTAAGCTTTGCTTTATAGGTTGTCCACATATGAACTTAAAACAATTAACTGATTGAACTAATAAAATCGAAGCTAAACTAAAAGAAAATAATCGTAAGAAAGTAAGTATTAAAACAGTCTTTACTGCTCCAGTTCCAGTAATTGAAATGTTTAATAAAACTCCAGAAGGACAAAAAATTAAGAAAATGGGAATTACATTATCTTATATTTGTCCATTGATGTATATGTCAAATCCATTATGTGCACATGTTCCTGTAATTACTAACTCTAATAAATTAAGAACTTATACATCTGCGCGTTATTACACAAATGATGAAATTCTAAATAAGATTACTAGTGAGGTAAAATAATATGACAAAAACTTTTAAAGGGCATGTGGTAGTAAAAGGAACTGCTAATCTAAAGGCTTTAGTAACTCATGAAGGTTTTAATACATTAGCATCATATAAAAACTGTAAGCCAAATAAAAACATTTGTGCTGATCAAAATAATAAAGAATTATATGGAAAATCAACTGTTGGTGTAGCTTTATGTTTACCACAAACAATTGGTTCAACAACAGGCGGTATGGTTTTATATAATGCTGCAGTTATTGGATGTAATCCTGGTGCATTATTATTTTCAAAACCAATTGATTCATTAGCAGTAGCTGGAACAATTTTAGCTGCTGTATGAACAAAAAACCCAATGCCTACAATAGACAAATTGGGTGATGAATTTTTAAATTACGTAAAAGAAGGAATGAATATTGAAATTAAAGAGGATGGTACTGTAATAGTATCTGATTAATTACAATTTTAATAACAAATCGTCATAGCTTGGTAAATCATCATTTTCCTTGCTTATATATGACATTAAATCATCAATGTTATTTCTAGCATTTTCTAAAGCTAACTTATAATCACTATTAGATTTAAATGTTGAATTTACACCTTCTTGAAGAATGTCTAATGTTTCAAGAACTTTAGACATTTTTTCGTTAAATGAATTTAAATATTTATTTTGAGCATCTGATAAATGATTTAATTGTAAAGATTTTAATTGCTTATATGCGCTTGGTATAATATATTTCTTTAACATTTCAATCATTAACGTGCATTCTAGTTGGATGTTTTTTGTGTAAGCTTCAATTGATACATTAACTCTTGCATTCAATTCTTTTTCACTTAACACATCCATAGTTTTAGCTAGTTCAATATTCTTATTAGAAGCAATATTTTTAATAGCATCTTCAATGTTCGTAATAATTGTTAAACCACGTTTTTTAGCTTCTATTGGTCATTCTTTAGAATAGCAATTTCCATTAAAAATAATACGTTTGTGTTCATTGTAATAATCTTTAATAATATTGATTATTTCATCTTGCTTATTTGTTGCTTTTTCTAAACGGTCTGCTGCTAACGAACAAACATAAGCAAAAGCAGTATTTAATGAAGTAACAGGTAAAGAAATTGATTGACTTGAACCAACTGCTCTAAATTCAAATTTATTACCAGTGAAGGCTAAAGGAGAAGTTCGATTACGGTCACAATTACAATATTCCTTAGATAATTTTAAGTTTGCTATTTCTTCTTTTGACATTTCAAAAGCATTAGAAAGATTTTGTGTAATGTACAATGAAAGAATCATTGGTGGAGCTTCTTTTTCACCTAATCTGAATTCATTAGATCTGTTTGCTATAGTTCCAATGATTAATTCTGGAAACATATCACAAGCTTTAATAAAAATTGCTAAAGTTAATAAGAATCTAAGTGTGTATTCGCCTTTTTTACCAAAAGAAAATAAATTATCTTCTCCATATGCAACTGATCAATTTGTATGTTTTCCACTACCATTAACTCCTCTAAAAGGTTTTTCATCAAATAGTGCTACCATATCATATTCTTCAGCTGTATTTTTCATAATATCAACTAGAATTTGATTTTGATCAATAACTAATGGAGATCGATCATAAGTTAAAGCAATTTCAAATTGATTTGGACTAACTTCTAGGTGTTCTGCACAAGGAGTAATTCCTAGAGTAGTTAATTGTTCATTAACTTTAGTAACAAATTTAGCTACATTCTTGCTAAAAGTTCCACTATAATGTCCTACACGATATTGTAAGTTTTTATTTTCTTTACCAATAATAGTTCTACCCAATATATTTAAATCAGGACGAGCATTAAATAATTGCTTATCAATTAAAAAATATTCTTGTTCAACACCAACATAGTTTATTACTTCTTTAGTTCCATATCCTAATGATTGCATCAAACGTGAAACTTGTTTTTGCAATGCATATGTTGATTTAATTAATGGAGTTTTTTTATCAAGCATTTCTCCTTTAAAAGCATAAAAATTTGTTGGGATATATAAAACATTTGACTTACCAAACTTTTTAATAAAAGCAGGTGAACAAAAGTCTCAAGTAGATGAACCTCTTGCTTCAAATGTATTTCTTAATCCACCAGAAGGAAATGAAGATCCATCACTTTCACCAACTAATAAACATTCAGCTGAAAAGTTAATTTCTTTTTCACTATTTGGTGCAGGTGTAGTAAGGGGGATCATTTTTTCTGCAGTTGAACCACCTTGTGGTAAGAATCAATGTGTATAATGAGTAGCACCATTTTCAAGTGCTCATTCTTGCATTGCTTCTGCTATTTTTTCAATAATAACTCTGTCTGGTTGCTTATGTTCTTTTCTTGAAGCAATTAAAGATTCTAATACTTCTTGTCCAGCGTATTTTGCTATTTTTTCATCATCAAATAATAATGACTTATATGTTTTGTCCATAAAAATAAAAACCTCTTAAAAAATATATGATACTATTCTTTATAAAAACAACAAATTTATTTTAATAATAATAAAAAAATAGATGCCACATAAGTGACATCTAAATAATAAAAATAATTAAATTACTTTGTAATAGTTATTGATTCTCATTGTCATGAATCGAAATTTGTTACCAAATTAGAAGAGTCACAAACAATTTTTCTTGTATCTGAATTAAAGTTATAAGATAATTGACCAGATAAATTTTCTTTTGCATTTCCATCAATTGCAATAGAGATATCAGTTAATGTAGAATCATTAGATTTATTTTTACTAACATCTCATTTATTAATAGAAAATGAACCGCTTTTAGAGTTAGAAATTCTATTTGCGTTAAAAAGAACAAGTTCTCAATAAAAATTACTATTTGTTAACAAGTTTTCTGTTCTTCAAGTGCTAAAATCTGCTTCTGTAATATCTTTTCTAACTGCTTCTTTATTTAAAAATTTTTTTGCATGTTGTGCTATTTTTGCAGAATTATCTACATTAATATCCAAGGTATTTCCATAAACATACTTAGAAATAGGATCTTCACCACCACATGATGTAGCAACTAGAGCAATACTTGTAGAGGCAATAGCAGATATACCTATAAGAATAGAAGTAATTTTTTTATTTAAAATCATTGTAATTATTTAGCAGCAATATTTTTCTTATTAACAGCTTTTGTAGCACGTGATTTTAATCTATTAGCTTTATTTTGAGTAATAACTTTTCTAGCTACTGCTGAGTCTAATTTTTTAAATACTACATTCAAATCTTCTGATTTAGCTGTAGTTTTAGCACGTTTAATATCGTTTTTAATTGTTGTTTTAACAATACGATTTTGAGCACGTCTCTTTGATGATTTTGAAATAGTTTTAATGTTTGATTTAATATTAGCCATATGTTATAATGTTTTTCTTTTTTTGCTTAATTATATAAAATTAGAATATTATTATAATTAAAAATAAATAAAAAGTAAAAATTATGAACAATGTATTAAATGCAACAATTTTAAGAGATTCTTCGTCAGCAGGAAACAATAGCATGCTTTGAGTTATCATTATTGTCCTAATAGTGGTAGCTGTTGTTGGTATTCCAATGATGATAAAAAAGAAGAAACAAAAAGAAGCTAGACAAATGATTTCTTCACGTCATAATAAGGATGAAGTTTGAAAATCAATTAAACAATACTTAAAGGATGCTAACATGTATGGTGTTGAAATTGTTGATTCATATGTAGCAAAAAGAAATCCTATTGATTACATTAATCCTAACAATTCTAAATATGTAAAAGATAAAAAAAGATATGAAAACAAAATTCGTGATTACTTTTATAAAAAAGAAGAACAAGAATGTAATAAAAATGGTATAAAAGCACATTTTGTTAGACCACCAATGCGTGATCTATATGTAGTATGTTTTACTACAAGAGATGTAAAAACTGGTGTATTGAACAGTCCACAAGCAATTGAATGTGAAGTTGTAACTAAAAGAATTGACAAGAAAAATCAAGACCGTAAAGTATATATTAATGGTGCATTAGATTATGATAAAGAGATGGAATGAATTGCACCATTGAAAGATGCTGAAGCTGCTAAAAATAAAAGAATTGAAGAACAACAATTAAAGCAACGCGAAAAATTACAAAAGCGTATGGAAAAAAGATTACAAAAAGAAAAAGAAAAAAATAAAAAAGCAAATGCAAAGTAAAAGTATAATTTTTTTTGGAACTGATGAAATTGGTTCGTGCGTTTTAGAGAAATTAATTAATTTAAAAGCAAACATAATTGCTGTAGTAACAAGAGCAGACAAACCTTCTGGAAGAAATAAAAAGATAATTGTTGGTCAAGTTAAACAAATAGCATTAGATCATAATATTAAGGTATTTCAACCTGAAAAATTAAGTGATGTTTTAAATGAATTAAGTAGTTTAAAACCTGATCTTATTTTGACATGTTCATATGGAAAGATTATCCCTATTGAAATTATTAATCTGCCAAAATATCATTGTGTAAATATTCATCCATCATTATTACCAAAATATCGTGGTGCAAGTCCTATGCAAGGTGCTATTTTAAATAATGAAACAGAAACTGGTGTAACTTTTATGTTTGTTACTAAAGCTCTTGATGAAGGTGATATTCTTTTCCAAGAAAAAATACAAATGTCAAATAACGAAACATTATTTTCACTTAAATCAAAAGTAAAAAATACTATTGAATTAATGCTAGAAAAATATTATGATCAATTATTTGATTTAAATATTAAACATTTTCCTCAAGATAATCAAAAAGCTTCTTATATATCAATAATAGATGCAAATCAAGAAAAAATTGACTGAAATGAATCAGCTATTAGAATAGATGCTAAGGTAAGAGCTTTATATGACAAGCCAATTGCTTACACTGTTTATGAAGGACAAAGGATTAAGATCTTTTCAATGGAAGTAACTAATGATAATGTTAAAGACAATAATTATGGTTTAATTACCAAGATTGATAAAACAGGAATTAGTGTTCAAGCACAAGACAAAATTATAAAAATAACTAAAATCCAAATTCCTGGAAAAAATCCTGTTGAAATAAAACAAATTATAAATGGTAAACATATCTTTAAAGTTAACACAAAATTTAACTAAAAAATATCTCTATATATTTATATAGAGATATTTTTTCTAAAAAAAGTAACTCATATTTGAAAAAATAATGTTTAATAATATTAGCGAATTAATCATATAGAAAATGAGTGATTGGCTACTACTTATTGAAAGTTAGGTTAAATTGATGAGAAGATTAAGAGCATTGCAGGTTGTAGTGAACTTAACCATAGCTCAAAGAGATAATTTAATATTTGATAGATAGAGGAAGCTTTTATAGCGGAATGATTTAGATGCTTAAAAACAAGGGTTTAATGAAATGAAACTATTTAAGAACAGTCTAATTATCATAGATTTAAGTAACAATAGCTTCATGAGTGATTTATATAGTTGATTAGCAAAATAAAATAATATTGCAATATTATGAAAAGCAGGGATTAGGGGATAGCTACTCTTAATTCCTGTTTTTCGTTTTATCTTGTTAATTAAAAAAATAATGCATGAATGTATCTGCACTATTTTTTATTATTTTTATGTTATGGTAACCCGTGCGGGAATCAAACCCTGCAAATCCACGCTTGAGAGGCGTGTGTGTTAAATCGTTTCACCAACGGGCTATGTAATTAATAAATATATTATATTAATTAAATTTTACATGGCTTTGTTTAGCAGATTCTTTAACATAAGTTAATGTAGGTAATAAAGCATCAATTGCATCAGTATATTTATGTTGTTTATATAATTCTTCACTCTTATTAATAGATTTAGCTATAGCATCATTTTCATAACGATATTTATTTGCAAAGAAAATTAAATTACGAGCATATACTTGAATTGATTTATCCAAGAAGTAAGAGTTATAAAGCTTTTCTATTATTTTTTTAACATCTGAGATAATTTGTAAAACATTTGAATAGTTTGCTGCATAATTAGTCTTAATTAATGTTTTAGCTTCATTAATTTTCATGATAGCATCATTGATGATGTTAAAGGATTGAGCATCATCTGGCGTGATTGTTTTCTTAATATTTAGCATTTGAACTATAGCTCATTCTGCATCGAAAATATTATCAACTATTTCAATAGAGCTACGATATGTTGCCACTGAATAGTTATATAATTCCTGTAACTTATTCATTCATGTTTGTAGATCCTTAATAGTTTGACATATTTCTTTAATAAAAGAAATTCTATCAACATAATTAGAATCACGTTGTTGACGTTTCAATTCATCTACATGGGTATTAATTTTTTTATAAAAATGAGTTAAATTATCAATTTTTTCTTGAATTAGAGATTGATTATCTGTTTTAAAGAAAACACATAATGCTTGGAGCGCTTTATTTAATTCAAAGTAATTTTCAGATAAAATAGTACTTTGTTCAATAATAAACTTCATTCCTCCTTCAAGCATGATATTAATATTTTCATTTTCTTTGAATAAATTAATGTTAGGTTCTAATTTATTTGCAATAACGTGAATTAATTTATTTGATGCATCAAATTTTAAAGCACTTAAATTATTTTTTAATTGGGCAAGTTGATAAGTTAAATCAATTTGACTTTTTTGAATTTCATTTTTTTCTTTTTGGTTTAAAATATTTGAACGATTCTTGTAAGAAGCATCTAGTTCAGTTTTACAGCGTTGAAAGTAATAATATGTGTAACGATATACATAAATTGTTCTAATTGTTTTTAATAAATTCTTTTCATTTTCACTTACCAAATAAATTGTTTGAATTAATTTTTCATTATCAATTGCAACCATATTGTTGTCAGCTTGAGTAATTTCACGTGATATAGCTTCAACCATATGTAAAATTTCAGGTTTATCATATTGAGCTTGTAAATTAGTACGATAAAAATGCAAGATTGAACTAAAAACTTCTCTAAATCCAGAAACAACTGATGCAGATGATTCATTATAATCAGTAGCGGATTTAAATACTTCTTTAATTAAATTGCATAAAGTATTACAATGAACAATATCTTTCTCAATAATCTTAATCATCTTTGAGCTTCTTATAAAAAAGAAATTATGGGATAAAATATTTAAAACCATAATGTTAGATTTCATTTTTTTTGTTTGCTCAATATAAAATTTTCTAGCTTGAGCTATACTTATTGCAATATTCTCAAGTTGCTTATTATTTTTTGATAATGATTCTAAGTATTTAAATTGATCAATTGGTGTAGAAGATTTCAATTTATTACATTCAATTTTAAGTTTACGAGTCTTTTGAATATATTTGTACTGTAATCAAAAAAGAATAGAAAAAAACAATGCTAAAAGAAGAATTATTCCCAAAAAAATAATTAATGTGATATCTAATTCATTTAATTCATCAGTTGCAAATAATTTCATTATTAATAATTTTATATTATTTAGTTTTAAAATAAAAATCTAAGTAAGGTTCAGCTATTTTAATAGATATATTTTTAAAATTTTGTTCAATTTTTTCTTTAATTAAAAAACAAAAATTTTTCTCAACGTCATGTCCTATATCTATTAATGCTCATTTACATTGATCTACTAATCTTCAATCATGTCATTTAATGTCTCCTGTTAAAATAGCATCAAATTGATCTAAGTTATTAATTTCAGTTCTAAAAACAGAAAATCCAGATCCACAACATAAAGCAATATTTTTTACTTTATTATTAATTCTATTTTTCATAGCAATAACATGAGAGAGATTTAATTTTTTAAACAATAATTTTGTAAAAGATTTAATGGTAATTTCATTTGATAGTGTTCCAGAGAAATAACAACCATATTTACAATTATTTTTTTGAATATTGTTTAATCCTATTTTTTTTAGAATATAAGTGTTTAATCCGTTTTCATGATTATCAATACATGTATGTAATGATAATAAAGATATTTTGTGTGCTTTTAAAATTTTAATGTTTTCTATGTCAAATTTACTTGGTTCAAAATATTTATTTTTTGTAAAAATAGGGTGGTGTGAAATAATTAATTTGTAATTATTCTCAATTGCATAATCAATAATGTCTTTTGTGCAATCTAAACATAAAATTATTTTTGAAATTGGAGTAGATTTTAAATCAAAAAGTCTTAATCTAGATTGATCTCATGTTTCTTGATTAGCAATTGGAAAAGAACTATTTAATAAGTCATAAATTGATTTAATTGTTATTTTTTTGAATTCATTCATGTAAAATATGCCTTTCTTTTCTTAAAGAAGAATTAAATTTTAAAATTGATTCATTATTAATGTAGTTATAACGTGCAATATTTTTCTTTTTAAATAATTCAGTATTTTCTTTTAAATTTACTGGTCCAAAATAAATATCTTTTTCATTAGAAATTACTAATCCTTCATTTGGATTAGTAGAACATTCAATCAATTCATAATAATAACCATTCTCATATATGATTGATTCATGAATTATTGAGTATTTATTATCAGCAAATAGTTTTCTTAAAATATGAGCATTATTATTAGGTACAACAATAAAATAATCAACTTTTAATGAAATAGGTTTGTTTTTGATAATGTCAGCAATTGTTTTTGCTCCCATGCCTGAAATAGTAACATAGTTAAAATGATCTGTCAATTTTCAATTATTTAAACCATCATTAATTACATTTGTTGTTTGTGATAATAAAGAATGTTTTTGTAAATTAGTTATAGTGTTATTCAATGGTAGTTCATTAATTTCAATATTATAAACATGTTTAACTCGATGTTGTTGTAATAATTTAATTGCTAAAAAAGCATGATCACTACCTACATCAGCAATCACTGCTTCTTTATTATTAATTAAATTCACTATTGTATCAATTCGATTATTCTTCAGCATCTGAATTATCAAAGAATGAAGCTAATTTATTGTTTTTACTTGGGTGTTTTAATTTTCTTAATGCTTTAGCTTCAATTTGTCTAATAGTGTCTCTTGATTTACCTAATTTTTCACTAATTTCTTCTAAATTAATTGCAGCTTTTTCTGGTGGTAGACCATAACGCATTGAAATAATTTGTTTTTCTTCATCAGTTAATACTTTTTTAAATAATTCTTGTATTTCCTCATGCATTAATTGGTTGCTAGTATATTTGTCTGGTGTTGGAGCATCTTTATCTTTAACAAAGTCAACAAATTGTGAATCTTCATCATGACCAATAGGACGATCAATTGAAACTGAGTCAACAGAAATTCTCTTAATTTCCATAACACGTTTAGGAGTAAAGCCTTCTCTTGCTCCTCCCATTGCTTCAGTTAATTCTTCAATTGTTGGTTGTCTTCCTAGATCTTGAATTAAATCTTTTTCAGTTTTTACTAATTTATTGATTGTTTCAACTAAATGGACAGGGATACGAATACAACGTGATTGATCTGCAATTGCACGAGTAATTGATTGACGAATTCATCAAGTTGCATAAGTTGAAAATTTATTTCCTAACTTATATTCATATTTACTAATAGCTTTCATTAATCCAATTGCACCTTCTTGAATTAAATCTTCAAGATCAATACCACGATTTAAATATTTTTTAGCTATTGATGTTACTAATCTTAAGTTTGAAGTAACTAATTGATTTTGTGCATATTGACGAATATCTGGTTGTGGGTCATCTAATAAAGAAGCAAAATAAATTTCTTCTTTACTTGATAACATTCTTGATGATCCTAATGAACCTAAGAAAGATTTAATACCATCATCAACTTTTTCTTTAGTTGAAATGTTCATTATACCGGCAACTTCACTAATGATATCAATATGGTTTTGGTCCATTACTTCATCAGAAGTAATTTCACGAACATCATCACCATCTTTTATTTCAAGTTTAATACCTTCACTATTAAGTTTTTTTAAAACATTATTAATGAAATTATCATCACGATCATAGCCTTCAAACGCTTTTTCTAGTTTTGTAATTTCAATAACATTTTTGTTATGTTTTCTTGTTTTTGCTTTATTAATTAATTTATTAAGAATTTGGTTTAATTCAAAATCTGAAATTTTACGTAATTTAACATTAGCTTCAACTACACCTGTAATGATGTCTCCACCAAATTCTGCACTTGCTGATTTTTTATTTAATACAAGTTTTCTAATAGTAGGTTTACGACCCCTTTTTTGTGTAGTTTGTGCAATTAAAACTTGATTTTTATTTTTCTTTTGTTGTTTAATTTGTCTTGATTTAAAAACAACTGAACCTTCTTGTTCAACTGGTTTTTCTTCTCTTGCTTCAAAAACATGTTCTTTTTTAAGGTATTTTTTATCAACCTTTAATTTAGATTCATATTCTTTTTTTTCTTTTGTGTTTCTTTTAACAATATCGTTTAAAGCTTTTGAAACTTTATTACTATTTTTTACCATAAATCACCAATCTCCACAAGCAAATAAATTAGAATATAGATTACTAATTATATTAAGATTTATATTATATATAAAAAAGTAAATATTATATGATCAAAAATTTCTATATTAGTTATATCTATGAGTAATAAATTATTTTAAAAAACAATCTTACTATGTTTAACTGTTTTAATTACAAAGTTGATTATGATTTATGTAACAAACACAAAACCAAATAAACTTATTACATTAGCTTTAAATATTCTTCTTTAAACTTATCAATTAATTCATTTATTGAAAATTTACCAATCATTTTATTTTTAACATAAAGAATACCATGATTTTTATCAACTCCAAAAATACCAATATCTGCTTTTTTAGCTTCATTAATTCCATTAACAGTGCAACCCATAATTGCTACTGTTAATTTTCCATTAGGATTTAAATCAACAAATTCTTTTATTCTTAAATATAGTTGAGTAAAATTGTATTGACATCTACCGCATGTTGGACAAGCTATTATTTTTGTTATATCTTGTTTGATTCCAATTTCATCTAATAAAATTTTAGCAACAATTGGTTCATTGTAAGGTTCACCACTAATTGAAATTCTGATTGTAGAACCAATTCCTTCTTGTAAAAGTTTACTCAAAGCAATAGTTGAACGAATGCTTGAAATTGTTAAATCTGCTGCTTCTGTGACGCCTAGATGAATTGGATAAGAAAATGTTGATGCTAATAATTCATTTAATTCAATTGTTTTTTGAACATCAGTTGATTTAATACTTAAAACTAAAAGATTAAAGTTATTATCCTCACAAAATGCTACATATTTTTTCATTAAATTAATAATTTGTATATTAGTTTTTACATCTTTTGGTAATGATCCTGTATTTAGACCAATTCTAATTGGTGTTTTATATTCTTTAGCAACTTTAATTATTTCTAAAAATTGATTTAAATCTTGTAAATTTCCTGGATTAATCCTAATTGCTGCAGCACCATTAATAATTGCATTAATTGCAAATTGATAATTGTAATGAATATCAGCAATTATTGGACATGTAGCTGAATTAACTATCTTTTTTAATCCTTTTAAATCATTAGTATCAAAAATAGCTACTCTTACCAATTTACATCCTAAACTAACTAGTTTATTAACTTGTTTAATAGTTGCATTAATATTACTAGTTTTTGTATTAGTCATAGATTGAATAATAACTTGATTACTATGACCAATCACTACATCTTTGATTTTAATTGATTTTGTTTGTGTTCTTTTATACATGAAAATATTATAAACAAAAAAATAGCTAGTGAATTTACTAGCTAAATTTCATAATCTCTTAGAATAAACTGTTTCCTAACATTGGTCCAACTAATAGTGTTACAACAGAAATTAGTGTGAACAATAATAACATTGGTCAAACTGCTTTCAAGAATTTATCATAAGTAATTTTTGAAGCTTCAAGTTGTGGTAATACCATTGATGTAGGAGAAACTAAGTTTACTAAACCTTCTGCATGACTGAATGCTGTAATAACACCAGATACAGAAACATTTGCATTAACTGCTAATGGAGCTAATACTGGCATCGATGCAGATCCTAAACCAGAAGTTGAAGGAATAAAGAATGATAAGAATGATAACAATATAAATACTAAGAAGATAAATAATGATGGGTTAATGTTGCGTAATGCTGATGAACAACCATTAATTAAAGCTGTATGTAATCCTGATTCTGTTAAAGTGATTGATAAACCACGAGCTAATGTACATGTAAATGCAACACCTAAGAATTCTGCACATCCACCTACAAATACTTTAATGAAATCTTTTTCAGATCTTCAGTTTACAAATCCAACAATAAATGCACTAATTGTAAATAAGAATGCACCTTCTACCATTTCTCAATCACCAATAGGGTTAGCACTTGATAAGAATGGGAAATATTCTTTCATCATGTTATTTAAATTAGTAATACCTGTAAATCCTGGAATGATTTTTTCTCATGAAATAAAACCAATCATTAATAAAAGGAATGATAACGAGAAGATTCATAATGTTATTTTTCTTTGTCTTGTGAATTCAGGAATTGATGCTTTATCAAAAGTAAATTGTGTTTTAAATTCTTGTTCACTTAAATAAACAAGTGATTTAGTAGGATTTTTCTTAACTCTTATTGCATATAATGTTAATACTGTACAACAAGCAATTGTAAATAATATGTAGATAATTGCTCTTCATACAATACCATTTGTCATAGTAATATTTTGACCTATAGCATGGCCTGCAGCATCACATGCAATACTAATCATTGTTGGGTTGATTAATGAACCAGCAACACCGATTCCTGCACCAAAGATTACTACTAATGCACCTGTCATAATATCGAATCCAGCTGCATATAATAATGGAACTACTACAACAAATAATGGCATTGTTTGTTCACACATACCTCATACTGTACCACAAATTGATAAAATAAAAGTTAATAATGGAACTAAGATAATTTCTTTACCTTTCATTTTTATCAATAATTTACCCATACCAGCTTCTAGTGCTTTAGTTCTACTTACTAAAACCATCATACCATTCATTGATAATAAGAAAATTGTAATACTAGCAGTACCATTTTTAAATGGTCGTTGATATTTATCTAATCCAGGTGTAGGAATATTTGCTGCTTGATCTTTTCAGAAGTCTTGTTTAATTTCAGAAGTATATCCAGTAAAACCTTTGATAGGGTTTAAGAATATATCTAAGATTCCTGGAACAGGACATTTTTCAATGTGTACAATACCTTCTTTATCCTTGTATGAATATTCTACACCACCAGTTGAAACATAATAAATTCATGCTGTTAAAACAATAAATATAATTAACATGAATAAAATTGTTAATGTAGCTGGCATAAAATGACTTGGCTTAAAGTTTTTATCTTTTAATGCACAATTTGTGTTGAAAATTTTCTTTTCATCACGACGTCATAAATAAGCAACTATTGCATTGACGAATGGAATAGCTGATAAGTATAACATTCATTTGTAAAGTTCAATTGAATATGGTCTTTCACATTTTTTATATTGATATCAAATAAGGAGAATGAAAAATATTATTGAAAAAGATAAACATAATGCTCCTAAAGTAATATTTCCTGGTAATTTACCTAAATCTTTTGAGAATGCAGAATATCCTAAAGTGCAAGCTAAAATCAATAATAAGAAAGAAAAAGAATAAAATAAAGTTGCTAAAAAAATCTTGTTATAAACTTTTTTTGATGGATACAACTTAAAAGGTGTAACATCTTTTAAAGAAGAACCATTAACAGCTTTATCACTATTTTGATTATCCATGTAAGCTCCTGTCTATGAACTATAAAAATAAAATAACAAATTCATTATATTATTTTTTTAACTAAATAAAAAAATATAAGGTCAAAAGTAAATACTTGACCTTATAAATAAATAAAACTATAAAAAATTAAATTAATTTTTGTTTAGTTAAGAAGTCTTTTACTAAAGCATTAACTTCATCGATAGTTTCTAAATTAAGTGCTTCTTGAACTAATTTTTCACAATCTTTACGATTTAGATTATTAATTATTCTTCTAGCATTTGGAATACTTGTAGCACTCATTGAGAAATTATCAAGACCTAAACCTAATAACAATGGAGTTGACATAATATCGCCTGCCATTTCACCACACATACCAACTCATTTATTATTAGCATGTGCACCTTTAATTGTCATGTCGATCATTCTCAATAAAGCTGGATTGTTAGGTTGGTATAAATAAGAAACTGTTTTAGACATACGGTCACAAGCCATTGTATATTGAATTAAATCATTAGTACCAATTGAGAAGAAATCTGCATATTTTGCAAATTTATCAGCCATAGCAGCACTTGCAGGAATTTCAACCATCATACCAATTTGAATATTATCAGCTACTGGTTTTCCTTCTTTTCTTAATTCATCAAATACTTCAAGAGCAAATGATTTTGCTTGTTTAAATTCATCAATTGTAGCAATCATTGGGAACATAATAGCTAATTTTCCATAAACACTAGCTCTTCCTAATGCTCTTAATTGAGTTCTGAAAATATCTTTATTAGCTAAACAGAATCTAATAGCACGATATCCTAAAAATGGATTCATTTCTTCAGGGAATGTATAGTAGCTTAATTTTTTATCTCCACCAATATCAAGTGTTCTAATAACTACTATTTCATCCTTAATTTTTTCTAAAACTGATTTGTAACCAATAAATTGTTCTTCTTCAGTTGGTCATTGGTTATTGCCCATGTATAAAAATTCACTACGGTATAATCCTATACCTTCACATCCATATTTTATAGCTCAATCAGCATCTACTGGATTACCAATATTAGCTTCAACATTAACTTTTACATTATCTTTTGTTAATGTTTTAACATTAACAAATTTTTGTAATTCTTTTACAAATTTATCATGTTCTTGAATTCTAACTTGTCAACTAGCTAAATCTGGATTTGTATCAACAATTCCTTCTTTACCATCAATTGCTACCATTTGATTTGGTTTAACTTTAGTTAAAATGTCTTTTACTCCTAAAACTGCAGGAATTTCTAGACTACGAGACATAATTGCTGCATGTGAAGTTCTTCCACCAGTTTCAGAAATAATTCCTTTAACAAATTTCTTGTTTAACATTGCTGTATCACTTGGAGTTAATTCATGACAAATTAAAACAACTTCAGTGTCAAGACTAACTAAATCAGGTAATGTTAAACCTAAAGCATTACAAAGCATTCTTTCTTTAATATCTAAAATGTCAGTTGCTCTTTCTTTGAAATAAGCATCTTCCATTGACCTGAAAACTTCATAATATTTGTTGTATACTTGTTCAATTGCATAAGGAACATTGATTTTTGTATCATTAATCAATGCTTTCATTTCCTTAATCATTTCAGGATCATTTGCAATACCAATGTGAGCAATAAAAATTTCACCTTTTTCTTCACCAAGTTTTTCTGTTGCAATATCCTTAATTTTTTCTAATTGCATAGTTGTAGTTGCAATAGTTTTTTCTAATGATTTTATAGCTTCATCAATATTATCAATAGTTTTAGTTCTATCAACATTAATTTGTGGTTTATCTAATAAATAAGTTTTAGCAATAGCTATTCCATCACTACTACCAATACCTTTTAAAAATTGAGCTTTAATCTCAGCCATTTTAGTATAAAAATCCTTTCAACAGGAAAAATAATTAAATAATTATGTATTTTTCCCCTATAACTATATTTTTTTATATATAGGTTAATATTATACAAACTATTTTTAATATGAATCTTTATATTAAATATAAAAATAAAAAAATAGCAAGAAATTAGTTCTTACTATTTAAATTTTTAACAAAATTACTTAATTATTGTTTATTTTGTTGATTGTTTTCATCTTTTGAATCATTTGATTGATTTGATGAATCTTTATTAGCTTGTTGTGCAAATTGTGCTGCAGCAGCTTCAATTGAATCTATTCTTTGTTTTAATTCTTCATATTTTTCATTCTTTAATAAATCTTTTAATTCATCAATTTGTTTTTGAACTGTTGCTTTTTGATCTTCAGGAATGTTTTTTGCTTTTTCATCTTTTAAGCTGTTTTCAAAATTAGAAATTAATGATTCAGCACGATATTTAATTTCAACAATTTCTTTAGCTTTAGCGTCTTTTTCTTTATTTTCTTCAGCTTCTTTAACCATACGGTTAATTTCTTCTTCTTTTAAGTTACTGCTTCCTTTAATTGTAATACTTGCTTCTTTATTAGTTTTCTTATCTTTTGCAGTAACATTCATAATACCATTTGCATCAATATTGAATGTAATTTCAATTTGTGGTACTCCTCTAGGAGCTGGTTCAATACCACTTAATGTAAATGTACCTAATGATTTATTATCTTTTGCTAATGGTCTTTCACCTTGAACTACGTGTACATCTACAGCTGGTTGGTTGTCAGCAGCAGTTGAGAAAATTTGACTTTGACTTACTGGAATAGTAGTATTACGTTTAATTAAAGGAGTAGCAACACCACCCATTGTTTCAATAGAAAGAGTTAAAGGAGTAACATCTAATAATAAAATATCATTTACATTACCAGTTAATACACCACCTTGAATAGCAGCACCTACAGCAACTACTTCATCAGGGTTAATAGTCATATTTAATTCTTTTCCAGTTACTTTTTTAATTAAGTCTTGGAACATTGGCATACGACTTGAACCACCAACTAATAAAACTTGGTCAATGTCATTGTAAGAAAGTTTTGATTGGCTCATTGCATCTTCGATTGGTTTTTTACAACGATCTAATAATTCTTTAGATAAAGATTCAAAAGTAGCTCTTGATAATCTTTTTTGAACGTTTAAAGGACCATTTGCAGTCATTGATAAGTAAGGTAATAAGATTTCAGTTTCTTTTTGACCTGATAAATCAATTTTTGCTTTTTCTGATGCATCTTTAATTCTTTGCATAGCCATTTTATCTTTAGATAAATCTATACCTTCATTAGCTTTAACATCATCAATAATTCATTTTGAAATAACATTATCTCAGTCATCACCACCTAAGAATGTATCACCACTAGTAGCTAATACTTCAAAAGTTCCATCTGCCATTTCTAGTAAAGAAACATCGAATGTACCACCACCTAAGTCACAAACTAATACTTTTTGTGATTTGTTTACTTTGTCTAAACCATAAGCTAAAGCTGCAGCTGTTGGTTCATTTACAATACGTTCAACTGTTAAACCAGCAATTTTACCAGCATCTTTTGTTGCAGTTCTTTGAGCATCATTAAAGTATGCAGGAACTGTAATAACAGCACGTGAAACAGAATAACCTAATTTTTGTTCAGCATATGACTTAATGTAGCTTAAAATTTTTGCTGATATTTCTTCAGGAGTATATTCTTTACCTCCTAATGTTACTTTTTCACTTGTACCCATTTTTCTCTTAATTGAATAAATAGTGTCAGGGTTAGTAATCATTTGACGTTTTGCAGCATCACCAACAATAAATTCACCATTTTTAAAAGATACAACTGATGGAACTGTTCTTTTTCCTTCTGGAGTTTCTAAAACTCTTGGTTTATCACCTTCCATAACTGATACACATGAGTTAGTTGTACCTAAATCGATACCAATAATAACATTTTTACTTGCCATATTTTTTCTTCTCCTATAAATCTTAAATCATTTTGATTAAAGATATTATAACAAAAAATTAGCAGTTTAACAAAAAGAGTGCTAATTTTTTAAAAAGAGTGATTTTGAGTATATAAATTGTTATTAAAATTATGTTTCCTTATATATATAAATATAGGCAAATGATGCCTACAATTCCAATTTATTTACTATGAATTCTTTCTTCGAAATTAGCATTTTTGTTAATTTCTTTAATAGAATTGTAAGAAAAACGATGAAATTTTTCTATTGGACCATATTTACGAATCTTTTTTAAATGTAATAAAGTTCCATATCCTTTATGTTTAGCAAATTCATATTCAGGGTATTTCTTATCATATTCACACATTAATAGGTCCCGGGAAACTTTTGCAAGAATGCTAGCTGCTGCTATAGATATAGATTTTTGATCACCTTTAATAATAGATTCTGTTTTAATCTTGCAGTTTTGAATTTTTTCAGCATCAATTAAAGCAACATCAGGCTTAGGATTACATTTTTCAATAATTTTTTTCATTCCATTAATAGTTGCTTGCTTAGGATTATATTTGTCTACATCAACAGCAGGGACAAAAGTTATTTGATACCAAACTGCATCTTTAATAATCACATCAAATAATTTTTGCCTTTTAGCTGCTGATAATAATTTTGAATCATTAATTTCATCATTTTTATATCCAACTGGTAATACTACTCCGGCCACACTAATCGGACCAGCTCAGCTTCCTCTACCAGCTTCATCAATACCTAGTACATAATTACAACCTTTAGATCAATACTTATTTTCATAAAGGTAACGATCATATACTTCTTTTTTAGTTTTCTTTTTCATAATCAACTTTAACAATTTTATTTTCTTTATATAGTTTAAACAAATACTTATATGTTCGCTCTAAATCTAATTCTTCTTTTTTTAATAAAAAGCAATTTTTTTGAGCTACAAAATTAACAAAGTTAAAGAAATTATACTCTTTATCATATGAAAAATATTTTCTAATTTGTTGCTCATAATGTTTAAAAAGATAATTTGTTGCAAATTCTGTTACATCCATTAATGGTAAAACTTTTTCATCAATAGCGCCAATTAATCCTAAGATGTAACCTGTTTGATTAGAATCAATATTCTTGATAAAAATTCCAGGAGTATCATAAACTGAGAAGTTTTTATCGATTTTTATCAAATGAACTTTACGGGTTACACCTGGACGATTTTCTACTTGAACTCGACATTTCTTTGCTAATGCATTAATTAATGAAGATTTACCAATATTTGGTAGTCCAACTATCATTACATAAAAATGTGGATTAACTAATCCTTTAGCTTTATATCTTTCAATCTTACTTTTTAAAGCATTTTTTAAAATTTTATTAATTTCAGTACTTAGATTTTTTTGTTTAACATCAAAATAGTATACATTAGACTTTTTATCAGTTAAATCTGCTAAATCACTTTTTAAAGCAACATTTACTAAAATTCTATCTTTTGCTAAATTAACAAGTTCCTGATTAGTAGAACTTTGAATTGCTCGAGCATCAAGAACTTGAATAATTAAGTCAATTCCTTTAATTTCAGATTGAATTTGTTTTAATGATTTGGCCATGTGGCCGATAAATCAATTAATTTTTTGCATAACTATATAGTTTTCCCTTCAAATTGGGAATTATATAGTTTTGCATAAAAACCTTTCTTTTTAAGCAAATCATCATGTTTTCCAGATTCAATTATTTTACCTTGATCTAAAACTAAAATATTATCAGCATTTTTAATTGTTGAAAGACGGTGAGCAATAATAAAAGTAGTTCTATCCTTCATTAATTTTTCTAAAGCTTTTTGAATATCTAATTCAGTCTTTGTATCAATATTACTTGTTGCTTCATCTAAAATAATAATTTTTGAATTTGCCAAAAAAGCTCTTGCTATAGCTAATAATTGTCTTTGGCCTTGTGATAAATTTGCGCCATTATCTTCAATGATTGTGTCATACCCAAAAGGTAATTGTTCAATAAAGTGACTAGCATTTGATAATTCTGCAGCTTTTTTAACTTCTAGATCTGTTGCGTCTATTCTTCCATAACGAATATTTTCTCTAATTGTATTTTTGAATAAGAAAGTATCTTGCAATACCATGGTAATATTTTGTCTTAATGATTTTGCTGTAATGTCATTAATAGAAACTCCATCTATTAATAAATCACCACTTGTAATCTTATAAAATTTAGTTATCAAACTAATGATGGTAGTTTTACCTGCACCTGTTGGTCCTACTAGAGCAGTTATTTGACCTGGTTTAGCGTTAAAATTAATATCTGATAAAACCATTTTGGATGAATCATAACCAAAGCATAATTTTTTGGCTTGAACATATCCTTTTACATTCTTGATGTCTTTTGCATTTTCACCATCAATTTCTTCGGGTTTATCTAAAATTTCAAAAATTCTACTTGCTGAAGCTAGAGCTAACATGATTGGACCAAATGAAGATGCAATTTGGTTAATAGGGTTAGTTAAATTTCTTGCAAAAATTGTAAACACAATTAAAAGTGAAGATACATTTTCATATTTAACTAAACCTCATTCTTTACTAATCACGCCTGTTGCAGTTAATGAAATACCTAAAAGTGACAAAATTACAAATGCCATATTATTGAAAAAGTTATTTAATGGCATCATAATATTAGAAGTACTATTAGCTACAATAGAATTCTTAGTTAAATTTTTATTAATAGCTTCAAACTCTGCTTCATTAATTTTTTCTTTTTGGTATAAAGAAATAATTTTAGTACCACTTACTCTTTCTTCAACAAATGAATTTAAGCAACCAACTTGTGCTTGTTGTTTTTTGTAATATGGATTAATAAATTTAGCAATTTTAATAATTGAATAAATCATAATTGGATAAACAATAAGAGTAATTAAAGCAAGAACTACATTAATTACTAACATTGTAATAACAATTCCAATAGAAATCATAATTCAAAAAATTGTGTTATTTACATATTGGTTAATAGCTATAGCAATATTATCTACATCATTTGTTGTTCTAGTAATTAACTCAC
This sequence comes from Mycoplasmataceae bacterium, assembly GCA_029009155.1. Classification (GTDB taxonomy): domain Bacteria; phylum Bacillota_I; class Bacilli_A; order Mycoplasmatales; family Mycoplasmoidaceae; genus Malacoplasma_A. Next base: position 43,073 of record JAQXJX010000002.1, on the reverse strand, counting down.
CTGATGCACTTTGATCAAAATATTTAACCGGCATCTTTTGAAATTTATTAAAAATATCTCTTCTAAGCTTAAAACATATTCTTTTTTCCGAAATTCATAATGTTGACAACATACAAATATAGTCAAAAAAATGTCCAAAAAGATATGAAATTAAAATAATTACACAATACAAACAAAAAGTTGAAAATATTTTAACTCACTCAATATCAATTGTCATTAAATATTTGTCATAAACAAAACCTGTAAAAAACATTCCGCAAACTTCAAGCGAAATTGCAAAAATATTAAAGCAAAACATTAATAGCAATCATCACTTTACATCTTTAACATATGGTCATAATCTTTTTATTGTTGATGAAATTTTAAAATTTTGAACATTGATGTTCTTATTAAATTTTTGGTTTTTTTCATAAATGTATGATGGACTACATTTACCTTTCATCTCTTTTAAAGGTGATTTCTTCATATTTATCCTTTCATACTACCTAATTGTGAATTAACAAGATTTCTATAGAAAGAATTTGTCTTTATTAATTGTTTATTTGTACCAATTCCAGTGATAAACCCATCTTCTAAAACAATGATTTGGTCAGCATCTTTTACTGAAGAAACTCTTTCTGAAATAATAATCTTTGTACACTTAGTTAAATTTTTCTTAATATTTTCTTGAATTTTTGTTTCAGTAATTAAATCAAGGGCACTAGTTGTATCATCTAAAATTAATATTTTTGGTTTTTTTATCAATGCACGTGCTAAGCATAATCTTTGTTTTTGTCCACCAGAAAAATTTCTTCCTCTTTGTTCAACTGTTGAATTTAGTTTAGAAGGTAATTGAGAAACAAATTCTCAAGCACATGCTTGCTTACATGCTTCAATCATTTCTTCTTCTGTGGCATCAGATTTACCATATCTTAAGTTGTATTTAATATCACCAGAAAATAGAATTTGTTCTTGCAAAACAACAGCTATATTTTTTCTTAATTCATCAATAGATAAATCTTTTACATTGACATTATTAATTTTTATACTTCCAGAAGTTACATCATGTAAACGTGGGATTAAGTTAATAATACTACTTTTACCACTTCCAGTTGATCCGATAATACCAAAAGTTGATCCTGTTTTAATCTTGAAATTTAAGTCTTTTAAAACTTTATTATTAGCATTTTCTAAGTAACTAAAGGAAACATTTTCAAATTCAATATCATAATTGTTTTCATCAAAATGTTTATAGTTAATTGGGCTTACGATTTTTGGCTCTGTTTCAATTACTTCATTAATTCTTTTAAATGATGTTTTAGTTCGAACAAACATTGAAAAAGAAATAAAAGCAGAAACAAATGATGATAAGATCATAACCATAGTTGAAACAATTCCAAATATTTGGTTGGCTAAATTAGGGTCACCTTGAGTCATTACTAAAAATCCACCTAATGTTAAAATTGATACAACTCCAAGATTTAAAAATAATTGAACAACAGAAATAATAGGAATAATTCAAGATTGTGATCGATATGCAAAAAATCTTAATTTTTCATTAAAAAAATTGTAACGTCTTGATTGATCTTCTTGTAAATTAAATGACTTTACAACTCTAGCTCCCAAAATATTTTCTCTCATAACAGAAGAAGCTTCATCTATAGATTTTTGACTAGCATTAAATAATGGTGTTGCTCTTGTTCCAAGAATACCAACTATGACTGCCATAATCGATATAATTCCGATGATTAATAAACCCATTTGTCAACTAAAAATAAAGGCAAGAATAAAACCACCAATAATTAATAATGGTGTTTTAATTAAAACAGTTGCAAATAACAAATAAGTTGTCTGTATTTTTTGTGCATCATTTGTCAATCTAGTAATTAATGAAGTTACTGAAAATTTATCTAACTCTGAAAAAGAATAAGACAAAATTTGTTTATAACAAGCACTACGAATATTTTGAATTCATAATAATGATGATTTTGAAGCTGTATAGCTTGATAAAACACCAAGAAAAAATGAAAAGATGGCAGCAATACCCATTATGCTACACAATAACCAAAAATAATATCATGCATTAGAAGCATTTACTACAATATTAAAAAATAAAGGAACATCTTGTGTTACAGTTCCATTAATAACTTGAACAATGGAAATTACATAAGTTAATAATAAAGGTTGTAAAATATCAAAAGCAGCACTTAAAAAAGTGAAGATAATAGAAAGTATAGTCAACTTTAATGATTTACCCTTTAAATACTTTAATAATTTAAACATATAATCTTATTTTTTATAATATTAAATTATTATAAATTTAAAAATAGCAATAAAATAGCTATCTTGAATATAAGAATCTAAATACCAAATATTTTTTTACCTATTGTGTCTGTGTCGATGTCAGAGTCAAACAGTTTATTAAGTGAATCTAAATTAGGTTCAGGTTTTTTAATTTTTGATATTTTGCTATGGATGTTTTTTAATTTCTTATATGTTGAACCAATTAAAAAACAGACATGGCCAATTATTTCTTTTGTAATGGTTTGAATTTCTTTATTATCATAATTTGCATTTAATCAATCTGCATCTATTTCATCTTTAAAAGAAAATATGATTCCATTTTTTGAAGCAACAGAAACTTTACAACCATTAGAAAAACGAGAAAATAATGGTTGAACTTCTGATAAAAATAAAAATTTATCTAAAAGTTTTTGAGCATTATTTGTATCTTCTTTTGTTTTATTAGACAAAATAGATAAAATAATTTCTTCAGTGCTTTGGTCGTTATTATTCTCTTGGATTAAATCATCTTGTTTTACTTTTTTATTTTCTTTATTTTTATTTTCAATTAAAATTTCTTTTGTTTCAAAAATTTCATCAGAATTAATTCTAATAAAAGATAAGTCAATTTCTTTTTCTTGATCTAGGATATTATTTGGCATTAATTTTGGTTGATTAATTGATTTACCTGAAATGACTGCTTGTTTTTGTTCAACAACATTAGGTTGTAATAAGCAAGAATTAGTATTTAATTTTTCTATTGCTTTAAAAAACATAATCTGAAAGAACAATTGTTGATCATCATTATTTCTCATGTCAATATATGTTTTTTGAAAAATTGTTATTAAGGCAATCAATTGTTCTTTAGAAAGATTAATATCATGGATGTTAGATAAACTTAAATTATTAAGAATATTTGGATCATTAGTTTGTAAATAAATAAGTTGATCTGTTAAAATATTTGATATTCCTAAAACTAATTGACTAAAATTAATTCCTTTTTGTTGAAATTCTTGAGTTTTTTTAATTAATCCATTAACGTCTTTTTCAATTAGCATTTTAATGAAAGCAATTTTTTCACTATCATTTGTTAAGCCAAACATTTCGTTAATTGCTATATCAGTAATATCATTATCTGTGTATAACATAGCTTGTTCAAGCATTGATAATGCATCACGAGCACATCCAGTTGATAGATTAGTTAAAACTTCAATAGCAGATTTAGTAGCTTTAATTTTTTCTTTTTCATTAACATAAACTATTAAATCATGTATTTGTTTATCAGTTAAACGATTAAATTCAAAGCATTGACATCTAGAAACAATTGTCTGTGGTATTTTATGAAATTCAGTAGTTGCAAAAATAAAAACTACATTCATTGGTGGTTCTTCTAATGTTTTTAAAAAAGCATTTCATGATGAATTAGTCAACATGTGTGCTTCATCAATAATGTAAACTTTATATTTTAAATTTACTGGTAAAAATTTAGTATTGTCTAAGATTCTTCTAACATCATCAACACCATTATTACTTGCAGCATCAAGTTCTAAAATATCAGTTGTATCATTTGAGGCAATTATTTGACAATTTTCACATTCATCACAAATATCATCTTTGAAATTTAAACAATTAATTGCTTTAGAAAAAATTTTAGCAATTGTTGTTTTACCAACACCTTTAGGACCACTAAAAATATAGGCATGTCCTATACTATCTAATTTAATTGAATTAACTAAAGTTTTAATAACATGATTTTGACCAACAATTTCACTAAAATTTTTTGGTCGATATTTTTGATATAAAGATGAATGTTTCATAAGTAATTAATGCCTTATTCTTCCTGATTTTTTTCTAGTACTTTTTTTAGATATTTTGCTGTGTATGAGATATCAGCATACTTTAATATTTGTTCAGGAGTTCCAGTTGCAATAACCTCACCACCATGTTTTCCACCATCAGGACCAATATCAATAATATAGTCAGCACATTTAATGAAATCTAGATTATGTTCAATTGCAATAACAGTTGTACCTCGATCAGCAATACGATTTAAGACTTCAATTAATTTTTTAATATCATCAGTGTGTAATCCTGTTGTTGGTTCATCAAGTATTAGAATAGTGTTAGATGAGCTGTTTTTTTGCAAGAATTTAGCTAATTTAATTCTTTGTGCTTCTCCACCAGATAATAAATCAGAAGAAGATCCTAATTTTAAATAGCCTAGCCCTACATCATTTAGTAGTGAAATTTTATGGTAAATATTTGGAATGTTTTTAAAGAATTCCATTGCTTCAGAAATTGGCATTTCTAAAACATCATAAATAGATTTTCCTTTATACTTAATGCTTAATGTTTCATCATTATATTTTCTACCATGACATTCATCACATTTAACATAAACATCTGGTAAAAATTGCATACTAATTTTTTGAGTACCATATCCTTGACATTTTTCACATCTTCCCCCAGGAACATTAAATGAAAAACGACCTTTTTTATATCCTCTAGCTTTAGCTTCTGGTGTTGATGCAAATAATTCTCGAATATCATCAAATACACCTACATAAGTAGCTGGATTTGATTTAGGAGTTCTACCAATGGGATCTTGAGTAACGATAATTAATTTATCTATGTCTTTAATTCCAGTAATAGAATCAATTTTTAAAGCAGGAGTAAAAGGATTGAAAAGTATTTTATTAATGTTAGCTGCTAAAGTTTCAATAACCAAACTTGACTTACCTGATCCTGAAACACCAGTTACACAAATAAATTTACCTAATGGGAAAGTTACATTAATATTTTTCAAATTATTTCCTTTAGCACCTTTTATCACAATTTTATAAGGTGACCCACTTCTTCGTGTTTTAGGAACTGGAATTGATAATTTTCCGCTAAGGTATTTTCCAGTTAAAGAATTAGGATTATTCATAATTTCAGTTGGAGTACCATAAGCTGTAACCATGCCACCATTAATTCCTGCGCCTGGACCAATATCAACAATATAGTCACTTTCTAACATTGTTTCCTCATCGTGTTCCACAACAATAATTGTATTACCTAAATCACGCATCTTTTTCAATGTAGATATTAACATCGCATTATCTTTTTGATGCAAACCTATAGAAGGTTCATCTAAAACATATAAAACACCTGTTAATGAACTTCCAATTTGTGTTGCTAATCTAATTCTTTGTAGCTCACCACCTGATAGTGTGTTAGCTGAACGTGACAATGTCAAGTATTCAAGACCAACATTTTGTAAAAAGCATAAACGATCAACAACTTCTTTTAATGCCATATTAGCAATAATTTTTTGTTGTTCAGTTAACTTAACATTTAAGAAGAAATCAACAAGGTCAGATATTGCCATATCTGTTAAATCAATAATTGATTTTCCATTAATTTTAACAGATAAGGCGGCAGGAGAAAGTCTTTGTCCTTTGCAAGATTTACAAACTTTTTCGCTCATAAATTTTGCATAAAATTGACGAGCCATCTCACTATTTGTTTCAAAATATAAACGTTTTACTTTAGTTAGTACACCTTCAACATAATCATATTTTTTTTGATGAATACCACCGCTTGAAACAATATTAATGTTTATTGGCTCATCTGAACCATATAGTATTCATTTAAGTTCCTCTTTTTTTAATTCACGAATTGGACAATCCTTATTAATGTTGTAATGTTCCAACATACAGTTAAAAATTTGTCAATCTATTGATGTAGTATTAACTGTATTTTTGAAAAATTCAATACCACCTTCATTAATAGATAATTCAGGATTTGGAATCATTCTTTTTTCATCAGGTTCAAAAGTAACACCCAAACCTTTACATTCGCTACATGCACCAATTGGAGAGTTAAATGAAAATAATCTGGGTTCCATTTCAGGAATTGAAAATCCACAAACAGGACATGAATGAGATTCAGAAAATAAATATTCTTTTTCATTAATTAAAATTTTAACTTGTTTATTAGAATGTTTAAATGCTGTTTCAATACTGTCAAATATTCTACTTGTGGTATCATTATCATGATGACCGATAATTCTATCAATAACAATATCAATATTGTGGAATTTATTCTTATCTAAATTGATATCATCATCCAATGAGTAATTTTCTTGATCCACTCTAACTCTTAAAAAACCTAAATTTCTTAATTTTTCAAAATCAGTTTTAAATGTTCCTTTTTGTTTTGTTACATAAGGTGATAAAATAATAATTTTATCACCTTCTACAAAATTTTGTAATACACTATCAACTATTTGCTTAATAGTTACAGTTTCAATCTTTCCATGACCATTAGGACAATAAGGTGTACCAATTCTTGCAAATAAAATTCTTAAATAATCATAAATTTCTGTAACAGTACCAACAGTAGAACGAGGGTTGTGACTTGTAGTTTTTTGACTAATTGAAATTGCTGGACTTAAACCTTCAATACTATCTACATCCGGTTTTTCATTACCACCTAAAAATTGGCGAGCATATGTTGATAATGATTCTAAATATCGACGTTGGCCTTCTGCATAAATAGTGTCAAAGGCAAGTGAAGATTTTCCAGATCCTGAAACACCAGTAAGAACAACTAATTTATTTTTAGGTATCATTAAATCTACATTTTTTAAATTATTTTCTCTTGCTCCATGAATTACAATTTTATCTTCCATATTTTCCTGTACGCACCCCAATATAAATACCAATAAGTAAATTATATGTTATCAATTTACATAGGTTTATTTTTTAAAGCATCTGGATCGATTGTAGATTCAGCTGAAACTGAAGAATAAAAATTTTTACACATCAAGTAATTACGATATTTAGAATTTGTTTTTAATAATCTAACAAGAGCTATATTTAGAGTTGATAAATAAAAAGATTCATCAATCTTTGCTTTAATTTTTGCATGAATTAAAAGGTCAATATTTATGTAATGATTTTTTGAAAAAGCATTTCAACATTTAGGGTCGAAATTATTCATCGCAAAATAATAAATTTCTTCAATATTAGAGAAGTTTAAATAACTAATAATTAAATAAATGGCATTAAGTTTATTAACGCCTTCTGCAGTAATAGTAAACATTCTATTACTAATTTCAGAAATATTTATTTTTCATTCCTTTTGAACTTTTTTTAATAGCTGATACTTATTTTCTAAAATTTTTTGGTCTTTTTCAAAACATAAGAAGCTTAAAAAATTATTTGATGTGAAATAAGAATTATAAATTGTGTAATTAGTTGTGTAAGAAAATTCATGATATGATAATTTCTTAAATTCCTCAGCATCCAAATAATTACAAAAATAAGCAAGATCTTGGCTTTGAGTTGATGCAATTGTATATCATCCGAACATACATGCATTATGAGCAACCATATTTTTTTGATCTACTGTTAAATTTTTTTGAAAAATAAATTGTTTATTAAAAATATCATATACTCTAGCGCCGTTATTAGAAATAATAAAGCCATTTGTTAATTGTAAATCTTTGATTATTAATTTATACATGGCTTCAAAACTCATAATAGAAGTGAAAATTAGCATATTTTTTGAAGAAATATTTTTTAAAGATGAAGCTAATTTTCCAGCAACTATTTCATTTACTACTTGATCATTTATGGGATTTACATCAAAAATAATGATTTTATTTACAAGAGAAATGTTAGATAGATTTTCCTTTTTTTGTTGAACAAATCTTTTTTGGGGATTACTTTTGATAAAAACATTTATTCCAGCTTTATTTAAAATGTCAACTGGAATAGATTTTTTATCAAATTCTCTATCTTTAAATTTATTATTCATTAATTTTTCTTGTTAATTCTTCCTTTTAATAATCTAGCAAATGCACTAAAAGGTAATTTGATAGATTCTTCTTTACCATATTCACGATAAGAAATGTTTTTTGAATTCATTTCTTCATCACCAATAATAACTTGATAAGGTATTTTTTTAATTTGAGCTTCACGGATTTTCTTAGATAATCTTTCGTTAGAATTATCAATTCTTGCTCTAATACCCATATTCAATAATTTTAATTGTAATTTTTTAGCGAATTTACCATGTTTTTCTGGTAAAACTGGTAAAAAGATTACTTGATTAGGAGACAATCAGAATGGTAATATACCTTTAGTTTGTTCAAGTAAAATTGCCAAATATCTTTCAAAAGTTCCAATTATTCCTGCATGAATGAATACTGGTCTTGCTTTTTTACCTTCGCTGTCAATATACTCAAGATTAAATCTTTCAGGTAATAAAAAGTCTAATTGAATAGTAGAAATTGTTACAATGTGACCTAAAGCTGTTTTCATTTGCATATCAATCTTAGGACCGTAAAAAGCCGCTTCACCAATAACTTCTTTAAAAGGAACTTTTAAAGATTTTAAAGCTTCCCTTAATTGCTTTTCAGCATTTGCTCACATTTTGTCATTATCAAAGAATTTTGCTTTATCTTTAGGGTCATGTAGTGATAATTCCAATGAATAAATTGAAGTTCCTAAAGTTTTATGAGCTTCAAGAATCATTGAATATACTTTTTTGATTTCATCTCTAATTTGTTCATGCATTAAAACTGTATGAGTATCTACTAGTTGCATTTGTCTTACACGTTCTAATCCTGTTAAAGAACCAGATGATTCATAACGATGTTGAATACCAAACTCAGCAATTCTATAAGGTAATTCTTGGTAAGAATGTGGTTTTTGTTTATAAACAATAATGTGGTGAGGACAATTCATTGGTTTTAAAACAAATTCTTCATTTTCAACTTTAAAAGGAGTGAACATGTTTTCACGGTAGTGATCTCAATGTCCAGAAATTTTGTAAAGTTCAGTTGTACCTAAAACTGGAGTTTGAACGAAATGATATTCATTCTTTTGCATTAATTCTTTACAATAATTTTCAATTTCAAATTTAATATTTGTACCATTATCTAATCAGATTGGTAAACCTTGTCCTATCTTATCTGAGAAACAAAATAATTCAAGGTTTGCACCAATTTTTCTGTGATCACGTTCTGCACGATCTTGTAATTCAGCTTTAAAAGTTTCAAGGTCTTTAGCATTATCAAAAGCAAATCCGTCAATAGCAATAAGTTGCTCATTGCTATTTTCACCTTTAAAATGACATCCTGAAACATTGCTTAACTCTATGAATTTTATTGATGATAATTTAGTAATTTGTAAATTAGCAGACAAGTCAACAAAATCATTGCCTAAATGGATTATTCCATTTTCTTGATCTTTAGCTAACAAAGCAAGTTTATATGGATTAGAAGCAAACAATTTGCTTGCTTGTTCATATGATAAAGATTCATAACTAATTTCATAGTTACGATCAATGTTTTTTTGCATTTGTTTTTTAATCTTATTAAAATCTTTAATTGAGATTTTTACATCAGTTGGTAATTTAAAAGAATAACGAAATCCATCTTCTGTGATTGTAGATTCACCAATAATAACATTTGGATATAAATCAATAATAGATTTAGCTAATAAAATCGAAGCCAATCTATTTAAGTTTTCATTAATTTTCATAAAATTCCTCTTTTATTGAATTTTTATATAGTATAAAATTATACCTTTTTTTATTAAATATGAGTAAGAGAAAGTTAATTATTAATATTAGATTTTTAGTTAAAATTTAAAAAGTTTGATCAGAATCATCTTGATTATTTACATCACTAGAACCATTACCAAAAGAATCATCAGGTAATATTTCCATATCTGTAACATTTACCATCATTTTATAGATTGAATATTTTTTAACTTTAAAAATAGTTAATTCACCTACTACTTTTATGCATTTACCTAATTCAACTAATGAAATTAGTTCAAATTTTTCAGGGCTTATTAATAATTCATATTGTCTTTGGTGAAAAATTCCATTATATTCAACTTCTTGTAATAAGTTAATAAAACAAGTTCCATTTGCTGAAGATCGGATTTGTTGAATTTTTCCAGATAACACTACTTGATTAACATAATTATTCATAATACAACCTCTTTCTATTTAGATTTTGCAGCAATTGATTCAATAGAATTTTTTTCGTTCACAGTTTGATTGTTTGTGGAAACATTAACTATTTTATTGACTAAAATACTTGTTTTCGGATCTTGACTTTTTTTAGATATATGCGTTCTTAATTCACCTTCAATAATAATGTGTGCATGTGGGTCATCAGCAACAATTTTTGCTAAATGATTTGCTAATGGAGGAAGAGCATATATAGAAAAATAATTAATTCATTTGAATCTAATTGCATTTCGTTCTTGTTTAATAGTGCAAAAATATGTTGGATTATCATTGGACCCAAAAGAACCACGTACAATATCGCCTTCTATGATAACTTTATTAATAAGGTTAGTTGACTCCATATGATTTTATTTTTACCTATTCTCAATCCTATATGTATACTTTATTATATAAATAAAAATATTTAAAATGAACTTAATAAAATGCATACATTTGCATTTAATTGAAATTTCATTAAAAATACAAATTATTTACTTAAGGATTAAGAATTTTATATGAAAAGAATGTTGTCAGGTATTCAGCCATCAAACAAAATTACATTAGGAAACTATTTAGGAGCAATTAAGCAATATATAAACTATCAAAATGAATATGAAAGTTTTATTTTTGTTGCAGATTTACATGTAATAACAAACCCAGATATTGATTACAAAAAAATCTTTGAAAATAAAAAGATGGCTGTTTGTTTTTATCAAGCATGTGGTTTAGACTTAAAGAAAACTCATGTTTTTTATCAATCTGATATTCCTGCGCATACAGAACTTGAACATGTATTAATGTGTAATGCAAAAATTGGTGAACTAAACAGAATGACTCAATTCAAGGATAAATCACAAAAATTCGCAAAAAGCAATGGAACTGAATCAATCCCTGCAGGTTTATTTGAATACCCTGTTCTAATGGCAAGCGATATTCTTCTATATGATGCTGATATTGTCCCTGTTGGTGCAGATCAAAAGCAACACTTAGAACTTACACAAATATTAGCTGAAAGAATGAACAAAAAATACGGTAATTTATTTACATTGCCTAAACCATTTATTCCTAAGACTGGTGCTAGAATAATGGATCTACTTAATCCAACATCTAAAATGTCTAAATCAGCAACTAATGAAAAAGGTACTATATTCTTGTTAGATGATATTGAAGCTGCAAAGAAGAAAATTATGGGAGCAAAAACTGATTGTTTAAACAAAGTTAAGTTTGATCCAGAAAATCAACCAGGAATTAGCAATTTAATTACTATTTACAATGCAATTAGTGGAATTAGTATTCCTGAAATCGAAAAGAAATATGAACATTGTGAAAATTATGGTGTTTTCAAGAAAGATCTAGCAGAAATAGTTGCAAAACTAATGGCAGAAATTCAAAGTAAATATTATGATTCTTACAAGAATTATGAATCTATAATAAAACCAATTTTAATTGAAAATGCAAAATATGTTAACAAAATCGCAAATGCCAAGGTTGATTTTGTTTACAAAAAAATTGGAATGAGAGAAGAATAAGAAATTATTTAGATAACATTTTGTTTAAATCATTTGCTATAGCAATTGAATTATTTCCAAAAACCAAAAATAAAGTATTTTTTGTTTTACTTAAACCATTGATTTTATATTTTTGTTTTAGATTAGAATCAATCTTAGTCATATCATTTAAAGAAATCTTTACAGTTGATAAAGTACTACTAACTTCTAAAAAATTTTCAATTCCACCTAAATCTTTTACAAAATTTTCAATGTTAAAATCATACTTTTTCTCATATGTTAATTCTTGATTAATTTTATTAGAAACTTTCTTGGCTTTGTTTTTCAAGCAAAGTGAAAATATTCCTAGTGTAATAATGTTTAAAAAATTGTATACAAACTTGTTCATAAATTCTTAATATCTTATTTTGATATATATTATAATCTTAAAGCATAGTTGTTTTAAGATTTAAAATAATTAATTTCTAAATATTTTTTAAAAGGGCTGTAATGGAAAAAATAGAAAACATGTTTAAGTTCTTAATTCTATCAGATCTTGATGGAACACTACTTAATGATAAAGGTGAATTAGATCCTCTAACAATAAAAGTTATTAAAAAAATCACAAAGATGGGACACATTTTTTGTATTGTAACAGGTCGCCCACCTCGTGCAAGTATTGAAATATATAAAAAACTTGGATTAAATCACTTAATGGTTAACTATAACGGTTCATTAATAACTAATCCAAGATCTAAAAAATTTTTACCAATTAATTTAGGATTTTCATTTTCAATTGCAAAGCGTATTTTTACCAATAAATTAGTAAGTCAATGAATTGAAAGCTATGTTGTTGAAAATAATCACGGAACTTTTATTTCAAATATTCCAAAGGATGAAAATGCTAAAAAGGTATTGTTTGAAAATTTTCATATTCGAGATGAAAAACACGTTACATTAATTGAACCCGATTTAAGCAATATTTGTCACGATGATGTACATACAATTCTATTACAACTAACTAGTGAAACACACTTAGATGATTTAATGTACCAAATTCGTTGATTCGCCGACACTTTGGTTACAAGAACATGAAGAAATAGTACACTTGGAATTATTCTTGAAATCAATTCAATTTTCTCTACAAAAGGAAGATCACTAAAATATTTATCTAGCTATTATGGAATCTCGCTAAGTAATTGTATTTCTTTTGGTGATGGAGATAATGATACTGATATGCTGCAAAATGCACGTTTTGGTTTTGCAATGAAGAATGCTACAATTACAGCTAAGCTTTATTCTCACTACATTACAAAATATGATAATAATCAATGCGGTGTAGCTAAAGAATTGATAGATTTTTTCAAAATGAAACAAGCATTTGATAAGCAAACATATTCAGCTTTAAAAAATGATGAAAAACAAATGATAAAAAATAATAAAATTAAAGAATAATAAAAAACTTAATTATGATTAAAAATTATGAATATCATCCTCAACGCGTTTGTTCACAATTAATTGAATACAAAATTGATGATAGTGATAACAAAATTGTTGATGTAAAAATTATAGGTGGTTGTCCAGGCAACACTCAAGGTGTTTGTAGACTAGTAAAGGGTCGGAAGTGCCAGGAAGTTATTGAATTATTAGAAAATATCGATTGCAGGAATAGAGGAACATCTTGTCCTGATCAATTAGCAAAAGGCTTAAAATTAATACTTAAAGGAGAAATACAACCTAAATAATAGGTTAAAAAAACAATATGGATAATCGTAAATTTAATGACCAAGAAATAGCTCGTAGGAACAAATTAAGTGAGCTTAAAAAAAATAATCAAGATCCGTTCGCAATTGAAAAATTTGAACGTAATTTTAACACAGCTTCTTTTAAAGAAAAATATTCACCATTTACAAAAGAAGAGCTTCATGAAAACCAAGATGAAATCAAAATTGCCGGTAGAATAATGGCAATTAGACAAACATTTGGTGTAATTAAAGATTTTTTTGGTTCTGCTCAATTCTATTTAAATAAAAAAGAAGTTCAACCTGAAGAATTTGCACAATTTAAAAATTTAGATATTGGAGATATCATTGGAATTTATGGAACACCAATGAAAACTAATACTGGAGAAGTAACAGTAAAAATTAAAAAATTTGTATTACTTTCTAAATCTCTTCGTCCTTTACCAGAAAAATATCACGGTTTAGTTGATGAAGAAGCTCGTGCAAGACATCGTTATGTTGATTTAATCATGAATGATGAATCAAAAATGACTTTTGTTTTAAGAAGTAAAATTGTAAGTATAATTCGTCGCTTTATGGAAGATAAAGGTTATTTTGAAGTAGAAACTCCTGTTTTACAACCAGTGTTAACAGGTGCTGCTGCTAGACCATTCATTACACATCATAATGCATTAAATCGTGAATACTATTTAAGAATTGCAACAGAATTACCACTTAAAAAATTAATAGTTGGTGGTTTTGACAAAGTATTTGAATTAGGTAGAATTTTCCGTAATGAAGGTATGGATGCCACTCATAACCCAGAATTCACTACTATGGAAGCTTATTCAGCTTTTGAATCACTTGATGATATGATGACATTAAGTGAACAATTATATCAACACATCGCTAAAAGCTTAAACAAAACAACTATTGAATATAAAGGTGTAACAATTGATTTTACTAAACCATTCAATAGAATATCAATGATTGATTGCATTAAAAACGCTTGTGGTGTTGATTTTAACAACATTAAAACAAATGAAGAAGCTATTGCATTAGCTAAAGAACATAATATTACTTTAGAAAAACATGAACAAACATTAGGACATGTTATTTCTAAATTCTTTGAAGAATATGGAGAAGCAACTTGTATGCAACCTACATTTGTATACGATCACCCTATTGAAATTTCTCCATTAGCTAAAAAATGTCAAAACAACAAAAATATTACACGTCGTTTTGAACTATTCATTTGCGGTAAAGAATATGCTAATGCTTTTAGTGAATTAAATGACCCAATTGATCAATATGAACGTTTTGAAGAACAATTAAAAGAACGTGAATTAGGAAATAGTGAAGCAAATGATATGGACATGGACTTCATCGAAGCTTTAGAATATGGTTTACCTCCAACTGGTGGTGTTGGATATGGTATTGACCGTCTATGCATGTTATTTACTAATAAAGAAACTATTAGAGATGTATTATTATTTCCTCACATGAAAGATGAAACAAATAATAACGAATAATAGTTATTATGTTAGATATTAGTAAGTTTGATAACTCAATCATTATTACATTAGATGAACTTTCATCTTACGTTTTGGCAATAAAACAAAAATTTCCCAAGGTAAATATTAAATTACTTTCAATGTCTAAAGCCCAACAAATGGCCTTTGGACATTTTATTCTTCCTAATGCTTACCAGTTGGGTATTAAACACATAAATAATAATTATCTTGTTATAAAAAAATGAATTTCATACTTACAAAAAGGTATTAATCCTAAGACTAATCATGAGATTGATCAGTTTTACAATTTACTAAATCAAAATAATCTGATCATTATAAACGAAAACTATAAATATCTATTTAAAAACAAAAAAGTGTTCATAATCGGAATTGATAAGGATAATACTGAATTAAAACATTTAATTGAAAAACTTGAAATAAATCAAAGTCAAATATCTTATATTACTACTGATGATTTATTCCCTGAAATCAAAGTTCCAGTTACTAAATATTCTTTAATCTCCTTAGAAGTTAAAGATGCTTTATACAAAATAATTGACTTAATTCAAAATAAACACGTTTCACCCAAAGATATAGTTATATGCACTAATAATGATGAATGTGGTTTTTATTTAAAATTATTTGCTAAGGAATTAAAAATTAATTTAAAGTTCCAAGAAAATCAAACATTATTTGATACTCCATTTGCAAGAGTTGTGTTCAATCATTTAAATCAAAATAGTATTGATTTTTTAGATAGTTTAAAAACTAATGATGAAATAGCAAGAAAAATAATTAAACAAGTTCTTATTGATTATCGCTTAATGGAAATTCAAGATAAAACAATTTTAAAGCTTAATTATGCTTCAATCTTAAAAGATATTCCTTATAATCAACAAGAAGAAAATGATAAAGAATTTATTATTGTTTTAAAAAACAAATATTTTCATCCATATAAACACGTTTTTTATTTATCTCTTACTAATTCAAACTTTAATGTTGTTTCTAAAGATAATGATCTTTTACCAGACAAAATTAAAAAAGTAAACTATTTACAAGATTCTAATGAGTTAAATAAAACAAATTCTAATTTATGTAAATCTTTTTTAAATTTGTCAGATAATCTTTATTTATCATACTCTACTAAATCAATTAATGGAGTAGAAAAATTATCTTTCTTTTATGAGAATAAAAAACAAGATAATAAAGAAGTTATAGATTATCAAAACAACTATATAGAGTATAGTGAAGGTTTAGCAAAATTATGACATTCCCATTATAAAAAGAATAATAGGACTTATCGTATTAACGAACAAGAAAATAATGTCTATACTAATTTTTTTGCAAACAAAATATCTTACTATGATAATAGTTTTAAGCCATTCAGTGCAATGGAAGTTCCAAAAAAAATTAGCTATTCATTAATTAATGATTATTTGGAATGTCCTTTTAAATACTTTTGTAAAAGAGTATTAAAATTAGATGAATTTTCTGAAAGTACTAATACTAAAATTGGTAGTTTTATCCATTGAATAATCAAACAAGTAAATACTAGTGATAGTTTTGAAAAAGTAGTGGAAAAAGCAAAAGAAGAAAGTGAATTAAAATATTCAACATTTGATAAATGAGAAAAGATATATGTTCGTCGCTATATCCATTTAATTCACCAAGTGTGAAATAAAATACATGATTTAAAACAAGATATTATAAAAGCTAACAAGATTCCAGAATTTATATGTGAAAAAGAATTTACTGTAGATTTTAATAAAAAACCTGAATACAAAATTCATGGTTATATTGATTGCATCATTAGCTCAAAAGGCAAAGATAATACGTTAGTTGAAATAATTGACTATAAAACAGGCAAAATGGAAAGTGAAATAAAAAAAATAAATTGGCAAGAATTTGGTTTAGGCTTGCAGTTACCTTTCTATCTATATCTTTTTAGTAATTCAAAAGATTATAAAAATGAAAAAGTTAGTGGTTTATATTATGAAGCTTTAGATCCTAAGGAAAACTTTAGAAATTGAAAAGATTTAGAAGAAAAGAAGCTTGAAGGTGCCTTAACATCCGAACTATTAAAAGATTCATTTAAGTTCTCTGGTCAAACATTAAATCCTTTTAAAGATAGCGAAGATAAGGAAAAAAAGCAATTATGAAAAAACGAATATCAAAACTTTTTTGAACCTAATCTAGATAATAATAATTTTAAATACATATATTATAGTTCCAGACGCGAAACTTCTTTTTTCAAGAATTCTAATGATATCTTAAAACAAGTAGAAAAATGAGTAGAAGTATTTATCCATAATATTTCTAATGGATTTTTTCCTATTTCTCCTTTTACAGGAAGTGAAAGTGAAGATAAAATAACTGCATGTAAATATTGTGAATATAATGATATTTGCTTTAAACATAAAAATAATATAAGAGTAACAAGTGAAATAAATAAATACTTTTTAAATAAAGTAGAAAACGAGGTTAAAAAATAATGGGTTTTACCAATCAACAACAAAAAGCAATAAATTCTAATCAAGGCAATGTTGCAGTTACTGCAGGTGCTGGAAGTGGTAAAACTAGTGTTCTAACCCAAAGAATCGTTACAAACATCATTAACAATAATGTTAATTTAGATCAATTGTTAGTGTTAACTTTTACTAAAGATGCAAGTAATGAAATGAAGGAAAGAATTAAACAAAAACTTTCTGAAAATGATAAAACTAAACATTTAGTTATAAATGTTGATAGTGCTGATATTTGTACTTTTGACTCATATCAATTAAATTTAGTAAAAAAATATTTTGATAAATTAAAAGTTTCTTGTGATGTAACAATAATCCCGGATGAATTAATTAAAGTTAAAAGCTGAGAGTATATTGACGAAATATTTAATAATCTAATTGATAATAATCCTCTTTTTAATGAATTAATTGAATCATATTGCATAAAAGACACAAAAGAATTAGCTGCATTTGTTGAAAAAATTGCTAACATGATTAACAAAAATGGATTTTCGTATGTTCAACAATTATTAAATCAAGATTTTGATAAAAAATACAATGATTGAGCTAATCAAATAATTGATGTAATTAACGGATGAATTGAAGAAAAGAATTTAGAAAATAGTGAGCAAAAAAGACGTAAAAACAAAACAATAATCAACAAAATTTCTTCGATTGAAGAAATTGATGATAATCTTGTTTCAAAAATAACAATGGATAAAATAAAAGATCAATCAGGTTTTTCAGGTGTTAAAGCAGATTTTGTTTTTCTTTTTAAAAACTTTGCACTAATTAAAGAAAAAGAAATTTATTTCAATAATAAATTTATGCCATTGATTATTGAGATTGCTCAAGAATTAAATAACAGGATTAGTAATTTTAAAAAAGATAAAAATGCTTATACTTATTCTGATATTTCTAATTTAGCAACTAATTTACTAATAGAACATGAAGATATTAGAAATGAAATTAAAAATAATTTAAAAATGATTGTTATTGACGAATATCAAGACACATCAAAAGAACAAGAAAAATTTATTAGTTTAATTTCTAACAATAATACTTTTATAGTTGGAGACATTAAACAATCTATTTATGGTTTTAGAAATGCATTTCCTGAACAATTCAACGAAAAGTGTAAATTATATGATTCGAATCCAAAATTAGGTAATCATATTAATATGAATGATAACTTCCGTTCTAGAAAAGAAGTTATTGATCGTATAAATAAAATTTTTAGAGAATTAATGAATAGGGAAAATAGTGATATCAAGTATGGTGAAGATGAAGAAATTAAATATCCTATCACTTCTATTTATGAAGATCCTAAAGCTCAAGACCTTGAAAATCAAGAATATGGAATATACAAAATATATTTTACTAAAGATGGTAAGAAAAAGGATGATGAAAAAAACGATGAAAAAATTAAAGAAATTATTGCTAATATAAAAGCAAAAATTAATAATAAAGTAAAAGTATTAGATAAAAATAATAATAGCACTGAAAAATTAAAACCTTGTAAATATAAAGATTTTGCAATTTTAGCTGAAACCAAAACAGATTTTGAAAAAATTGAAAAAGCTTTTATTGAAAATGGTATCCCTATTAATGCTATTTATGACCGTAAAATTATAAAAGATCAATCTGTAGATACTATTATTAATTTATTAACATTAATAAATTCTATTAATGAAAATGATCAACAAATTAACGTACAAAAACATTTGTTTTTTTCAATTGCTAGAAGTTATATTTTTCAATATACCGATAAGCAATTATTTGATATTAGAGAAAAAGAATGAAGAAATGATCCAGCTTTTTTAAAAATAGAAAAATTTGCTCATGATAATAAAAATTCATATTTAAAAGATATCTTTTTTAACTTAATTAATGAATTTAATTTATTAGAGAAAGTTGCAATTTTAGATAAAACACATGATGCATTAGATAGTTTAGTTAATAACAACATTCTTTATAACAGAATTTTAGAAATGGATAAACTTGGTTATGGTATAAAGGAATTTATTTTATTTTTAGAAAAACTTAATGATTTAAATATAGAAATTGAAACAAGTAATTCAAATATTGTTGAAAACGCTGTCAAATTAACTACTATTCATAAATCTAAAGGTTTAGAATATCCAATTGTTTACTTATACATGAGAGATAGCAAAAATAATAACCATAACGAAAAAACTGGAAAATTTTGATTAGATGAAAAATATGGCTTTTCATTACCATCTTTTTATACATTCGACAGCAAACCATTAATTTGTATTCTTAAAAAAATGTTATTTGGTAATGACAAAGAAAAAGAAAAACAAGAAAAAATAAGATTGTTATATGTAGCTTTAACAAGAGCAAGAGAAACAATGATTTTAGTTTGTTCTGAAGATTCTAATAACATTTTTTATAAATTACTTGATGAAGAATGTTGTGAATTAAAAAATATACCAGATGCAAAAAACGATTATAATAACACAACCATAAATGATCCAACAACCAATAATAACAAAATTAATAACGATAAAACATTACAAATAAAGCAATTTGAGTATGAATTTAAAAAGAATATTTTCTATCATAAAGCATCAAATGAATTAAATGAAAATGTTAATTTAGATAATTTGCAATTAGGAACTGAACTTCACTTGTTAATGGAATGTATAGATTTTAATAATTTAGATACTTCATTTATCAAAGATGAAAAAAAGAAAAAAATGATTGATAATGTTTTAACTAATCCTATTTTTAAAAATATTAAACAAGGTAAAATCTACCAAGAATATAGTTTCAATAATGAAGTAGATTTTACAATAGGTATAATTGACCTGTTTGTTGAATATAATGATCATATTGATATTATTGATTACAAATTATCGAATATTGATCCTGAAAAATATAAAAATCAATTGTTAATTTATAAGGAATATTTATCAAAAATATTCCCTAATAAAATAATTAATTGTTATTTACTTTCTATTGTTGATAATAAAGTTCAAAAAATCGAATATTAGCTTAATATCAACTGTCTTTTAAAGTCAAAAAATAAAAAATTACCAAAAGTTGGTAATTTCTTTTTTTGTAACTTGAAATAAATTACTTTTTAATATGAATTAAATTATCCTCAATTGTAATTTTATTTGCAATTAATAATAATGCTTCTTCTAACTTTTGTGATGCTGTAGGAGTCATTCTTTCATATCCAAGAATTGTTACAAGTTCTTTAAATAAAGCATTTTTATCAACAGATATGCTAGTTTCTATCATTGTCAATAAACCATCTGCTAATTCTTCATTACATATGTTTTTAATATCACGCTTTGTACCTTCATCTTTAGGAGTATGTAACTTAATATTATTTTGATCTTTAAGATATCAGAATCCATCACGATCTACTAGTCCTTTTTGACGAATATAAGGGGCACAACGTTTATATAGCTCAAGAGCAATCTTATCTGCAGATTCACGTCCTAAGAAGAAGTGTGTACGTTTTAAAATATCATCTTCATTAACAGGGCCTTCTGTTTCAATTATTTGTTTTATTAATGAACCATAACCACTTGGATTTTTATCACATTGATCAATAATACGTTGCATGTTTGCTCATTTAAAGTGTGGGAATTTATATTTATCTTCATTAATATCAGCTTTAATTACTTTAGTAAATGAAGGATCAACTTTTGGTGGTAAAAAATCTGCTTCAAACGCTTGAACTTTTGTTACTGTATTATTTTTCTTATTTATATCAACAATTCTCTTAACTTCTTTTAATAATTGTTGTCTTTCATAATTTAAGTTAGCAAATCAATCAATTGATCAAATTCGGTAGAATTCTCATCCTTTTGATTCAAGCATTTGCTTTCTTAAACGATCACGATCACGAACAGTTTTTAAACTATGGAATGTGTTACCGTCACATTCAATTGCTAGAAGATAATTATCATTATTTGGGTCTCTAACTGCAACATCAATTTTAAATTTAGATAAACCTACACGTGTTTTTACTAAGAAACCATTTTCAGTTAAGAAATCAGCAATTGATTGTTCAAAATTAAATGAATTATCATCATCAGTTGCTTTAGCATTAGATGAATATCCAACTGCTTCTGGACCATTTTCAGCATAATTTAAATAATCTCTTAATAAAATTGCACCCTTTGATTTTGATGTATCATCAATCATAGTGTAATGCATAGATGAAACAACTTGAACACTATCCTTAGCACGTGTGATGGCTACATTTAATCGTCTTTCTCCACCCTCACTATTAATAGGACCAAAATTATTTATAAAACGACCATTTTGATCAATACCATATGATGTAGAAATAATAATAGTATCTCTTTCATCACCTTGAACAGTTTCAAGATTCTTTACAAAGAATGGTTCATCACCATCACCATTAAAGAATTTTTCAAATTCTTTTTGTTGTTGTAAACGATCATAGATTAATCTTTCTATTAAGCTTTCTTGTGCAACACTAAAAGTAATTACACCTAATGAACGTTTTGGGAATTTTTCAGCATTTTTAAATACTAAATCAACAACATATTCAGCTTCTTTTAAATTTGTATGACTCTTACGTTCATATATAGCGTCTGGTACATAAAAATATTGAACATTTGATCATTCTTCATTGTTTTTAGAATTTGGACATGAAACAAGATTGTTTTTATAGAAATTTCTATTAGAAAAAGCAATTAATTCTTCATGACGACTACGGTAGTGTCACTTTAATTCTTTAGATGGTAAAGCTGCAGCACAAACATCTAAAATCGATTCAAAGTTTGTTAATGATTCGTCTTTAATTTCATCATCTTCACTATCAGTTACTGCAGAATTAAAGAAGTTTGTAGGTGGCATTTGTTTTGAGTCACCAACAATAATTGCTTGTTTTGCTCGATAAATGGCGACTAAAGCATCTTGTGGGAAAATTTGTGAAGCTTCATCGAAAATAACTACATCAAATTTAATTTTATCTGATTGTAAATAAGTTGAAACACTTAAAGGAGACATTAAAACACAAGGTTTTAGTAACTTAACTACATCATAAGTTTCAGCTAATAAGGTACGGATTGGTTTTAAGTTACGTTTCTTTTCACCTTCCCTTAAAATAGTTCAAGCAGGTGAGCTTGGAACATTATAACTAATGCCAACCTTACGACTAGATACAGCTGATTTAATTTTTGCTTTATTTATATTAAATGACAATAAGTCTTTTGCAACAAATTTTTTAACTGCATTATCATGAGGAATTCTTGAAAAGTTTGATAATTCAGGAGTTTGTTGAATAATGTAATCTGCTCACCCAGATAAGAAGATATATCTAAAGCAGTCAGCAAATTCACTTGGTTCAATTTCATACTTAGCGGCTTGAGCAAAGAAATCTCTTAAGTGGTATTTTTCACAAATAAAAATATTTTTTAAGAATGAAACTCACATTTCAAGAGTATCAATTTTTGCAATACATTCAGCAAGTTTTGCACGTACTTTTGATTTATCTTTATTTTTTAAATCATTTAAACCAATATCAAAGTATAGGTCTATCTTATTAAATACATTTGAATATGTGTCATATTTGCTAGCAATGAAATTATTAATTTTAATAATTCTATTCTTTGTTTCAAGATATTCGTTATTACTCATTTCAGATAAAGTAGCGAATTTTGCTTTATTTGAAGAGTTTCTTGATATTTTAATCAATGCAGTTAAATCACTATTAAGAACATCTCAATCTGTTTTTAAACCATCATAGTTGAATGGGAATAATGGTTCTACTTTATTGCTTAAGCTTTTAAAATTTCTTAATTCAGCTTGGTATTCAGATAAAATTGTGGCAATTTCTATTGCATCTTCATATTTAACTTTAGTACTTGATTTTAAAGAAGATTCAAAGCTATTAATAATGCTCTTGTATTCTTTTGAAAATAAACGTGATTTTCCACTAGAAAAATCAGATTTTAATTTCTTCAAAATATTTTCACCGTTAATTTCATATAAGTTTGGTTTAAATTTACGGTCAATTTTTGACTTTTGATCTAAAACGGATTTAGATAATGTCTTTAATTGGTGAATTGCAAAAGATATTTGTTCAAAATCAGTTTTAAGTAAAGCTGGAGAAATAGAATTTGAATTAGAAATAAGATCAATCATTTCAAATAAAGAAAGGAAATCATTAATTGATTTATGAGGAATTCCTGCTTTATCTAAGTCCTCATCATATTTACTGATTTTATCAATGTATGAAACGATTAATTCCATATCTTTTTGAAAGTATTTCTTAAAATTTAATGGCAAATCAATCTTTCTAAATCCATATCAATAGTGAGTTCGATAATCAGCGCCAATTTGATCAATATATTGTGAAAATTGATCAATTGCTTCTGCACACACATCTAAAAAAAGTAAATCTTTATGAGGAAGATCTTTAATTTCAAATTTAACACTTCTATAATCTTTAACTAATGCTAATTTTTCATATACATCAAATAAAGAAATACCTATTACATCACGTTTTTTATGTAATTCATAATCATAAGCAGCTAAGCTTTTTTGTGCTATATCTAAAGTTTCAAGTTCAACTTGAGCTTTATTTTGAATTCCAACTTGTTGACTCTTTAAGGCAGTACATAAACTATCAATAAATACTTTTTTGTTGGCATTAGAGCTATGTAGTTTTAAGCAATATTCATCTAATCCAACTCTTTTTAATTTATCAAAAACAACTTGTAATGCTGCTTGTTTTTCAGACACAAATAAAACAGTTTTACCATCATGCATGCATTCAGCAATAATATTAGAAATTGTTTGTGATTTACCTGTACCAGGAGGACCTTGTAATACAAAGCTTCTTCCTTGTTTTGCTCATTTGATAGCTTCAGTTTGACTTGAATCAGCATCAAAAATATTATGAATTTCAATTTTTTCATCATCATTTTCATCAATTTGAGGAACAGATTCAGGTTGTTCTCCAAAAATTGTTTGAATGATAGAGTTTTCTAAAATTTTGTTTGCATCATCTTTAACATTTCGATACATATTAATTTTAGAAAATGAGAAAGTGCTCATCTTAACTTCACGTTTAATAGTTCAGTGAAATTTAGATAAGATTTTTTCAACTTTATCTAAATAAGCAGATAAACCTTCATCTTCATTATATTGAGGAAGAGTTTGACCATATTCACTTTGTAATTTATAAGCAAAAGTAGGGTTAATAATTACTTCATCAGCATCATATGATTGTAAATAGTATGGTGATGCCATAGAATCGTTAATTAAATGAATTGGTAATAAAAGGATAGGCGCTCGATATAAAGTACCAGCTTTTTCTGTTTTTTCATGATATTCAACAAAACCAAAAGCTAAATGCAACACATTAATACTTGTTTCAGTAATAGCAAAAGTTGCTTTTTTATGAATTGTTTTTAAAGCCTCAAAAGGATTAATAATTTTACTATTGTAAATTAAAAAACGATTTTTACCAGCAGCTGATGAGAATCTTTCAATAAATTGAGTACGAGGTATAATATTTAATTCAGCACCAGGTAGACGTTTATTTGTAATAATTTTTGGGTTATATAATTCAATTTTAGAACCACCATTTACTTTTGAAAAGATTGTTTCAATGTCAGGATAAATTATTTCTAATGTACTAGTTTTAGAATCAGTAAAATTAATTAAATTATTTTTCTTTGTTGTATCAAGTAATAATTCAGATAATTCTCCTAACTTTTTCTTTAATGTAGGGGAAATAGCTTTAGTAGTTATGATTTCTTCAAATGGATTTTCTTCAACCTTAGTAAGTGGAAGTTCTTCAGTTATTGCCTCTTCTTTAGTTTCAGTCTCAATAATTGGCTCTACATCATCAATATTAAAATCTAATGATAGGTTCTTATTTGAAGTTACTTTTTTCTTTTCATTTACTGGAGTTTTTTCTACTTCTAAATTATTAGAATCATTAACTATTACTGCTTTTTTGTTAGTTAAAGATTCTTTTTTAGTACTTTTTGTTTTTTTATTCACAGATTTATTTACTTTAGAATCAATATTTTTTGTTATTGATTCTGTATCTTTCTTTTTAGGTTTTACTTTTTTTTCTTTGTCATTTACGATATTATCAATTGGGGATTTGTTTTTCATTGCATTTTCCTTTTTTCAATATTTATAAATTTTCAAAAGTGTTTAAACATTTCTATTTGTAATGGATAAGTTAATAAGATAAATTATATATTTTGTAAGAAAAATAAGGTTTTTGTAAGTAGAAAAAATAAAATTTACAAGTATAAAAAAACACATTTTTTTTAAAAAAAAATAAAAAATTAAAAAAAATTGCTTTTTTATAGTATTATATTAATCACATAACTTAATAAAGTATGGCCACATAGCTCAGCGGTAGAGCAACCGGCTGTTAACCGGTTGGTCGTAAGTTCGATCCTTACTGTGGCCGCCATACAAGGCCTGTTGGTGAAGTGACTTAACACATACGCCTTTCACGCGTACATTCATGGGTTTGAATCCCGTACAGGTCACCATATTAAGGAGTGTTAGCTCAGTTGGGAGAGCATATCCCTTACAAGGATAGGGTCGGGGGTTCGAGCCCCTCACACTCCACCATAAATTTAAAACCAATGCAATTAGTGCATTGGTTTCTTTTTGTGATTAATATAGAAAATTAAGTTTCAAAAGGTAAATATCATTCATTAAAAAAATCACCAGACGTTTGGTGGTTTTTTTAATATTTAGATAACTATTAGATGGATTTAAAGTATTTAGCAAGCAAATAAATCTTTACAGAAAGTTCAATATGCATTAGATGTATATTTATCTATCATTTCTTGATCTCTTAAAAGAATTTTAGAGACTTTAGTATTCGCTAAGAAACCATTATTAGGATCAAAAGGATTAGAGTTAATGCTTATTACATGGTCTAAGGCTGATAAATCTAAAGTTTCCATGAAAGAATTTTCAAAAGCATTATTACCAATGTGTTTGATTGATTTTGGTAATTTTTGAGTACGAATGTAAGAATTTACTTTTGTTCCTTTAAAAGCATTAGCGTAAATATCTTGAATTCCTTGGTTGAATGCAGTAGTAGGATTTTTAAATTCTATTGAAACAATATTTGAACAACCATTAAATGCATCTTTTCTAATTTCTTTTACACTTGGAGAAAATTGGATTCAACCTCTTAAGTTCTTACAATCTTTGAAGCATTCATCACAAATACCAACTATTTGCATTTCTTGACTTCCAGTTGATGTATTCATAGTAAATTTTCCAAATGTAAGATCTACTGCTGTAAAGTCACTTGAGGCTTTTAGAAGTCAACATTTTCCTGGTTGATTATCAGAATATAAAATATCAATTGTTCCATATGAACCATGTATTATTTGAGCATTAATTGTCTTCTTTGCTCATTCTGGTTGAGGCGGAATTGGATCTGGTTTAACAATAATTTTGCTATCAAGGTCTTTTCAACCTTCAGCAGTTTTATATTCATTTAAAAAATTAGTTGGAACATAAACTAAAGTACTTCCAGTTACAATGTCTTTTGCATATTTAAGAATATGTTTTGTATATTTTGATAAATCTAAAACATCAATTTTTGTATTAGCAAAAGCGCTTTCATCGATTGATTCAATGTTTTCATTAATAATAACATTACCAGTTATTCCAGCACCCATAAAAGCACTTTTACCAATAGTTTTTATGGTGTGAGGAATTGTTATATTTCCTTTTAATCCTAAGCAATCCTTGAAACATTCATCACCAATTGAAGTGATTGTGTATTCAAATTCATCATTAGTTGAAACAATTCCATCATTAAAATTAAAATCTTCAGCTGCAAAATCATTAGAAACACTAGTTAAAATACATTCATTATTTTTATTGTTAATAATTTCTAAAGTGAAAGAGCCTTTATCAGCATTGATGCAAGATACATCAAATACTTTTTTTACTTTAACATCACTTGGAGGAACTGGCTTATTTTCAGAACAAGAAGCTACACCAATTAAAGAAATTGTACCTGCTAAGGGTAGTGTACATTTTAAAAAGTTTAAAATTCTTTTTTTCATATAATCCTATTTGTAATTTTCTAAAGGGTAAGAATATGTTTATTATATAGATTTTTTATAAAAATAAGATTTCTTAGACTATATTAATACATAAAATTAATAATTAAAAAAAATAACAAAAATAATTTAATATTTTTGTTTTAACCGTTAATAATTTTGTTTAAAAAACTAAAAGGAATATCATTTTCTTTACATAATTGAATTCTTTTTTCTTGAATTATCTTATGTAAATTTAATACTTGTTGAGAAAAATTATTGATCCGATTGAAGGCAGTTTTAAATTCCATAGAATTAACAAAATCATCTAGATAACTAAAACTTTTTACTAAAGTATGAGTAATATTATTTCTTTCAGAAGTAATTCGATATAACTTACTATATTGATCCTTGCTAAAAACTGGTTCGGGTAATTTCTTTTGGATATTTTCTATTTGGGTAATAGTTTCCCCTAATGTTCAATTGTTATTTGAAGAATATTTAAATTTCTTTTTAAATATTGATAAATATAGACAAGCATAAATTAATTTTAAATCTAGCTCAATAATTTGGCAAATACAAATAATTTCACCTACTATTCGTTTGAATTCATCATAATCAATTTCAAACTCATTTGCATTATCAAGTTGCTTATTATTTTTATTTATCATATATTCATAAACATCATCTTGATTACATTTCTTATGATGATCTTTAATTAATTTATCTAATTTATTTAAATCAATATCAATTGCCATAATTATCTCCACTAAAGTTTTTATATAAAAAAATATAACATTTCTGTTATATTTTTAATATTTCCTAAAATTCTTTAGCAACTTGCTTTTGTGCATTTAATTTATGTTTGTGTCCTAAGAAGATTCCTAGACCTGCACCAACTGCTAATACAGAACCTACTGAAATCAAGATTCACAATCATAATAATGAATCTTCAGCAACAATAGTTAAATGAACACTATTAGAGCTTTCTCCAATAACATCAGTGTAATTTACACTAATAGCGTGGATTCTAAAGTAATATTCACCAGATTTAGAAGCATTTGTTCAGTAAACAGTTGCACCAGTTCCTGTATCACTCATTTTAATTTTTAATCAACTTGGGATTTCAATTGAACTATCAGCTTGTCCTTGACTATTAGTCATAATGATTTCTCAACGGATGTTTGGGTCACAATATTTACTGTCACCTTCTTTATCGTAAGCAATAGCTGTAAAGTTACGGTTTAAATGTCCATCTTTACCTTGTGAACCTTGTCCAGAGTATGATCCCCCTTTTACATCAATGTGGTCAGGTTTTTCATAATCTGAATACATTTTACATGCTTTAATTGCAACACCATATACATCTTTAGCAAATTCAGTTCTTGCATAAATACTTGTTGCTTTAGCATAAATTTCATATGCTCCAGGCAATACATCTTTTGTTCAACTTACTAAACCTGAATTTTTATCCATTGATAATCATGATGGAGTAGGAACATGTTTACCATCATGTATTACATGATCAATTGATCATTCAACATTTTGAATTGTTGATGTTTTAGAGCCTCTTGCAGATACATCTGCAGATAATTTTCAATCACATGTACCTTCTTGTCCTCTTACTGGAGCTGCAACTTCTTCTGAGTTAACATTAACATCAACTTTATCAGGACATGTTGCTTTAATTTCAATATTTAATGAAGTAGTTGAAGTAACAATTAAGCTAACATTAGCAATAGCTTGTGCTTTTAAGAATACTTTTAATAATTTACCTTTTAAGTAAGGGGCATTTTCAGTAATTTGAACTGCTCCAGTATCTTCATCTACTTTTAATCATGTTGGGAATAACATAATTTGAGTATCACCATTGTATACTTTAGCAATACTTCACTTAACACGTGTATCACTTCATCCTGGTTGTTTAGTAGGATCTACTTTTGCTTTAAATGGAATTGGATGAGTTTCATCATGTCCATCTAAATTCAATTCATCGCCAGCATACATAGTAGCACTAGATAATTGTTGCTCTACATATAATTCTTCAGGTGCATTATATGAAACATCTAAATGAACTGTAAAATCTGCTGAATTAACTTTATTTCCTGATTCATCAGTTCCTTCTGATGTAGCAAAGAAAGTTATTTCATATTCACCTTTACTTATAACATCTGATCATCAAACATTACCAGCATTAGTTGAAGAAGAGAATGAGAAATGAACTCCAGATTCTTCTTGAGTAACATTGATTCAATCTGCACTAGCTGATTGACGGTATCTCAATGCTTTTACTGTCATTTTATCAATATTTTGGTTAGCGTTATCTGGATCTACTTTAGTTGAGTAAACAACAGGAGTAGGAGTCGCAGTTTTAGCTTTTGTTGAAATTTGTGTTTGACCTGTAATACTTACAGCTTTAACATTTTGATAAGATACTATCAATGTAATTGGGTTAGTTTGAGCTTTAAAACTAGAACCATCATTAACTGTTGCTTCAACTTTAATTCCATTATATACACCTACTGGAATTTGATCATCAACCATAAGGTAAGCTTGATTTTTTGTTTCACCAATTATTGAAGGAACAATTTCAATATGACCATCTAATTTAGATTGTAATTCTGTAGGAATAATTAATGCTCAGTTTAATTCTTGACATGCATATTCAATTGGATAAACAGTTCCAGAGAAGTTACCTGTAGCTTTTTGTTTTTGGTAAGTAGCTGAAATTACTGTAGGTACGTCTTTGAAAACAATTTTTGTTGGTTCAGCATAAGAAATTTCTAAAGTAACATCTTTTTCTATTTCAGTTAAAACAGATGGATCAGAAGAAGAACCATTAGATTTAACTTTTAAAGTAAATGTATATGTACCTTTAGTTAATTCGCTACCAATTGATAATGTTAATTTATATCTAACACCACTACTAATTGCTTCTTCACTTCCTAAAGCAAATTTTAAATTCTTGTCAGCTAATGTAGATGGAATACCATCTTTTTTGATGTTTAAGATATCAACAACACTTAAACCTCTTTTAAATTTACCATTTGCAGAAGTGATTTCTACATTATATTCATTTGTTAATTCTTGTGAATCTCCAGCAACACCAGTAAGTGAAGTAGAACCGTTAAATTTCATTGAAGTAATTGGTTCAAACATTACAGATAATGTAACATTTTTCACAGCTGTTGGATGTTCACCTGCAGCATTAACACCAGTAGCAATAGCTTTAATTGTAAATGTATAAGTACCTTCAGTTGCTAATGTACTACATGTAATTTTTGTAGAGTATTTATCGGTTTCACCAACATCTGGTGTAATTACATCAGTTGGAGATAAAGTTAATCAAGTTGGTTTAGAAATTGCTTGACCATCTTTTTTAATATCTAATAATTCAAATTTAATTCCTTTTTCATAATTACCAGTAGCTGAAGTTTCATCAATAGTATATTTTTCAGTTAAAGATTCACCAGGAATTAAATTAAGTGTTTCACCACCTGCTGAAAAATCAAAACCAGTAATGTCTTCATATTTAATGTTTAAAGTGAAGTTTTTAGTAATAGTAATTTTATTACCATCAACACCTTTACCATTACTTGTAGCAGTAACTGTAAAGTTGTATGTACCAATTAAAGCTGTAGTTGAAGTTCAAGATAAAGTACATTTATGGATTCCATCTGCAACTTTGCTAGTAGCAGAAGAAATAGTTAATCCTGTTGGATAATTACCAGAAATTGCAATTGATGCACCTTCAACATATCAAGTACCAGGTAATGAACCTGATTCTAAAATATTGTAATCTAAAGTATTTTTACCTGATGGTAAAACAGTAATAGTTTCATCACCTGGATTTTCCCAATTAAATGATGTAACCACATCATATGTAGATGTAATTGAAATTTCACTTGTTAAAGATACCTTGTGGTTGTCAACTACAGTTGCAATAACAGAAGTAGAAGCGTTAGATGATTCTTTTACAGCTTTTACTTTTACAGAATGTTTACTAGTAGATTGACTAGGATCAGAATTAATACCAGAAGTAACAACACTTGTTTTTCATGAACTATCAGTTTCATCAAAGAATAAAAGTGATTGATCTGAAGTAGTTCAAGTAATTTTGTTGTCTGAATCATTTGGATCAATTGCACCTTTTGCATCCATATCAGCATGAATTGTAGTTTCTTCAGAAACTTTTAATGAAGTTTGATCTGCAGTTAAACTAGGAGCAACAATTTTTGATCCATTACGCATATCACTATATTTAAAACCAAAGTTTTTGCAATCATGGAATGCTTGCATAATTTGAGTAACTGTATATGTTTGTCCATCTTCAGTTACTTGGTATGTATTAGGATCATATGGGAATCAACAATATCCTTTACCACCTGATGGGTCAGTTGCTAATGAAGGTTTTCAATCAGCTGTATTTGAAGTTGGAGAGAATTGGTAAATTTGTGTACCTTCTCCTGGTTTAGATCCACTTCAAATTTTGTGGAAATCAGATTGTCTAAAGTTAATGTCATAAAATTTGCAATCAGCAAAAGCATGATGGCCCATATAATAAATATTTTCAGGTATGTCAATTGTACTACCACCATCACGTTTTGCACCATTAAAGGCATAATTACCAATAACTGCACATGTTTCCGGTAATGTGATATCACCAGAAATTGTATTACCAATAAGGGAACTAAAGGCACAGAATTGTGATATAGTAACCTTATCACCAATCGAGTAAACATAATAATGTAAATTAGCAGGAACAGATTCACGAGCATAACGACTATCATAGTTTCCTTCTCAACCATGATTATCATCCCCATCTTCATCTTTAAATACACCAGTGTATTTTAAAACTTTAGGATCAGTTTGGTGAAATCTATCAACAAAGTCTAATTTTGGAGTATTAATGGCATCAACACGATTAATAACAACTGGGATACCAATATCAGATTCGTCTCCTTTATATCCACCAGCACCAATAAAGTGACTTGCTTCTTCTGGTGATTGTAATCAAGTGTTTTCAGTAGAAAACATAAAGCATTCACTACCAGCTGGTGAATAAGATCTATATCCACCAATACGTCTATTTTTTGATCCTTTTTCACTAACCATTGCATTATCATTGTAAGAACCAATTAAACCAGAAGCATAGTTAAAGTGTTGAAAACGATTGTTTCCTTGATCGTTAATATGTTGAGCACCTAATCTAGATTTCTTATTTGAAGCAGTATTATCATTTGAATAAGTAGTATTATTTGATTCAAATTCATTTGATGATGAATTATCTAATGAACCATAACTAATAGAATTTTTAACAATTTCATAAGCTATAGCAAAAGTAGAAGCGCAAATAGCACCAACTCCAGCTATAGTAGTTAAAAATTTTAACTTTCCTTTATTTTTCATGTATAGTTACTCCCGCTAAAATAAAACGTGTTAATTATCTTATCGCTTTATATATTAACATATTATATAAAAAAAGTTACCCAAAGGTAACTTGTTTTGTATGTATTTATGGTGGAGGATATGGGATTCAAACCCACAACCCCCTGAGTGCAAATCAGGTGCTCTATCGGGTTGAGCTAATCCCCCATACATGGTGGGAGTAAATGGACTCGAACCATCGACCTCACCCTTATCAGGGGTGTGCTCTAACCAGCTGAGCTATGCTCCCATGTAGATAATTATGTTATATATTATATCATAATTATCGTAAATTTTATAAATTTTATTTTTTTTTGATTAACGTTTTGTGAATTGTGGACTTCTACGTGCACCATATTTACCTGGTTTCTTACGTTCTTTCTTACGAGAATCACGTGTTAACATTTTTTGTTTCTTTAAAATTGTTTTGAAATCAGGATTTGCTTCTACTAAAGCACGTGCAATACCCAATCTAATAGCACCAGATTGACCTTGCATACCACCACCAATAACTTTAACTTTAATATCAAATGAATTTAATGTATCTGTTAAAACTAATGGTTGTTGTAAATTTTGAATTAAAAATACACTTGGAAAATAATCGTTTAAAGCACATTCGTTAACTGTGATTGTACCAGTTCCTGGAACCATACAAACACGAGCAATTGAAGTTTTACGACGACCTAGTCCTTTATATTCAACATTTTGAATCTTATCCATAATTATTTATTAATCCCTTCTGCAACGATAGTAGTAGGGTTATATTTATCGTATTTTTTATCTGCGTCTTTTTTATAAATGTGTAATTTAGTAATAATTCTATTTGATAAACGGTTTTTAGGTAACATACCTTTAACTGCTGTTTCTAATAATTCATCAGAGTAGTTACTTAACATAGTTTTACCATCACGAGTTCTTAAACCACCAATGTATTGAGAGTGGTTATATCATTTTTCGTTTTCTAGTTTATTACCAGTCAATACCATTTTGTCTGTATTATAAACAATAACGTAATCACCACAATCAACATTAGGAGTAAAAGATGCTTTGTTTTTACCACGAAGTAAATTAGCTACTTGAACAGCAAGTTTACCAACTACAGCATTAGAAGCGTCAATAATGTATCATTTGCGTGCTGCTAATGCCTCTTCTTTTTTTAACATGGTTGACTTTTGCATATCAATATTTTATCTCCAAAAATTTTCTTTTATTGTCCTATATAAAAATATAAGTTTTATGATTATATATTTTTTTTATTATTTTAGTTATTCATTTGCAAAATAATTAACTATTTTGTTTTTTTAAACCCTGTTCCAGCAGGAATTAAACCACCTAACATTACATTTTCCTTTAATCCATGTAAGTGATCTATTTGACTATGAATTGCTGCATCAGTTAATACTTTTTTAGTATCTTGGAAACTTGCAGCACTTAAGAATGAGTCAAAGTGAGCTGGAATTTCATCTAATCCGAAGATTAAGTTAATTGCATTAATTGGCATTTTACCTTCAATTAGCAATTGTTTGTTTGTATTGTTGAAATCATTAATACTAATGATTTGTCCAATAAAGTATTGAGAATCACCAGGGTTAAGAACTTTCATTTTAGAAGTCATTTGATGAATAATAACTTCAATATACTTATCACTAATTTCAATACCTTGTAAACGGTATACTTTTTGAATTTCTTTTAATAAGTATTGTCTTGCTGAAGCTATACCAGCAACTTCTTTTAATTCATCAACATTAATTGAACCAATAGTTAACATTTGACCAGCAACAATGCGATCATTTACTTTTACACATGGTACTTTGTTTAAATCAGCTTCATAACGCATTTCTTCATCAGTTATATCACGTCTAATGATAATAACGTGTTTGTTGTTATCTTTATCAAAATCAACACTAATTACTGTACCATCAGCATGAGCAATTGTTGCTAATTCATAATCTTTTGGTGCAATCATGTCGAATAATTGTTTTAAACGTTCAAAACCTTGAGCAATGTTACTTCCAGCAGAATCTGAAGCACCACCTGTATGGAAAGTACGTAAGTTTAATTGAGTACCAGGTTCACCAATTGATTGAGCAGCTACAACTCCGATTGCTGTACCAATTTCAACTGGTTTATTAGTTGTCAAGTCATTACCAAAGCAATGTTGACATACACCATTTTTACATTTACAATGTAAAACAGTACGAACAGTTACTTCTTTAATTCCACATTCTTCGATTTCTTTAGCTAACTTAGGAGTAATAATTTGGTTCTTACCAACAATTAACTTGTTAGTTTGAGGATCAACTATATCTTCCATACTGTAACGGTTAGCAATACGATCTGCTAATGATTCAATAACACGGTTTTCAATTTCATCAATAATAGCTGAAACTGTAATACCTCTTACTGTACCACAATCTTCTTCAGTTACAATAACTTCTTGAGCAGCATCAACTAACTTACGAGTCATGTAACCAGATTTTGATGTTTTCATCGCTGTATCGGCCATACCTTTACGAGCACCATATGAAGAGTTGTAGTATTCACTAATTGTTAATCCATCAACGAATGAGTCTTTAATTGGAATTTCAATAGTATCACGGATTACACCACCATCTTTACGTTCATAGTTATAAGAACGGTTCATCAAACCACGCATACCAAGTAATTGTGTAAATTGAGATAAGTTACCACGGGCACCAGAATCAGCCATGATAATAACTGAGTTCTTTGCATTTTCTGGGTCGTTCATGATTTGTTTAATATCATTTGTAACACGGTCTTTAACTTTACCTCATGTTTGAATTACCTTAACATAACGTTCATCATCAGTTAATAAACCCTTAGCACATAATTTCTTAAGTTGTGCAACATTTTCATCAGCACCACCAAAGTAAGATGTTTTCTTGTCATATTTTGGTAAATCAAAAATTGACATAGTAATAGCACTCTTAGTTGAGAATTTGAAACCAAGGTTTTTTACACGATCCATTGTTTCAGAAACTTTTAATGCATCATCTGAATATCTGCTGTAAAGTTTAATAATAACTTGGCTTATTGTTTTCTTAGTGAAAGGACGACCTGGTTGATAATTTGCAATCTTTTCATGAATATCAGTTCCTTGTCCTAATGGAATAAAGTCATTTCTGTCAAATGTAGCTTCTTTAGTATTGATGAATGGGAAGTCATCTGGGAAAGCTTTATTGAAGATAAGAACACCAATTGTAGTAATAAATACATTGTTCTTAGGGAAAGGACGGTTAGGGAATGCAGCAGTAGAAATTGCAATTAATGCATGAATGTGAACTTGTCCTAATTCATATGCTCTTAAAGCTTCATCGATTGTAGAGAAGATAGTTCCTTCACCTTTTAAACCTTTTTCTTTAGTAGTTAAGTAGTAAATACCAATTAACATATCTTGAGAAGGAGTAATAATAGGTTTACCATCTTTTGGACCTAAAATGTGTGTAGAAGCCATTAATATATTACGAGCTTCTTTTACAGCTTCATTACTTAATGGTAAGTGAACAGCCATTTGGTCACCATCGAAGTCAGCGTTGAAGGCTGCACATGCTAATGGGTGAAGTCTAATTGCCTTACCATCTACTAATTTTGGTTCAAATGCTTGAATACCTAAACGGTGTAATGTAGGAGCACGGTTTAATAAGATTGGACGTGTTTTAATTACTTTTCTAACAATTGGTCAAATGATATCATCTTGTTTTAAAATCATTTGTTCAGCAACTTTAATATTAGAAGCAATTGGTTTAATTTCTAAATGATTTTCATCATATTTCTTAGTTAGTTCATGTAAGATGAATGGTCTGAATAATTTTAAAACCATATCAGCAGGAATACCAGCTTGAGTTAATTTTAAATCTGGACCAACAACGATAACTGAACGTCCTGAGTAGTCAACACGTTTACCTAATAAGTTTTGACGGAATAAACCTTGTTTTCCTTTTAAGTGATCAGTTAATGATTTTAATGGACGTTTATCCTTTGACATAACTGGTTTCTTACGACTAGAATTGTCAAATAAAGCATCAACTGATTCTTGTAGCATACGTTTTTCATTATTAAGAATAATTGATGGAGCATTTAAAGAAATTAAATTTTTTAAACGTTCATTACGAATAATGATTTTACGGTAGAAGTTGTTAATATCACTAGTTGTAAATTTACCACCTTCCATTTGTACAATTGGACGAGTTTCTGGTGGAGTAACAGGAATAACATTTAAAATCATTCATTCAGGTTTATTATTAGATTCTAAGAATCATTTAACTGTTTCTAAACGACGAATTAGTTTTTTAAATTCTGGTTTGTTTGGTGGAACAATATTTAATTGTTTTTTAATTTCTTCTAATTCTTTTTGTAAATCTAATTCTCTTAATAATGTTTGGATAGCTTCTGCACCAATACCAAATCTAATACCTGTATATTTAGTAATGAAGTTTAGAACTTCTTCAATACTAAATGGTAATGAAGAATCTTTTAAACGTTCTCAATAGTCTTGAGCACGTAATTTATCTACAGATTTAGGATCACATTTTGCTTTAATATCTTGTAAAATGCTACGTAATTTAGTACGGTTTGCTTTACTTGTTTTTGGATTAGTTAAATCAACTACTTCTTTTGATTTAAATTGTTTGTTATCATTATTATTTAAAACAATGTAGTTAACAAAATATACTACTTCTTCAACTTCTTTATATGAGATGTTTAATAATAATGAAATTTTACTTGGATTTGGTAATTCTTTAATCATCCATGTGTGAGCAATTGGGCAAGCTAATTCAATGTGTCCCATTCTTTCTCTACGGACAATTGATTCAGTGATTTCTACACCACATTTTTCACATACTTTTCCACGGAATTTAACTTTTTTATATTTACCACAAGCACATTCATAATCTTTTGTAGGACCAAAGATTACTTCATCAAATAAACCACCTCTTTCAGGTTTAAGAGTTTTATAGTTTAAAGTTTCAGAACGTGTAACTTCACCTTTAGATCATGATCTAATTTTTTCTGGTGAGGCAATGCTTAATTTTAATGCATTAATATCTTCTTGTTTTAGATTTTTATTGTTCATAATTACCACCTATTAATAATTGTCGTCTTCATCATTATTGTTGTCAAAATCATTTGATGAAACAATACCAGTGTGTTCAATGTCACCAGCAATTGAATCTTCGTCATCTTCAACAGCAGTAAATGAATTTAAATCAACAGTTTTACCATCTGGACAAATAGCTTCCATATCTAAACATAAACCTTGTAATTGTTTAGTTAATAATTTAAATGTTTCTGGTAATCCTGGTTCAGGTAAATTTTGACCTTTAACAATAGCTGTATGTGTTCTATTTCTACCATGTACATCATCTGATTTAATAGTCAAGATTTCTTGTAAGTTGTGAGCAGCACCATATGCTTCAAGAGCTCAAACTTCCATTTCACCAAATCTTTGACCACCGTTTTGTGATTTACCACCAAGAGGTTGTTGAGTAATCTTACTGTAAGGACCAACAGAACGAGCATGAATTTTGTCATCAACCATGTGGTCAAGTTTTAACATGTACATTACACCTACAGTATTTAATCCATCAAATGGATCACCTGTTTTTCCATCATATAATTGGAATTTACCAAGTGTTTTAGCGTTGTTTACATCATAATTAGCTTCTTTTAAGTTAGCAATTACATCTTCAGTTGTTGCACCGTTAAATACAGGAGTAGCTGCTTTGTAGTTTAAATCTTCAATATCTAATCCAACATTCTTTAAAACTACAAGAACATCATTACATGATACATCTTCAGCTTTATTAACATTATTTTGTTTAATGTAATCAAACATTGCATCACATAATACTTTTGATTTTTGTAATGAAAGACCAAAGTTTTTAACATAGTTAGCTACACATTCATCTTTATCCTTTGCATTTAAGGCAAATTCAACAGCTTTTTGTTGTGCTAAACGACGCATTGATAAACCTAAGTTAATTTCAAGTACTTGTCCAATGTTCATACGACTTGGTACACCTAATGGGTTTAAACAAATATCAACTGGAGTACCATCTGCTAAGAATGGCATATCAGCTACTGGAGCAACGATTGAAATACAACCTTTGTTACCATGACGTCCAGACATTTTATCACCGATTTGGATTTTACGTTTTTGAACAATAAATATCTTAATTAACTCAATAGTATCATCATCTAATTCATCGTTGTTTTGAACACTAAATCTTTGAACTTTTGCAACAATACCTTCTCCACCATGTGGAACTTTTAATGAAGATTCACGGTAATTTTTAGTTTTGCTTCCGAAAATAGCTTGAAGTAATTTTTCTTCTGGAGATAAATCACTTTGTCCTCTTGGTGTAATCTTACCAACTAAAACATCGCCTTCTTTAACTTCAGCACCTTCCATAATGATACCATCTTCATTTAAGTAACGGATTGCATCACTACTTACTGTACTTAAATCACGAGTAATTTCTTCATCACCATTTTTAGTTCTGATACATTTAACTGTATGTTCTTCAATTGAAATAGAAGTATAAATATCATCATGAACTAAACGTTCAGAAATTACAATAGCATCTTCGTAGTTGTAACCATTTCATGTAGTAAATGCTACTAATGGGTTTCTTCCTAATGCTAATTCACCATTGTACATAGCAGGACCATCAGTTAAAGTATCACCTACATTAACTTTATCACCTACATTAACAATTGGAGTTTGGTTAATACATGTATCTTGGTTAGACTTACGATATTTAATTAGATCATATCTAATTTGTCCACCTTCTTTTTTGTCAATAATAATCTTACTACTATCAACAGCTGATACAGTACCTAATTCAATATTTGAATTAATACTTGTAGTTTGTAAATCATTATTGTTATCTTTTGCAATGATTGCAAGACCTGAGTCATGAGCTATTTTATATTCAGCACCAGTACCTACAATTGGAGCAAATGGATGAATTAATGGAACAGCTTGACGTTGCATGTTAGCACCCATTAATGCACGAGTTGTATCGTCGTGTTCAAGGAATGGAATTGCACTTGCTGCAATAGAAACAACTTGACGAGGAGAGATATCAATGTAATCAATTTTGTTTACATCATATAGTTGTTGGTTAGAACGGTAACGACAAATTGCTTTGTCAACTGTAATTTTTCCATTTTCATCATGTGGAATAGTTGATTCACCAACTACATATTCATCTTCTTTTAATGCAGTTAATCATTCAACATCATTAGAAATTACACCATTTTTAACTGGATGGTATGGAGTTTTTAAGAAACCATTATCGTCAACTTGTGTAAATGAAGCTAAAGATAAGATTAAACCAATGTTCATACCTTCTGGAGTTTCAATTGGACAAATTCTACCATAATGTGAATAGTGAATATCACGAATGTCTAGGTTTGGGTCTTCACGTGAAATACCACCATCACCCATAGCTGAAATACGACGTTTGTTAGATAATTCAGATAAAGGGTTTTGTTGATCAATGAATTGTGTTAATTGATAAGAGTTAAAGAAGTTCTTAATAACTAATTGGAATGATTTAGTATTAACTACAGTTTTAACACTTGTTTTTGAGTCAGTTTTTGCTTTTTGTTCAGCATTAGCTGTAGCAATTGAAATTGATGCTAATTTATCCTTAACATGTTTTTCAACCCTAGCCATACCTATTTGTAATTTAGATTTTAATTGTTCACCAATTAAACGTAAACGTTTATTACCTAAGTGATCAACATCATCATATTGACCAATACCATATGAAAGGTTAATAGTATAAGACATTGCACAAACAAAGTCAACTAAAGTTAATGATAATGACTTAGTAGCATTAGCAGATTCACCAATGATTGGAGTCATTTCATCTAAATCACCAGTTTTGTTGTTGTCAGTATAAACTAATACAGATTCAATAAAATTAGCATTTTTCTTTTCTGATTTAGTAATACTGTTTAAATGAATTTCACGTTCAAAATCAATAATATTTTCAGATGCTGCTTTTTTGAAAACATCTAATTCATCTTTTAAGATTAATGTTCCTTTTTTTAGTAAAACTTCACCATCTTTAGAAACAATATCTTTTGCAAGAATTCTTTGGTATAGACGTTCAGAAATACTCATCTTTCTGTTAGTACGGTATCTACCAGCAGAAGATAAATCATATTTTCTTCCATCCATAAATTGAGAAGTTATTACATCTTGGTAGCAAATTAAATTTTCTTTATCTTTAACGTTTGAATTACTTTCAAAAGTACGAGTAGAAATGCTTAAACCTTCTACTAAATCCTTAGCTGCTTTTTCAGTAATAATAACATCTAATTCTTTAGTACATTTTTCTAATAATTTAGCACGTTTAGATTGTAATTCTTCTAATTTTTTATTAGTTGCATTGTTTTCAGATGTAGATAAAATTTCTTGATATTGTTTATCAACTTCATTGAAAATTTTTCTATTTTCTTCATAGTTGATTACAGCATTTTTCAATTTTAATTGAATAGGAGAACCACTAGTTTTTAATTCATTACGGATTTTTTCAAAAATTTCAGAATTTGATTTATTTGAATCTTCCTTCATGATCTTGTTATATTGATCATCTATTTCTTTTCTGAATTTAAGAATATCTTCTTTTTCTTCTAATATGTTATTGTGGTTATATATTTCTGTAGCTAAAGTTTGAATAATGTATAAGTCATCATTAAATATAGAACAAATATCTTTTTGGCTCATACCAAAAGCTTTTAAGATTTGAGTAGCTGGGAATGAAGGAGCAGCATCACCTGTTTGGTTACGTAAAGTAATTTTAATAGTTCCATCACCTTCATCAATTCAGAAGTTTAATAAAGTACCCTTAGATGGTAACATTTCACAAATGTAACCAGTATTAATTTTTTTCTTATTGCTTAATTTAATTTGTGATTTGTTTAAAATGTAAGCACCTGGTGCTCTAACAATTTGAGAAATAACAAATTTTTCAATACCATTAATGATAAATGTACCTTTGTCAGTCATTTCTGGAATGTTAGCAAAGAAAATACCATTAGCAATACCTTTATTGCTTTTTTTACTATCTTTAACTTCACCAGTTTCATTATTAACTAATGAAAGTTCAACATATAAAGCTTTTTCATATG
Organism: Mycoplasmataceae bacterium; assembly: GCA_029009155.1. Lineage (GTDB taxonomy): Bacteria > Bacillota_I > Bacilli_A > Mycoplasmatales > Mycoplasmoidaceae > Malacoplasma_A. The sequence goes on along the minus strand of JAQXJX010000002.1, from coordinate 925 downwards.
TTTTACCTTCATTACGGCATGATTCTTCATCACGAAGTGGTTTTGCAAAATTAATTCCTTTAAATCTAATTTCATATTTGTTATTTTTTGCATGTTTAATAGGGAAATATGAACTAATTAAAGCTTCTATTTCACTAACTTCGTTGGCTTTCTTATAGTTAGGAAGTCCAAGGAATTTACCATATGATTCCTTTTGCATTTTTAGCAAATCAGGTTCAGAAAAAACTACATCATTCTTTCCAAAGTCTCTACGCATTACTTTATCAGAGAATGAAGTATTCTTATAATTTACATTGTTCATTACTATTTTACCTTTCGAAAGCGTTTAATATAATTAAACTATTATAAAAAACAATAAATGAAAAAAATTATACTAAATTTTCATAAAAAATTGATATTTTTTTAGAAAAAATAGTAAATTAATCATCTATTGTTACATTAAAACTAGGTGAAACGCAACTATATTCTTTGCCATCTATTGTGACAACTGCTTTGATTTTTCAATTTTTTTGAATAACATTTGCAGTAGACATACCACTAATAATTCCTGTTTTAGAATCAAATACTAAACCACTAAATCCTGTTTTAGAAATGTCTGTATTTTTTTCATCTAATAAAATAAAAGTTACATTAGTTACTACCTTATTATTAGTGTCTAAAACTTTTTCTGATAAATTAGGAGTAGGTGTAATATTTTTAGATGGAACTCCAGTAATATCAACAAATTCTACATTTTTAAAAGAAATGTGATATTCAAAAAATGTTTTATAACAATAAACTCCACCAATTAAACCACCTGCTGTAAAAGTCATAATACCAAATGCAATTAAGATTTTTTTTCAAATTGGGTGGTGTCTTTTTTCTTCTCTATACTTCTTATATCTACTACTTTCAATTTTCATAAATATTATTATAAATAATTTTA
>JAQXJX010000001.1 GCA_029009155.1 Mycoplasmataceae bacterium | reverse complement strand
ACAAAAACAATGGTCAAATTTCAATTAAAAAACAAGCTGAATATGGTAAACATGAACTAAAAGTAGTAGCAACTAGTGTTCAAGATCCTTCCAAATCTTCTTCTAAAATCATTAAGTTGAATATTACTACAATGTCTGAATCATCAAATTGATGAATATGAATGATAGTAGCTATTTCTTGTTTAACAGTAATTGGTGTTGCTTGATATGTAATACGTTCAGTTAAAAAGAACAAGAAATCAAATCATAAAAAATAGTTAAAATCATTCTTAAAAAGTGTAATAAATTGTTAAGTTTTTATAAAACTTAACTTTTATTATTTGTTTTTCATAATAGCAATATCTTAAATAAATGATTAATTTTATATAATGAATAATAATAGATTTGAACGATTATTATTTAAGGGATATAACTTATGAAAAATAAAAAAATTGGTTTGTTAGCATCATTATTATTTGCTTCATGTTCATTATTTGGTCCAATTTACCAAATTTCTCAAAATGGTGTAAACTCAAATTATATAGAACCAATAATTTCTAACGATTCTAAAAAACAACAATTTTCTATGCAACAATCTATTCCTTTTAAGGATTGTGTAAATGATAACGGCACAGTAAGTGGTCAAATTTTTGTTGAAATTAACGAAGAAAACCAAACATTAAGAATCATACAAGATGATATTACAACAAAAGGAACAAATATTAAGTTTAATGATAGTGTTTCTTTTAAAGGTAAAAAATATACTATTACTTCAATTGCTCCAAAAGCTTTTTTAGATAATACAAATCTAAAAGGAAATATTACTTTTAACTCTGAATTAAGATCAATTGGAGATGAGGCTTTTAGTGGATGTAGTAATTTAACTGGAACTCTTCCTATTCCTAAAAATGTAACATATGTTGGTGATTATGCCTTTAATAATTGTAGTGGTTTAAATTCATCATTAATACTTCCAAAAAATCTTAAATATCTAGGTGCAGGTGCTTTTTGTAATTGTTCAGGAATTACTGGGACATTAGTTATCCCTGAACAAATTACTCAATTAGGAGATTATACTTTTAAACAATGTAGCAAATTTACTAATATAACTTTTTCTAATAATTTAAAAACTATTGGTAAAAACTGTTTTGAATCATGTGTTGGTTTAAAAGAAGTTATCATGCCAGATTCAATTCAAACAATAGGCGAACGTTGCTTCATTAGCTGCACAAATATTAAAAACTTAAAGCTATCTAATAATTTACAATCTATACCTGATTATGCTTTATTTAGTCTTGATTCATTAAGGTCTTTAACAATTCCTGCATCAGTTAAAACTATTGGATCAAATGCAATAGCTGTTAATAGTTCCACTGTAGGAATTACTGATTTAACATTTGCACCAAACTCAGAACTTGAAGAAATAGGAGGCTGAGCTTTCCATTATATTGCTGTTTCTTCTTTGTCGTTACCTAATAAATTAAAACGAATAGGCGAACGAGCATTTTGTCATGCTCCTAATTTAACTGGCCCAATTAAAATTCCTGAAAGCGTAGTTTCAATTGGCGCTAATATTTTCATGTATGATAATGTTCCTACTACAAATTCCTTTGTTTATTCTGTTTCTGAACCAGGTTATAAAAAATGATGTTTAGGTTTTGGAACAACTTGACCTTCAACTTATACTAATGTATCATTACCAGCTGATACATATGGTATATCAGATAATTGTTTTGGACAATATGGTTTCAATTTCACTGGAAATGTAGGATTAAATGATGATATTGAATATATTGGTGAAGAAGCATTTGCTACTATTTCAGCTACAAGTATTACTGGTACTCCTAAAAAACTTAAGAGTATAGGAAAAAAAGCTTTCTATAATTGTTCATTACTAACTTCTAGTAATTTATTTATACCTAACACAATAGAAAAAATTGGAGAAAGTGCTTTTGAAGGTTGTATTAACTTAACAAAATTATCTATTGACCAAGATATTAATCGTACTACTAAATGTGAAATTGATAAACGTGCTTTTTATGGATGTAATAGATTAGCAGGTTGATTAAGAATTCCTACTTATGTATCAAAAATAGGATTACAAGCTTTCTATGGTTGCACAAGTTTTAGTAAAGAAGCTGGTACAGATTTTTTATATTCAACAGATGGAGAACAAGGATACAATCACTGATTGATTGGAGATGTATCAGAAACTTCTACTCAATATCAAATTATAGTTCACGCATCAACATATGGTATTGCTGGAGGTGCATTTCTTAATTCATCTAATGTTAGAGAACTTTGAATTGCTAATACTAAAATCATTGGTGAATATGCTTTTAGTGGATGTACTAATTTAAAAGATGTTGATCTTTCTTCTGAATCTTTAACAACTATTGATGATTACGCTTTTAATGGATGCACATCAATTGCTAAATTACCATTAGAAAATGATAAAGTTCAAAAATCTTTAACTACTATTGGTGTTGCTGCATTTAAAGATTGCTCATCAATGGCTGGTAAATTAACAATTAGTAAAAATGTTGAACATATTGGCAATTATGCTTTCCAAGGTTGTAGTAGTTTAACTGACACAATTACAATAAATGGTTCAGATAATTTTGATATGTCTTCATATAACATGTTTGCAAACTGTTCTAATGTGAAGAAAGTTGAAATTCTTAATAATAATGTTAAGACAATAGGTACTTATACATTCTTGAATTGTACTTCATTATCTTCAATTACTTTACCTGATTCAATTGAAACAATTAAATCAAATGCTTTTGAATTATGTAGTTCTCTTGAAAAAATAGTTATTCCTCAAAACACTAAAATTATTGAAGATTCAGCATTTAAAAATTGCTCTAAATTATCAGAATTAACTTTAAATGACAAACTAGAAAAAATAGGAAGCAATGCTTTTGAGTCTTGTTATAATCTAACTGGAACTATAGCTTTCCCTAAAACTATCAAGGAAATTGGAAAAGAATCATTTGCAAATGATTTTAATATTGAAAGAATGATATTCCAAAATATTGAACCTCCTAAAATGGGATATTCTTGATTATCTTTTGAAAATCCTAATATGGAAACAATAATTCAAATTCCATATGGTGGATTACAAGATTATTTTGATGGAAATGTCTCTGTAAAAACTGAAAATATTGAATATTATCCTATTCAAACCTTTAAATTTAAATTAAAACCAGGACAAAGTTCTACAATTTTTGCAGTTAAAGATGCTGATAAAAAATTTGATTTATTCCAAGTAGAAATTAATGAATATTCAAGCCAAGCAGTTCAATTTACTATTGAATCAGCTAATGATCAACCATTACCATCATGAATTAGTATTGATGAGAAAACAGGTGTAATTTCTTTAGCATCATCAACAGAAGTTGGAGAATTTAAATTAAAAGTTACTGTTACAAGTTTACAAGATAAGTCTATTTCTAGAAGTATGGTAATTACATTAAATGTTAATAATGTTGATGTTGAATCAATTTGATGAATTTGAGTAATTGTAGCCATATCAATTGTTGGTGTTGGTGGTTTCATTTATTGAATTTACTATCTAGCTTCTAAAAAGAATAAAAAACATAAATAAGTTTAAATAAATTAATATTTAATAACATAATGCATATAAATGCATTATGATTTTTATTTGTCTTTTTTTACTAACTTAAAATTACAGAAAAAATATTAGATAATGCATTGAAATAAAATAGAAATTCAAATAATATTATTTTTTTGATTTTTATATATATAATCTTATGTACATTATAATTTTAATGGAGGGCATTACATTGGTTAAGATTCGATTAACAAGATTAGGAAAACATAAAAATCCTTTCTATCGTATTGTAGCTACTGATTCTCGTAATAAACGTGATGGTGGTTATTTAGCTCTTTTAGGAACATATGAACCATTTAGTGGAAAAGTTAACTTCAAATCTGAAGAAGTTGTTTCTTTCCTATTAAAGGGTGCTCAACCTTCTGAAACTGTTTTAAATCTTTTAAAAGCTAAAGGTGTTTGAAATACTTTCTTAGCAGCTAAAGGTGAAAAAGTAGTTTCTAAAGAAACTAAAACTGCAGATAAAAAGAAGAAACGTGTAACTTCTAATAAAAAAGCAGCATCAGCTAAAAGACAAACTCGTAAAGCTAATTTAGCTAAACATGTTAAACCTACTAAAAAAGCTGATGAACAAACAGCTGCTGAAGCAACTACAGAAAATAAATAATTTATTTTGTGAAAATTAGTGTATTAACACTATTCCCTAAAATGTTTGATGGCTTTTTAAGTGAGTCAATCATTAAAAGGGCAATAAGTAACAATCATATTGAAGTTGAAATCATTAACTTTAGAGAATTCTCAAAAGAGAAGAATAAACATGTTGATGATTATCAATATGGTGGAGGGGCTGGAATGGTTTTAATGCTTCAACCAATTATTGATTGTTTAAAGCAAATTAAAACTAGTCAGTCTAAAGTGATTTTGTTATCACCTCAAGGAAAAACCTTAAGTCAGTCAACAGTTAAACAATTAACTAATCTTTCTGATCATTTAATATTAATTTGTGGGCATTATGAGGGTTTTGATGAAAGAATTAATCATTACATTGATATGTCAATTTCAATTGGTGATTACATTCTAACAGGCGGAGAAATTCCTGCTATGGTAATAATGGATGCAATTATTCGTCTTAGAGACCAAGTCATTAATCCACTATCATTGCAAAATGAATCATTTGATGATTATTTATTAGATTATCCAGTATATACAAAGCCATTAAAATATGATGGCTATCAAGTACCTGATATTTTAGTTTCAGGTAATCATCAAAAAATTAATGACTGAAGAAAGCAACAGCAAATCATAAAAACACTTAAAAATCGTCCTGATTTATACAAAAAATATTTAAAATTAAAAGATAGGAGTAAATAATATGGCTAATACAATTAATGATACAGCTATACTAAATGCAATTGAAAAATCACAAATCCGTACTGATCTTCCTGAAATTCATGCAGGTGATACAGTTTCAGTTCACGTTAAAATTGTTGAAGGTAACAAGACACGTGTTCAACGTTTTGATGGTATTGTTTTAAAAATTAGGGGTAAAGGATTATCTACTACTTTTACAATTCGTAAAGATAGTCACGGTGTTGGAGTTGAAGAAACTTTCCAATATCATTCACCATTAATTATTAAAATTGATGTGTTAAAACATGGTAAAGTAAGAAGAGCTTACATTTCTTATATTCGTGAACGTTCTGGTAAGAGTGCTCGCATTAAAACTAAACAACCTAAAACAGAAATTTCTAAATAATTTATTTAGTTTTAAATTTACTAATAGAAACAGCGTTATGTCTGTTTCTATTTTTGTTTAATAAAAAATTAAAAAATTATTTATAATCACTTTAACATTTAAAATTATGAAGCAAAAAGATAAAAATAAACAGAAACCAGTTTTTCATCATCATGATACCTTTACTAGTGCTAAGTATCGTTTGCATCATGTAACTAGTAACTCTTTAAGGTTTTCATGACTTTATTTACACCATAGAAGAACAACAAGGTATGCAATTGCTGCCTTAATTGGATTCTTAATGGCTTTTTTTGTCCAAATTTTAATTAAAAATACTGGATTATATAATACTGGAATTAGTGCCGTTACTCAAGGTATTGCACGGATTGTTAATGGTATTATGAAAAACAATCAGTTTGATAGTACAGTTACTTATATTGCCTATAACACGATATTTTGGGGCTTGTTCTTTATAATTAACATTCCATTGTTTATTTTGTCATATAAAAAAATAGGTAAAACTTTTACTGGTTTATCTTTCACTTATATAGCAGTTGAAACAGCTTTTGGTTTTGTGTTTTCTGCTATTCCAAACATTGAAAATGTTTTATTATTTGGTGATACAAGGGGATCATCAATTTTAGTTGATGGTATTAAAACTGAAAATTGGTTAGTATATAATGGATTGAATATTATTCCTCTTTCATATGGATCTGTTGATGTTTTTTATAATGGCCATCCATTATTCTTAGCAAATTTAGATCCAATAAAGAATTTATATGTTATTTTGTCAGCTATTGCTTTTGGTATAGTATCAGCTGCTTGCTATTCAGTACTTTATATTATTGGTGCTTGTTCATGTGGTGCTGATTTTATTTCTTTCTACTTTTCTGTTACTAAACAAAAATCTGTTAATAAGATAATTGTTATTATTAACACCACATTAATGTTGATTGGTGTATTAACTGGAAGTTATATTGCTTCTGGAGTTATTTGCAATGAATGTTGAAATGCTAGCTGATTATGAAGTGGAACATTAATTGGTAGCATTATTAACATGATTATTTTTAAAGTAATACTAAGTACTTTCTATCCATCAACTAGTATGGTAGTGGTTAATATCTATAGTAATAAAGCAGATGAAATCATGGATATTTTAAAGAAAGTAAACTATACTCAAGCTTGCACAATTTACCAAGCTAAAGGTGGATATAAAGGATTAACTCAATATGTAATGCAAACAATATGTATGTTTTCTGAAACAAATAATTTAATTCATTTTATCCGAAAAATAGATAAGGATTGTATGATCAGTGTTACTAAGTTAAGAGATGCTGATGGAAACTTAAGAGTGTTACAAACAGGAAGTTTAGAGAAATAAGATAAAAAAACACACTGACCCAAACAATAGTGTGTTTTTATATTTAAACTGTTTTACTATTTATTATTTATTTCTTTTTTCTTAAAAAAATAAAGGTTTTAATATGTAATCTTGAACTACTAATAGAAAAGATTTCATATCCTGGATATTCCTTAACAACATTATTAATTTTTTCTTGAACTTCAGCAAGTTTAGATGAACAGCTTGCTATTTTGTAATCATATTTATCTTTTGAAGTAGAATCAATAACAATTCTTGACATTCCACTAATTCCAGAAAAATAAACACTTATTACTCCTTCTGTATAATTAATAATATTTAAAATCTTTTCCATATTAGATGGACCTTTAAGCACTTTATAACTCATTTTATCTCTTTCTCCCTTATTATTTTTATTATATTCTTTTGTTGATAAAACTTATATATTGTGTTAATAGCTTAAATATATTTTTTTAATAGATATACTATGTGACTGAATTACATGTAATATAGACATTAATATTATGTTTACTTTTCTTGTTTGTTATTATTAACTAATTTTGCTTTCTTTTCTTTATAGTTGTTATAAAACTTGAAAATTAATTTTTCATGTAAATGAACAAAATGAGTCATGATAATTGATAAAATTATTGAACCTAGAAAGAAACTTAAGAATTTACCTACAAAGTATCCACATGAATAAGTTGAAACAGGATCATTAAAGAATAAATGACCAACTATTACAAATGCAAATGTATGCATTAAATATATTCCTAATACAATTCAGCCAACGTAACAAAATATGTCATTAACTCATTTAATTTTTAGTGGTTTAATAGAAGCAAAAAAGGTTAGAAAACCAAAGTTGCATACAAAAACCATAAAGACATTAAATAAACTATATCTTATTCCGTTTTGATCAAAAGCTTTAGTGATAGTTTGATAAAAAATCATTCAAAGACAAGTAATAACAATTAAACTAAAACTTATTCATGTTACTTTCTTGTTACATGAAATTTTTTCTTTGTAGTTGATTGCAAATCATACACCTAATGAATAAACTGTAACAAAAAGGAAAATTTGTCATATATTAAATAAATAATAGAATCATCATCTTGTAAAAAAACAGATTTTTCAAGAAAATAAACACAATAAGCTAACACAACAAACTACAAATAATTTTCATTTGTCTATTTTAGCAACATATTTATTAATAATAGGAAAGAATATACTCACAAAAGCATATATATATATATATCAATATGAAGTATAATCAAACCCTGGTATTTCGAAATTAATAATTCAAGTAAAAGGATTTACATCAGTTCAATGTAATCCATAATAAAGAATTAATTGAATTAATATTGCATAAAAAGTATAAAGTAAAATTTTAATAAAGAATTTTCCTGATCTAGTTTTTGTTGATTTGTAATTACAAAAACCACTAATTAACATAAACAGAGTTACACCAAATTCAAAATCAGGTCAATAATCAACAATAAGTGGTTCATGATTTCTAAAATGTCAAAGTAATACAGATGTAATAGCAACTAAACGAACTAATTCAATTCATCCATTTCTAAAATTAGTTTTTTTAATTGAGGTTTGTGTATTTAGATTTAAAGAATTATTAATGCTGTTTAGTTGCATATTATTAGAATAGATTTAGTTATTTGTTTGTTCTTTTTCATCTAAATCAATAGCACGAGTTAAAATATCATTGCATTGGTCAGATGATAAATGTTTGGTTACATGAGCTGTAGTTTTTAAAAAGCTATCATCTCCATTATCATCTTCAAAAATTGATCTAGTTAAAATACCATTAATAGTTTTAAGTTTTTCATCTGTTAATGTTTCCATTTCTTTGGTATTTTGATTAAATTGAGCATCAGTCATGTAATCAGAATTATTCTTGTTTTTAATAAAACTATCTAAGTATTTATCATTAGTTGAATTATTTAAGCAAGATTCTTCTGTTTGATCTGAAGAAATTAAAAAATTCATTTTTAATTTGTTATCATCCTCATGAGAATTAATACCATTTACAAATCATAATTTATCATTGCCAGAAATTTCAACTAATGAGTTCTTAATATCAGCTGATATTTTTCTATGAGCATTGCGACATAAATCTAAGTTAGCAATAACACTTTTTGCATTTTTAATATCTAAATTACAAAAACTATTTTTAAATGATGAAGCAACTTGACTAATTAATTTTTCTTTACTATAGTTATCATTTAACATTTCAATTGATGAAAACATAAATGCTTTACTATTTAAGAAGAAATTACGAACATCAGCAAAATCTACATTGATTTCACTTGGAACATTAATAATATTTACAATTGATTCAATTGTATTAGTTACTTCTTCATTAGCTCTACTAAATGCTTCAATTAATGAAATGTTTTGCTCTTGGTCTAATTCAATGATTCTGTCATTACTAATTGTTGAATATGAATTAGTAAATTCAGTAATGTTTTTAAAACTTCTTAAAGCTTTTTCATAAACTATTTGACCTTCAGCTTGGATACTTGGTAAGTTAACAATGCTTACTACACATACTCCTAATTCTTTTGCAATTTGAGCAAAAATAGGAGTAGCACCACTACCTGTACCTTTACCTAAACCTGCTAATAAGAAAACAATGTCTTTATCTTTTAAGAAATTATGAATTTGATCACGATCATTTTCTGCAGCACTTTGACCAACATTTGGATCACCACCACTACCTGCTCCTCGATATAATTGTTTTCCTAATAAGAAACGATGACAATTGTAACCACTTAAACTTCTTAATGCAGCAAGATCTGTATTGAATGCAACAATTTCAACATTGTCATCTCATTTACGGTTTTTAACCATATGAGCAACCATGTTGCAACCTGCGCCACCAATACCAAATACCCCAATTTTAAATACCCCATAATTTTGTTCAAAATCATCAAAATTATCAGTGTATCCTTCTGCATTTTTTGTATTTGATTGTTTTTTAACTACTTCATTTATATTCTCTTTGTTATTAAAGATTGATTCTAAGATTTTAGCCATATTTGTTTATTCCCCTTGTCCTAATTTTGCTGCAAAATTTGTACTTATTATTCCTAATTTAATGATCACTTTTTGTTGATATTGTTTTGAACTAATATCTTCTAATATGAATGGATCAATACTACATTTTTGATCACTATCTAATGAATTATTTTCAACTAATGCATCATTTATAGCTGATAGTAAGTAAGAATTATTTTCATTTTCTAACCCTATTACATTGTTTTCTAGAAATTTAATTGCTGTACCATTAATTTTTATTGGTGATATGTCATTAATTAACTTATATACATCATGAAATTTATTACAACAAGTTAAGATCACTTCTGAAAAATGATGTTCTTGAAATTGTGATGATATGCGATCAAATTGTTCAATAATTGATTTATTTACCAATTTAAATAAATTACTAATAGAACATTGTGCAATTGCTAAATATGTATCTTGGTGGTGGTTTACAATAACTGGATTAACTTTAACATTTTTAATCAATGGGATGATATTAATTAAATTATCAATCTTGTTGTTATCATCAATTAATAATTTTTGACGAATAGGATTTTTTAATCAGTCAATACCATAGTTTATTTTTATACTACGGTTAATAATGTTATTTAATCCATAACATGTTAGGTTAATTCCATCATCACATACATCAATTAGTAATTTACTACGATTTTCTTTATTGAAAAGACTTTTAATAGCAAAAGCATTGTTATAAAAACCAAATATTTCTATTCCTAAATCATTACATAAAGTAGAACATAAAGTAATAATGCTGTTTGAAGCATAATAGCTTACATATTCAATTTTAAAATTTTTTGCGCGGTTAGGAAATTGCTCTCTTACTTGATCGTTAACAATATATTTAGTGATTACATTTCTTAATGTGTAAGTATTATTAGCTGGAGGTAAATTGTCAATATATGATTGTAAATCAATTTCGTTACTAAAGTTTTTGTTATCAATTGTTTTAGTTTCTACTCCTATTTGTAAATTAGGAATATCTAAAAATCATCCACTAATTTTTGCGCCAATAAATTTTTCAGCTTTAATTAATTCAGATTTAAGGACTTTTTTAACTTCATCAATATTGAAAAGGTTGTTTTGATCAAAACCAGAATATTGGATGGAATTAGAATATAAACAATGGATATTTGATGTTGTGTTATCAACAATCAATATCTTAATTAATTTTGATTCAAAACCAATTATGGTTGAAACTTGTTTTAAGTTGTACATTGTTTAATATTCCTTTTTTTTATTTATTGCTCTATATATCTAATTCCTCTAAGTTTGGCACTCCTACTTCTGTGATTATTCATTAGTTCCTCATCTGAAGGAATAATAGGGTGCTTATTAATTAATTCATAATTTATTTTTTCGTTTGCTATTGGAACTTCAATAGGTATATTGCTTGTAACTAATTTATTAAAAGTATTTTTGATAATTCTGTCTTCTAATGAATGATATGAGATTATTGCTAATCTTCCATCATGATTTAAATGTTTTACAGCTGTATTAATGAAATGTTGAAGGTTATTTAATTCGTCATTAACTTCAATTCTAATAGCTTGAAAGTATGTTCTTGCTGGATGCTTTACTTTATGTAAAGTTTGTTTACTTACGCTATTTTTAATAATTTCTACAAGTTGTGAAGTTGTATCGATTGGTGAATTGAGTCGGTGCATAACTATAGCTTTAGCTACTTTTTTAGCTTCTTTTGCTTCACCATAATCTTTAAATATTCTTATTAATTGAGATTCAGAATATTTATTTACTACTTGTCAAGCATCAAAATTTTGATCTTGATCCATTCTCATATCTAATTTAGTTTCACCTTTGTAGCTAAATCCTCGTTCAAAATCATCAAACATTGGGCTACTAACACCTAGATCACTTATAATTCCATCTACTTTAGCAATTCCAAGAGAGTTAAGAACTTCTTGAATTTTGCTAAAGTTAGATTTTACAATGATTACATTTTTTTTGTCTTTAAAACGATTGTTAAGTTGTTCAATTGCAAAACTATCTTGATCAATACAAATAATCTTACCTGTTGTAAGATGTTTTAAAATTTCAGCACTATGACCACCCATGCCTGAAGTAGTATCAACATAAACACCAGTTGATTTAACATTAAGTAAATCTACTGTTTCCTTTAATAAAACTGGAATGTGTTTGTTGATAATATTAGTCATTTTACTCTTCCTTATCTATTTTTTCTGCAATTTCAGCGTATGTAGCATCTGTTTCTTGTTTGAATTTTTGGTATGTACCTTTATCTCAAATTTCTAATTTATTTCCTAATCCAATGATTACTACATCTTTTGTAATGTTGCTTTCTGCTAGTAAACTATTTGGGATTAGTATTCTTTTTGCACTATCAAGTGATAAATCAATTGCATTTGCTAGTAGTTGTCTAATTACAATTCTTGAATCTTTTTTATTTTGAGAAAGTTGCATTAATTTCTCAGAGTAAACTTCAAAAGCAGATAGAGTACGTAACTCTAAACAGCCATCAAATCCTTTGCTAACAACAACATCTTCATTGATTTTGCTAACAATTCTTGATGGTAAGGATAATCTATTTTTTGAATCGATTGAATGTTCGTATGTACCTAAAAACATTTTATCCCACTTTCTCCCACTTTTAAACATTTTAACATTTTATAATGTCAAAATATCAAAAAAATGATACTTTTTCAAAAAAAGATTTTTTTCTATATTAAACTTGTTTAATAAAAAAATGGTTAATTTTTCTTAACTAGCACTAAAACTAAGATCATTGCTACTAATGCAATTATTGCTATTAATGTTCAAACAATTAAAATAATCATCCGTTTTCTGTGGATTCTTTTTTCTTCATTTGGCATTAATGGTTTATTTAGATTATCATGTAGTATTGAATGATCGATTTTCTTTGTTTTCATGGTTGTTTATTAATTAAAAATTATTTTTTGTAAAGTAGAATAGTGATCTTAACATTGCTGGGTATGGTTCATTACCGTTTTTAGTTTTAATTTCATTTGTTCCAGCAATATCAAGGTGTAAAAAGTTTGCATCTTCTGCAAAGAATTTCAAGAAAGTAGCAGCAGTACTACTACCACAATTTCTACCAGGAGCACAATTTATATAGTCAGCTAAAAGCGAATGTTTCATTTGTTCATCATATGTGAAATGGAATGGCATATGTCAAACATATTCACCTGCTTGAATTGCTGCTTTTTTAATTTGAGTTTCTTGATCTTTACTTGTAGCTCACATTCCTGTATGTATTCCACCAAAAGCAACAACTATAGCACCAGTTAATGTAGCAATTGTTAAAATAGTACCAGCTTTTAAATCTTTTTTTGCATAAGAAATTGCATCAGCTAATATTAATCTACCTTCTGCATCTGTATTTTCAATTTCAACTGTTTTTTTACTATATGATGTTAAAACATCACCTGTTTTAATAGCTAAGTTACTAATATCGTTCACAGCTAATGGGATAACAACGCAAACATTAGATGTAACTTTAGCTTTAGTTAATGCTAACATTACACCAGCAACAACTGCAGCACCAGACATATCATATTGCATGCCTGCTAAGTAATTTGATGGTTTTAAACAAACTCCACCTGTATCAAAAGTAATACCTTTACCAACAAGAGCTAAAGATTTATTATTCATTGAATAATTTTTGCTTTTAATTACTAATAATCTTGGTTTATCCTCATCGTTAGCTGAATTACCAACTCCTAATAATAAACCCATACCCATTTCTTTTAATTGATTTGGTTCAAATACTTCCAAATCTATTTGTTCTTGGAAAGGTTTGAATTCATTTTTAACAAATTCAATAAATTTTTTAGGATTTAAGTAATTACTTGGCATTAATTGAAGTTTTCTACTAAAGTTTTCTGCTTCAACTAAAATATTTGATAAGTTAATTAAATCTTTATAAGAATCACTTAAAATGTAGTTGTGAGTGATTTCATCATTATTTTTTGCTGTTTTTAAGGTAAAAATTTTTGCATTAATAAATTCATGGTTAGAAAGAAAAATAGAAACAAATTCTTGATGATATTTTTGATCAAGTAAATCTAAGAAACTGTTTAAATCAATATTAATGTTTTCTGTTATAGAAGATAAAACTTTTCTAATTGAAAGGTTAAAATCTGCTGCAATATATTTTGATGGATCTAAAACAAACAAGATATCATGTTTATCATTTAGAGTTTGATAAACACTTTTATCTTTTGCTTTTGGATCAGTCACATTAATAGCTTTTAAAGTTCTAGCAAATTTTTCATTTAAGTTAATTTTATACATAGCAAATCCTTCCAATGCTTATATTTAAATTTATTGAATAATTATATTTAAATAATTTAAACAATTAGACTAAAAGTATTTTAAAATAAAAATAAAGAGTTAAGAGAAAGTAGAGTTTGTAAAAAATAAAATGAAATATACTGTAAAAAATAAAGCTATTTCACTAAATGGTGGATCAATTGTTTATAACGAAAAACATGAAATTGTTTTTAAAGTTTCAGGTAATTTTATAAAAAATATTTTTGGATTTCATACAAAGAAAATTAAAGATAAAGATGGAAAAAAATTATTTGTTGTAAGAAATAAATTTTGGCATAAGCCATTTTTTAGAAGTGCTATCATTTATGCTAATGGTAAGAAAATAGCAACAGTAACTAATTCACATCTTATTAAAAATGGTTATGAAGTAATTGGAGCTACTGAACCAATTACAGTTGAAGGAACAGGATGAAATTTAGATATTAAATTAGGCAATAAAATTATTGGTAAAATTGAGCCTTCAAAAGAAATTAATTTTAATAATACATATGTTTTTGAAGCAAAAGACCAAGAAGATGTTCCTTTTTTAGTAGCAATGTTAATTGCTATTGATAATATTCATGATGCACATAGGAATAGATAATAGGCTATGGCAATAGAATTTACATCTGAAAAAAATAATAAAAAACAAAAGGAATTGCAAGAAAGAGAAAATATTTTAGCAAAGCAAGAAGGAAGAAAAGCTAAAAAAATTAAGGTAAAAAAAGATAAGAAAAAACCAATTGAGATTTTTTCAACAACATTTCTTACCTTATCAATTATTGGTTTAATATATTCGATATCCTTTTGCTTTTCAAGTTTTTTTGTAATGGTTCCTATTGCGATATTATGAATGTTATGATTTTTATTAGTAGTAGCTGGATCAGTTTTTACTGTAGGAATTGTTTGAGCATCAGAAGGGTGAAGATCATTTATTGGAAGTTTTACTGATTTTAATAGCAAAATATCAGAATCATCTGCAATATTTTTAGATTTTTTAAATAAAAGTTTTCCTTATTTTATTTCAGTTTTTGCTATTTGCATAATAGCATATTTAACAATTGAAATTATTCAATATAAAACTCACAAAGAAGACAAAAAATATAAGAATAAACTAATTTGATCAATTGTTATTTCTACTTTGTTTCTAGCTTTTGCTATTGCTGATATAGTTATTCTTTTAGTTAAATAGTTTAATGAATTTGTAGATAAAATAAAAAGACTAAATCAAGTATGACTTAGTCTTTTTTTATGGTGCACATGAAGGGACTTGAACCCCCACTCACAAGGAATTAGATCCTAAGTCTAACGCGTCTGCCAGTTCCGCCACATGTGCATTCAGTTATTTTAGATTGTGTTAAAATTATATATATTTTTTTAAAAAAAGAATACACATATTGTCAGAAATTTAAAACTATTAGATTTTTAAACCAAATTAAAACAATAAAAAAAGTTCACTTTTGTGAACTTTATAAACTAATTATTGTTTTTATTTTTTTGTTTATGGATTACAAAGAATGTTATTCCACCAACTAATACTAATGAGCCAAGACCTACTAATAATCAAACTCATCATAATGATTTTTCTTTTGCTGGAGTTGGTGATGGAGGTGTAGGAGGAGTTGGAGGTGTTGGTGAATCTGTAATATTTAATTTAATTGTTTTAGTTTGAGCTTTGTTGTAGCATATCATTGATGATGCTGTAAGATCAAAAGTATATGAACCTTTTTCACATTTATCACCAATATTGATGAAGTTAGTAAATAGATTTAAGTTACCAATTTCTGGAGCGTCAATTACATCAGTTTCTAATGAAATTCATTCAGGAATATCAATTTGTTTTCCATCTTTTTTAAAGTTATTAATTAAGAAATTAATGCCTGGAACAAAATGATTATTTTTAGAACTTTCATAAATTGAGCATTTTCCTAAATAAGTTTCGTTTGGTTTAATACTAATTTCTTCAGGAATTTCATTAAATCTAAAATCAATAACTTGTTCATAATTACTAGTTACTTCAATGTTTGAAGTAAATTTGTTATTGTGGTGATCAGCACATTCAATTGAGATTTGTCCATTTTCAATTGGAGTTGTTGAAGTTACAAAGATTACATGTTCTTTCGTGTTTTTTGTAGTTATTTCTTTACTTCAATTTTGAGTTCCATCCAATGAAATAAGCATGTTAGGTTTATTTACTTTTCATGTAATAACATTTTCAGGTAAATTAACATCAACATCATCAGCAATAGTTGCAACAACTTGTTGCGATTGTCAAACATCCATATTTAATTTAGTTTCACTTAATTTAGGAGTAGACATTGGTTTACCATTACGTATTGAACTATATTTAAAATTAAAACCAACTTTATCATGGAAAGCTTTCATGACTTTTGTAACTTTGTAAGTTATGCCATCTTCAACTACTTCTTCTGTTTGAGAATCATATGGAAATCAAACACATCCACCTTCAACTAACTCAGGAGCTCAAGATAAAGATGGATCTTCACTGTTACTTGAAAATGACATTTTT
This sequence comes from Mycoplasmataceae bacterium, assembly GCA_029009155.1. Taxonomy (GTDB): domain Bacteria; phylum Bacillota_I; class Bacilli_A; order Mycoplasmatales; family Mycoplasmoidaceae; genus Malacoplasma_A. Next base: position 14,835 of record JAQXJX010000001.1, on the reverse strand, counting down.
TCAATTGAAGCTATATCATTATTTTCAAAATAAATATCACTAAATAAGCATCCTTTAAATGCATTTATATCAATTATTGAAACTGATGAAGGAACTGTTAACACATATGCATTTTCAGCAACAGGATGAATTGAATTTAAGAAAGCATCTTTTCTAATTGCATTAATTGTATTAGGTAATATAATTTGGCCATCTATCTTAGAACCTTCAAATAAATTTTCACCAATTTCTGTAATTGTGTAAGTTATTCCATCATCTTCAATTTTTCCATTACCAAAATTTAAAACTTTTGTTGCTTTAAATGTTGATGATTGAACACCATCTAATACACAATTATTAATGTTTTCTTCTCAATATAATGAAGCAATACCAGAATCTGGATCTGCACCTAGCAAAGTAGCATCAAATTCTAATTGTTCAGTTTCATTTTCACTTATTATTTTATTACTAGATAAACTTGTTGACTTATTGTTAACAGCATAGCTTAAACTAGTAGGAATAATAAGAGCACTAGCAGTTAATAAAAACAAAAATTTTTTTAGTATTCTTTTATTTTTCATATGATTTTCCTCTAATTTTTAAATACTTTCTTTATGATAATTGAAACGATTAATTTCTTGTTAATTAATGTTTATTTACAATGTAATATTCAATCTTACTTAATGTTTTGATTGGTAAGCTGTATGATGATGCTATATAGCTAGAACTATCATTAATAGTTTCTTGAATTGTTGGTTTATCATATAAAACAGCAATACCACTATCACCTACATTACCTGTAATTGAATCAGCAGTGATTGTAAATTCGTTACCTGAAATTCAATCAATGTATTTACCAGGTTTTGCATAGCTACCACCATTTTTAGCATTTACATAACCACCACCATTTGGCCTTACTATTAATGCTCCACCTTCTTTACGTGTAACACTAATAGAATCACTATTTGGACTGTAGTAGTCAGCTTTACCACACATAGCATTGTGGAATTTGTTTACTTCAGCAACTGCTTTTTCTTTAAAGTGAGTTGAACCTTTTGCTCCAGATTTAATATTTTCTTTATCAATACTTCCTGGTCTTGAGAAATATAAAGCAGTTATATCATTATGAGCAGCTGCTAATGCATAAGCACGATCAATAACATCTTGACTCATGTGACGTGATGACCCTCAGTCATCATTATTGCTAAAGTTATCATGAGATTCACCTCAGTAAACTAATTTGTTATTATTAACTCCTCTTGCAACTCAATTACCAAATGAACCATATACTTGGCGGTTGTTCATTGCATTACGAACATCCATAGAGTATTGAGAATCAGTAACTGACATATAGCGAGTATATTCTTGCATTAAACCTTCATTACCACTTTCACGGTCATCAGGAGCTTTTAAAATTTCTCCATAGTTGTACATGTCTTGACATGGTACATTTTGTCAAAAACTATCACCCTCTGAAGGTAATCCGATATGTTTAGCGGCATCCCAACGAACACCAGCAACACCAATATCTTTTAATTCTTGAATATATTTATGAATAATTCCTTGAACATAATTTGACTCAGTGTTTAAGTCAGGCATACCAATTTCTCCATGAGTTACATCATGACGGTTACATCAATCGATTTGATGTTGTACATCATGGTGATAATTATTATTTCATTTATCACCTAATTCTTGTTGTACATATCTTGTATCAGAGTCTACATGGTTAGCAACAACATCTACTACTACTTTGATACCATATTTGCTTGCTGCTTGAACTAAATCTTTAAGTTGTTCTTTTGTTCCGATTGGATTTTCATTGTTGAAATAGAATCCATCTGGTTGGTAAAGTCAATATCAAGTATTATTTTTATGATTTGGATTTGTTTGAGCTTGAGCTACTGATGTTTGGATAGTAGAAAAACCTGCTTTTGCTATGTTTTCTAATTCATCTTTAATATCTGTGTATTTTCAGTCAAAACAATGAAGGATAACACCATCTTGGATTTTATCTCTTAAATCATAGCCTGGGTCTTTAGTTAGAATTTTGTCAGCAATACTTTTTCAACCTTCAGCTGATTTATATTTATCTAACATATCGTTAGGAACATAGATTTTTAAATTCTTAGAAACTTGACCTTTAGTAATGTCAAACATTCCATTAGCATAAGGTAGTAATGATCCTGTATGTTCACATAAATCATAAATTTCAATTTTTGTATTAAAGAAACATTCTTCACCAATTAAGGTTATTGAGTTACCAATAACAACTGTATTTGTTAAGTTAGTGTTTTTAAATGCTGCTTTACCAATTGTTGTAATAGAATTACCTAATTTTAAATTACTATTTAAACCATTACAGTCACTAAAAGCAGAATCACCAATAGATAGAATAGTATTAGGAATTGTTAGCGAACCTGTTAAATTTGATTTATTGCTAAATGCACCAGATGCAACATTTGTAATCTTGTAAGTAATTCCATCTGCAACAAATGATCCACCTTTAAAGTCAAGATTATTAGCAGTAAAATCAGTAGATGTAGATATTACACTACAGTTTGTGTAATCCTTATTTTCTCCTAATTTAATTGTGAATGTTCCTTTTGTTCCACCAATATATTTTGCATCAAACTTAAATTCTGTTGGTTCAGGTTTGACACAAATTACACCTGCTGCAAAATGATCTTTTCATCCTTTAGTTTGAAGGTAATCTTTAACTAATTTTTCATTAACATAAATGTGTTCCAATTTAGGACATTCACCAAAGTCATCAAATCTATAGTTAAGTACTTTAGAATTTATTGCTGAAATATCAACGCTTTTTAAATTATTGCATAATGCTAAGAATTTATTACCAATTGAAGACAAACCTGATAAAGGTATATTTATTTCTTCAAGAGTTTCATTTTTTCATAAGAAATTATTACCAATTTTAATGATGCTATTTGGTAAATTTAATTCTTTTAATTTAGGACAATTACTTAAGAAATTATTTCCTAAAGCTTGAAGATTATTAGCACCTGTTAAATCAATTGATTCAAGATTTGGACAATTTACTAAGAAATAACTTGGTATTGTTATTAAATCCTCAATATCAGAAAATGAAACAGATTTTATGTCTGAATGTTTTATTGTTTTATCACCAATAATAAACACATGATTGTAATCATTAGTTAAATTTTCAATGTATTTGCTATCAATTTTTAAAATTGTTCCATCTACTAATGTAATGTTAATTGTATCTGTAACAACAGGTGTAGGAGGAGTAGGAGTATCTTCTTCATAAACAGTTGTAAAAGGGAAATTTACAATTGATTTATATTTTTCAATCATTCCTTTTGGCACATACACTTTTGCTTTTATACTACTTGGTATAAATGAATTTGATTCAAAAGAAGGTAAAACTTCTGTTCCTTGGAAATGAATTTCAGTATTAAATTTAACTCCATCAAATGCATTACTCATTATTTTTTTAACATTTGCAGGAATAACTAATTTATCAACATCAACACAGTCACTAGCTGTTCCTTGATAAAAAGCACTTGCTACAATAGTTTCAAGTTCTGAACATTGACTTAAATCAATTTCAGATATATTGTTATTTCATTGGAAAGCACAATATCCTATTGATTTAATTGTTGCTGGTAAAGTTAATTTACCTGAAATATTAAATCCACCATGGTCATTACCATTAAAACATCATCTTTGTCATATAGGAACATAAGGTCCTACTTGTGTAGTTCCAATTTCTTCAATAGTATATGTAGTCCCTTGGTAAACAAATGTACTTGGAATAGTTCAATTTACAGCTTGAATAGCTTCACCGTTAGCTGCACCATTTACTAATCTTACTGTGTTTTGGCTTGGATCAATTACTTCAAATGCAAATTTTCCACTATCTGCTCCAATTAATTTAGCATCAACTGAATCAATAATATTGTTTACAATATTATTCTTTTTTCTACTAAAAACATTATTATTTGTAATAACTAATGTTGATGATAGTATCAATGATGTAGAAAAGATACATGCACATAATTTCAACATTTTTTTATTTTTTATCATATAAATCCTTTAAAAATAAACTTGTAATATTTCTATATTTGGCAAAAACCCACCAAAATTTACCACCAATACGTATAAAACTATAGAATAAAAAAGAAAAAAATCATTATTTTTTATTGTCAATGATAAAAATTAAAATATTTTTAATTTATAATTAAAAACAATAATAATTGATGTACTAACCATATAAATAAAAATGTTTTTAAGGATTTGAAATAATGAAAAATAAGAAAATAAAACTTTTAACAAGTTTATTAACTATAGCTCCAATTTTTACTTTTGCAGTAACTGTAAATAATAGTACTAACAGTTTAAAAAATAATGTACTTAATACTGATAACTCTTCTTCACTATTAGAAAAAAATAATGTTTCTAATTTAAAAGAATATGAAATTGATGCAATTCAGATTGGTGCAATAGAAGGTAAAATTACATTTGTTGAACTTGATAATACAAATGAAATCATAGTTAAAAGTTTTAGTGAGGATTTTTTATCTAATGATTTAGATTTTACTCAACCAGGGTTAAAGTCTGGTCATGTTATTATTGATGGAATTGAAAAAACAATTGTAGGTTTTGCTTATTCTTGTTGTTTACAATGTCCATATGATGCTATTAAAGGAAAGGTTACTTTACCAAGTACTACAAAAAATGAGTATCTTGATGTTGGAGTTTTTCAAGATCAAAAACAAATTGAATCAGTTGATTTTAGTTTAATTAATACTGACAATAATATTTTTAAATTACCAATTAAATTTTGTAATGGATGCAGTTTGTTGAAAACTATAATTTTCCCTCATAACCTACAAAAATTAGATATTGGAACTTATGCTTTTTGTTCTACAAAAATTGAATCTATTGTTTTTGAAGATTCAATTGAAGAATTGACTATTGGCACTTCTGCTTTTGAAAACTGTTCTGAATTAAAAACAGTTAAACTACCTATTAATCATTCAGAAAAAGCTAATGTTAGTATTTTACATTCAACTTTTAAAGAGTGTAAAAAATTAAGAAACATTAATTTTCAAAACGTTTGATTCTATGGAGATAGTGCATTTTATGGTTGTTGTTCATTAGAAAGCTTAGAATTTTTGTGAACACATGAAGCTATTAATAACTTTGACACACAATTTGGTCCTAATTGTTTTAAAGAATGTAATGTTAAGGGTGAAGATTTTATTTTACCAGCAAATACAACATATGTAGGAGCCTTAGCATTTTGTGGAAATATTTTTACTGGAAATCTATATATTCCAAGTAAATTAAACTTAGAACAAGCTGAAACGATGAATATGTTTGGTGAACATATATGATTTTCATCATTTAAAACAGATGCTGATGGACTAATTTATAGTAAAGAAAAAATAGTTGATGGTCTTAAATACCAAAAAATATTTTATGGTTTTGGTACCTTGGAACAAACAAAAAAATATGCTAAAAATGAACTTGTAATTGAAGATGATACAACTTTTATTGCAACTGGAGCTTTAGATTGTTTAGAATCACAAAATACTAAAGTTATTTTACCTGATTCAATTCAACAAATAGGTACACAAAATATAAATAATCTTTATTCTGAAAACAATGTTATTTATTGTTATGATAAAAATACTAAAAATAAGGTAGCAGTTATTGCTAGTATGCGTGATGATGGTCCTGAACGTCATAAACATGAAATTATTGATTTTCAATTAAAAGGTATTAAGATAATTGCTGATAATGCACTTGGAAATATTAAATTAGTTGATCAAGTTTGAGATGCTGACTCACTAATTTATATTGGTAGTTATGCATTCAGTGACCAAAATACAGTATTTGGAAAATTATCATTAGATTCATTATGCAAAATCGGTACTGCAGCCTTTAGAAATTCAACTTTTAATGAAATATACTTAGGCCATGCTAAACAATTAAAAGAAATTGCCGCATCTACATTTAGTGGATGTAAAAAATTAATAAAAATGGTATTGCCTGAATCTCTTGAGCAAATAGATTCATCTGCATTTGGATCATGTAGTGGTTTAACTGGTGATTTGATTATTCCACGAAATGTTAAGAGAATATTATCATCAGCATTTGAAGATTGTTTTAATTTAAATGGTAATTTATATTTAAAATCAAATGATTTATTTTCTATTGGAGATAGTGCTTTCCAAAATACAAATTTTAAAAACATTTATATATCAATGGATCCTAATAATGTTAGTGAGACTTCGTTTTGGCCAAAAAAACATTGGTTAACTAATGGTGATATATATGGAGATGAAGGATTCAAGGTACATGTAAAAGCAAATTTTGTTAAAGCAATTAGAGATTCGGGAACAATTTCAATTGAAAAAATTGAATATTTCTTATCAGGTTTTGGATGAGCCCAAATAATAGAGGATATAAAATAAAATAGCTTAGGATGATCAGCATTATTAGTGTAAACTATAATACTGATCTTTTTTTATAAAAAGTTATCTAATTCAAAGAATTAGATTACAAAATTAATGTATTAAAATATTTGATAATATGGTGCACCATAAAGGATTCAAACCTTCAACCTTTTGATCCTAAGTCTAACGTGTCCGCTAGTTCCGCCACATGTGGATTCTGTTATTTTAGATTGTGTTAAATTTATATATTTTTAGAATTTTAAAACTATTTGATTTTTAAAACTTATTAATAGTAATAAAAAAGTATGCTTAGTAACTTTATAAATTAATTTTTAAATTCTATTTTTTCATTAAAAACCACAATATCATCTTATAGATTTAATTGTTGATTATAAAGTTAATTTACCTATAGATGTTGAATCCATCATGTTCATTTCTGTTAAAACATAATCTTTGTCATACTAGAACTTCTAATGTTCCAATTTGTTCAATGGCATATGTAGTTGCTTAGTAAACAAATGTACTTGGAATAGTTCAAAGCCAATAATATTGTTCGCAATATTATTTTATTTCTATTAAAATCATTATTATTTGTAATAGCTTATGTTGATAATAGTATTAATGATGTAGAAAAAATACATGCGATGTTTTCAAAATTTTTTTATTTTTATCATTATAAAAACCTAAAATTTACCGTCAATATGTATTAAACAATAGAATAAAAGAAATTATTTTTTTATTCCACTTATAAAAGATTAGTGCTATAATTTTTCTTGTGGGTTAAATTTTTATAAATTAAATATTTTTAAGAATTTTTGAGAAAGAGTAAGAGGATTTGAAATTATGAAAAATAAGAAAATAAAATTTTGGACAAGTTTATTAACTATAGCTCCAATTTCTACTTTTGCAGTAACTGTAAATAATAGCACTAACAGTTTAAAAAATAATGTGCTTAATACTAATAATTCTTCTTCACTATTAGAAAAAAATAATATTTCTAATTGAAAAGAATATGAAATTGATGCAATTCAAATTGGTGCAATACAAGGTAAAATTACATTTATTGAACTTGATAATACAAATGAAATCATAGTTAAAAATTTTAGTGAGGATTTTTTATCTAATGATTTAGATTTTACTCAACCAGGGTTAAAGTCTGGTCATGTTATTATTGATGGAATTGAAAAAACAATTGTAGGTCTTGCTAATAGTTGTTGCTGGCAATGTTCACATGATGCTATTAAAGGAAAAGTTACTTTACCAAGTACTACAAAAAATGAGTATCTTGATGTTATAGTTTTTGAAGATCAAAAACAAATTGAATCAATTGATTTTAGTTTAATTAATACTGACAATAATATTTTTGAATTACCGATTGGATTTTGTAATGGATGCAGTTTGTTGAAAACTATAATTTTCCCTCATAACCTAAAAAAATTATCTATTGGAACTAGTGCTTTTTCTTCTACAAAAATTGAATCTATTGTTTTTGAAGATTCAATTGAAGAATTGACTGTTGGATCTATGGCTTTTCAAAACTGTTCTGAATTAAAAACAGTTAAATTACCTATTAATCATTCAAAAAATGCTAATGTTAGTGTTTTACACTCAACTTTTAAAGGGTGTACAAAATTAAGAAACATTAATCTTCAAAACATTCGATTCTATGGAGATAGTGCATTTTGTGGTTGTTCTTCATTAGAAAGCTTAGAATTTTTGTGAACACATGAAGCTATTAATAACTTTGATACACAATTTGGTCCTAATTGTTTTAATGGATGTGATGTTAAGGGTGAAGATTTTATTTTACCAGCAAATACAACATTTGTAGGAGACTCAGCGTTTTGTGGAAATATTTATACTGGAAATCTATATATTCCAAGTAAATTAAAATTAGAACAAGCTGAAATAACAAATATTTTTAGTAAACGAATAGAATGATTATCCTTTAAAACAGATGCTAATGGACTAATTTATAGTAAAGAAAAAACAGTTGATGGTCTTAAATACCAAAAAATATTTTATGGTTTTGGTAACATAGAACAATCAAAAAAATATGTAAAAGATGAATTTGTAATTGAAGATGATACAACTTTTATTGCAACTGCAGCTTTAGATTATTTAGAATCACAAAATACTAAAGTTATTTTACCTGATTCGATTCAACAAATAGGCAAACAATTACCAGTGAATCTTTATTCTGAAAACAATGTTATTTATGGTTATGATAAAAATAATAAAAATAAGGTAGCTGTTATTTCTAGTATGCCTAATTGTGACCCTAAAAGCCGTGAACATGAAATTATTGATTTTCAATTAAAAGGTATTAAGATAATTGCTGATGGTGCATTCCAATATATTAAATTAGTTGATCAAGTTTGAGATGCGGATTCACTAATTTATATTGGTAGTAGTGCATTCATTAATCAAAATGCAGTATTTGGAAAATTATCATTAGATTCATTATGCAAAATTGGTGTTGAGGCATTTGAAAATTCAACTTTTAATGAAATATACTTAGGTCATGCTAAACAATTAAAAGAAATTGCCGATTTTGCATTTAATGGATGTAAAAAATTAACAAAAATGGTATTGCCTGAATCTCTTGAGCAAATACATTCAGGTGCATTTAAATCATGTAGTGGTTTAACTGGTGATTTGATTATTCCGCAAAATGTTAAGTGAATATGATCATCAGCATTTGAAGATTGTTTTAATTTAAATGGTAATTTGTATTTAAAATCAAATGATTGATTTTCTATTGGAACATGAGCTTTTAAAAATACAAATTTTAAAAACATTTATATATCAATGGATCCTAATAATGTTAGTGAGAAATCATTTTATCCAAGCGAACGTTGGTTATCTAATAATGATATATATGGAGATGAAGGATTCAAGGTACATGTAAAAGCAAATTTTGTTAAAGCAATTAGAGATTCGGGAACAATTTCAATTGAAAAAATTGAATATTTCTTATCAGGTTTTGGATGAACGCAAATAGTAGAGGATATAAAATAAGATAGCTTAGGAAGATCAGTGTTATTAGTGTAAACTATAATACTGATCTTTTTTTTATAAAAAGTTATCTAATTCAAAGAATTAGATTATAAAATTAATGTATTAAAATATTTGATAATATGGCGCGCCATAAAGGATTCAAACCTTCAACCTTTTGATCCGAAGTCAAATGCTCTATTCAATTGAGCTAATGGCACATATTGTTTAAATTATATTAAAATATAATATGCTTAAAAAAAACGTTGAACAAAAAATCCATGATTTACTTGCTACATTAAGAATTTACATCAATGCAGATGGTGGAGATGTAGAATTTGTAAGTTACAAAAATAAAGTATTGACTTTAAGAATATTAGGTCAATGTGCATCATGTCCCTTTGTTGGCAATACATTTGATGAAGGTGTAAAACTTACAATTTTAAATGAAATCAAGGAAGTTAAAGACGTAAAGTTTATATATTAGGAGTAAATATTAAATAAATTATGAAATCAATAATATTAGTTATTAATGCTGGTAGTTCATCAATTAAATATAAAGTTTTTGATGTAACAAGCAATAATGTTTTAGCCAATGGTCAATGTGAAAAAATTGGTAACCCAATGGGAATCTTCTCATTAAAATACAATGGTAAAAAGATTGAAGAAGAATTACCAATTAGTGATCACCAAGTAGGGATTAAAATCATTCTTGATGAATTACAATCTAAAGGAATAATCCATGATTTAAATGAAATTAAAGGTATCGGCCATAGAATTGTTATGGGTGGAACTGCTTTTCCTAATTCTACAGTTGTAACAGATGATGTTTTAAAACAATTAAAAGCCTACATTCCTTTAGCACCATTACATAACCCACCAGAAATTGAAACAATTGAAGTATTTAAAAAATTACTTCCTAATGTTAAAAATGTAACAGTTTATGATACATCATTCCATACAACTATTCCTGAATTCCAAGGATATGCATTAAATAAAGAAGTAATGAAAAAATATCAAATTAAACGTTATGGTGCACATGGAACATCATATCGTTACATTACTAATAAAATGCAAAATGTTTTAGGTAAGGATAAAGTTAATTTAGTTGTTTGCCATTTAGGTAATGGTGCTAGTATTTGTGCAATTAAGGACAGTAAATCATTCAATACTACAATGGGAGTTACTCCACTTGAAGGTTTAGTTATGGGTACTCGTTGTGGTGATATTGATCCATCAATTGCTCTATACCTTATCAGAAACGGTATGACAGTTGATCAAGTAGATAATTTATTTAATAAAGAATCTGGTTTAAAAGGTTTAGTTGGTACAAATGATTTAAGAGAAATAGTTCAAGAAATAGCTAACAATAACCAAGATGCAATTATGGCTATGGAAACTTTTAGTCGTCGTGTTGCTAAGTATATTGTTGCTTATGCTAATGAATTAGAAGGTAAAATTGATGGTATTATTTTCACTGCTGGAATTGGTGAAAACAATGCAAAAGTATTAAATCTAATTTTTGATAAATTACATTTATTTAAACTTAGTATTAACCAAAATGCATTGTCTGAACAATATTCAGATTACAAATTAATGTCTAATAGCGAATCTGCTTATGCTATTTATCAAGTTAGAACTGATGAAGAACTAATGATTGAACAAGATGTTAAAACATTATTGAAATTATAAGTTGGTTACATATGTTAAAAATGACAAAGATAAAAAAGATTTTTAGTTTTGCATCAATTAGTTTATTATCAACTACTTGCTTAGTAATACCTTGCTTTGCAACAAGTTGTAGTACTTGCTCATACCCTCCAGCAAGTTTTGATGATGAACACATTCAATACATTTACAATCGATCATTTTCATTACTTACTGAATATACTTCTACTATTGATAGTAAACGTTATTTTGCATGAGGAACTACATGAATTTTATCAAAAGTTAATGATGAAAATTTAGTAGGTGACTATTGATATTATATGGCAACTAATTACCATGTAATTAGCACGACTATGACTAAATTATCAGCAAATGCATCTTTTTATTTATCTGATTATTATCAAGGTGAATATAGTGCTCAAGATAATCATTATCGAGCTAAAGTTGATGAAATAGAATTAGTAAAAGAATATTTTACTTATGATTCTAATTCAAGAGATAATAGCATTGACTTTGTTGTTTTAAAAGCTAATTTACAACCAGTAATTGATAAGTTTGGTGAAGGTAGTGCAATAAAAACTAAAATAGATAATTTAAATAAGTACAATGAAGAACAAAAATGTATTAACCATTTTAAAAAAACACTATCAGATGATGATAAAACAATAGAAGATTGCTTTTGTGCAGGATTTCCAGCTGTTACTAGTGAATTTAAACGTAATACTAAATTCTGCTATGAACGCATTCCTCAGGTTAATATAGATCGGAATGCTAGCCATAATTGTGTTGATGGTAGTGAAGAAGCTAAAATCATAGGCCAACTTTCTGATCAATCATGAAATTATTATGCTCCATTTGTTGATGATTCAGCCTTTAGTTTGACTGGTGGTGCTTCTGGTAGTATGTTAATTGATAAAGATTTTAATGTATTAGGAATTTATTGAGGTGGAATAGAACAAAATAGACCATTCCATCCAAAAGAATTCCAACCAAGATTCAGTATTTTCTCTAGTGATCAAAAAGATTTCTTACTTGAATTGTAATTAAAAATAGATTAGGTGAATTAAAACCTAATCTATTTTTTTCTTACATTGTTAATAGCCTTCATTTCATGCATAAAGCCAATTTTCATAAAGATTTTGATGATAAATTTTCATCAAGAACAACGATATTCAATATCAAGACGATATTTGATAAATATCAAATATAAGAATTGATATTTATAACGAGAAAAAATTAATTTAACATCATGTAGATTTTCTGAATTGATTTTTTTAGCATGTCCTTCAAGCTGAAGAATAAGAAAGCCAATACCACAAAATCAAGACATAATAGCTTTCATGTATTTTTTCTTATATAGCATTTTTTCTTTATTTAGAATTTTTAAAATGTTATCAAATTGTCATAATGCATCATGAATTTGTTTAAAATTCATAGTCTTAAAATTTGATAAACTATTTTTTCTTCTTACATAGTTATAACACACATAATTTACTGGGTAAAATGTTTTAGCTTTTAAGAAAATATAGATCATTGATCCAATATCTTCAAAAATATGATGTTCATCAAATTTATAGTTAAGTGAATCATAGTATTTTTTATTAAAAAGTACACCATGGAATACTATTCCTAAATTTCTTCTTATATATTTAATGGCATCATTTTTTGTTCTAAACATTCAAGTATTAACAAAAAATGGCATTTTTCACTTAACTATTTGTTTTTCTTCTGTTATTCCTTGCCACCAGACTTTACCAGAAATGATATCAATATCATGTCTTTTTTTATAAACGGGTCTAATCAATGATTCAACAGCACGAGGGTTATAAAAATCATCACCATCTAAAAAACAAAAGTATTGACCTGTTGCATTAGCAATTAGATTATTTCTTTGATAACCTATTCCTTTATTTTCTTTATTAACAAGAATTTTGATTCTTGGATCAATTTTTTGTCAACGTTTAATTAAAGTAACTGATCCATCAGTACTAGCATCATCACCAACTATGATTTCAATATTTTTATATGTTTGATTAACAACTGATTCTAATGACTTATCAATAAATTTTTCACCATTATAGTTGGTAATTAATATTGATACTAGAATACTTGAATCATTAACTTTATTGTTCATTTTAATTATCCCTTTTTATGGCTTTTAAAAAACTTTAATATTTTTTTATATCCTTTGTGGATAAAGAAAAAAGTGGCAATTTGTCATCAAGATCCTCAAAAATAGAAATGCATATGATACTTTTTATAAATTAAGTAAATTAAATACATTTTGTGGTGTAAAAAAATAAGCTTTCTTTTTTCTTGATCAATATTAGATTTACTTGCATTTATTTCTAATTGATTTAATAAATATGCAACTCGACAAAATCATGCTCTAATTGCCTTATTGTATTTTTTGTTAAAAAACATATTTTCTTTAACAAATAACTTAAGTAAATACTGAACTGCTCAAAGTAAAGCATCAACTTGTTCATAAGAAAAAGTCCTAAAACTTGATAAACTATTGTTCCTTCTCACATAGTTATAACAACATGAAGGTACTGCCTTAAAACTCTTAGCTTTTAAAACAATGTATGGTATAGTTGTGGTATCTTCAAAAATCCTCACAATTGGGAATTGGATGTTTAGTGATTTATATCATGTTTTATTGAATAATAGTGCATGACATAATGTAGCACAATTTCTAATAAAGAACTTAATATTATTATTTTTAACACCATGAAAACTTGTATTGATTACAAAAGGAAATCTTCAAGACCTTTTTCCGTTTTTAGATTCACCTTCTCATCAAATTTTTCCAGCAATTAAATTATATTCTGTTTGATTTTTGAAAATTGGTTTAGTTAACTTTTTAATAGCTTTCGGTGTTAGAAAATCATCAGTATCTAAAAAAGTAAAATAATCACCTTTTGAATTTTCTATTAAATTGTTTCTTTGCCATGCAAGTCCGTGATTATCAGAATTAATAATTCTGATTATATTAGGATATTGCTTTTGATATTTTTGAATAATTTCAAGTGATTTATCTGTACTACCATCATTACCAATAACTATCTCTATATTCTTATATGTCTGATTTAATGCAGATTTGATAGAACGATCGAGATATTTTTCACCATTATAACACGGTATTAAAATTGAAACGAGAATATTATTTATCATTATGAATATTATATATTAGATTTATTACATATTTTTATTAATAAAATATGCCTTTAAATAGGTAAATTACAAATAATAATTTAAAATTTTATGAAATAATTTTGCTATTTTTAACTTTTAGTATATAATAGTAACTACCTAAAACAAAAGCCGACTTAGCTCAATTTGGCAGAGCAACTGACTTGTAATCAGTAGGTTGTTGGTTCGATTCCGATAGTCGGCACCATAAAAGAAGGATAATGCATTTTGCATTATCTTTTTTTATTTAGTAGACTAGAAAACCTATTTTACGCCACTTTAGGAGGTATAAAATGGGTCAATGACATAAGCCATGAAAAGTGGCATACACTATTAAAAATCTAGAAAAAGATTGAACAATAGAGCAACTTTATGAGTTTGAATTAGCAAAAGGTTGAATTGATGCAACTCAAAAAGACAATTTTTGAAATAACACAAAAGAAAGAATTTTTAATCTAACCGGTAAGCATTTTACTTGATTTATAAACAAGAAAACAAAAAACTACCGCCATATCTTAAAATATTACTTAGATATGTCAATTAAACACAA